>NZ_DAOKZG010000004.1:0-149719 GCF_035325765.1 Ottowia sp.
ACCGCGACTTCATCGAGCGCCTGATCGACCGCGCCAAGGCCGCCGGCTGCGGCGCCCTGGTGATCACGCTGGACCTGCAGATCCTGGGCCAGCGCCACAAGGACATCAAGAACGGCCTGTCCACCCCGCCCAAGCCCACCCTGGCCAACCTCGTCAACCTGGCGACCAAGCCGCGCTGGATCATGGGCATGCTGGGCACCCCCCGGCGCAAGTTCGGCAACATCCACGGCCACGTCAAGGGCGTCACCGACATGAGCAACCTGGGCGCCTGGACGGCCGACCAGTTCGACCCGCGCCTGAACTGGGGCGACGTCGAATGGATCAAGAAACGCTGGGGCGGCAAGATCATCATCAAGGGCATCATGGAGCCCGAGGACGCGCGCCTGGCCGTCGACAGCGGCGCCGATGCACTGATCGTCAGCAACCACGGCGGGCGCCAGCTCGATGGCGCGCCCTCGACCATCACCGCCCTGCCCGCCATCGTCGACGCCGTGGGCCGGGACATCGAGGTGCACTTCGACTCCGGCATCCGCAGCGGCCAGGACGTGCTCAAGGCCTGGGCCCTGGGCGCGCGCGGCACCTACATCGGCCGCGCCTTCCTGTGGGGCCTGGGCGCGGCGGGCGAAGCCGGCGTGGCCAAGGCGCTGCAGTTGATCCACCGCGAGCTGGATCTCACGATGGCGTTTTGCGGCCACACGCAGCTGGAAGGCGTGGATGCCGCCATCCTGCGGCCTGGCACCTTCCCGACTGCCTGAGAGGCTGGGAGTCGTTTGCCCATGCCCGCCTTGCACGCCAAGACGCCCCGGCTCATCGTTGCATATGCTCGCCATGGCCCGAGCCATGGTTGCGCCTTGCGCCGCGATCCCGGGCGTCTCGACGCACCTTTCGGGTACGTTCAGAAGACTTCCAGCCTCTGACGTCCCACCCGAGGAACCCGCCATGCTGCACCCGCAAGCCCAGGCCCTGATCGACCTGCTGGTGGCCCACGGCCTGCCACCGACGCACACGCTGACGCCCAGCGAGGCACGCAGCTTCTACCGCGACCGTCGCGCGCTCACCCAGCCGACGCCGCCGCCCGTGGCCGAGGTGCGCGAGCTGCGCATTCCCGGCGCCAGTGGCGACATCGCGCTGCGCGCCTACCGCCCGCTGGGCGCCCATCCGGACGCCGTGCTGCCCGCGCTGGTCTACTTCCACGGCGGTGGCTGGGTCATCGGCGACCTGGACACGCACGACACCCTGTGCCGCGAGCTGGCCAATGGCAGCGGCTGCGCGGTGATCGCCGTCGACTACCGGCTGGCGCCGGAGCACCGCTTCCCGGCGGCCTACGACGATGCACTGACCGCCACGCGCTGGGTCGCCCGCCACGCCGCGGAACTGGGCGCCGATGCCACGCGCCTGGCGGTGGGTGGCGACAGCGCCGGCGGCAACCTGGCAGCGGCCGTCACGCTGGCGGCGCGCGACCAGGCCGACGGGCAGGGTCCGCTGCCGCTCGCCTTCCAGTTGCTGGTTTATCCGGCCACCGACATGCGCCGCGGCCACGGTTCGCACCGCAGCAACGGCGAGGGCTACATCCTCACGCGCGAGACCATCGACTACTTCGTCGGCCACTACCTGCCGGCCGGCGCGCCGCTCACCGACTGGCGCGCATCCCCTCTGCTGGCCGCCAGCCACGTCGGGCTGCCGCCGGCCCTGGTGCTCACGGCCGGCTACGACCCGCTGGTGGACGAGGGCCTGGACTATGCGCGCGCCCTGACGGAGGGCGGCGGGTGCGCCAGCTACATCTGCTTCGGCCGCCAGATCCACGGCTTCATCACCATGGGCAAGGTGCTGGACGAGGCCAACACCGCCGTCAGCCTGTGCGCCGCCGAGTTGCGGCGGGCGCTGCAGCCGTGACGTCGCGGCGGACGGCGCATGCCCGCCGGCATGGCCGATGACCGGCCCCGTCTTCATGCGCCGCCAGGCGCGTCCTTGAAGCGCAGCGCGGTCATTTCCTCATTCGTCATTTCTCAGCCCCGAACCCGATCAGCGCCGCCAGCCGCGGCAGCACGGCGCAGGAGTTGGCGCGGGTGGTGGCGGCCCAGTCCTCGGGCGACACCCCGCGCAATGCAGCGATCACGGCGCCGATGCGTGGCAATTCGCCCGGTTCGTTGCGTCCCTGCGGCCGGCCCGCGGCGCGCTCGCGTGCCGTGGCGTACAGCCACTGGGGCGGGATATCGGGGGCGTCGGTCTCCATCACGATGGCGTGCGCCGGCAATGCCCGGGCCAGCGCGCGCAGGCGCGTGGCGCGCTCAAACGTCACGGCACCACCGAAGCCGAGCCGAAACCCCAGGTCCAGCAATTGATCGGCCTGCTGGCGGCTGCCGCTGAAGGCGTGCGCGATGCCACCCACCGCGCCCACTTCGCGCAACGCCCGCAACACCGCGTCGACCGAGCGGCGCACGTGCAGCAACACCGGCAGGCCGTGGCGGCGTGCCAGTCGAAGCTGGCCTCGCAACAGCCATTCCTGCCGTTCGCGCAGCGCGCCCGAGATCAATTCGGGCACGAACAGATCGAGGCCGATTTCACCCACGGCCACGAGGTGCGGGTCATGCGCCGACTCGGCGAGGGCCGCGTCCAGGCGCTCCAGGCCGTCATCCGGCGCCTGCGCCACGTACATCGGGTGAATGCCCAGCGCGTAGGCATCGCCCAGGCGGCGCGCCAGCGCGCGCGCGCGCGCAAAGCCGTCCACGCCGATCGCCGGAATCACGCAGGCGCGCACGCCGGCCTCGGCAGCGCGCGCCCGCACGGCGGCGATGTCGCGCGCGAATTCGGGCGCGTCGAGATGGCAGTGGGTGTCGATCCAGCCGGGCATCCGGCCAGCTTAGCGCAGGCTCAGGCGGGCCGGTGCTGCAGCGACAGGTCCCAGTCGGGGTTGGGCGCGCCCTGCCCCGCAAAGCGCTGATTGCGCGAGTTGGCGCGCCAGATCTGGCCGGCCAGTCCGAGGATCGGCCGCGTGCGGTACCAGTACCACTTGCCATCGCCGTCCTGCGCCGCCCAGTTCCAGCCCGCCTGTGCTTCACTCCAGTCGAGTACCCAGAGGGTCTCCGCCGTCTCGTTCAGGCTGGCAGTTGGGTCCATGGTGTCGTGTGGGTCGCGTTGCGGACCAAAGCATGCTACCGTGCATCCCATCACCCTTCCGCTGTCCGGGATGCATCATGCGCCGCACCGCACTCTACAGCCGATCGACGCCGCCGGCCCCGCCCGCCGGGATGGCCGCGCAGGCGGGCGACCCAGAACCGGCGTCGCCAGCGCCGGCCACCCCGCCCCGGCCGTCGCGCACGCGTCTTGTCTGGCACCACCCGGGTGCGCTGTGGGGCGCCATCGTGGCCCTCGCGCTCGCCCTCGCCCTGAGCCAGGGCCCCTGGCGCGCCCCGGTCGCGCGCCAGCTCACGCAGAAGGACATCGACGCCGCGGTCCTGCACACCGCCCTGCACAAGGTACTGCCCTCGCAGGCCGCGCGCGCCGCGGCCACCGTGGCACCGTCCGTGGTGCGCGTGGAAGGCACGACCGAAGGCAAGAAGAGCAGGAAGGGCCCGACCGAACTGGACCGCGGCATCGGCACAGGCGTGGTCATCATCGACAACGGCACCATCCTCACCAACCTGCATGTGGTGCAAGGCGCCGAGCACATCACCGTGACCTTCTTCGACGGCACGGAAAGCCCGGCCGGCATCGTCAACATCATGCCGGAGAACGACCTGGCGGTACTGCGCGCGCTGAAGATCCCGGACGACCTGCTGGCCGCCACCATGCGCTCCACCGGCGACCTGGCCGAAGGCGATGAAGTGGTGGCGATCGGCTTTCCGTTCGGCATCGGGCCCTCGGTGTCGTCCGGCGTGGTGTCGGGCCTGGGACGCGGCTTTCGCTCGCCCGAGGGCGGCCAGCTGATGAAGAACCTGATCCAGTTCGACGCCGCCGCCAATCCCGGCAATTCCGGTGGCCCGCTGGTCACCATGGACGGCCAGGTGGTGGGCATCGTGACGGCCATCCTCAACCCGACGCCGGCACGCACCTTCCTGGGCATCGGCTTTGCCGTGCCGATCGAGAACGCCGCGGCCGGCGCCGGCCAGGTTCCCTTCTGACCCCTTCGCAGCCACCCGACATGAACGACCAGGACCCGCAGCGCCCCCAGGCCGATCCGCAGACCGCCGAACTGATGGAGCGCATCCTCTACGAGGTCAAGCGCATCGTGGTCGGCCAGGACCGCTTCCTCGAACGCGTGATGGTGGCCCTGCTGGCGGGCGGCCACCTGCTGGTCGAGGGCGTGCCGGGCCTGGCCAAGACGCTCACCATCAAGACCCTGGCCGGCGTGCTGCAGGGCCAGTTCAAGCGCATCCAGTTCACGCCCGACCTGGTGCCGGCCGATCTGATCGGCACGCGCATCTACAACCAGAAGACGGGCGACTTCAGCACCGCGCTGGGCCCCGTGTTCACCCACCTGCTGCTGGCCGACGAGATCAACCGCGCGCCGGCCAAGGTGCAGAGCGCGCTGCTGGAGGTGATGCAGGAACGCCAGGTGACGATTGCCGGGCAGACGCACCACGTGCCCGAGCCCTTCCTCGTGATGGCGACGCAGAACCCGATCGAGACCGAGGGCACCTATCCCCTGCCCGAGGCCCAGGTCGACCGCTTCCTGATGAAGGTGCTGGTCGACTACCCGAGCGACGAGGAGGAATTCGTCATCGCCCAGCGCGTCACCGGCCCGCGCGTGGACGTCCAGCCCGTTGCCAGCATGGAGCAGCTCGCTGCCCTGCAGCAGGCGTGCCGCCAGGTCTACGTGGACCCGTCCCTGGTGCAATACGCCGTGCGCCTGGTGACGGCCACGCGCGTGCCCGCCGACGTGCAGCTGCCCGAGCTGGCGCCGATGCTGAGCTTCGGCGCCAGCCCGCGCGCCACCATCGGCCTGATCGAGGGCGCGCGTGCGCTCGCGCTCATGCGTGGCCGCGCCTACGCCCTGCCCGAGGACATGAGCGACCTGGTGCCCGACGTGCTGCGCCACCGCCTGGTGCTGTCCTACCAGGCGCTGTCGGAAGGCCTGTCGGCCGATCAGATCGTGCTGCGCATCATGGCCAGGGTACCGCCGCCGCCCAAGCCGCTGGCGCACGAGAAGAAGGCGGCTTGAAATGATCTCCCCATGGCGCTGCGCGCCTTCCCTCCCAAGGGGGGCGCACCCAGTGGCCAGAGGAACCCCGTCCACGGGCGCCTCGCCTGGCCTGCTCTGCGGCCCTTTATCCTTCCCTCGTTGGGGGAAGGTCAGGATGGGGGCAGAGTCGCCGTGAAGGGCCGACAGGACCAGGCATGGGGGATGGCGCGTCGCGCCACGGGCGACTGATGGCCCTGCTTCGTCGCCGTCCCCGCCCGCATGCCGTGCCCAATGCGCCACGCGTGGCGGCTGCCGCGAGCGCGCCGGGTGATGCCGACGCCTTGCTGCGCCGCCTGGAGTGGACCGTGCTGCGTCGCCTCGACGGCATGCTGCAGGGCAATGTGCGCACCCTGATGCGCGGCAGCGGCCTGGACCTGGCCGACCTGCGCGAATACCAGGTGCACGACGATGTGCGCCACATCGACTGGAACGTCACGGCGCGGCTCGACGCGCCGCATGTGCGCGTGTTCACCGAGGACCGCGAGATGAGCGCCTGGTTCCTGCTGGATCTGAGCGCCTCGGTGGACTTCGGCTCGGGCCAGCGGCGCAAGCGCGAGGTGCTGGCCGAATTCGTCGCCGTGCTCGCGCGCCTGCTGACGCGCCACGGCAATCGCGTCGGCGCCCTGCTCTATGGCACCGGGGTCGAGCGCGTGATCCCGCCCGGCGCCAGTCGCGCCCACGTGCTGCGCCTGTTGCACGCCATCGGCCAGCGCGCGCAGGCTCCGGCCGCCGGACCGCCAACCACCACGCGCCTGGCCGACCTGCTGGCGACGGCGGGGCGGCTGATCCGACGGCGCTCGACGCTGTTCGTGGTGTCCGACTTCATCAGCGCGCCCGGCTGGGAGCGGCCGCTGGGCCAGCTCGCCCTGCGCCACGAGGTGCTGGCGGTGCGCCTGTTCGACCCGCTGGAGCGTGAATTGCCCGATCTCGGCCTGCTCACCCTGCGCGATGCCGAAAGCGGCGAACAGCTGCTGGTCGACACGCACGACGCGGGCTTTCGCGCCCGCTTCGCACGGCTGGCGGCCGAGCGCGAGCACGCCCTGCGCGAAACGCTGGCGCACGCCGGCGTCGATGCGCTGGAACTCTCGACCGCCGACGACCTGGTTGATGCCGTCGTGCGCTTCACCGAACTGCGCAAGCACCGCACGCGCCTGGCCGCCGGCGGCGGCCTGCCCGCCCACCTGCGCCAGGCCGGCTGAACGGCCGTGACCCAGCGCGATGCACGAGTTCGGGCGCGATCGATTGATTCCCGGGCCATGATGGGGTCAAAATGGGGCTGACCCGAGTATGCGCATGGACCTGAGCTGGCCCGCCTTCCTGCACTGGCCCGCGGCGATCCCGCAGCCCGGTTTCCTGTGGCCGCAGTTCCTGTGGGGCCTGCTGGCGCTGCCGCTGCTGGTGCTGCTCTACCTGTGGCTGCTGCGCCGGCGCCGGCAGCTGGCCGTGCGCTACGCCAGCCTGTCGATCGTGCGCCAGGCCATAGGCAGCGGGCGCGGCTGGCGCCGCCACCTGCCGCCGCTGCTGCTGCTGCTCGCGCTCGCCCTGCTGGTGCTGGCCAGCGCGCGCCCGGTGGCCGTGATCGCCCTGCCCTCCAACCAGCAGACCATCATCCTGGCGATGGACGTGTCGGCCAGCATGCGCGCCACCGACGTCGAGCCCAACCGCCTCGTGGCAGCGCAGGAAGCGGCGCGCACCTTCCTCAAGGAGCTGCCGCGCGACATCAAGGTCGGCGTGGTCGCCTTTGCCGGCTCGGCCCAGGTGGCGCAGCTGCCGACGCTGAACCGCGAGGACCTGCTCACCGCCATCGACCGCTTCCAGCTGCAGCGCGCCACCGCCACCGGCAACGCCATCGTGATCTCGCTGGCGGCGCTGTTCCCCGACGCCGGCATCGAGCTGCAGCAGCTCAGCTTCGAGCGCATGCGCGGCATGGGCCGCTCGCTGGACCAGCCGCCCCCCCGGCAGAACGAATTCATCCCGGTGCCGCCCGGCTCCTATACCTCGGCCGCCATCATCATGCTGACCGACGGCCAGCGCACCACCGGCGTCGATCCGCTGGACGCCGCCCGGATGGCCGCCGACCGCGGCGTCAAGGTCTACACCGTCGGCATCGGCACCGTCGACGGCGAAATCATCGGCTTCGAGGGCTGGTCGATGCGCGTGCGCCTGGACGAGGAAACCCTCAAGGACATCGCCATGAAGACCGCCGGCGAATACTTCTACGCCGGCACGGCCGAAGACCTGAAGAAGGTCTACCAGAGCCTCTCAAGCCGCCTCACCCTGGAAAAGAAGGAAACCGAGATCACGGCCCTGTTCGCCCTGGCCGGCGCGCTGCTGGCGCTGCTGGCGGGCGGCCTGTCGCTGCTGTGGTTCGGGCGGGTGTTGTAGCCTGCCTGCGATGCCCCGGCAAGACGCCCGCCTGCGCACGTCCCGGACACCGTGCCCGCATGACCCGAAGGCCGGTCCGAAATGGGCCGTTGCGGCAGTTTCGCAGCCGACGCCCGAGACGACCGACCGACTTTCGGGCGACGTGCTACTCTTGCCACATCATGTTTGCCCCGACGCAGGAACAAGTGCGGCGCTTCTTCTGCGAGGCCTGGGCCAGGTCGCAGGCCGGGCAGCCGATGCAGGCCATCGAGCAGCTCGCCGCGGACTGGGTGGCCGAACACCCGGAGTGGCATGGCGAACTGGCGGACGCGGACGCCGCCGCGGCGCGCGACTACGGCACGGGCGCGGTCGGCGGCAATCCGTTCCTGCACCTGTCGATGCACCTGTCGATCAGCGAACAGTGCAGCATCGACCAGCCACGCGGCATCCGGCAGGCGGTGGAACTGCTGGCGGCACGCCTGGGCGACCTGCACGCTGCGCACCACGCGGTGATGGACTGCCTGGGCCAGATGCTGGCCGATGCGCAGCAGCGCGGAGGCACGCCCGATGGCGAGGCTTACCTCGCCTGCGTGCGCCGGCGCGCCACCCGGTGATTTTGACTTGACCTGAATCAAGATATCCTGCGGCCGTCCTGCCTCGATGCGTTTGCGGGCAGGAGTGGCACGGGAGCCGGGGACCCGGCGCGCCGGGGCGCTGCGTGGTGTCGGTCGCACGCCCGGGGCCCGGCCATGACGAGCTTCATGCCGCCGCCAGCGGCCAGCCGCTGGCGACGCACGGCTGGGGGCAGCGCGCTGGCTGGCCGCTGGCCATACAGATCCGGGACGCCAGCACGAGGCCATGGCACAGCCGGTGCTGTCGCGGCACAGGCGGCCCGTGGTGCGTGCGGCTCGCGAAGGCCAGGGCGGGTGCTTGCCCGGACCGGTGGCGCCGGCCGCGGCGGGCCTGAAAAGGCCCTCGCGCGGAGGGCCGGTCGGAGACGGAGGGTGTCGGCGCGGTTCAGCGGAAGCGCGACTGCGGCACCGTCTTGACCTCGCCCGGCAACGATCCGATGTACTGCGCGATCGCCTTCAACTCGGCGTTGGAGAACTGCTTGGCCATGCCGGCCATGATCGGATTGCCACGGCCCCAGGTGGCATGGGTGTCGTCACGATAGGCCTTGAGTGCGGCGTACAGGTAGTCGGAATGCTGCCCGGCCAGCTTGGGGTAGCTCGGGTCGATCGGCGCCGAGTAGTTCTCGCCGTGGCAGGAAACGCAGGCGCCCTTCTGCAGCAGGCTGGCGACCTCGGTGCTGGGCTGGCGCGGCGCGGGCAGGGCGGCCGCGCTGGCATCCTTGCCCAGGTTCTCGTAGTAGGCAGCGACGTCGGCGATGTCCTGGTCGCTCATCGAGCCGGCAATGCCACGCATGCTCGGGTGCTTGCGGTCACCCTTGCGGTATTCCTCGAGCACGGTGGCGATGTACCTGGCGTTCTGGCCGGCGATCTTGGGGACGTGGTAGACCTCGGGGAAGCTCGACTTGTAGCCCTTGATGCCATGGCAGCCGATGCACATGGCAATCTTGCCCGCACCGGCCTGGGCGTTGCCCGTGACCTCGGCCTGGGCAGGCAGTGCGGCAAGCAGGCCGGCGACGAGTGCCGCGAACATCGGGGACAGGGTCGGTTTCATTTTGCGCGCACAATCCAAGGTTGTTTGATCCAGGTCAGAGCCAGATTGTAATCATGCCATCCAACTGTCCGAACCCTGGGTTTCCCCGCTGTCTCCGATTCCGCCCGACATGAAATTCCAAGGCACCGATTCCTACGTCGCCACGCAAGACCTGATGCTGGCGGTGAACGCCGCCATCACGCTCAAGCGACCACTGCTGGTCAAGGGCGAGCCCGGCACCGGCAAGACCATGCTGGCCGAGGAAGTGGCGCGCGCCCTGGGCATGCCGCTGCTGCAGTGGCACATCAAGAGCACCACCAAGGCACAGCAGGGACTGTACGAGTACGACGCCGTGAGCCGCCTGCGCGACAGCCAGCTGGGCGACGACCGGGTCAAGGACATCCACAACTACATCGTCAAGGGCGTGCTGTGGCAGGCCTTCACGGCCGAACAGCCGGTGGCCCTGCTGATCGACGAGATCGACAAGGCGGACATCGAATTCCCGAACGACCTGCTGCGCGAGCTGGACCGCATGGAGTTCCACTGCTACGAGACGCGCGAGACCATCGTCGCGCGCAACCGGCCGGTGGTGTTCATCACCTCCAACAACGAGAAGGAATTGCCCGACGCCTTCCTGCGCCGCTGCTTCTTCCACTACATCCGCTTCCCCGAGCCGGAGACGATGAAGCAGATCGTCGACGTGCACTTCCCCGACCTCAAGAAGGACCTGCTGTCGGCGGCCATGAAGGTGTTCTACGACGTGCGCGGCCTGCCGGGCCTGAAGAAGAAGCCCTCGACCAGCGAGCTGCTCGACTGGCTCAAGCTTCTGGTGGCCGAGGACATCCCGGCCACCGCCCTGCACAGCCAGGACGACAAGGTGGCGGTGCCGCCGCTGGTCGGCGCCCTGCTGAAGAACGAGCAGGACACGACGCTGTTCGAGAAGCTGGTGTTCATGAACCAGCGCAATCGCTGACGCCCCATGTCCGTGCCACCGCGCATCCGCCCGCTCGCCGCGCAGGCGCTCGGCTTCGTCGCCGGCGCGCTGGCCGGCTACGGGCTGGCGCGCCTGCTCGGTTTCGACCTCGTGCACGGCGACTGGAGCAGCAACGCGAGCGTGCTGGCGATTGCCGCCGTGGGCCTGTGCGGCGGCATCGGCATCGGCGCCGGACGGCGCTGGGCCGAGGGCACGCAGCGGCGCCGGGGCTGAGCATGACGTGGGTCGAGCCGGTCATCCTGCAGGGCCGCGGCCTGCGCCTGGAGCCGCTCGCCCCGGCGCATGAGGCGGGGCTGCGCGCCGCCGCAGCGGACGGCGAACTGTGGCGCATCCGCGTCACCAGCGTACCCGAGCCCGAGCAGACCCGCGCCTACATCGAGGCCGCGCTGCAGATGCGCGAGGCCGGAAGCCGCCTGGCCTTCGCCGTGCTGGACGCAGCGAGCAGTCGCGTGCTGGGCAGCACCAGCTACCACGACATCCTGCCGGCAGTGCGCCGGCTGGAGATCGGCTACACGTGGTATGCGAAGAGTGTGCAGCGCAGCCACGTCAACACCAGCTGCAAGCTGCTCATGCTGGAACACGCCTTCGATACCCTGGGCTGCGCCGTGGTCGGCTGGCGCACCGACAACTACAACTTCGCGTCACAACGCGCCATCGAGCGCCTGGGCGCGCGCAAGGACGGCGTGATCCGCCACCACGCGCTGCGCCGCGACGGTACCGTGCGCGACACCGTGATGTACAGCATGACGGCCGGCGAATGGCCCGAGGCGCGCGCCCAGCTGCTGGACCTGCTGCAGCGCCATGCGCACGACTGACAGGCGCTGGAGGGCACAACCTTGCTGATCGACTTCTTCTACACCCTGCGCGCGGCGAAGCTCCCGGTCTCGGTCAAGGAGTTCCTGACGCTGCTGGAGGCGCTGCGGGCAAACGTGGTCGGCCCGAACCAGCCCGAGGCCTGCACGATCGACGATTTCTACTACCTCGCGCGCACCGCGCTGGTGAAGGACGAGAAGCACTTCGACAAGTTCGATCGCGCCTTTGCCGCCTATTTCAAGGGCGTCGAGCTGCTGACCGACTTCACGAAGGAGATCCCGGCCGACTGGCTGCGCCAGGTGCTGGAACGCGAGCTCTCGCCCGAGGAGAAGGCCGCGATCGAGGCGATGGGCTGGGACGAGCTGATGGAGACCCTGAAGAAGCGCCTGGAAGAGCAGAAGGGACGCCACGAAGGCGGCAGCAAGTGGATCGGCACGGGCGGCACCAGCCCGTTCGGCCACGGTGGCTACAACCCGCAGGGCGTGCGCATCGGCGGCAAGGGCAGGAACCGCAGCGCGGTCAAGGTCTGGGACCAGCGGGCATATCGCGACTACGACGACAGCCAGGAACTGGGCACGCGCAACATCAAGGTGGCGCTGCGGCGCCTGCGCCGCTTCGCACGCGAGGGCAGCGAGCTGGAGCTGGACCTGCCCGACACCATCCGTTCGACCGCCGCCAACGCCGGCTGGCTCGACATCAGGATGGTGCCCGAGCGCCACAACACGGTGAAGGTGCTGCTGCTGATGGACGTGGGCGGCACCATGGACGAGCACATCCAGCGGGTCGAGGAGCTGTTTTCGGCGGCCAAGAGCGAACTCAAGCACCTGGAGTTCTACTACTTCCACAACTGCGTCTACGACTTCATGTGGAAGAACAACCGCCGCCGCTTTGCCGAGAAGTTCCCGACCTGGGACATCATCCGCAAGTACAACAAGGACTACAAGCTGATCTTCGTCGGCGACGCGACGATGAGCCCCTACGAGATCCTGCAGCCCGGCGGCAGCGTCGAGTACAACAACGAGGAGCCCGGGGCCGAGTGGCTGCAGCGCCTGACGCACGCCTTCCCCCGGTACGCCTGGATCAATCCCGAGCCGCAGGGCGTCTGGCAGTATCGCCAGAGCATCGCCATCATCCAGCAGCTGATGGGCGGGCGCATGTATCCGCTCACGCTCAAGGGACTGGAAGACGCGATGCGCATGCTGTCGAAATAGCCCGGCCGTCGCGCCTGGTGTGGTGCGCCGCTATTCCTTGCACTTTCAGAGCTCCCAGAAAGCGTCCAGGCAAGGCGCAGCCCGCAGCCCGCAGCCAATGGTGATTCCCTTGGCAAGGGCTGCAACGCGGCATGGACGCTTTCTGGGGGCTCCCTTCGGGCGAGCCGCTCAGCAGCCCGCTGCGGCGTTGCGCCCGCTTGAAAGGCGCACGGCATTCCTGCGCGTGCGCGCCTTGCATCGAGCCGCTGAACGACTCGCTGCAAGTACAAGGAATAACGGCGCACCACACTAGACTCCGGCTGGTGAAGCGTCCCTCCGTCCACCGGGTTGGCCGGCCTGGCCTGCCCGCTGCCCTGCTGCTCGGCCTGGCCCTGCTGCTGCCCGGCTGCGGGCTGCTGCCCGGCGCGGACGCGGAGCCGGCCAGGCCGGCGCCCACGACGGCTGACGGGGATGCGGGCCTGGAGCCGGCCCAACCCGCCTTCGACATCCGGGTCGAGAGCGCGGACGCGAAGCTGCGCACCCTGGTGCAACGCCACAACGAACTGCGGCGCTACCGCGCACTGCATGACCTGGATGACGCCGAATTCGCACGCCTGATGGCGCTGGCCGAGCGCGACGTGCGCAACCTGCTGGGCACCGAGGGCTACTTCCTGCCCGAGGTCAGGATCCGGCGCGAGCGCGGCGATCCGCGCCCCGTCGTGGTGATCGAGATCGACCCCGGCACGCCCACCACGGTGCGACGCGTGCAGATCGAATTCGAGGGCGACATCGCCACGACGACCGATGCCGCTGCCCTCCGGCAGCGCACGGCGATCGAGCACGACTGGGCGCTGGACAAGGGTCGCCGCTTCACCCAGGAACGCTGGTCGGACGCCAAGACCGAGGCCCTGCGCCAGCTGGTGCAGCAGCGCTACCCGCGCGGGCGCATCCGCTACAGCCTGGCCGACGTGGACGCGGCCGCGGCGCGCGTCGACCTCACGCTGCGGCTGGACTCGGGCGCGCCGTACCACCTCGGGCCGAGCGTGGTGCAGGGCGCCCAGCGCTATCCGGCCTGGCTGCCCGGCATCCTGTCCTGGCTCGAGCCCGGCGAGGTCTACGACCAGAAGCGCCTGGTCGACGCCCAGCAGCGCCTCACCGGCAGTGGCTACTACGACTCGGCCTACATCAGCATCGAGCCCGATGGCGGCCCGGACGCCGTGCCGGTGCTCTACACGCTGACCGAAGCCAGGCGCCAGAAGCTGCAGCTGGGCATCGGCTACAGCACCGACGCTGGCCCGCGCCTGACGCTGGAGCACCGCCACAATCGCTTCCTGGGCAGCAGCTGGCGCGCCGACACCAGGCTGCAGCTGGACCGCAAGACGCCGCTGCTGCAGGCCGAGCTGAGCTCGCTGCCCAATGCCGGCGGCTGGCGCTGGACCGGCATGGGCCGCTACATGCGGCAGGACGACGGCACGCTGAACACGCTGTCGCGCACGCTGCGCGTGGGCCGGATCAAGAACGCCGAACGGTACGACCGCCAGTTCTACCTGCAGTACGAGCACGCCACCGTCACCGGCTCGGGGTCCACCGCGGTGCCGGACGCCCTGCTCGGGGACGGCGCCGCACTGAGCGCCAACTACGCCTGGACCGGCCGTTATTTCGACAGCCTGCTGACGCCCCGGCGCGGCTGGGGCCTGGGCTTCGACGTCGGCGCCGGCATGACCACGCTGAGCCCGCGCAAGCCGTTTGCGCGCATGAGCGGACGCTGGCTCGGCTTCGTGTCGCTGGGCCAGGGCGACAGCCGGCTCGCGCTGCGTGCCGAGGGCGCCGCCATCCTGGCCAGCGACGCGGCGCGGCTGCCGGCGACGATGATGTTCCGCACCGGTGGCGACGCCACGGTGCGCGGCTACGCCTACCGCCGCATCGGCATCCCGGTCGGCGGCGGCCTGGTCGGGCCCGGGCGCTACATGGGCGTGGGCAGCGTCGAGTGGCAGCGCCCGATCCTGCAGGAGCGTTTTCCCGGCCTGCTCGAACACACGCTGTTCATCGACGTCGGCAGCGTTGCCAACCACGCACGCAACCTGCGCCCGCACTGGGGCGTGGGCACCGGCCTGCGCCTGCTGACCCCGGTAGGGCCGATGCAGCTCGACCTCGCCTACGGCCTGAAGACCCGCGAGGTGCGACTGCACATGAACGTGGGGTTCGTGTTCTGATGACCGAACCGACCGCACCCGTGGAGCCTCAGGCGCACGCCGCGGCCGCCCCGCGCCGGCGCGCCGGCGCGCTGCGCTGGGCCGGACGCGCGCTGGCGGCGCTGCTGGCGTTGCTGGCGCTCGTGCTCGCCGGGCTCTGGATCTGGGCCGGCAGCGCCGGCTCGCTGGCCACGGTCCTGCGCTGGGTCGGCACGCAGCTGCCGCTGCAGGCCGAGGCGGTGAGCGGCAGTGTGCTCGGCGGCGGCACGATCGGGCGCCTCGCCTGGAACGACGGCAACGGCCTGCACGTCGAGGTTGAGGAACTGGTGCTGCACTGGACGCCGCGTGCCCTGCTGGCGCGCACCCTGCAGGTCGAGCAGCTGGCCGCCAGGCGCATCGTGATCGACGACCAGCGCCCGGCGGGCGAGCCGACGACCGCACCGCCCGATGCCATCGCGCTGCCACTGAAGCTGCGCGTGGACGCACTGCGCGTGGACGAGCTGCAGTGGGCCGGCCCGCCGCCCCAGGCGGTGCGCGACCTGACGGCGCGCTACGACTACGACGGCCGGCGCCACGCACTGGCACTGGAACACGCACACTTCGAGAACGGCGACTACCACGCGCGCCTGCAGCTCACGGACCGGCACCCTGTCACCCTCGACCTGGCCCTGGCGGGCGCGCTCACCACGGCGGTTCCGGGCAGCGACGAAGCCGCCGCCTTCGCCCTGCGCGCCGGCGTGCAGGGGCCGCTGGCCGACCTGCAGGCGCGTGCCGATCTGCAGCAGCTTTCCCTGCCGACCGACGCGGGGGCGCCAGCGCTGCCACCCCTGCCGGAATTCGCGCAGCTGGCAGCGACCCCGACGGCCGAAGCCGATGCCGACGCGGGCGCCCAGGCCCGTGCCAGTGCCCGCATCACGCCCTGGGCAGCACAACCCCTGCCCGAAGCGCGGCTGCACCTGCGCGCCCTGGACCTGGGCGCCCTCTGGGCCCAGGCGCCCGCCACCCACCTGGGCGGCACGCTCGACCTGGCGCCGCTGGCCGCCGCGGACGCGGCCGGCGGCGGCTGGACGCTGCACGCCGCGCTCGAGAACCGGCAGCCCGGCCCCTGGGACCAGCGCCAGCTGCCGCTGGAGCAGATGACCGCCGACCTCGACTGGCAGGATGGCACCGCCACGGTCCGCACGCTGCAGGCGCTGCTGGCGGGCGGAACGCTCGAAGCCAGCGGCCGCTGGGTCGCACCGCCATCCGAGTCGACATCCGCCACCGACGACGCCGGCACGGCAGCGACGCCGCCCTGGCGGCTGGACGCGCGGCTGCACGGCATCGAGCCCGATCGACTGCACACGCAGCTGCAGGCCGACCCGATCGACGGCACGGCGCAGCTGGGGGGCCAGGGCGAGGCGATCGACTTCGAACTTGAACTGCAGGCGCGCGCGCCGGCTGCCGCGCCAGCACCGCGCCAGGCACCCGCGGGCGAGTCCGCGATCGACCTGCGGGCACTGCGCCTGCGCCACGCCAGCGCGCGCGGCCGCTGGCACGACCGGCAGCTGGAGCTGCAGCAGCTGCGCGTGCGCACCGACGATGCCGAACTGGCCGGGACGGCCGCGCTGCAGCTTGCCGGGCCCGGCGGCACGGCCGACCTGAAGCTGAAGCTCCCGGGTGCCGAACTGGCGGTGCAGGGCGAAGCCCAGCCGGACCGCGGCGCCGGCACGCTGCGCCTGGCGCTGAGCGACGCGCGCCAGGTGCTGGCCTGGGCGCGGCGCATGCCGGGCCTGGATGCGATCCTGGCCAGTGCCGAGGCCAGCGGCCGCGCCACGCTGGACGCGCACTGGCGCGACGGCTGGCGCAACCCCCGGCTGCAGGCCCGCCTGGCGTCTCCCGGCCTGGAACTGCAGCTGCCCGCCGGCGACGAGCCACAGGCGCCGATCCGGGTGCGCGCCCTGGCGCTGGATCTCGATGGCCGCCTGGATGCGGCCCGGCTCGACGCCAGCGGCGAGCTCGCGCAAGGCGAACGCACGCTGCAGTTCCAGCTGCAGGCCGACGGCGGCCGCACCGGCCCTGCCAGTACCCCGCTGGCCCAGGCCGGCTGGGGAGCGCGCATCGCCCGCCTGCAGGCCGAGGTCGCCGCTCCCGAGCTCGGCCAGGGCCGCTGGCGCCTGGCCACCGAGGGCGGGCCCGTGCCGCTGGCCTGGTCGCCGGCCGAAGGCGGCCGCTTCGAAGCCGGCGCCGGCGCGCTGGCCATCACCTCCCCCGCGCCCGTGTCGCAGGCGCGCGTGGCCTGGGAGCCGCTGCGCTGGCGCGCCGGCGAACTGCACAGCCGCGGCCGCCTCACCGGCCTGCCGCTGCAGTGGGCCGAGCGCCTGGGCGGCGACACGCTGCGCGAGGCCGGCGTGACCGGCGACGTGGTGTTCGATGGCGCCTGGGACCTCGCCCTGGGCAGCTCGCTGCAGGTGCGCGCCCAACTGGAACGCACCCGTGGCGACCTGACCCTGCTCGCCACCGACGGCGACACCGGCGTGCAGTCGCGCGTCCCCGCCGGGCTGCGCGAAGCGCGGCTGGAACTCGCCGGCAACGGCCCTGAACTCGCGCTGCGCCTGGCCTGGGACAGCGCCCAGGCCGGCAGCGCCAACGGCAGCCTGCGCACCCAGCTGCACGCCACGCACAACGCCGACGGCGCCACGCACTGGGACTGGCCCGAAACGGCGCCACTGCAAGGCCGGCTGCAGGCGCAGCTGCCGCAGATCTCGGCCTGGTCGGTGCTGGCGCCACCGGGCTGGCGACTGCGCGGCTCGCTCGGTGCCGACGTGCGCCTGGGCGGCACGCGCGCCGCGCCGCTGCTGGACGGGACGCTGGGAGCCGACAACCTGGCACTGCGCTCGGTGGTGGATGGCATCGCGCTCGAGCACGGCCGCCTGCGCGCGCGCCTGGACGGCACGCGCCTGCTGGTCGACGAGCTCACGCTGGAAGGCGCCGGCCCGCAGGGCAGCGGCGGCCGGCTGCGGGCCAGCGGCGAGGCCGGCTGGATCGACGGCCGCGCGCAGGCAAGCCTGGATGCCCGGCTGGAGCGAATGCGTGTCAGCGCCCGCAGCGACCGCGAAGTCGACGTTTCCGGACAGGTGCAGGCGCGGCTGGACGGCCGCGCCGTCGAGGTCGACGGCCAGCTGCAGGTGGACCACGCGCGCATCGTGCTGCCGGACGAGAACGCCCCGCGCATGGACGACGACGTGATCGTGCGCGGCCCCGACGGGCGCGTGATGTACGGCCGCGAAGGCCCCGGCGCCGTCGCCACCCCGACCAGCGAGGCCGGCCAGCAGCTGGCCGCGCAACAGGAGCGCAGCAGCGCCGCGCGCGCGCGGCGGGACGAGCCCCTGACGGTGCGGGCGCGGGTCGGCATCGACCTCGGCCCGGACTTCCAGCTCAGCGGCATGGGCATAGCCACGCGCCTGGCCGGCAAGCTGGCGCTGAGCGCCGACGGACCGCTGGGCCGCATGCCCGAGCTCAAGGGCACGGTGCGCACGGTGGGCGGCAGCTTCCACGCCTATGGCCAGCAGCTGGCGATCGAGCACGGCGAAATCGTGTTCCGCGGCGATCCCGCCAACCCGACGCTGGAGATCATCGCCCTGCGCCCCAACTACACCAGCGACCAGCGCGTCGGCGTCGAGGTCGCCGGCAGCGCCCTGCTGCCGCGCGTGCGCCTCTATTCACAGCCGCAGCTGCCCGACAGCCAGGCGCTGGCCTGGCTGCTGCTGGGGCGCGAGGCGCCCGAGACCGGCGCCGAGTCCGCCATGTTGCAGACCGCCGCGCTGGCCTTGCTCGGCGGACGCGAGGGGCGCGGACTGGCCGCCACCTTCGGCCTTGACGAGCTGAGCTTCAGCAGCGGCGACGGCGAGGTCGGCAGCGCCAGCGTAACGCTGGGCAAGCGCCTGTCGGACCGGCTCTACGCCGCCTACGAGCACAGCGTCGCGGGCGCCAGCGGCACCCTGCTGATCTTCTACGAGCTGTCGCGCCGCTGGTCGCT
The DNA here is from genome assembly GCF_035325765.1 of Ottowia sp. GTDB lineage: Bacteria > Pseudomonadota > Gammaproteobacteria > Burkholderiales > Burkholderiaceae_C > Ottowia. Next base: position 18,416 of record NZ_DAOKZG010000004.1, read on the forward strand.
GCGCGGCCAGGCCGGCGTCGACTCGGCGGTGGACCTGATCTTCCGGCTGTCGTTCGATTGAGGCGGAATCCCGACCAGTGCAGTGTTTCGCGCTGTCAGGTACTTATAACGAGTCGCCAAGGGGCCAGCTGCGCGGCGCGTGGCCGCAGGCATGGTGGCCCCATGTCAAGGCCGCGCAACAAGGCAGATGGCCCCTTGGCGGCTCGCCCTGCGGGAAGCCAGAAAAAGGCTCGCGGCGGCGTTGCGATTCTTGCCAAGGCCGCCAGCATTGGCGGCGAACCGCGCCTTGCCGCAAGCCTTTTTCTGGCTTTTATAAGTGCCTGACAGCGCGAAACACTGCACTACTTGCCCAGCTGCTGGTTGTAGGCCGCGCGCGCGTCCAGGAAGCGCTGGAACGGAAACTTGATCGGCACGCCCTCGAGCGCGCCGGCCAGCATGTCCAGATGCCCCTCGAAGCCGGCGCAGGCCTTGGCCGCGTCTTCGCCCGCCGGCGTGCGCACGGTGAGCGTCAGGCGGGTGCCGCCCGGCACCTCGTCCAGCTGCCAGCGCAGCGGGCGTTCCGGCTCGCCGGCGCTGCTCCAGGAATAGCTCAGCAGCCGTTCGGGCTCGAGCGCCAGCACGGTGCTGGCGATCGCCGTGCCGCTGTCCTGGAAGTCGATCCGTACCGCGCCGCCGGGACGCAGTTCGATCGTGCCGGGAGCAATCCACTTGGCGAACTCGACCGGCTCGGTCAGCATGCGCCACAACTCGGCGCGTCCATGGCCCTCGTAGGTGCGCTGCAGCGTGCCTTCGCAGCCGCCCTCGGGCAGCGTCCGGATCGTCCCCCACGGGTTCGGGTCTTCTTGCATCGGTCTCTCCAGGAACTTGCAGAAGCCGATCTTGCCCCAAGCACAGGCCGCACGCAGGTCGCGCGCGACAAGATAGCGCGCGCCGCCGTGGCACTGCTGCGCCAGGCGCCGTCGATACAATGCCCGAGCCGCACCGCCGTAGTTCAATGGATAGAACGAGCGCCTCCTAAGCGCTAGATACAGGTTCGATTCCTGTCGGTGGTGCCATCCCGGCCCGCACCGCCCGTCCGCATCTTCCAGAGCCCGTGCCTGCCTACACCTTCGAAGCCCTGCAAGCCGATGGCCAGACCCGCAAGGGCGTGATCGAGGCCGACACCGTACGGCTGGCGCGTGCGCAGCTGCGCGGCCAGGCACTGGTGCCGCTGTCGGTCGAACCGGTCGCTGCCGGCCCCGACACCCTGCTGACACGCCCCCTGGGCGGCGGTCACGCCTTCAATGCCACCCAGCGGGCGATCTGGACACGCCAGCTGGCCGGCCTGGTCGGCTCCGGCCTGCCACTGGAGCGCGCACTCACCGCCCTGGCCGACGAGGCTGAAACCGAGCGCCAGCGCCAGCTCGTGGCCAGCCTGCGCGCCGAGGTCAACGCCGGCGCGCCGCTGGCGCGTGCCATGGCCCAGCACCCACGAGAGTTCTCGCCCGTCTACACCGCCGTCATCGCCGCAGGCGAACAGGGCGGCCACCTGGGCGCGGTGCTGGAGCGCCTGGCCGACGACCTGGAAGAACGCCAGGCGCTCAAGGGGCGGCTCATCGGCGCCGCGCTCTACCCGGCCATCGTCACCGTGGTGGCCATCGTCATCGTGGTTTTCCTGGTCAGCTACGTGGTGCCGCAGGTGGCGAACGTGTTCGCTGGCACCAAGCAGGCGCTGCCGACGCTCACGGTGGTCATGCTGGCGCTGAGCGCCTTTGTGCGCAGCTGGGGCTGGTGGCTGGTCGGCGCGATTGCATTGATGGCGGTTGGCGTGCATCTGGCCCTGCGCAGCGCCACGGTCCGCCAGCAGTTCGACGCCGCGTGGCTGCGCCTGCCCCTGGTCGGGCGCCTGGCGCGCGGTTACAACGCGGCACGCTTTGGCGCCACCCTGGCCATGCTCGCGGGCGCCGGCGTGCCGATCCTGCGTGCGCTGCAGGCAGCGGCGGAGACGCTGCACAACACCGCCATGCGCGCCGACGCCGAGGATGCCCTGGTGATGGTGCGCGAAGGCGCGCCGTTGGCCGCCGCGCTGGCGCAGAAAAAGCGCTTCCCGGGCCTGCTCGCGATGTTCGCGCGCCTGGGTGAACAGACCGGCGAGCTGCCACGCATGCTCGAGCGCGCCAGCCAGCAGCTCTCCACCGAGGTGCAGCGACGCGCCATGCAGCTCGCCACCGTGCTGGAGCCCCTGCTGATCGTCGTCATGGGCGTGGTCGTGCTGCTGATCGTGCTGGCGGTGATGCTGCCGATCATCCAGTTGAACCAGTGGGTGCGATGAGGCAGCGCGGGGCGATCACCGGACAACCGGACGCGAAAGCCGCGAAAGTTCCGCGAAGGACGCAAAAAACATTCACGCCTGTTTCGCGTCCTTCGCGTTCTCTTCGCGCTCTTTGCGTCCCGCTGCCGCTTGCAGCGCCGAGCACCATGACCGTCATCCAAACCCCACTCGCCTTCCCGACATGACCTCGGCCCTGGACGACAAGCTGGTCGTCGCCATTTCCTCGCGCGCGCTGTTCAACCTGGAGGAGGAAAACCGCCTGTTCGAGAGCGGCGACCCCGAGGGCTACATGCGGCTGCAGCTGGAGCGCCTGGACGTGCCGGCACAGCCGGGCATCGCGTACTCGATGGTGCGCAAGCTGCTGCGGTTCAACGAGGACGGCCAGGATCGCGTCGAGGTGGTAATCCTGTCGCGCAACGACCCGGTCAGCGGCATGCGCATCTTCAGCTCGGGCGCGGCCACCGCGCTGCAGCTCGAGCGCGGCGTGTTCACGCAGGGCCGCCCGCCGTTCGGCTATCTGCGCCCGCTGCGCGCCGACATCTTCCTGTCGGCCAACGCGGACGATGTGCGCGAGGCGCTGGCCGCCGGCTTTCCGGCCGCGCACGTGATGGTGGACGCGCGCCCGGCGGGCAACCGCTATCCGGACGAGGTGCGCATCGCCTTCGACGGCGACGCCGTGCTATTTTCCGACGAGGCCGAGCAGGTGTTCCAGAAAAGGGGACTGGCCGCGTTCCAGCGCCACGAGCAGCGCAAGGCCGACCTGCCCCTGCCGGAAGGCCCATTCAAGCCCTTCCTAGTGGCGCTGAACCGCCTGCAGCAATCGGGCTCGCCCCACATGCGCATCCGCACCGTCCTGGTCACGGCACGCGGCGCGCCGGCGCACCGCCGCGCCATCCAGACCCTGATGCGCTGGAACATTCGCGTCGATGAAGCGATGTTCCTGGGCGGCCTGCCCAAGGGCGAGTTCCTGCGCGAGTTCGAACCCGACTTCTTCTTCGACGACCAGACCGGCCACATCAGCCAGGCCGCACGCCACGTGCCGGCCGGTCATGTGGCAGCGGGCGTGACCAATGTCGCAGCCGGCGGGGAAACTCCGGGGCGCCGGACGCGCTCCAAGCGGGCATGAGAATCTTTCGAACGGCGCTGCTGATGCTCGTGCAGGCCATCCTGCTGCCCTGGGCGCAAGCCCAGGCGATCCCTCCGGCAGCCGCAGCGGTGGCGCCTGCAGCCAGTGCCCCGACCTCCAGGCCGACGCCCGCGCCCGCGAAGCAGGCCAGCCCGGGCGAGCAGCAGGCACTCAAGTGGTTCCACATGCTCGACACCGACGGCGATGGCCGCATCTCGCGCCGCGAAGCGCGCCTGGGTTTTCGCATCAGGCCGTCGCTGCGGCAGTTGTTCGACGATGCCGACCGCAACGGCGACGGTTACCTGACCGAGGACGAAATCCGCGCTGCGGCGGACCGGCGCCGCGCCGAACGCCAGCGCCGCCGCGCTGCTGAAGCCGCAACTGCCCAGCGCGCGCCGGCGAAATGACCGGACGCGTGGATGGAAAAGCGTCAGGACACGCGCTTGGCCTCGAACGTCTGGAGCAGTTCGGTCATCCAGGGCTCGGTCCAGTGGCTGACCAGGATGCCGACCAGGCCCGCCACGCCGATCGCCAGCATCGCCCCTGCCAGGCCGCGCACCAGCGATTGCCGGCGCGTGTGCAGCACGAAGGCCAGGCTGAAGGCCATGCTGGTGAACGAGGCCAGCACGGCGCCAGTGCCGGCGGTGGCCGGGCTGACATCGCCCGCGGCCGCGAGCGCTGCTGCCGCGGCCACCGAACTGGCGCTGGAGAGAAAGCCGCCGATCACGCTGACGACGTAGAAACCGGCGTCGCCGAACTGCCGCTGCGTGACCGCGCCCAGCACGTGCAGCAACAGGAAGATGGCGCCGTACTTGAGCGCCTGCGACAGCGAAAACGGCAGTTGCAGGTCGATTTCGGGCGGCTCGCCGCCGGCGGCCCGCTGGTGCATGCTCCAGCCCATCAAGGCACCGGCCATCGCCAGCATCAGGCCGAAGGCCGCGAACGATCCGGCCAGTGCGATCGGCGCCAGCAGCAGCAGCAGCGTGGCATTGCGCGCCAGCATCGCCACCATGGCCAGCAGCACGCCGCGGTAGGCCACGCCGACGAAGGGTTCGCCCACCTCGCGCACGCGCTGCGCCAGGCTGATGACGGTGAAGTTGCTGTTAATCAGGCCGCCGAAGAAGCTTGACAGCTCGGCCCCGCGGGTGCCGTAGATCTTCCACAGCACATAGTTGAAGAAACCGATGCCGGCGATCAGGATCACCGCGATCCAGGCAGTGCGCGGCTGGATCAGGCCATAGGGCCCGACGGCGCCCATCGGCAGCGCCGGGTAGATCACGATCGCCAGGATCGCCAGCAGCAGGGCCGAGCGGATCTCGCGCTCGGAAATGCCCATCGAGAATCCGGCCAGGCGCTCCTTCCAGGCCAGCAGGGCGGTCGAGATCACCATCACCGCCGCCGGCGCAATGGTGTGGCCCAGGCCGCTCATCAGGCCGGCCATCACCGTCACCCCCATGGCAGCCGAGGTCGTCAGCTCGGTGCCCTGGCCGGCACGCAGCGAGGAAGCGTTGAGCAGCAGCGTCAGCACGATGGTGAAGACGATCGCCGCCAAGCCATAGGCCACGCCGATCATGCCGCCGATGGCGCCCAGCAGGCCGATGAAGCCGAAGGTGCGCACCCCCGCCTCCTTGCCTCGCCGCTCGCGCTCCAGCCCGATCAGCAGGCCCAGCACCAGGCCCAGCGCCAGGCGCGTCAGGACCAGGGTATAGGGCCAGTCATTGGCGGGCAGCGGAGTGGCGTTGTCGAACATCGCGTGATCTTGCCGTGCCGCGCAGGGCCGCGCAAGCGGCGCGCGCCCGGCACAAACCGAAAACCGGCAGGACGCCACACGGATGCGGCGCACGCGCCAACGCCGCCCCAGGCGGCCACCGGCAGCGCGAACCGGCGCCGCACCTCAGAAGCGATAGCGGTAATAGACCTGCGCGAAGTTGATGCCCGGGTTGGGCTTCTTGATATCGCCGTTGGAAATGTGCTGCAGGCGCAGGCCGAGCGTCGAGCGCCCCCACTGCCAGCCCAGCCCGAGCATGTCGGCAAACTGAAACGCCGTGCTCAGGCTGCGCGTTGGCGACAGACGCGTGTGCGACAGCAGCCGCACGCCGATCGAGCCTTCGACGAAGAACACGCCATCGCCGGTCGCGTCCGGCCGCTCCAGGCGCAGCACCGGCGAATAACCCAGCTCCAGGATATTGCGCGCATGCGGCACGCGCCAGGCCGCCAGCTCGAGCTCATGGCGCAGCCCCAGCCGCCACTGCGCACCCTGCCACAACGGCTCGGCGCGCGTGAAACCGAGCACCACGCCGGCCTTGCGAACGTGCTCGTTCTGTCCCAACGCCGCAGTGAGCGCCAGGTCCGGGCCTGCCGCCCAGGCGCTGGTCCCGATCGCGAGCGCCACGCCGCACAGCAGCGCCCGGCCCGGATCCGCCGCCGGCAGCCGCCCGCGCGCCTGCATCGTCCGGCCGCCGGATCTCCCGTGCCACCGATTTGTTCCATCATCCATGCTGCACGATATCCTGATTCACTCGGCTTGAACCCAAATCCGCCAGTTGAATACGCCGGTCAGTGCCGGCCTCGGCGTGCCAGGCAAGGGTGAGCGCTGCGGCTCCAGAGGCGCCTGCGCACCCTTGGACAGCAAGAACGGGCAAGCGCGATCGAAACAGCCAGGGTCCATGTCCGCGCAGGCTTCGAAACGTTCACGAGCGATCAACTGCCGAGTTGCCGATGATAGTGCCCGCGCTCCATGCACGCCCATGACCCGGGAATCGAGCGAGCCCGTGCCGGTGCCGCGGCTCAACCGCCGCCGCGCATGTCCGGCCCGTCCGGGTCGGGGCCGATCTCGGTGCGCCGCACGCGCCAGTCCGGCCCGAACACGACATGAAAGGCCTTGGTATCGCTGGGCGGATCGAGGAATTTCCAGGTCCAGTCCACCTCGTTCTGCAACTCGTAGCGCACTTGGCGTGCCGGCTGGCCCAGCATGCGGCGCACCTGCTGGGCGTCCATGCCGGCCTGCACACGCGCGAAGTTCTCCGGCGTCAGCACCTGGCGCAGCGCACTCATCCGGCCATCGGCGCCGATCGTGATCATGTAGTTGCGCAAGCCCTCGGGCTGGCGGTTGTACTCGAAGGTGCGCGCACCGCCGGGTTCGTCCCACACGCGCGCGGGCTGGCCGAAGCGCTGCAGCACGTCGGCCTCGGTCGACAGGCCCTCCTCCAGCTCGCTGATCGCCTGCGGGTCACAGCCTGCCAGCAGCCATGCGGCCAGGCCCAGCAGTGCCGCGCGTCCATATCGGATCGCCAGGGATTTCATGTTCGTTGGATGTCCTCAAGCCCGGTAAAATGCCGGCACCCCGGTTTGTAACGCATGGCCGGTGCACGCGCCAGCCTCGAGCGCACGCCCAGGCCCTTTTCGCCATGTCCATTGCCAACTTGTTCAACCGCCCGCACTACACGTCCGAGGCGACCGACTTCCTCGAGCAGCTCAAGCGCGAGCGCCCCGACCTGGAGCAGCGGCAGCGCGAAGGGCGCGCCCGGCTCTGGGACAAGCGCGTTGACCGCGAGCTGCAGGCCGAGTTCCAGGCCGGCCGCGTGGCCCAGCAAGGCTACGTTTACTACCACTACGCGCTGGACCCGGACACCCAGTGACGGCCCGCCGTTGGCGCGTGCGCGCGCCGCACCGATCGCGAGCGCCCGGGCCGCGGCGCGCCGCGGGCAAGCTCATCCCGTGACTGCTGCCGACCCGGAAATCCTGCTGGCCGAGGCCGCGCCGGCCCCGCTGCCGGAGATGGTCGACCACGTCGCGGTGGCGCGCCTGTACGGCGAACCCCTGTTCGCCCTGCCACAGGACCTGTACATCCCGCCCGACGCGCTGGAGGTGTTCCTGGAGGCCTTCGAGGGGCCGCTGGACCTGCTGCTCTACCTGATCCGCAAGCAGAACTTCAACATCCTCGACATCCCGATGGCGGCCGTGACGCGCCAGTACCTGAGCTATGTCGACGAGATTCGCGGGCGCAACCTGGAACTGGCGGCCGAGTATCTGCTGATGGCTGCCATGTTGATCGAGATCAAGTCGCGCATGCTGCTGCCGCCGCGCAAGGTGGCTGCGGGCGAGGAAGCCGAAGACCCGCGCGCCGAGCTGGTGCGCCGCCTGCTCGAGTACGAACGCATGAAGCTGGCGGCCGCCCAGCTGGCCGAGCTGCCGCAGTACGGGCGCGACTTCCTGCGCGCGCAGGTGCACGTCGAGCAGGCCCTGGCGCCACGCTTCCCGGACGTCGAGCTGGCCGATCTGCAGGCGGCCTGGGCCGACATCCTGGGGCGCGCCAAGCTGGTGCAAAGCCACAAGATCACGCGCGAGCAGCTCAGCGTGCGCGAACACATGTCGATCGTGCTGAAGAAGCTGCAGGGCCGGCGCTTCGCACCCTTCGAGGACCTGTTCGACCTGGGCGGCGGCGTGCCGGTGCTGGTCGTCACCCTGATCGCGCTGCTCGAGCTGGCCAAGGAAAACCTGGTCGAGGTCACCCAGGCGGAAGCCTATGCGCCGATCTATGTGCGGCTGGCGTTCACGCCAACCGCATGACGCACTTCCCGGCGCGACCTCGCGGTCCGATGACGGATGACTCCGCCGCGCTTCAACGACAGGGCCGTCAAGCCTCATGCCGCGGTCGGCGCGTGTCGTCTGGCATGCTCTTGAACGCGCAACGGCATGAGCCTTTCAGGGTGCACTGGATCCGCCGCGACGCACGCAACGACGCCCTTGCGGCAGCCGCGGAACAGGCCAGCGGGCGCACCCCCGAAAGGCGCGCAGCACCATGAGACGGCAAGTCACACCCCAGCCAAAGGCACCTTCCGTGCCGCGACATGAATCACGCCATGCGAATCGTCCACACCATCGCGGAGCTGCGCCAGGCCCTGGCAGGCGCCGAGCGCCCGGCCTTCGTGCCCACCATGGGCAACCTGCACGCCGGCCACCTGGCCTTGCTGGCGAGCGCGCAACGGCAAGGCGATGCCACCGTCGCCAGCATCTTCGTCAACCGGCTGCAATTCCTGCCGCATGAGGACTTCGACCGCTATCCGCGCACATTCGACGCCGACTGCGCGGCGTTGCGGCAAGCCGGCTGCGACCTGCTGTTCGCGCCACGCGAAGCCGATCTCTACCCCGAGCCGCAGACCTTCCGCCTCGCGCCCGATCCGGCGCTGGCCGACCTGCTGGAAGGCGAGTTCCGGCCCGGTTTCTTCACCGGCGTCTGCACCGTGGTGCTCAAGCTGTTCGTGGCGGTATTCGCCGGCAAGGCGCACGGCATGGCGGTATTCGGCAAGAAGGACTACCAGCAACTGCTGGTGATCCGCCAGATGGTGCGCCAGTTTGCGCTGCCGATCGACATCGTCGCCGTCGACACCTGCCGCGATGCCGACGGCCTGGCGCTGTCTTCGCGCAATCGCTACCTTGCCCCCGCCGAGCGCGCCGAGGCGCTGCAGCTGCCGCTGGCGCTGCGCGCGCTCGGACGCGACGCCCTGGCCGCGGCGCACGCCCTGCCGGCACGGCGCGCCGAGCTGGAAGCCGCCGCCATGGCCATGCTGGCCCGACGCGGCTGGCAGCCGGACTACCTGACGGTACGCCGCCGCACCGACCTGCAGCCGCCCGTATCGGGCGACGCCAGCGGCGCGCTGGTGGTGCTGGGCGCGGCCCGGCTCGGCGCCACGCGCCTGATCGACAACCTGGAAATCTGAGCCTCCGGCAGCCCGAACGATCGCCTGGGTAGCACGAACCGCCCGGCGGCGGGTGAACCATGCGAGCTTGCGTTCGAATGGCAGGCGACCGGTGACCTGGCTGTGCTTCAACCTGAATCCGGCAGCCGGATGCGCCTTCCGGCGCTGCCGGATCCAGGTCCCATGACACGATCGTCCTGCGTCATTCCGGCACCCGCCGGTGTCGTCGGCCATCTGCCGGGGTTCGAAGCGGCATCAGCCTGGAAACGGCAGTTGGACGCGTCCGCCAGTGCCGCTCTCGGCGTGGCAGGCGAGGGTGAGCGCCGCGGCTCCACAGGCGCCTGCGCGCCTTTGGACGGCGCGAACGGCCCTGGCCTCTGGCCGGGGCGCGCCCTGCAAGGGAGAGGACGCGGCAGGCTCGTGCCTGCAAGGACGATCAACGACGCATGGCGCGGCGAGAGTGGTGCTGGCGGGCGTGTGGCGTGCTCACCGATGTGTGGTGAACGGGAGGGAAGCCACCAACGTCCATGGCCATGCGGGTTTGAAGAACTTTGCGAGCGGTCAACTGCCGTTTCCAGGATCAGTGACTCCACCGCGCTTCACGCCACCCGCGACGCATGAAGCGACAGGAGTCCGTTGACCGCCGAGCCGGCGAGTCAGGGCCGCCGTGGCCGGGGTCTCCCTGGTCGCAGGCTGCGCCCCCAGGACAACACCCCCGCGCTGCGCTGCCCCCCGCAGGCGGCCTTCGCATCGTCGGGCGGCCGCGCGGCGCCCAAGGGGGAGGCGCACCATTGCGCCGCCAGTGGAGCCACGGGGATGCTTCACTTCCGCCCGCCGCGGCTACCTGATTTCATCCTTCGGGTCGCGCCCCATCAGCGCCGCAACGGCCTCGGCCGGCCCGAGCCGGCCGTCCAGCAGCGCGACCACGCTTTCGGTGATCGGCATCTCGACGCCCAGGCGGCACGCGCGCTGCAGCACCGTGCGCGCGCAGTACACGCCCTCGGCCACGTGGCCGAGCGAGTGCACCACGTCCTCGAGCCCGCGCCCCTCGGCCAGCAGCAGGCCGACGCGGCGATTGCGGCTCAGGTCGCCGGTGGCCGTGAGCACCAGGTCACCCAGCCCCGACAGACCCATGAAGGTGTCGTGCTGGGCACCCAGCGCCACACCCAGGCGCGCCATCTCGGCCAGGCCGCGCGTGATCAGGGCGGCGCGCGCGTTCAGCCCGAGCTGCAGGCCATCGGCCAGGCCCGCGGCAATCGCCAGCACGTTCTTCACCGCGCCACCGACCTCGACGCCCACCAGGTCATCGTTCCCATAGACGCGCAGCGCTGGCCCGTGCAGGGCCGCGACCAGCGCCTGCACCACGGCCGGGCTCGCGCTGGCCGCCACCAGTGCCGCCGGCAGGCCCCGCGCCACCTCCTGCGCGAAGCTCGGGCCGCTCAGGACACCGCCGCGCAGCCGCGGCGCCACCTGGCGTTGCACCTCGTGCGGCAGCAGACCATAGGCATCGGTGGCGGCACCCTCGGGCACGCGCTCGAAGCCCTTGCACAGCCAGGCCACCGGGGCCACCGCGTCGCGCAGTGCCTCGAGCGCCGCACGCAGGCCGGCAACCGGGGTCGCGATCACCAGCAGGTCGGCACCGGGGCTCGCGTCCAGCGCCTGGCGCGCGCCACCGCCGCGCACCTTCAGCGAGGGCGGCAAGGCCAGGCCGGGCAGGTAGCGGGCGTTCTCGCGCTGCGCCTGCATGGCCCGCGCCTGGTCGCCATCGCGCGCCCACAGCGTCACCGCATGGCCGGCCGGATGGCGCGCGGCGGCAATCGCGACCGCCGTGCCCCAGGCGCCGGCGCCGATCACGGCGATCCTCATGGCGCTCCGTCGTCAGCCGACCGGCCGGGTTGCACGCCGCTGCGCTCCGGCGCCTACTGCGTCGCCGCCGGCGCCTCGGCCTGATTCGCCTGCTGCTGCTCGTACATGGCCTGGAAATTGATCTCGGCCAGATGCACGGGCGGGAAGCCGGCGCGCTGGATCAGGTCCGCCACGTTGCTGCGCAGGTAGGGATAGACGATCTGCGGACAGGCGACGCCGATCACCTGGCCCATCTGCTCGTCGGCGACGTTGCGGATCTCGAAGATGCCGGCCTGCCGGCACTCGGCCAGGAACACCGTGCGCTCGCCGATCCTGGTCTGCACCGTGGCCGTGACGGAAACCTCGAACAGGCCCTCGGCGATGTTCTCGGCATTGACGCCCAGGTTGATCTCCAGCGCCGGCTGTTCCTGCTCGAGCAGGATGGCGGGCGAATTGGGCTGTTCCAGCGATGCCTCCTTGAGGTAGACGCGCTGGATGTTGAACACGGGATCCTGGTCGGCCATGGGGGGTTCTCGGTTAGGGGGAAAAAAGCATTCGCGTCGCCCGCCGGAGCGGCCGCGGCGCGATGGGGTGCCCGATTATCTCAGGCTATCTCGGGCGCTTCGCGCCACGTGCGCCACGCGAAACGACACCGCTCCGGTGGCCGCAGAGCAGGCCAGTCGGGGCACCCACGGCCAAGGGTCTCCCTGGACGCAGGCCCGGCGAAGCGGAGCAACCGACCGTGTACCGCAGACGCCGGGCAAGCCGGGAAGCCGCCGCCTCTGGCGACGTGGACATGGCGCGCAGCGCCACGGGGGGCGATGTGGTCAACCGGCCAGCAGGCGCTGCAGCGCGCCGCTGCGATCGAGCGCCATCAGGTCGTCGCAGCCGCCGACATGGGTGTCGCCGATGAAGATCTGCGGCACGGTGCGACGACCGGTGCGCTGCATCATGACGGCACGCTGGTCCGGCGCCAGGTCGACCCGGATCTCATCAAGCTGGGTCACGCCGCGCTCGGCCAGCAATTGCTTGGCCCGGATGCAGTACGAGCAGGTGGCGGTGGTGTAGATGGTGATGTGGGGCATGGGGGACACCTCGGCTTCAGCCGCGCGCCGGCTTGGCCGGCTCGGTCTTGGCGCGCTCGATCGGGAGATTCGCCTCGCGCCAGCTCTTCATGCCGCCGGTCAGGATCTCGGCCTGCTCGAAGCCGAGCTTGCGCGCGATCGCGACCGCGCGGCGCGCCCGCATGCCCGAGGCACAGACCATCACCAGCGGCGTCGCCTTGTTCTTCACGGCGCCGGGGAGCTTGGCCTCCAGCTCGCCCAGCGGGATGCTGCGTGCCCCGGCGGCGTGCTCGGCGGCGTATTCGCTGGCCTCGCAGACATCGATCAGCACCGCCTTCTCGCGGTTGATGCGCTGCACCGCCGCCGCCGCCGACAGCCCGCCGATGCCAGCGCCGCCGCGCAGCGCGGGCCACAGCAGCAGGCTGCCCGACACCAGTGCGAGCAGCACCAGCGACCAGTTATCGATGACGAAATCCACGTTCAGAATCCTTTGCTTGCCACCCGGTGCCTACCGCCGATCCGCGAGGCGGCGGGTGCACCGGACACGCTATTCTAAAATGGCTGGTTTTTTGTCTGCGTGGCCCGTGGTCTTGCCGGCCGCCACCCGCCCCACCGCCTCATGCACAAGCTTGTCCTGATCCGCCACGGCGAATCCACCTGGAATTTCGAGAACCGCTTCACCGGCTGGACCGACGTCGACCTGACGCCCACGGGCCAGGTGCAGGCGCGCCAGGCCGGCCGCGCGCTGCGCGCCGAGGGCTACGAGTTCGACCTGACCTGCACCAGCGTGCTCAAGCGCGCGATCCGCACCCTGCACATGGCGCTGGAGGAAATGGACCGCCTGTGGCTGCCCTCGGTCAAGCACTGGCGCCTGAACGAGCGCCACTATGGTGCGCTGCAGGGCCTCAACAAGGCCGAGACAGCGCGCAAGTTCGGCGACCAGCAGGTGCTGACCTGGCGCCGCAGCTACGACACGCCGCCGCCGGCGCTCGACCCGGACGACCCGCGCTGCGAGCGCAGCGACCCACGCTACGCGCGGCTGCAGGCCGGCGAGGTGCCGCTCACCGAATGCCTGAAGGACACCGTCGAGCGCGTGCTGCCGTTCTGGAACGACACCATGGCGCCAGCCATCCGGGCCGGCCAGCGCCTGCTGGTGGTGGCGCACGGCAACTCGATCCGCGCGCTCGTCAAGTACCTGGACGGCATCTCGGACGCCGACATCGTCGGCCTGAACATCCCCAACGGCATCCCGCTCGTGTACGAGCTCGATGCCGAGCTGCGTCCGATCCGCCACGAGTACCTGGGCGACGCCTATGCCGCCGAGCGTGCCGCCGCCGCCGTGGCCGACCAGGCCCGCGCGTGATCGTTCACGGAACTTCCGGGCGCGCGCGCGACCCCAAGCCAGCACGTGCCACGAATGCGCGCGACCCTGTATATTGTATTGACGCATGCCTGAACCCGCGACGAGCCGCACCATGAGCCAGAAAACCCGAATCGCCGGCTGGATCGCCGTGGGCGCGCTTGCCGGGGCCCTCACCACGGTGTCGCTGCAGACGGTGGCGCGCGGCACGCTCGCACCGCTGCCGCTGGAAGAGCTGCAGCAACTCGCCGCCGTGTTCGGCATGATCAAGAGCGACTACGTCGAGCCGGTGGACGAGAAGAAGCTGCTCACCGACGCCATCTCCGGCATGGTCGCCGGTCTCGACCCGCATTCGCAGTACTTCGACAAGAAGAGCTTCAAGGAGTTTCGCGAGGGCACGACCGGGCGCTTCGTCGGCGTCGGCATCGAGATTACGCAGGAAGACGGCCTGATCAAGGTGGTCTCGCCGATCGAGGGCTCGCCCGCCGACCGCGCCGGCCTGAAGTCGGGCGACCTGATCACCAAGGTCGACGACACCGCCGTGAAGGGCCTGTCGCTGAACGAGGCCGTCAAGCGCATCCGCGGCGAGCCCGGCACCAAGGTGCTGTTCACGGTCTGGCGCCGCGACGAGGACCGCACCTTCCCGGTCACCATCACGCGCGAGGAAATCCGCACCCAGTCGGTCAAGGGCAAGGTGGTCGAGCCCGGCTACGCCTGGCTGCGCCTGACCCAGTTCCAGGAAAACACGGTGGCCGACTTCGTGCGCAAGCTGGACGAAATCTACCAGCGGGAGCCCCACCTGAAGGGTCTGGTGCTGGACCTGCGCAACGACCCGGGCGGCCTGCTGGACGCCGCCGTCGCGGTGTCCGCCGCCTTCCTGCCCGAAGGCGCGATGGTGGTCTCCACCAACGGCCAGATCGAGGACAGCAAGGCCGAATACCGGGCCGTGCCCGAAGACTACATGCGCCGGCGCGGCAGCGACCCGCTCAAGGCCCTGCCGGCGGCGGTCAAGAAGGTGCCGCTGGTGGTGCTGGTCAACGGCGGTTCGGCCTCGGCCAGCGAGATCGTCGCGGGCGCGCTGCAGGACCACAAGCGCGCCGTCGTCATGGGCAGCCAGACCTTCGGCAAGGGCTCGGTGCAGACCGTGCGTCCGCTCGGCCCCGACACCGCGCTGAAGATCACCACCGCGCGCTACTACACGCCCAGTGGCAAGACCATCCAGGCCAAGGGGATCGTGCCCGACATCATGATCGACGACACGGCCAACGGCAGCCCATTCGCGGTGCTGCGCATGCGCGAGGCCGACCTCGACCACCACCTGGGTGGCAGCGAGCCCGACGCCAAGAACCCGGCGCTGGAGCAGGAGCGCGAAGAGGCACTCAAGCGCCTGGAAGAGGAATCGCGCAAGCCGGCTTCGGAGCGCCGCCCGCCGGAACTTGGCAGCGAGCAGGACTTCCCGCTGCAGCAGGCGCTGGCCCAGCTCAAGGGCGAGCCCGTCAAGGTCAGCAAGACCCTGACCGCGCGCAAGGACGACGCGAAGGCGGAGTGAGCGCCGCGGCGAGCGGTGCAGTCTGGCCATGGACGACCGGCAACTGCTGCGCTACTCGCGCCATGTGCTGCTGGAGGAGATCGGCATCGAAGGCCAGCAGCGCCTGCTGGCCGCGCACGCCCTGATCCTGGGCGCTGGCGGCCTGGGCTCGCCGGCCGCGCTCTACCTGGCGGCGGCCGGCGTGGGGCAGCTGACCCTGGTCGACGATGACGCGGTCGACCTCACCAACCTGCAGCGCCAGATCGCGCACACCGAGGCACGCGTCGGCCAGCCCAAGGTCGAGTCGGCGCGCCAGGCGCTGGTGGCGCTGAATCCGGAGGTGCGCATCCACGCCGTGGCGCGGCGCGGGGACGCCACGCTGCTCGACACGCTGGTGCCCGGCGCCGACGTGGTGCTCGACTGCGGCGACAACTACACGAGCCGCCACGCCCTCAACGCAGCCTGCGTGCGCCACCGCGTGCCGCTGGTGTCGGGTGCGGCACTGCGCTTCGACGGCCAGGTCTCGGTGTACGACCCGCGCCGCGCCGACTCACCCTGCTATGCCTGCGTGTTTCCGCCCGAACAGGCGGTGGAGGACGTGGCCTGCGCGACCATGGGCGTGCTGGCGCCGCTGGTGGGCCTGGTCGGCTCGCTGCAGGCGATGGAAGCCATCAAGCTGCTGTGCGGGATCGGCCAGCCGCTGGTGGGGCGCCTGCTGCTGATCGACGGCCTGCATGGCGACTTCAGCACGGTGCGACTGGCACGCGACCCGGCCTGTCCGGTGTGCGCCCGAGCGCACGTCACCCCAGCCTGAACAGGCGTGGGCCAGGCGCCGGTGGCGTGCGAGGCCCTGGAAAGAGGGGGCGCACCCAGTGGGCCGCAGGATGACCCTGGCCGCGAGCTTTCCGACGGGCGTGCTCCGCGGCCCTTGCACGCGCTGCGCCTGATGCGCCGCAGGTGGCGCGCCGTGCCCGGCAAGAAGGGCGAATCCACGCGCTCTGCGCGGATGACGGCGCATGACCCCTGCCGCCTGCGCGGCTTCCCCGATGCGCGAACCTTGGTGCGCGATGGGCCTGACCAGGGCCAGTGCTTCACGCTGCCAGGTGCTCCTGGCGCGGCGCGCGAGGGGTTCTGTTCCGCATTGCCTTAGCGTGGGTCCTGGATGGTCGGCGCCTGCCCTTGCGGCCAGGAGCCGGTGGCCGGCGCCGGGAGCGGCTGCGAGAAGCGGGGCAGCCCCGGAAACGGCTGCACGACGGGTGGCCGCACGATCGGCGGCCGCACGATCGGAGGACGCACCATGGGCGGGCGCACCTGCCCGTGGTCCCAGGGGCGTGGCGGATCCCAGCGTCGCACGATCGGCGGGCGCACGACGACGATTTCGGGCGGCGGCGCCTGCCCGCAGGCCAGCGCCGCGTTGGCGCGCGCGGTGCGGATCTCCTCCTCGCTCGCCGTCCGGCTGGCAGCGCGAAAAGTCGCTTCCTGGCGTGCTGCGCGACAGGCATCGGATTCGACGGGCGACGGCGGCGGGCGCAGCGCTTCGGCATAGCGCTCCTCCTCCAGCCGCAGGCGTTCGCGCTCCAGCGCCTGCTCGCGCTGCTGCAGGGCACGTTCGCGCGCGGCGTCGGCGCGCCGCGCGTCCGCCTCGATCTGCTCGGGCGTGCGGGCCGGCACCACGGCCTCGCCGCCCTTGCAGGGCTGGTCGGTATAGAGCACGCGGCCGGTGGCCGGATCGGGGCACTTGAAGGCCTGCGCCCAAGCTCCCAGCGGCAGGCCCAGCATCAGGACAATGGCTATTCGGTTCATGAGGGCAGGCGGGTGAAGGTGGCGGCAGGACGCCATCATGCCCAATCAGGCGCGCGCGTGCTGACGTAGGATCGCGCCATGCGGATTCCGTCCTATCTGCTGCGCCTGCTGCCCTTCCTGCGCTGGCCGCGACCGTCGGCCGGCCTGCTGCGCAGCGAGGCCATGGCCGGACTGACGGTGGGCCTGATGGTGATCCCGCAGGGCGTGGCCTACGCCCAGCTCGCCGGCATGCCGCTGGTCACCGGCATCTACGCCTCCTTCCTGCCGGCGCTGGCGGCGGTGCTGTTCTCGGCCTCGGCGCGCCTGTCGGTGGGTCCGGTGGCGCTCACCAGCCTGCTGATCGGCGCCTCGCTGCTGCCACTGGCCGAACCGGGCAGCGCCGAATGGGTGATGCTGGCGGTCTGGCTGGCGCTGCTGTCGGGCGCCCTGCAGGTGGTGCTGGGCCTGGCGCGCTTCGGCTGGCTGATGAACCTGGTCAACGCGCCGGTGCTGATGGCCTTCACGCAGGGCGCGGCGGTGCTGATCATCCTGTCGCAGCTGCGTGCCCTGCTGGGCATCCAGGGCGACTGGCCTGCGCTGCTGGCAGCGCCCGCGTTGCATTGGGGGGCCTGCGCGTTCGGGCTCGTCGCCCTGGTGCTGTTGTGGCTGGCGCGGCGCTGGCGCCCCGACCTGCCGACCATCCTGGTGGTGGTGCTGGCCAGCTCCGGCCTGAGCTGGCTGCTCGGCTTCGAGCAGTCAGGTGGGCGCGTCGTCGGGGCCTTGCCGGCCGGCATGCCCAGCCTTTACTGGCCCGGCTGGCCCGGCCTGCACGCGCTCGGCCAGCTGGTGCTGCCGGTGCTGGTGATCACGCTGGTCAGCTTCCTGGAGACCGCGGCCAGCGCCAAGGTCGACAACGAACGCAAGGGCGAACGCTGGGACCAGGACCAGGATCTGATCGGCCAGGGGCTGGCCAAGATCGTCTCGGGCCTGTCCGGCGCCTTCGCCACCAGTTCCTCGTTTTCGCGTTCGGCGCTCAACCTCTACGCCGGCGCCCAGACCGGCTGGGCCACCATCTTCTCGGTCGTGGTCGTGTGGCTGGCGCTGCTGTTCTTCCTGCCGCTGCTGCAGCAGGTGCCGCAGGCCGTGCTCGCGGCCATCGTCGTTGTGGCGGTGCTGAACCTGATCAAGCCGCGTGAGTTCACGCGCCTGTGGCGCATCTCGCGCGTCGAGGCGGTGATCGCGATCCTGACCTTCGCCATCACCATCGTCACCGCGCCGCAGCTCTACTGGGGCGTGCTCTCGGGCATGCTGATGGCCTTGTCGCACTTCCTCTACCAGCGCCTGCACCCGCGCATCATCGAGGTCGGCCTGCACCCCGACGGCACCCTGCGCGACCGCCGGCGCTGGCAGCTGCCGGTGCTGGCAGCCGACACGCTGGCGCTGCGCATGGACGCCGAACTCGATTTCGCCAGCGCCGCGGCGTTCGAGCGCGCGGTGGTCGAATACCTGGCCGAGCATCCGCAAACACGCCAGGTGTGCCTGATCGCCCAGCCCATCAATCGCATCGACGCCACCGGCGTCGAAGTGTTCGCCCGCGTGCTGGCGCAGTTGCAGTCGCGCGGCATCCCCCTGCTGATCAGTGGCCTGAAGCTGCCGGTGGAACACGCCCTGCACGCCGCCAGCCTGCTGACGGCCGAAGACGACAGCCCGCGCCTGTACCGGACGGACGCCGAGGTGCTGGCGCTGCTGCGCGCGGCGGACGAACCCTAGGAGCTTGGGCGGCAGAAGGGGGCGTGTTTCACTTCAGCTGCTCCACCGCGCTTCGCGCCACCCGCGTCGCATGAAACGCCACACCTCCAAGGGCCGCGGAGCAGGCCAGGCAGGGGCACCCGTGGCCGGGGTCTCCCTGGACACTGGGTGCGTCCCCCTTGCAGGGGGATGGAGCGCAGCGACATAGGGGGTGTTTCATCCTAGGCGTGGCCGAGGATGTTGGCCGTGGCCATCAGCTCTTCCAGCAACGCCATCGACACCTGGCCCGAGACGCTGTAGGGGTCGAGCTCCGCGCGCTCGGAGTACTTGAGCAGCACGCTGGCGTTGATGCGGCCGACGTCGACCAGGCCCATGGTCCAGCCGCCAAAGCGGCGCTCCAGGATTTCCTCGTAGTGCAGCAGCAGCAGGTCGGTGTGCCTCGGGTCGCGCCCAATCGTCCCGTAGAGGTCGCTGATGACCTGCCGACCACCCTCGATGGCCTGCATGAAGATGCCGCCGCCGTAGACCAGGATGCCGGTCACGCCGTGTTCGTGATTGTGCCGGCGGGCGGTCTCCAGGATGGCCTGGATGGCGGCGGGCGAGGTGTCGACCGCGCGGCTGGCGTAAAGCAGTCGGACCAGCATGGTCAGGATTTCCGAGGAATGAGGGACAGGAATTCGCGCCGCAGGTTGGCGTCCTTGAGGAACACGCCACGCATCACCGAGTTCATCATCTTGCTGCCGGTGTCCTTGACGCCGCGCCAGGCCATGCAGAAGTGCGAGGCCTGCATCACCAGCGCCAGCCCGTCGGGCTTGGTCTTGTGCTGGATCAGGTCGGCCAGTTGCACCACCGCCTCCTCCTGGATCTGCGGCCGGCTCATGATCCACTCGGCCAGGCGCGCGTACTTGGACAGGCCGATCACGTTGGTGTGCTCGTTGGGCATGATGCCGATCCAGAGCTGGCCCATGATCGGCACCAGGTGGTGGCTGCAGGCCGAGCGCACGGTGATCGGGCCGACGATCATCAGCTCGTTGAGGTGCTCGGCGTTCGGAAACTCGGTGATCGCCGGCGGCTTGTGGTAGCGTCCCTTGAACACCTCGTTCAGGTACATCCGGGCCACGCGCCGTGCGGTATTGGCGGTGTTGTGATCCGCGCGCGTGTCGATCACCAGGCTGTCGAGCACGCCCTGCATCTTGCCGGTGACCTCGGTCAGCAACTGGTCAAGCTCGCCCGGCTCGATGAAGTCGGCAATGTTGTCATTGGCGTTGAAGCGCTGGCCGGCGGCGCGGATGCGCTCGCGGATCTTCACCGAAACGGGCGTGCCCTCGTCGCTGGCGACGACGGGCGTGGCGGTGTCGGGCTGGATTTTCATCATGCGTGGCGCATGGTAGCAGCATGCCCGCAGCCGCGCTCGCGCCCCTGCGGTGCGCCGCCGACGCCGTGAGCGCTGGGCGCGATCGAAGCGGCCAGACTCAAGGTCCATGCGGCTTTCGTGAAGACGGCAAGCGGTCAACTGCCGTTTTCGGGTTCAGTCTGCTGGCGAGCGACGGCCGGATGCTGGGGGTGCCGCGCAGTCGCGAGCATTTCATCGGCATCTCCCGCAGTTCCCTGTCCTTGGGCGGCACGCACCACGCACCCGCGCCCGGGCCGGCCCGGCAGCCGGGCATTGCAGACACTGGCAAGCGTCGCCACGCCGGCGACTTGGTGCCGCGTCGCCCCGGTGTCGGGGCGGCCCGTCTACCCGGCCAGATAGGACAGATCGACCGCCGACCCGAGCTGGAATTCGGCGATCAGGGGCAGGTGGTCCGACATGCGCCGCCACACGCGGCCGCGCGGCGCCGCCAGGCTGATCGGCTGCAGGCCCCGCGCATAGATCTGGTCCAGCTGGGCCACCGGAAAGCGCGACGGATAAGTGAGCGCGCGCGGTCCCTCCCAGGTCTGCAGGGCGTCGCGGCGCAGCAGGCTGCGCACGCGCGTGCCCCAGTCATTGAAATCGCCGGCCACCAGCAGCGGCGCCGTGCGCGGCACCTCGCGCCGGATGTAGCGGCGCAGCTGGATCGCCTGGCGAAAGCGGCTCGCCGGAATCAGCCCGAAGTGCACCACGATGACGTGCACCACCATGCCCAGTGCCTGCAACTGCACGTGCAGCAGGCCGCGCTGCTCGAAGCGGTGGTCCGACATGTCCTGATGCCGGTAGCTGATGATCGGCCAACGCGACAGCAGCGCATTGCCGTGTTCCCCGTAGCGGGTGAAGGCATTGGTGTGATAGACGGCCTCGTAGCCTTCCGGCGCCAGGAAGTCGGCCTGCGGCAGCGCCGGCCAGCGCGTGAAGTACGCCGCCTCGCGTCGGTTCTCGGCGCGCACCTCCTGCAGGCAGACGATGTCGGCGTCCAGCGTCTCCACCGCCAGCGCCAGGTTGTGGATCTCCAGTCGCCGGGCCGGGCCGATGCCCTGCACGCCCTTGTGGATGTTGTAGGTGGCGACGCGCAGGATCGAACTGTCGGGCAGCCAGATGCCGCCCTCGCCCCCTGGATGTGCCGCCGCGGCGTGCACCGCGGAACCCGCGCTCATGCCGTCACTCCGGCCGCGAAGCGCGGCAGCAGCAGGCAGGCCTCGGCGTTGGACGGCGAAAAGCAGCGGTCGGCCGCCTCGCGCCAGGGCAGCCAGACACAGGCGCTGTGCTCGCGTGGATTGAGCTGTGCCACCGCTCCACGGGGCACGCGCAGGCCGTACACATGCTCGATGTTGCGTGTCACGCCCGGCGCATAGCGGGCCCGCCAGTGCGGGTAGATGTCGAATTCATTGGTCAGCCCCCAGTCACGCAGGTCAAAGCCGGGCGCGTCCGCATCGAAACCGGTCTCCTCGCGCACCTCGCGCGCAGCGGTGTGCGCCAGCGGTTCGTCCAGCGCCTTGCGGCTGCCGGTCACCGACTGCCAGTACTCGCCCTGCACGTCGGCGCGCCGCAACAGCAGCACCTCGAGCGCAGGGTTGTGGATCACCACCAGAACCGACTCCGGGATCTTGAATTTCACGTTGGACCTCCGACGCCTTGGCTGGATGGATGCGGGCGACCGCGGGTTCCCCTCAATGGCTCATTGCCCCGCTTGGCATACTCCAGGCAAGGCCGCGACCGCTACGGCGCGCCATGCGACGCCAGAAGCCGCGCCGCTGGCGCCGCCATCATGTACATGCGTCCCAGGCGACCAAGATCAAGAGCCCCATGCGGGCGCCACGGCAGGTGCGTGCACCCAAAACCGTTTTGCTCAGTCGGTGCGAATGGGTCCGGCCTGGCCGGAAGGGCCGACAGGACCTGTCCGGTGAAGACGCAAGGCACAACCGTGGATCGGGCAGCGGCGAGCATCTGCAACGCAGCGCGGAGGGATCCTGGCGGTCAAGGCGGGCATGCCGGACTCGTTCACACCTCTATCAACCCAAAAGCGGCAGTTGGACGCGCTCTCACCCAACAGGTGGAGGTGATCGAAGCAGCGGAAGTCGAGGTTCATGCGGCTCTCGTGAAAAAGGCAAGCGGTCAACTGCCGTTTTTAGGCTCAAAGCAGCTGGCGCAACACGGCACGCAGCAGCGGCCGCGCACGCCGAACCATCAGCCAGCCCGACCACGCGCGCAGGCCCAGGCCCATCACCAGGCGCGGACGCACCACAGCGGCGCCAGCCAGGGCAGCCGCCAGCACCAGCCAGACGCCCGGGTGCTCGCGCACCCGATCCACGCCGCCGCGCACGCGGTCGGCCGCACGCAGGGCCGGATTCAACACCTGGGTGCGCACCCGCAACTGCTCGCGCAGCTGTGCCGAACGCAGCAGCAATTGCTCGCGCCGCGCCGCCAGCTCGGCGGCCGATGAGGGATCGGGTCGGTTCATGAGCGCAGGCGCTCCTGGTCGCGCCGCAATTCGTCGACGCTCGAGCGAAACAGGCGCACGCCGCGCTGCAGGCCACGCCAGACGAGCAGCGCCAGCACCGTGCCGCCCCCCAGGAACAGTGCCGTGAACACCCCCAGTACCAACAGGCGCTCGGAATCCCACAGCAGCACGGTGCAGAACACCGCCAGGAACACCAGGCCGAAGCCCAGCAGCACCGCCGCCAGCACGCCCTGCAGTGCCAGCGTCGCCAGACGCGCGATGTCCTCGCGCGCCTCGATCGCCAGCAGTTCGAGCCGGACCTGAACCAGCTCCAGCAGGTCGGCCAGCAAGCCGCGCAGGCGCGCGGCGCTGCCTTCGGCGGCCGGTTTCACATTGCCCGCGCGGCTCAGCGGCGGCCGAGCAGCACGCCGATCAGCATGCCCACCGCTGCGGCCGCGCCGATCGACGACCAGGGATTCTCGTGCACGTAGTCGTCGGTGGCATTGGCGGCGCGTCGGGCACTGGCGCGCAGCGCGGCGTCGGCATCGGCCAGCTTGTCGCGCGCCACCGCCAGGTTCTTGCGGGCGCGCGCACGCAGGTCGGCGATCCGGCTGTCGGTTTCGCCCGCCGTCGCCGCCAGCAGATCCTCCGCATCCGAGATCACGCGGCGCAGGTTGGCCACCAGTTCATCCTTGCTCTCGAGGGCCGTCTCGGCCATTTCGGAAATCGTTGGCATCAGCGCATCTCCTTGACAAAAATCCATCGTAGCAGAGCCCGGGCCGACACGGCCGCCTTCAAGCCGGCTGCGGATTGCGCAGGCGAATGTGCAGCTCGCGCAGCTGCTTCTCATCGACCGCGCTGGGTGCCTGGGTCAGCAGGTCCTGCGCGCGTTGCGTCTTCGGGAAGGCGATCACGTCGCGGATCGACTCGGCTCCGGTCATCAGGGTGACCAGCCGGTCCAGGCCGAAGGCCAGGCCGCCATGGGGCGGCGCGCCGTACTGCAGGGCATCGAGCAGGAAGCCGAACTTGGCGCGCGCGTCCTCGGGCGTGATGCGCAGCGCCGCGAACACCTTGGACTGCACCTCGGCGCGGTGGATGCGCACCGAGCCGCCGCCCAGTTCCCAGCCGTTGAGCACCATGTCGTAGGCCTTGGCCAGGCAGCGCCCGGGGTCGGAGTCCATGTAGTCCTCGTGCCCGTCCTTGGGCGCGGTGAACGGGTGGTGCACGGCGCTCCAGCGTTGCTCGCCGTCGTCCCACTCGAACATCGGGAAGTCGACCACCCACAGCGGCGCCCAGCGCTCCTCGAACAGCCCCGTCTTGCGGCCGAACTCGCTCAGACCGATCTTCAGGCGCAGCGCGCCGATGGCGTCGTTCACCACGCGCGCCTTGTCCGCGCCGAAGAACAGGATGTCGCCATCCTGCGCGCCGCTGCGCTCGAGGATGGCGGCAATGGCTGCATCGTGCAGGTTCTTGACGATCGGCGACTGCAGGCCCTCGCGCCCCTTCCCGACTTCGTTGACCTTGATCCAGGCCAGGCCCTTGGCACCGTAGATCTTGACGAAATCGGTGTAGCCGTCGATCTCGCCACGGCTGATGGCCCCGCCGCCAGGCACGCGCAGCGCCACCACGCGACCGCCCGGGCTGGTGGCCGGAGCGCTGAAGACCTTGAAATCCACGTCCGTCATCACGTCGGTCAGCTCGGTCAGCTCGAGCCTGACGCGCAGGTCCGGCTTGTCCGAACCGAAACGGTACATCGCCTCGGCGTGCGCCATCACCGGAAACGCGCCCAGATCCACCCCCAGGGCCTGCTGGAACACCTCACGGATCATGCGCTCGAACAGCGCGCGGATCTCCTCCTCGCTCATGAACGAGGTCTCGCAGTCGATCTGGGTGAACTCGGGCTGGCGGTCGGCGCGCAGGTCTTCGTCGCGAAAGCACTTGGTGATCTGGTAGTAACGGTCGAAGCCCGACACCATCAGGAGCTGCTTGAACAGCTGCGGCGACTGCGGCAGCGCGAAGAACAGGCCATCGTGGACGCGGCTGGGCACCAGGTAGTCGCGCGCTCCCTCGGGCGTGCTGCGCGTCAGCATCGGCGTCTCGATGTCGATGAAGCCCTCGCCGTCCAGGAAGCGCCGCACCGCCATCGCGACCTGGTAGCGCAGCCGCAGGTTGCGCTGCATCACCGGGCGGCGCAGGTCGAGCACCCGGTGCGTCAGGCGCGTGGTCTCCGACAGGTTGTCGTCATCGAGCTGGAACGGCGGCGTGACCGACGGGTTGAGGACCACCAGCTCCTGGCACAGCACCTCCACCTGGCCGCTGGTGAGCTGATCGTTGGCCGTGCCCTCGGGCCGCGCACGCACCAGGCCCTTGACCTGGATGCAGAACTCGCCGCGCAGCTCCTCGGCCAGCTTGAACATCTCCGGCCGGTCGGGATCGCAGACCACCTGCACGTAACCCTCGCGGTCGCGCAGGTCGACGAAGATCACGCCCCCATGGTCGCGTCGCCGATTGACCCATCCGCACAGGCTCACGGACTGACCGATCAGGGCCTCGGTCACCAGACCGCAGTAATGGGAACGCAGGGAAGACATGTGGAGATTCGCTTTCGGTTCGTCAGGATTCGGGCAGCGCCGGCGCGCCGGCCCCGGCGCGGCTTTCGGCCTCACCCAGACGGGCCCCGGACGGGCGCTCGGGCGGCGCCACCACGCCCATAGAAATCACGTACTTGAGCGCCTCGTCGACGCTCATCGCGAGCGGCACCACGTCGCCGCGCGGCACCATCAGGAAGAAGCCGGACGTCGGGTTGGGCGTCGTCGGCACGTAGACGCTGATGAAGTCGCCGCTGAGGTGGGCGGCCACCTCGCCGCTCGGCTTGCCGGTCAGGAAGGCAATCGTCCAGGCACCCTGGCGCGGGTACTGAATCAGCACGGCCTGCGAGAACGCCTGGCCGTTGCCGGAAAACAGCGTGTCGGAAACCTGCTTGACGCTCGAATAGATGCTGCGCACCACCGGGATGCGCGTCATGAGCCGGTCCCACTGGCGCAGCGACCACTGGCCGAACATGTTGGCCACGAACAGGCCGGTGCCGAGCAGCACGAACACCACCAGGATCACGCCCAGGCCGGGAATGTGGCGCAGCGAATTGGCCAGCGGCTGCAGCGGCGGCGCCATCGCCTCGAAGGCCGCCAGCACGCCCAGGAAGATGCCGTCCAGGATCCCGATCAGCCACAGCAGCACCCACACCGTCACGCCCACCGGCAACCACACCAGCAGGCCGGTGATGAAGTACTGGCGCAAGCGGGACATCATGGGCGCGCAAGCGGCGACGATCAGTGGCCAGTGGAACCGCCGCTGTGCGCCGGCGGCGCCGCGGGGGCCGCACTGGCTGGCGCGGGCGCGGGGGACGGACTGGCGGCAGCTGCCGTGGACGGTGCCGCGGGCGCGGCGGCACCGCCGTCAGCGCCCGCTGCCGACTCCCCCGCGCTCGGGCTCCCAGTGCCCTCGTTGCGGAAATCGGTGACGTACCAGCCCGTGCCCTTGAGCTGGAAGCTCGCCGCGGTCACCTGCTTGTGGAACGCCGGTTCGCCGCAGGACGGGCAGACCGAGAGTGGAGCGTCGGACAACTTCTGCAGGACATCCTTGGCAAATCCGCAAGACGCGCACTTGTATGCATAAATGGGCATGGCCACACGATCCGAAACTGACGCAAAACTTGCAATTATCCTGGATTCGACAGCCGGATGCGCGTATCAGGGTCGCCATCGACGCGCCGGGCAGGGCAAACACCGCGACGCCAGGGGTGCCCGCGGTCCTCCGGGCTGCGCCATCGGGTGCAGCCGCTGGCCGCGCCCCGCAGGGGGGCAAGCGCGGCACAAGGCACCGCAACAGCCTGGGCGCGCGCATTTGCAACCGGGCAGGAATGCGCGGCGCAGGGGGCCTGGCATGAGGGATTCGCGGGCACGCGCCTTCTCAGCGCGCCGCGCCCGCGTAATGCATCGGGTGTCCCTTGTGATCGGGCAGCCACTGCGGTGCCAGCGAGCCGAACACCATGCCGGCGATGGCGGCCAGCACGCCGGCGAGCTGCTGCGGGAACGCCTCGTTCAGCACCGGGCTGGCCGCGAACCAGAGCCAGACGCCGATGCCCAGCGCCACCGCCAGCAAGGCGCCCTGGGTGGTGGCGCGCTTCCAGTAGACACCGAAGGCGAGCGGCACGAAGGCGCCCACCAGCGGTACCTGGTAGGCGCCCGACACCAGTTCGTAGATGGACGAACCTTCCATCGTGATCGAATACACCAGCACGCACAGGGTGAACACCAGCACGCTGACGCGCATCGCCTTGAGCGTCTCGGCGTCGCTCATGCCGGGGCGCAGGTTGCGCAGGATGTTCTCGACGAAGGTGGTCGACGGCGCCAGCATGGTGGCCGAGGCGGTGGACATGATGGCCGACAGCAGCGCGCCGAAGAAGGCCACCTGCAGCGCCACCGGCATGTGGTCCAGCACCAGCCGCGGCAGCACCTTCTGCGGATCGTCAGCCAGCAGCTCGGACGTGCCCGGCATGATGATCAGTCCGGCAATCACGATGAACATCGGCACGAAGGCGAAGCCGATGTAGAGCAGGCCCCCGATCACCGGCCCCTTGCGCGCGGTATCGGCATTGTTCGACGACATCACGCGCTGGAACACGTCCTGCTGCGGGATCGAACCCAGCATCATGGTGATGGCCGCAGCGAAAAAGAAGGTCCAGTCCTTCACCCCGCCGGAAGGAAAGAAGTTGAAGCGTCCCTCGCGCGAGGCAACCTCGATCACGTGCCCGGCGCCGCCCGCCATGCCGGCCGCGTACCACGCGATCAGCAGCAGGCCGGCGACGATCACGATCATCTGCACGAAATCCGTGAGCGCCACCGACCACATGCCGCCATACAGCGTGTAGACCAGCACGATCACGGTGCCGATCACCATGCCCCAGGCCACCGGGATGGCGCCCTGGCTGAGCAGGTTGAACACCAGGCCCAGCGCCGTCACCTGGGCCCCGACCCAGCCCAGGTAGCTGAAGATGATGATGCTCGAGCACAGCACCTCGATGGCGCGACCGAAGCGCCGGCGGTAGTAGTCGCCGATGGTGATGATGTTCATCGCATACAGCTTGCGCGCGAAGAACAGGCCGACCAGCACCAGGCACATGCCGGCGCCGAACGGATCCTCCACCGTGCCGCCCAGGCCCTCCTTCACGAACTGGCCGGGCGCGCCCAGCACCGATTCCGAGCCGAACCAGGTGGCAAACGTGGTTGCCACCACCACCGCCAGCGGCAGGCTGCGCCCCGCCACAGCGTAGTCGGCGGTGTTGCGCACCCGCGTGGCCGCGTACAGGCCGATGGCGATCGACGCCAGCAGGTACAAGGCGATGAAGCTGACCAGCATGAACCCTCCCCCAGCCGGGCTGAAATCAGAAAAAACAAACGCGCGATTGTCGCTGGTTCCGGGCGCCTTTTTCACGCGGCAGCGTTCGCCCGTCCGGGCGATGCGAACTGCGCCGGCTCGATCTCCCGCGCCTCGCACGGAATGACGCGCGACGGCCGGCTGGCGCGCACCGGCGCGCGGGAGGAGGGTCAGAACACGCGGACGCGCACGATCACCTGCATCACCAGCAGGCCGAGCAGGAAGCCGACGCCGCCCCAGATCAGCGCCTGCAGCAGGCGATTCGTGCGCCGCTGCTCGGCCAGCAGCTGCAGCATCTGGCGCTGCGCCTCGTCGCCGCCGTCGCGGCGCAGGTATTCGTGCAGCAGGCGCGGCAGCTCGGGCAGCATGCGCGCGTAGTACGGCGCCTGGGTCTTCATCTCGTGCCACAGGCGCCTGGGCCCGACCTGCTCGAGCATCCACTGCTCGAGGAACGGCTTGGCCGTGCTCCAGAGATCGAGCTCGGGGTCGAGCTGCCGCCCCAGACCCTCGATGTTCAGCAGCGTCTTCTGCAGCAGCACCAGCTGCGGCTGGATCTCGACATTGAAGCGACGCGAGGTCTGGAACAGCCGCATCAGCACCATGCCCAGCGAGATCTGCTTGAGCGGTCGGTCGAAATAGGGCTCGCAGACGCTGCGGATCGCCGACTCCAGCTCGTCGACGCGCGTGCCCGGCGGCACCCAGCCACTCTCCAGGTGCAGCTCGGCCACGCGCTTGTAGTCGCGCCGGAAGAAGGCGGTGAAGTTCTGCGCCAGATACTCCTTGTCGGAGCTGGTGAGCGTGCCGACGATGCCGAAGTCCAGCGAGATGTAGCGCCCGAAGGTTTCCGGCTCGACGCTCACCATGATGTTGCCCGGGTGCATGTCGGCGTGGAAGAAGCCGTCGCGAAACACCTGGGTGAAGAAGATCGTGACGCCATCGCGCGCCAGCTTCGGAATGTCGATGCCGGCCTCGCGCAGGCGTTCGACCTGGCCGATCGGAATGCCACGCATGCGCTCCATCACGATCACGTCGGGGCGGCACAGGTCCCAGAACATCTCCGGGATCAGCACCAGCCCCAGCCCCGTCATGTTGCGCCGCAGCTGCGCCGCGCTGGCCGCCTCGCGCACCAGATCCAGCTCGTCGTGCAGGTACTTGTCGAATTCGGCCACGACCTCGCGCGGCTTCAGGCGCTTGCCATCGGCCGACAGGCGCTCGACCCAGCGCGCCATCATGCGGATCAGCTCCAGGTCCTTCTCGATCACGCGCAGCATGCCGGGGCGCAGCACCTTCACCGCGACCTCGCGCTCGCGCCCCTGCTCGTCCACCAGGGTGGCGAAATGCACCTGGGCGATCGAGGCGCTGGCCACCGGCTCGCGCTCGAAGTGGGTGAACAGCTCGCTCACTGGCTTGCGGAAGGCGCGCTCGATGGTCGCGATCGCGATCTCGCCCGGGAACGGCGGCACGCGGTCCTGCAGCAGCGCCAGCTCGTCGGCGATGTCCGGCGGCAGCAGGTCGCGCCGCGTCGACAGCACCTGGCCGAACTTGACGAAGATCGGGCCGAGTTGCTGCAGCGCCTCGCGCAGGCGCTGGCCGCGCGGCGCCGACAGATCGCGCCCGATCGAGGCGATGCGCGCCAGCGCGCGCAGCCAGGGCTTCTGGAAGCTGTTCAGCACCAGCTCGTCCAGCCCGTGGCGCAAGGCCACCCAGGCGATGGTGGTGGCGCGCAACAGGCGCTTCATCGGGGCGCGGGCCGATCGCGCGTCGGCAGCCTGCCGACAAACTGGCGCAGGCCGCGCGCCAGCGTGCGACCCAGCTCGGCCAGCGCATGCGCGGGCGCATCCCCCACCAGTCGTGCCAGGTCCTCCTCGGCGTCCCAGCGCACGTTGTCGATCAGCCAGTTGACCTCGGCGGCGAGCTGCCCGTCGCCTTCGATGCGCACGGCGGGCCGCTCGCCACGCAGTGCATCCTGCGCCAGCGCGAGCGGCGAGGCGTCGGTCACGGTCAGCAGCAGGTCGTGTTCGGCCACCGGCGCCCGCTCGCACAGCCCGGCCGGCGTGATCGCGAGCTGCAGCGCCGCAGCGCCCCATTGCACCCGCACCACCTGGCCCTGCTGGCGCGCCAGGCGAGCCTGCGCCTCGGGCTCCTGCATCAGCACGTGATTGAGGAACAGCACCAGCCGATGCTGCAATTCGTCGGTCAGCCAGGCTGGCGGCTTCAGGCTGTCGGCCAGCTTGTCGAGGGCGTCGCCCAGAAAGGAAAACGGGGACTGTGTTGCCATGTCCCCGGATTATGAGTCACCGCCTGGAGCGAACCGCCCCCGTGACTGCACTCGCTGCGCGATGTTTCACCTCCACCCTCAAGGGCGAGCACCCAGTGGCCAGGGAGACCCTGGCGCCGGGTGCCCCGCCTGGCCTGCTCCGTGGCCATCGGCGCAGGCTCGTTTCACGCGCCGCGGTTGGCGCAAGACGCGGTGGGGCGCTGATGCCGTTCGCGCTCAAGAAGATGAAAGCTGACGCCGGCATGACGGAATGACTTTCACTGTCATTCGAGCGCAGCGAAGTCCCTTCGTCATTTTGAAAGCGAACCCGCGTGAGGTGCCTCACCCCCTTCTCCCTTGAAGGGGGCGACGCCGACGCACGTCACAAGCGCGGGTCTGGCGCGCGCCGCGGCGGCCTGCTCCACGGCCCTGGGGCTGCGCTGAGCAGCCGTCGAATCGGGCGAATGACGAGCCGAACCTGCCGCGCCTCGACGGGGCGCCCGTCGTGTCGCCGTGCCGGCGCCAGCCGGCGCATGGCGTCATTGCAGCGACTGCACCCCGGCGACCAGCCAGCCACCACGGCTGGACCTGGGCTTGGTCATGTTCCAGACCTCGCGGAAGGGGTTCGGCCCGGCCGAGACGTCCTCGCGCATCATGCCGCTGAACTCGACGCTGGCCATGTACAGGTCGTCCAGCTCCTCGATGCCGAGCAACTGGGCGTCCAGCACCATGACCTCGGTCTCGTTGGCCTGGCCCGGTGCATCGCGCTCGCGTTCGGCCAGTTGTGCCTGGATCTCGCCCAGCATCTCGTCGGTCATCATGGCGCGCAGGGTCGGGATGTCGCCCTGGTCCCAGGCCTTTTGCAGGCTCACGAAGTTGCGCTTGGCCGCCTCGGTGAAACCGACCACGTCGAAACCGGCCGGGATGCCCCAGCCTTGCGCGCCCTGCAGGGCCGATCCGATGAGCGAGCCACCGCCGTCGAACGCGGCCCCCTGGGCCTCCCAGGGACGCGCCGAGGCGTCGTTGCCGACCTTGGTCGGGTTGTACTGGCGTGGCAGCAGGGAATCGCCGACGCTGGCGCCCGCGCCCTGATAGGCCATGGCGCCGCCGGCACGCGGGCGTCGCAGCATGCGCACCACCGCCAGCCCCGCGAGCACCAGCAGGCCGATCAGCAGCAAGTTAGCGAACTCCGCGCCAAGGCCCAGGGCATTGGCCAGCCAGGCCAGGCCCAGGCCGGCCGCCAGACCGCCGAGCATGCCGGCCCAGGGCTTGCGTGCGGCGCCGGCCGCAGCGCCCTTCGCGCCAGCGGCCGCAGCCGCGTTTGCCGGCTGCGCGGGTGCTGCCGGCGGCGTGGCCTGGCGCTGCGTGACGTTGCTCGACTGGCGGCCGAATGATTTACCGCCGCCCAGGCGCCTGGCCTCGGCTTCGAAGCTGGTAACACCCACCAGCAGCAGCGCCAGCAGGAAAGTGAAGAAGGCCGAAGCCAGGCGACTCGATTTCATCCGAGGTGATCTCCCAGGGTCAGATGGATGGAACAAGACAGGATAAATGTAACTGCAAACCGGAACCGGGGCTATGTGCACTTGACGCCGACATGCAGCGCCACCACGCCACCCGCCAGGTTGTGGAAATCCACGTGCCCGAAACCATTGAGCTTCATCAGGGCACGGAGTTCCTCCTGCCCGGGGTGCATGCGGATCGATTCGGCCAGATAACGGTAACTGTCGGCATCGCCGGCCACCAGGCGGCCCAGTCGCGGCAGCACCTGGAACGAGTACAGGTCGTAGGCGCGGCGCAGCGGGCGCGCGACCTGGGAGAACTCGAGCACCAGCAGGCGGCCGCCGGGCTTCAGCACCCGTGCCATCTCGCGCAGCGCCATGTCCTTGTGCGTCATGTTGCGCAGGCCGAAGGCGACGCTGACGAGGTCGAAATGGCCATCCGGGAACGGCAGCCGCTCGGCATCGCACACCACCGTCGGCAGGATCACGCCGGCATCCAGCAGGCGGTCGCGCCCGGTGCGCAGCATGGCCTCGTTGATGTCGGTGTGCACCACCTGGCCGGCCGGCCCCACCCGGCGCGCGAACGCCCGCGCCAGATCGCCCGTGCCGGCGGCGATGTCCAGCACCCGCTGGCCGGGCTGGACATTGGCCACCATCACGGCGTAACGCTTCCAGAGCCGATGCAGGCCGCCTGACATCAGGTCGTTCATCAGGTCGTAGCGCGCGGCCACCGAGTCGAACACGCCGCGGACGCGCCGCGCCTTGTCGTGCTCGTCGACCGATTCGTAGCCGAAATGGGTGGTGGCCATGGGTGGGAGTGGGGAACGACTTGCGCGGACGCCCGCGATGTCCACCCGATTCTACCGGCTCAGACGAATGCCGGGGCCGCCGAAACTGGGTATTTTGCTATGAAATCAATAGTTTTCATCAGCGCTGCTTGCGTGCCGTGAAAGCCTTGGGCGGCGGCACCGAACGGCCCGACGGCTTGTCGCGGTCGACCCCGGCGGCCGCCAGCCGCGCCTCGTATTCACGCCACAGCTGGTCCTGCTGCGACCCCAGGTAGTACAGGTATTCCCACGTGTAGATGCCGCTGTCGTGGCCATCCGAGAAGGTCGGCTGCACGGCATAGGTGCCGACCGAGGCCAGCGCGGTGATCTGCACCTCGCGCTTGCCGGTCTGCAGCACCTCCTGGCCGGGCCCATGGCCCTGCACCTCGGCCGAGGGCGAATACACCCGCAGCAGCTCGAAGGGCAGCCGATGCACCACGCCACCGGGCCAGGTCAGTTCGAGTACCCGGGACTTGGCGTGCAGGACGATCGATTCGGGCGGGGCAGTCGGCGCGGTGGTCATGGCGAAATCGGAATACAGGTTGGCGATGCGAAATGCCCATTGTGCCCGGCGCCTGCGCCCACGACCCCATCCTGCCCGCAAGTCCCTGTCGCGACACTTCCCATCTCCTTATACTGCGCGCTCCCGGCCCCCGAGCACGCCATGAACAGCCCTGCCCTGCAACGCGCCGTCTTCCTGCTGCTGCTGGCCGGGGTGACGGCGGCCTTCTGCTGGATCGTCGCGCCGTTCTTCGGTGCCGTGTTCTGGGCCATGGTGCTGGCGCTGATGTTCATGCCGCTGCAGCGGCGCCTGCGCCTGTGGCTGCGTGGACGCGACACCCTGGCGGCGCTGGCCACCCTGCTGATCTGCCTGCTGATCGTGCTGGTGCCGCTGGGCTTCATCGTCGGCTCGATGGTGGACGAGGCGGCCAGCTTCAGCCAGCGCGTGCGCTCGGGCGAACTCGACCTGCGCGCCTACTTCCAGCAGGTCATCGATGCGCTGCCGGCCTGGCTGCACGGCCTGCTGGGGCGCTTTGGCCTGGCCAGCCTGACGGACGTGGCCGCCAAGTTGTCGACCGCACTGGCGCAGGGCGGGCAGGCGCTCGCGGGGCACGCCCTGGAAATCGGCCAGAACACGCTGCTGCTGCTGGTCAACCTGGGCATCATGCTCTACCTGCTGTTCTTCTTCCTGCGCGACGGACGCGAGCTGGCGCTGCAGATCAGGCGCGCCATCCCGATGCAGGCCGAGCACACCAGCTACCTGTTGCACAAGTTCGCCACCGTCGTGCGCGCCACCATCAAGGGCACGGTGGTCGTGGCGCTGGTGCAGGGCGTGCTGGGCGGCCTGGCATTTGCCGTGCTCGGCATTCGCGGTGCCGTGCTGTGGGGCACGGCGATGGCCGTTCTGTCGCTGCTGCCGGCAGTGGGCGCGGCCCTGATCTGGGCGCCGGTGGCGATCTACCTGCTGGCCAGCGGCGCGCCCGCCGCCGGCATCGGCCTGGCAGTCTGGGGCGCCGGCGTGATGGGCATGGTGGACAACATCCTGCGCCCGATCCTGGTGGGCAAGGAAACCAAGCTGCCCGACTTCCTGGTGCTGCTCTCCACCATCGGCGGCATCTCGATCTTCGGCGTCAACGGTTTCGTCATCGGCCCCGCCATCGCGGCCCTGTTCGTGGCCGCCTGGGCGCTGTTCAGCGTGGCCGAGGACGAGAGACGGGGCGACCCCGCCGCCCCATCGCCGCCACCCCGAGCGCACGCGAGGTCGGGCCCGGACGAAGGTTGAAGGCCTTTCAGCGCCTGTCCGTCCAGTGTCGAACGCGATCGAAGCGAGGGATCCGACGCCGGCGCCCGCTTGATGATGCGCCCGTCAGTGACGTGATGAGCGCGCCAGGCAAGGGGGGAGCACCGCGGCTCCAAGGGCGCCTGCGCGCCTCTGGACAGCGCGAACGGCTGCGACCTCCGGCCGGAGCGCGCCCTGCAAGGGTGGGGGAGCCGCGCGTTCCCGTGCGCCAGGGCGAGC
Source organism: Ottowia sp. (assembly GCF_035325765.1). Lineage (GTDB taxonomy): Bacteria > Pseudomonadota > Gammaproteobacteria > Burkholderiales > Burkholderiaceae_C > Ottowia. The sequence continues at coordinate 52,773 of NZ_DAOKZG010000004.1, forward strand.
CGCGCGCCAGGGCGCGACCTGCGCGGTGCTGGCGAACGCGTAGCGCTCTCGCCCAACAGGTGGAGGTGATCGAAGCCGCGCAAGTCAAGGTTCATGCGGCTCTCGTGAAGAAGGCAAGCGGTCAACTGCCGTTTCTGGGATCAGTCAAGCAGCTTCTTCAGTGCCGCCAATTCTTCACTGGCAGTCTTCGCCATCAATTCGATCTGCCGGGCAGCCTCCTGGACAGCGCCGCGATCGGCGTCGAAGGTCCTGGTGGCCTGTTCGACCTGCGCCTTCAGGAGCGGGTCGCTTTCGATCAGGCGCTTGACGGCGGCCGTCTTCAGCACGGCGGTGAACGCAGCACGGTCGGCGGCCGACGCCTCACCGGCGCTGGCGGCGCGCTCGGAAGCTGCCTTCAGACCCGCGAGCGCGTCCTGCGCCACGGCCTCGAACCCGTCGCTGCCGGGCGAGCGCACGGCCTCGCCACCGGCCCTCGACTCGGGCGCGTCGGGCACGAGCAGCACGGTGCCGGCCGGGATCCGGTCGAAATCGACATGGGGGTTGAGCGCCTTCACGCGCTCGAACATGGCCGAGGCGTCGGCCGCGAGACCGAACAGGTCCCTGGCCAGCCCCTGCGGATCCAGCGGCTGCCGGATGACGATGACGCGCATGATGACGGTCCTTTCCTCAGGCGATCAGGTTGAGCGGCACCATCTCGGGCTTGAGTGGTGCGTTGATGGCGCCGCTGGTGATGTTGCCGATGGCGGTGACGGCCTTGGCGTTGACCACCGCGATCGAGACTTCGCCGCCGCGCACGCGGTTGGTGCCGATCACCGCGGCCGTGGCCTTCAGGCGCACCGCCGCCGTGCTGGCGTTGGCACGCAACTCGCAGCGGTTGTCGCTGAACAGCAGGTCGCCGGCGGCAGCAGCGTCGACGGCCGGCACGCGCCCGCGTGCAACCAGCACGTTGCCGAGAATCGAGGCACTCGAACCGGGCGGCGCCACCGCAGCGCCGGTGGCTGGATCGACCCCGGCAGCGGGACCAGGGCTGACGAAGGCACGCTGACCCAGCAGCACCAGCGTGCGCTGCTCGTCGACGCGCACGGCGGAGTAGCGCGACAGGCGCGACAGCGTGCCGCCACCCACGCCCGGCTCGTTGATGTCGAGGGCGTACCACGCGGTGCCGCTGGGCACGCTGGTGAACTGGGCGTCGCGCTCGACGTGATTGTGGTGCACCTCGGCCTGCTCGTAGGGCGCGCGCAGCGTGATGCCGGCCGCCGTGCCTCCGAAGTCCTCCTGCGGCGCCACTTCGGTGATCTCGTTGCCGCCGATGCGCGCACGCCGCACCGCCAGCGCGGCGATGCCGGCGATGAGTTGCCTGCCTGGCGCCGCACCCTGGCCAATCTGGCGCAGGATGTTGCCGCTGACGGTGGCCGCGTCGGTGCGCACAACCGCAATGCCGAGGATCTCGCCCGGCGGGCCGACGGTGGCGCTGGTCGCCAGGCCGATGTCACGCAGGTGGTTGTTCTCGATCGACACCGACCCGGCGCGGGCGCCGTCGGTCATGATGATGCCGTGGCCGCAGCGCGTGACGACGTTGAGCTTGACGATAAGGTCCTGCACCGGGGCATTGATGATGATGCCGGCATCGACGAAGCCCTCGATCTGGTTGGCCAGTGCCTGGGACTGATCGCTGCCGCCCTTGTCCAGGCCGGTGGTCAACGCGATGCCGGAGCCGCTGGGCGCGCGCTCGCCGTCGTATGTCGCGCGCAGCTTGTTGGCCTCGATCCAGACGCCGTCCAGCGCACAGCGGATGCCCGGGCCGCGCACCTGCAGGCTGTTCTCCACCACCCGCAGGCTGGCGCCGGGCAGCGCCAGGCCCAGCGCCGAAAACCCCACTTCGTGGGTGCCCAGCACCTGATTGCCGCTGAGGCGCGTCTCGAACGCGTGGCCCACCAGGCCGTCCAGCTTGACCGCGCTGTCGCGGCAGGCGAGGACGTTGTCGTCGATGCCCAGCAGCGCCGTCAGCAGCGCCCTGGGCGCCTTCTCGTCCTCGGGCTCGAGCGCGCGCACGCCATCGGGTGCGAGTAGCAAGTTCTCGCCGATGGCCGCGCCCATCACCACGCCGCCGAGCGCGATCGCCGCACCCCGCGCGTCGGCGCCACCCAACAGCGCCACCGTCAGCCGGCGCAAGGCCAGGCCGAGCACCGTGCGCACGCTGATGGCCGATGTCCGGCCGAGCGAGATGATCGCCAGCGCGTCGATCGCAATCGCCAGGCTGCGCTCGACGATGAAGGCGGTGCCGGCGCAGCCGATGACGGTCGCGGGTCCCTGGCCGGTGATGCGCAGCGAGCGCGCCGCGGCAATGCGCACCGGCTCCTGCAGCAGGTACTGGCCGGCGTGCAGGCATACCGTGCCGCCACTGTCGCGCAGCCGGTCCACCGCCGCCTGGATGGTGAGCTGGCCGCTGGCGTGCGATTCAGGCGTGACGCATTCGCCGCAGCCGCAGTCCGCGCCGCCGCCCCGGGGCGGCCAGGGGTGGCGGCAGTCGGTCACCATGCCGGCGGCCACATCCCACAGGCCCAGGCGCGCGTAATGGTGGTGGATGCCGCGCGGCGGCGCGCGATCGAGCAACTCGACCGACGCATCGGCCGTGCGCGCGGCGAACGCCCACCAGTCGCCGGCCCGGAAGCCCTTGCCGGCCGCACCGCCGGTGCTGTCGAAGCGCACCGTGACGCCGTTTTCCAGCAGCAGCGTGGTGCCGGCCGCCGGCACCTGAATCAGGCCGGTGGAACCGGGCGCGTCCAGATCCTGTACCTGCACGGGCGTGCCACTGGCGTCAGTGCGAAAGATCCTGCCCTTCTGGTCCCAGCGACGCACGCGCAGCTTGCGCACGGCGGGGAGACTGCTGTCGGGGAAGCTCACGGGCAGCATGGCGGCGGGCAGCGCCGGGCTGAAGGCCATGCGCCGGGTGGCGTCGTCCACCATGACCTTGCGCATCTCGCCACCGGCCTGCGCGAACTCGCGCGCGTCGTCGATGATCTCCACCCAGTCGCCGGTGTTGATGCGCAGCACCTCGTCGCGGCCCAGCGTCTCGAGCTCGAGCTCGGTTGCCGAAATGATGCTGCTCACGCGGCTGCCGACGCTGGCGTTCTCGCGTGACCACTTGAAGGTGGCGCCGCCCCCGGGCTGCCCCGGGTCGTGGATCTCGACCCGGTACAGCTGGTTCTCGAGGCCGCGGTAGCCCCCGGTTGGCGGCAGCTCGCAGGGGTCGTCGGTGGCCGCCACCTCGAAGGTGCCGGTGGTCAGCACACCGGTCGAAGGCGCGATCACGCCGGCCCAGCCGGGCAGCTCGCCATCGGGCGTGGCGCAGCTGGCGTTGCCGGCATCGTCCGCCAGCACGCGCACCTGCCACACGGTCTGCAGGCGCGAGCTGGTTTCCACGGCGACCGCGCTCTCCACCAGATCGGGCTGCTCGAGGTGCGTCAGCTCTCGGCTCCAGACGTCGAGGTAGATCAGGTGCCGGCCGCCGGTGGGCAACGCTGGCGGGCTGGGCAGGAAGGGCTGACGCGCGTAGTCGATCGGGACCATGAACCTCGGCTCGGCCAGCAGGTCGTCGAACGCGTGCTGCGCGGGGTCGCTGCTGGCAGCACCATGGTTTTCGGCCAGCAGGCCATCGACGTACAAGCGACCGCGGCCGATCTGCAGCGCGCCGGCCACCATGCTGATCTTGAACGCGTCGGGCGTCGTCGCGGACACGGTGGCGCGACCCAGCGTGTCGCTGGCCAGCGCGCGCAACCGGCGATCAAGGATGGCGACCAGCTCGTTGGCGTCGGCGTCGAGCAGCACGCCGCCCTGCTTGAGTTCCACGCCGGCATAGTTGCGCAGCGGGTCGAGGCGAACGCGTGAGAAATCGGCGGCCATGGCGGTTCTCCGGGGTGCGGTACTAGGTCTCGTAAAAGATGCCGGCGTGCAGGCCGAAGCGCAGGTACTCGTCCAGGCGGATACGCAGGTTGGTCTCGCGCAGCGGTTGGAACAGGGCGTGCAGCACGCCCATCTCGCTGCCGTCGCTGGCGCCGGCGCGGATCGCCGCGTCGGTGGCGTGGCGCAGCTGGGCGTAGCCCGGGTCGCCGTAGCGCAGCGAGGTGAAATGCGGCAGCACGCCCGGGTGCAGCGCGTCGGGCTGGCACTTGAAGCGCCGCGGCGTGATCGACCCAGCGGGCACGAAGCAAAAGCGCATGCAGCCTTGCTGCCGGCGCTGCACCAGCACGGGCGCCAGCCAGGTTTCCCCCGGCGCCGGCCCACGCCGGGCAAAGAACACGCTGTCGGAGGCCAGCCGCATCAGCCGGGTATGGACCTTGCCGATCAACGTGCACTCGCTCACCGTGAGCTCGGCGCCGGCGCTGCCCGCTGCATCGGCGGCCAAGGCGACGTTCTCGGGCGCGCCGGCGTCGACGACGCTGTCCTTCAACGTCAATGTGGCGCCAGGGACGGCACGGATCGGGCCGGTGATGCAGCGCTCCAGCGTCACGCGGGCGAATGGGTGCTCGATCAGCAGGCTCGTCGCGCCGGGCGCCGCGGCGTCGCCGCTGGACTGGAGCGTGCGTCCCGGCACCAGGGTGCAGTCACGCAACACCAGTTCGCGCGGCTCGTCGTCGGCCGCGGCGGGCAGGTGCAGCAGGCCTCCGCTGAACACCAACCCGTCGATCACCAGCCGGCCGCGCGCGCCGATGGCCAGCATCACCGTCGCGCTGGCCGCCACGAGCGGCCGGGCCGGATTGGCCGCCGCCACCACCACCGTGAGCCCCGGCGCGCCCGGCGTGAGCACCGCGTCGACCTTGAACACGGGCGTCTGTGCATAGGTGCGGCTGTCCTGGATCACCAGCCGCCCTCCGCCGGCAATGGCGTCGAGCTGCGGCTGCAGGGGGTTGCCCTGTTCCACCGCGCGCTGCGCGGCCAGATCGGCACCTTCGAACATGCGCTGGTACTCGCCGCCGCCGATCGCACGCGCCTGGCCATGGTGGAAGGTGGCCAGCAGCGGGCCGTCGGCGGCCGCCCCCAGAAGGACGCGCCCGCGCTCGGGGTCGATGCCGATGGTGCCGGCGGGCACGCCATCTTCGTGATTCCAGCCGATCACGTTGCCGCCGGCATCGACGAGGTCGCGCAGGTCGCACACGCGCACCTGGGTCACCGACAACGGCGTTGGCGGGTTGCCGGGCTTGAACAGGGCGATGCTTTCGCCCGGACCGTAGTCGTCGTCCAGCCGCGCGTCGGGCGCGGGCACTGCGCTGGCCTGCGCGGCGCGCACGGCCAGCGCCATCAGCCGCACCGTGAGCGGCTGTGGCACGTTGACCGGCTCGGCCAGGTGGCTGATGTCATCCTCGGTCCGCGCGCGGCGAAACAGTCGCAGGTCGGCGCCCAGCGGGTTGACCCGGAACTTGCGACCGCTGGCATCGCCGGCGTCGGGCGTGAGCGGCACGAGGCTCAGCCGCAGCGCCAGCAGCCGCCACAGGAAAATGCCGACGTTCGGGATGTTGTACCTGCCCGATCCGGCTTCGGACCGACGCATCTCGGCCGTGTGCGCGAGCCGGTTGAACGCGCCGCCCCGCTCCAGCAGCGCGCGCGGGCGACGCAGATCAGCCGTCGCCGGCGCATGCAGGCGCAGGTGCTTCATGTACTGCGTGGTCGCGAGCTGCTCGAAGAACTCCACCGCGCGCGCAGGCCAGTCGGTCAGGTCCTGCGCCAGTTCCTCGAGCATCAGTGCCGTGCCCTTGCGGCGCCGGAACGCGATCGTGTGTCCGATCTCGGCGCGCGGCGACGCAACGCGTGGCGACACGCCGTGCAGCGGCCGGTAGCCGATGAGGTCGCCGATGTAGGGGGCGACCCAGGGGGCGCAGGTCTCGATGAACTGATCGTCGTAGAGTTGTTCGAGGTTTTCTTCCAGCGCGGCGAACTCCTGCGCGAACGCGGCCAGCAGCGCGCGCAGCGGCCCGCCCCGCTCGGCGTCGCGCTGGCGATAGACGGCAGGCAGCAACGCGTAGAGTCGATCGGCGGTGAGGCTGCTCATGTCATTTCCTCCAGCCGGTCGAACGGACCGGGATCGAGCGTGAGCAGCTCGGCCGGCCAGGCCGCGTCACCCTGGACCCGCATGCGCGATGCCAGCAGCCGCAACTGCCTGGACACCTGCGTCTGCGCCGGCGGCCGGGTGCCGCCGTAAAGCCGTGTCAGCTCGACCGCGATCACGCCGGGCACGGCCTGCGCCACGGCGATCACTTCGGACTGCTGCACCGGCTGCGCCAGCTCGCGCGCGTCGAAGGCAAAGCGCGTTCGCAGCGCGGCTTCGACCGCGCCGAGCACGGTGTCGAGGGCGTAGTCCGGGTCGCGCCGGACCCTGAGCCCGACACGGAAGAGGCTGGCCTGATACGCCAGCAGTCGCACCGCCACTAAGGGGTCGCCGTGGGTTTTCAGCGCGTCCAGCAGGTGCTGCCACACCGGACTGGCCGCGGTCAGCGCCTGGCCGCCCGGCCCCGCGATGGTGATCGCCACCGTCTTGCCCGCGGGCAGGTCGAGCACCTGCGCCTGCGCCTTGGCGACGCCGCTGAAGGCGCGCGCGAAGTCTTCGTAGTCGAGCAGCGACACCGCCCGGCCCAAGGTGCGCGTGAACAGCGGCATGGCACGGCGCGCAGCCCCCGGCGTGTCGGGGTCGGTGCCGCCCTGCGCCGCCAACGGATTGCTCACGCTCTTGAGCCCGAGCGGCCGGCTCATCAGCTGCGTCAGCTGGTCGGCGCGAACGTTGCCCTCGACGCCCAGTCCCTTGCGATAGCTGGCGCGTACGTTATGGGTCCCGGTGATCGGGCGCGCGCCGCTCCTGCCATCGCCGAACATCACGAACCGACGGCCCTGCTCGTCGGTTTCGACCGTGTAGGCGCGTTCGGTGGCCGCGGCGCCGTGCATCGTCGCGCGTTCGTGCCAGGCGATGTCGCCCACGCGCACCGTGAGCTCGGCCGCGGCGCCGAGCGCGTTGTCGGCGCTGCGAAAGCTCAGCGGCAACTGCTTGAGCTCGAAGCGCTGGAACGCCTGGCTCGCGTCGCCGCTCCCGAGCACCTGGGCCACCGACTCGCCGTGCGAAGCCAGCACCACGTTGGCATGCACGACCACGCTGGCGCGCGCCAGCGGTGCCGGCAGCGGTGGTGCGATTTCGAGCTCGCAGCGCATGGTGCCCAGCGCGTGCGCCTGGACCAGCGTCGCCTGCACCACCACGGCCTGCCCGTCGCTGGCGCGCGCACCACGCACGATCAGGCGGCGGCCAGCGAGCAGGCCATCCGCACCGACCGCAACCGGGACGCGATTGCCGCCGATCTCGGTGGCAACGGGATAGTCGGCAAAGGCGAGCGCTTCGGATTGCGCAAACACCACGGTCTCGCGCACACGCTTCTGGAACTGCGCCGCGTAGTTCTCGCCGCGCAGCCGCAGGCGGCTCACCTTGCCCGACAGCGCAAACTCCGCGCGCGACACCTCGGCCACATTGGCCACCCGATACAGCTCGACGCAGGTGCCGCGCGGCGCCGGCTCGGCGGGATAGTTGAATCCGCCCTTGGCGAGCACCACGTAGCTGCCGTTGCCCACCTCGGGATAGGCCACGTCGGTATCCAGGTAACCGCCATCCGCCGTCGCGCCCGCGGGCGAAAGCACGAAGTTCGGCCATTCGCCGACCAGATGGCCGCTCGAGTCTTTCCCGCCAGGGTAGTTCCCGCGGAAGTCGGTCGACATGCTGCCCCACATCGGCGCGTTGTGGCCGAAGGCGGCGGCGCGCTTGCGCAGGACGTGGATCTGCGGATTCTGCGTGCTGGGGTGACCGAACGGGCTGATCGAGCCCAGCCCGCGCTGCCACTGCACCCGGGTACGGTCAGCTTCGGGCTGCAGTTCGATGCGTTCGACGATGCGCAAGTCCCAGTTGTCGTTGTTCGGGTCGGCGAGGTATTCATCGCCCAGGATCAGCAGTGCGTCGCCAGGCTTGAGGTTGCTGCGCACGCCGGCGACATAGGTGAAGGTGTCGCCCCGGCGGGGCTTGATGGCTTCGGTCAGCCACGGCCGCATGCTGTTCCACGCCGGGCGTGCCTCGGCCAGCGCCTCGACGGTCTCGAAGGTCTGCGGCTTTTCGCCCGGACCTGGGACGCTTTGCACCTTGAGCCCGGCGTCGAGGCTCAGGCGCTCGGGCACGCCGGTGACGAAGTTGCCGGGCTCGGGCGGCAGCGCTGGCGGCGCCGTCGGAGGTGTTTCAAGCGCGAACGCCAGCCAGGTTTCGGCCGCGACGCCGGGACGCAGGCGGTAGCCGATCAGCTTGCCCAGCTCCTGCACCGATACGCGTTCGAGCGCGCTGCGCAGGTACGACTCGCTGGCGATGCGCTCCTGATAGAACGTCAGCACGTCGGCCGTGCAGGCGAACGCATCGATCAGCGCCATCGTGAAATCGTCATCTTCGCGCGTGCGCAGACGCGCCAGCGGCGCAAAGCGCGACGAGGACAGCGCCGCGTGCAGGCTGGCGCGAAACTGCGCCCAGTCGCCGATGCGGTACGCAATCGCCGACAGCCCGCCACGATTGGCCACGCCCCGAGGCGTTTGCGCGGCGATGCCATCGCAGCAGCCGCAGGCCTCGCTGCCGGGCGGTTGCGGCGCCAGCTGCGGCTTCAGGTCCGGGACGGGCGGGCTCATTGGCCACCTCCTGCGCGGAGCTGCATGGTTCCGCGATCGCGGAAGTTGGGGTTGTTGGCCAGTTGCGCGATCTCGAGCCGGTCGACGGCAATGACGCCGCTCGCGAGCGTGGTCGGGTCGGGGTCGACCATGCGCTGGAACACCTCGGGTCGCACCGCCTCGACACCTTCCACCGCCTGCGCCGCTGCGACGATGCGGCTCAGGTACACCGGCTGGCCGAAGCTGAAGTTGTCCGGGTGGAACACGCCCAGACGGCCATCGGGCAGCACGTCGCTGGACAGCACCTGCTGCACCGCCTGCAGCACCTGGGCGCGGAAGTAGCCGGGTTTCACGCAGACGTGCAGCGCCACTTCGAGCGGCACGTAGCGCGGCCCGTCCACCTCGAGGTCGTAGCCCGCCATGCGAAAGCGCTCCAGGTGCCGGCGCAGCCGGGCCGCGAAACCCGCATCGACCGCACCGCCGCCGAAGCGGTCCGCGGTGACGAACACGGTATGCCAGCTGCCGGTCCAGCGAAAGCTCGCCGCCGCGCGCTGCACCTCGGGCCGGCGCTCGGCGGCGGCCGCGTAGTCCTCGGGCGTGACCGCCCGCTCCTGGGTGAGAAAGGCCTGCGGCGCATCGCGGCGCACCGCTTCGACGTCCTCCGGATCAACGCCGCCGGCGGCCGCCAAGGGGTTGCGCACGGCGTCGAAGGCGCCGACCATCGGTGTCACGACGTGGGCGATGGCCTCGGCGCCGACGTTGCCGGCAACGCCGTTGCCGACGCGGTAGCTGGCCACGAAGCGGGTACCGGAATCGGGCCGCTTGCCATTGGCGTCGTCGCCAAAGCGCAGGCGGGCAATACCATCGTCATCGACCTCGACCACGAAATCGGCTGCGTCGCCGGTGCTTTCCAGCAGGTCGCGCCGCGGCGTCCAGGCTTCAACCACCGCGCCCAGCGTGCCGACAAGCGAAGCGATGCGCGGCGTGGCTTCGCGCGCGGCGATGGCGAGCAGCGCGCTCGCGGGCCACCAGGCTTCATCGTCCGCGATCGGCACCGCCAGCAGTTCGTCCAGCGCAAACCCGTGCGTGAGCGGCGCCTGCGCCAGCGTCGGGCGATAGCGCGGCGGCACCGGCTCGGGCTCGGATTGGTCGCAACTGCCGCTGGGAACGGTCGGGGCCAGTTGCAGCGTGGCCTGCGGCACGCTGCCAAGCGCTTCATCCGCGATGCTCAGGCCGTGGTCGGCGAGCACGACGTTGCCGCGTGCGACGCTGATCGCCAGGCCGGGCCGTGCGGTGACTGACAGGCACAGCGGGAACGGCAACGCGTCGGCGGCGTCCCAGGCGATCTCGGTCACGTCGCGCGCCGCGTTGACCGGCGGCTGCTCGAACAGGCCGCCCGCCGGATCGCTGGCAAAGTACACCTGCGTCAGCCGCACCGCCCAGCGATGGGTGTGGTCGGCGTCCTCGGCCGCGAAGGTCGTCGGGCTGGCCACCTCCTCGAACAGCAGGAAGTCACCCGCTTGCAGGCCCGTCACGTGGGTGTGCAGCGTCGCACGGGTGCTGCCGCGCGGCAGGCAGCAGCCCTGGTCGCCCCAGGTGTAAAAGCGCAATTGGTTGCGATCCTCATCGAGCGTGGCGTCGTGCGCGGTCTCGAACACCAGGGCGCCGGCGGCAAGGGCGCCGCGCAACGCGGGGCTCGCGGGCGGGATCACCACGGCCAGCCCCGGGATGCGCGTCAGCAGCCGCGTGCCCCTGGGCAGCGCCACGGCGTGGCCCGAGACGTCGAAGTGCACGAAAGCGCGCGCGTTGCAGCCTTCATGCATCCGGTAGTCGACCAGCCGTGCGTGGCGACGCACCGAGATGCGCCGGCGCGCGGTGCCGAGATAGGCTTCGTTGGCGATGGCGTCCTGGCGGTACGAGAGGTTGTCGGCGGCGTAGGCCAGCAGTTCGACCAGCGCCACGCCCAGGTCGGCCGCAGAACGCTCCTGCCAGCCGGGCACCAGCAGGCTCATGCGGTCGAGCATCAGACGACGCAGGCCCTGGTAGTCCTTGGCCAGGTAATCGATCTCGGGCCGGACGCTCGGGGCGGGCGGACAAGTCGGCGCCTGGGCGCAGTCGAAGTCCGACCGGCACTCGACCTTGAACGAAAACGCGATGCTCGATAGCCTGGGATCGAAGCCTGCCGGCGGCTCGGCGCTGCCGGAGTTGGCGACAATCGAGAGTCGGTAGGTCGAATGATCTCCGCTGCCGTCGGTGCGAACCACCAGGGTGCGCGCCAGATCGTCCACGGTATCGACCAGGCCGGGCTCGGCCAGCGATGGCAGCGCGGTGGCCGCCGCGCACCACGCCACGCCGACGGTGGGAATGCGCTCGCCACCATCGATCCTGAGATTGTCCGGTGTGAGAGCGAAACCGCTGCGCAGCAGGCGCACGAACAGCGTCTGCTGGCGCGGCGCTCCGGGTGGCGACGCCTGGTCCAGCACCTCGATGAACTCGATCGCATTGTCGCTGCCGCCTTGTCGGATCACCTCCAGGCGGCGCGCGTCGCAACATTGAAAGCGCGTGCTCATGGGTTGCCCCCCCGCGCGGTGAAGCTCGCGCTCTGCGTGCTGTGATCAAGCAGCACCGTGTAGCGGACGTTCACGCGCAGCGCTCCGTCGTCGTCGAGAGTCTCCACGCCGTGCACGGCGATCAGATGGCCGAGATGCTGCTGCAGCGCCGCCTGCACCAGCATCTGCGTGGTCGCGGCCAGCGCGCTGCTGTTGGGCTCGAACACCAGCGCCAGCAGGCCGCTGCCGAAATCCGGGCGCATCACGCGTTCGCCCGGCGTCGTGAACAGCACCTGTTCGATCAGGTCGCGAATGTGGTCGTCGCGATCGGTCGCGCCGGTGCGGCCGCGGCCGTCGAAGCGGTAGGGGAAGTCGAGGAAGTCGGCCATGGCGGATTCGCTCGCATCGGCTCAGGTCGCCAGCACCCGCGTCTGCGCCGCCACCGGAACCATCGGCGTGCCGGTGGGCACGCAGGTGGACGATCCGGCCATCGTGGCCAGCGGCGCGCCGCCCGCCAGCACGCGCGCTGATCCGGTGAGCCATTGGCCGGTGACGCAGGGTGGCGTGGACGTGCCAGCGAGCGCGCAGCCGGCGATGGCATAGGGGCTGGTCAGCGTGACCGCCGGCTGGCCCGACAGCAGCACGCGCGCAAACGGCGCCGACGGCGTGGCCTGGCCGGCGTGCGAGCACAGCACCGTGGCGCCGAAATGAAGGACAGGGCCAGGCATTTCATCCCTCCTAGATCACCGTCAAGGCGCCGAGGTTGACGTCCACGGTCGGCCCGGTCATGTTGATCACCGCGCCCTTGCCGTTGGAGATGACGATGCCGACGTCGCTGACCGAAATCATGGCCCCGGTGGCGGTCTGGATCAGGATGCCGCCCGTGGGTCCTGGCACATCGCTGATGACCAGGCCGTTCTTCAGCGGCGTCTGCAGCGTGATGCCGGGCACGGCGGGAGGCACGAGGTGCGCCAGCACCGGCACCTCGGCCGCGCTGCCCCAGAAGCCGCCGACCCAGATCGGGTAGTCGATGTCGCCGCGCTCGAACTCGACCCACACGCCCGAGCCCGGGATCGGCACCGTGAACACGCCGTTGTTGATTCCGGCCAGCGGCACGCACGGCATGGCCCAGGTGCCGGGCACGAAGCCGGCGGCATCCGGAACGATGACCTGGACGCGCCCGATCTGCAGCGGGTCGACGTTGTTGACCACCGTGCCACGGTACTTGCCAAACAAGGGTGCGCTGCTCATGTCGGAACCGAAGGAAGCGTTGAAATCAGGCCGTTGCGCACCAGCGAAAAATCCTGCCTGTAGGAGCCGCGCTCGATCTCGTGCGTCACGCTCTTGACGTAATACAGGCCGTCGAACGGCAGTCCCGCCCCGCGCACGCCGACCAGTTGGCGTGACTTGAGCAGGCGCCCGTAGCGGGCGACGTCGAGCGAGCCCTGGCCGAACACCGAGTCGCTGTGCTGGCCGGCGTAGGCCAGGCCCTTCATCAAGGCCTGCGCCGCCCCCAGGTGCGCGGTGTCGGCGAGCTTCACGAGGTGCTGCGGCAGCGGTGGCACGAGGCCCAGCGGCGGGTTCAGCGGCGTGACGTCGGGGATCGGGACCGGGATCGGTGCCTTGCTCACGCTCTCCTGGAAGAAGACGATCGGCATCGCCCTGGCTTCCTTGTCGAAGCTGAACGAAAGCTGCTCCACGTTGCTCTGCGCGTCCATGTTCATGGTCAGCGCCGGCTGCGCCGCACCGACGCGGATCTCGGGGCCCCAGTACGCCCTGGAGGTGCCGGGCGTCGGTCCCGGCTCCAGATAAAACACGTAGCCTGCCTCCCCGGCCAGGCGTTTGATGTAGGCATAGTCGCTGCCGCGCTGCTGCGGAACCTGCTGCATCGGCAGCGGCGGGATGTCGAGGATGCTCGGGATCACCATCGGGATCACGCCCAGCGCCGCGTACTTGGCCAGGCACAGCAGCACGCGCCCCGATGGCGGCATCGCCGGATACGGGATGCCCGGCAGTTCGATGATGTCCATCAGCGCCGACAAGTCCTTGCCCTTGACCACCAGCCTGGCCACGCCCCCCTGGCCCGGCCGGGTTTCGACGTGGGTGGCGACGCCGTCGATGATCGAGTCGGCGCGGCCATTGATCGTGACCACCAGCACCACGCGGATCAGCGGCACCGCGCCGCCACCGGTGACCAGGAACAGCGTGCGCAGCGGCGAGCGCGCGGGCAGCTCGAACGTGAGCTCGAAGCCGCTTTGCACGTCACCCGAGCCGCTTTCCACCCTGGCGTGCACCAGCGACTCGACCAGCTCGCGCGGCGCCGCCATCGGCACCGGGCCGATGTGAAGCGATAGCTGGACTCCGCCCTGGATGGTCGCCATGGCTCGGCCTTTCAGGCTCCCGGCGGCAGCGGGATCGCCACCCGCCGCCCCAGCGTGTCGGTCAGCTCGAACGGGTCGATCACCGCGTTGGCGTCGGCAAGTCGCCAGTACAGCTCGGCATCGCCCAGCGTCTGTGCCGCCAGCAGCTCGGGCCGCTCGCCGCCGGCGACAATGTGCTCGGCGACGATGGCGATGTCGCGCCGCCGCGGAACGAAGCGCCGCAGCACGTAGGCCACGCCGGGATCGCCGGGGCCGCGCAGATGGCGCCCCAGCGGCACGCCGTGGTAGCGGCTGTCGGGGCCGAAGGGGCTGGAGGGGATCGCACCGGCGTCGATCAGCAGTTGCACCGGGTCGGTGGTCATGTTCGTGCTCCGGTCATGGCAGGTTGCCCACGCCCAGCGCCGCCAGCGTGGCGCCGCCGGCCTTGCCCGCAAGTGCCTCCCGCGTGCGCAGGTGGCTGATGAACATCGTCCCGCCCTTGTGGCGAAAGCCGAGGTCGTCGGTGCTCATCGCGCGCAGCCCCAGCGATACCTTGGCGCGCAGCGGATTGAGCGCCGGGTCGAACGCTTCTTCGGTGATCGAGAAATCCGTCACCCGCACCGGCACCACGCGATCCTTGCCCCACACGAACAGCACCAGCGGCGCCTCGGGCGGCAGGATTTCCAGCGTGCCTCCCTCGCTTCGCGCCGCCACCTGGAGCATTTCGTCGACGCTCGGGTTGACCAGCGTTTCCAGGATCGCGAGCTGCGGCGCGATGCCGTGCGCCACCACCTGCGGATGGTCGCCGGGAAACTCGAGCTGGTCGGCGGCGTCGATCTCGGCCTCGAGCTTGAAGGTCTCGATCGCCGGGCCCTTGAGGCGAAACGGCTGCGCGCGCTCGCCGCCGCCATCGCCGCCCACGCCCTGCACCTGGTAGCTGCGCGACAGCGTCTCGGGGTTGTACTGCAGCGCGATGGTGCGCCGCACCGGGCCGCCGCCGGGGGCCAGCACGACGAGGCCGCCCTTGATCAGCGGGGGAGAATTCGCGAGAGTCATCGGCGCCTCCGAGGTGCTGCTGGAGCCTGAACGGTGATGGTGACGGCCGGCAGGCCGGCGGAGATGTCGGCCTGCCACCTCGACTGCGCCCCGGCGTTGCAGCCGTGATTGGTCTGGTTGTCGTAGAGACGCTGTTGTGCGTTGAGCGTGCGCCGTGCGGCTGCAAGCAGCGCGTCGAAATCGGGCGTGGTGGCGAGCATCGCGTTGGCCTTCTTCGCCATCTCGCAGGTCAGCTTGAAATGCCATTGCTCGTGGTTCAGCAGCCGCGCCGACTCCGCGAGGCGAGTGGCGTTGCAGTCGGCGCCGACCACGGTAGTGCACTCGTCCGCGGTCGTCGCGCGCGTCCCGGCGGCGCGCACGCTGGCCGCACATCCAGGAACTGGCCCGGGGTCCATGCGAAAGCCGGTGTTGCCGCGCGCAAAGTCCGCGCGGCAATCGCTCGCGATGGTCGCGCAGCCGTTCACCGCAGGGTCCCCCGCCTGGCGACCCGCTTCCCTGCGCACCCACGAGCCAGCGGGATCGAAGAACGCCTGCACACCGCGGGCCGGCTGGTCGGCCGGCGCCCACGGCGGCTTGCAGCGCCGGTCGGCGATGTTGATCTCCCGCTCGCGCAGGTCCGAACTAGTCTGGGCGCTGAAGCCGCTGCGAACGTTGCGGTCGGCGAAATCGGTCCAGTCCAGTGCACGGTCAGGATCGCATTCGGCCTTGTCCGCCGGCGCGCTCTTCAGGCATTCGCGCACCAGACGGTCCTGCGTGCGGATGGCCTCGGCCTCGTCCTTCTCCGGCCACCCTCCCGGAAAATCGTCCCAATCGAGGCGCTGCAACCACAACCGACTGCGCTGGACCGTGGCGGCCGCATGTTCCCGCGCGTCCTCATCTTCTCCCTTTCGGAGGCCCTCCGCTCTCGGCTCGCCCATGATCGAGCGGCGCTGCACCACCGAGCGTTGCTGCAGCACGTGCGTCAGCTCATGAGCCAGCAATGCACGGCCAGCCACGGAGTTCGGCGCGTACTGGCCACTGCCGAAGACCACGTGCTCGCCCACGGTGTAGGCGCGCGCGCGCACCTGCGCCGCCGAGCGGGCGGCGGCCGAATCGCCATGAATGCGCACCCGGCGGAAGTCGTGGCCGAAGCGCGGCTCGAAGAAGGCGCGCGTGCGATCGTCCAGCGGCTGGCCAGCCGAGGCAATCACCTGCTCGACTTGCGCTGGCGCCATCTCCACCGGACCGGCGGCTGACGGCCGACGCGCAACGCGCTGCACGGCCAACGGGGCCGTGGAGGCCGCACCCGTGCCGCCGGACATCACGCGCGCCGCGATCGCATCGGCCTCGCGTTCGAAAGCGTCGTCGGCGGCTCCGATGGCGAGCTTGGCCTGCAATCCCGCGGCCTTGGCATGGCACTCCTCGCATTGATTTTCTTTCGCACCGGACCCGCAGGCGCAGCGGCGCTGCAGGCGTACGTAAGCCTGGGCGCTGTCCGTCGTGGCTGGTGGGACGACAGTGGCGTGCTTCATCGAGCACCTCCTCCATCACGGATCCACCGCTCGTGGACGGCCTGCGCGATGGCCTGCGCGGCGGCCTCGATGGCGTTCGCACCGCTCGGCCGGAACGCCGGCCTGTCGCTGCAGCGCTGCACGATCGCGGCTTCGATGGCTTGTTCAAGCCGGCCCGCGGGCGGCCGGGCGCCGCCTTTCCAGACCACGCGGCCGATGTGCACGCGGATCGTTGGCGGTTTCATCCCAGCGCCTCCAGCAGCGCGTCGCCCGGCTGGCGCTCGAGCTTGGCGAATTCGGCGCGCACAGCCTGCGCGACCGCCACGGCGTCAATGCGGCCGCTGCCGGCCGCCGCGATAAAGGCCGCACCCAGCGCGATGCTGCGAATGCTGCCGCCAGCCAGCGGCAGGCGCCCGAGGCGCTCGAAGTCCAGTGTCGCCAACGGGGCGGCGAGTGGAAAGACCTGGCGCCAGATCCGGGCGCGCGCCATCGCGTCGGGAAAGGGGAACTGCAGCACGAAGCGGATGCGGCGCAGGAACGCCCGGTCCAGCGCGCTCTTCATGTTGGTGGTGAGGATCGCCAGGCCGCGATAGGCTTCCACCCGCTGCAGCAGGTAGGAAACCTCGATGTTGCCGTAGCGGTCGTGGCTATCGCGCACCTCACTGCGCTTGCCAAACAGCGCGTCAGCCTCGTCGAACAGCAGCACCGCGCCGCTGCTTTCTGCGGCGTTGAACAGCTTCTTCAGGTTCTTCTCGGTCTCGCCGATGTACTTGCTGACCAGCGTGGCCAGGTCCACCTGATAGAGATCCAGCCCGGCCTCGGCGGCGATGGCCTCGGCCGCCATGGTCTTGCCGGTGCCGGACTCACCAGCGAACAGGGCGGTCAGGCCCTGGCCGCGCGGATGCCGCTCGCCGAAGCCCCATTCACGGTACACGAGCTCACGGTGGCGCAACTCGCCGGCGATGCCTCGCAGGGTGACGAGTAGCGCCTCGGGCAGCACGAGGTCATCGAAGCAGGCGACCGTGGGCAGGCGCAGGGCAAGCGCGTCCAGCCCGCCGCGCGCCGCCTCGCGCGCAGCCCCCCACACGGCCGGTGCGCGCTGCGCCGGGTCCATGGCATCGAGACGTGCGATCAGGCTGTCAGCGGCGGCGGGGCTGAGCCGAAACTGCGTGGCCGCGCACGCCAGCGCCGCCTCCAGTTGCCCGTCATCCACAGCATCGTGGCCGGCCCGGTTGCGCCAGTGGGCCACCAGGGCGGCGCGGGTCCGCACGGCATCAGGGGCCGGCAGGTCAAAACGCAGGACGCGGCGCGGATCCGGCTGGCCGGCCAGCGCCGGGTCCGGCGGGCCGAGCCACAGCAGCGCGCTCTGCAGATGTCCGACGAAGGCGCGTGCGGTGGCGTCGGCGTTCGGGCTGTCGGGCGCCAGAACCGGCAGCGCACCAATCAGCGCGAGCTCGCGGTCGACGCGGCGGGCTGTCGCGGCCAGCACAGCAGAGTCGGCCGGCAGGTCGCGCGCCTGGATCCACAGGATAGTCGTACCGAAGCGTGCGGCGGCGGCAAGTGCAAATTCGCGCTGTGCGGCCGCATCCCCGGTTTCGCTGTGCAACGCGACCAGAGGCCGGCGCAGATCGGCGCAGCTCAGCGCCAGGACGATGCGCTCGAGCAGCGCCTGGTCGGTCGCATCCACGGCCCGCGGAGGAACCAGGTCGATGCGGCGCGCCACGCCCAGCAGGCGCACATCGTCGGCCGCGACACCGATGATGAAATGCAGCATCCGCTCATCGATGCGCAAGGCCGCCTGCGTCGGGAGCGCTCCGGCCTCTGGCTCCAGCAAGCGCCAGTGACGCAGTGGCGCGCGTGGCGACAGGGCGTCCCAGTGCGGCTGGGTCAGCAACTCCAATGCCAGCTCGAAGTTGGGGCGCGGACTGCGGCTGCCACTGCGCTGGAGCCAGGCCTCGCGCACACCGGCGTCGAGCTCGACACCCGCTGCGAGCAACAGCAACTCGCGTTCAAAGGGCGTGAGGGCGAAGACTCGCGCGCAATGCAACAGCGCAGGGCTGAAATCCGACGGCTCCTGGTCTTCGAGCGTGTCGGGCACCGGCAAATCCAGCGCTGACGATGCAAGACGCAGGCGCAGGCGCGCGAACGCATCCGCCAGCCATTGGCGGTTGCGCTCGGCCCAGGAAGGCACGGACAGGGAAGCATCGGCACGGGCGTTCATCAGGGCACCGTCACTTGCTGCGTCGGATCGAACACTGGCGCCGCGCCGCTGCGGTCGAGCAGCACGCTGTCGGTGCCATCCACGCGCAGGCGCAGCCAATGCGGGCCGCTCGCGACACTGTTCGGGAACTCGAACACCATCGGGTCGGTCGCCGCCAGGCGCGGCCCGGCAACCGATTCGGTGCCATCGAGCATCAGCGTCGCGCGCTGCTGCGGCCGCACCTGCGGCCGCGCGAAGAGCGTCACCGTCACCCGCGGCGGCACGCCGCCGCGCACGATGCTGGCCGCCGGCAGGCCCAAGGGTGCGTCGGCGGTGATCACCGGCGCCGGCGCCAGCAGCAGGGGAACCGCGTTGGTTTCGCGCGGGTCGGTCTCGCCGGCCGGCGTGAAGCGCACGGTGAGCGACCATTGGCCGGCAGGGTAGGCAGACTGCGCGGCAACGTCGTCCGGCAGCGTGAAATCCAGCGTCGTGCCCGCGGCGTCGGGGCTGGACGGCACGATTTCCATCGGCGTGGTGACGAGCCGGTGCGTGAGCCGCACCCGATGGCCACTGCCGGCCAGGCGCACGCCCGTGATCGTGACCGGCTCGCCCAGCCGCGCACCGCTTTGCTGGTGCTGCGGTTCGGCCGTGAACAGCGTCGGCAACGGCGGCAGCAGGTCGGCGTTGACCACCACGCCACGGTCGCGGTGGGTGAGCGGATCGATCGGTCCGCGCGAGAGCACCGGCAGCGCCCTGACACCGGGCTTGCGGCCCTCGATCAGCACCACCGACACGGAGTACGC
This sequence comes from Ottowia sp., assembly GCF_035325765.1. Lineage (GTDB taxonomy): Bacteria > Pseudomonadota > Gammaproteobacteria > Burkholderiales > Burkholderiaceae_C > Ottowia. The sequence continues at coordinate 71,901 of NZ_DAOKZG010000004.1, forward strand.
GGTCGAGGGCCGGTAGTGGGTCTGGATGGCCGACCACAGTCTGGACATTTCGTCGCTGGTCATGGCCGCGGGCGTCACCTTGAGCAGTTCCACCTGGTCGGCCAGATCGCTGGCCGCGACCGCCTGGAACGCCGGCGGCAGCATGCTCACGTCCAGCGGACTGGGGTTGAGCGCGCGGCGGATCGCCGCGCGATCGAGCACCGGCCGTTCGTGCAGCAGGTGCATGGCGTAGCCGAGCAGGATTTCGGCCTGGAAGTCGGCGCGCGCGTAAGCGGTGAGCAGGTAATGCAGGTCGAGCGCGAGCGGCGCGTTGGTGAGCCGCTCGCCCGAGACGGCGCTGCGCGAGGGCAATTCGACGTTGCGCCAGCCTGGGTTGGGCGTGACCTGGTGGAGAAACAGGTTGAGCCGGGGCGGTTCCTCCGCGTTGTCGAGATTGATCGTGTCGGGCGCGACCGCGCTCACGTTGACGGTGGTGCCGATGGCCGCACCGGCTTCGACCAGTCCGTTGTCGAGCAGGTTGCGCAGCACCGCGCTGACGGCGCCGATGGCCAGCGGTGAGCTCATGGCGTGCCTCCGCCCGACGATCGTTCACGCTGGCGCAGATAGTCACCGAGCGATACGGTGGACGGGCTGCGGCGCCGGGATTCGACGCGCGGCTCGACCGGCTGCGGCGACGGCACGCGCACGTCGACCCGGTCGATCGTGACGTGCACCACGGTTGGCGCATCGGCAGCGCGCTGTGGGGCGATACGTTGCGCCACCACGGTTTCACGCAGCGGCGCGCGGACGCCGGGATCGGCACGCGCCTCGGCGGGAGGCAGCACCCGATGGACCGGCGGGCTCGCCTCCGCGACCGGCCGAAACGCGGGCCGCGGAGACCCATGCTGCGTGGACCCGACCGATTCGGCCATGTGGCGCGGTGGTTCGAGTGACGGGGAGCCGATGGCGCCCACGGCGCCGCGCGCCGCACTGCTCGTCTGGCGCTGCGCGGCCGCCTCCGGGACCGCCCCCGGGGCCCCTGCCGCCCCTGGAACAGCGGGCCGGAATGGGCGTTCTCGCGCGTCCACCGCGGAGCGCCGGACCAGCGGACTGGAGGGAACGCCGGCCAAGTGCATCGTCGTTCGCGGCGTGGCAGCATCCGGGCGCTGCCGCGATGTCCGGGACTGCGTGTCGGCCGGAATCTCCGACACCTGTTCGACCAAGGGTTCCGGTGCCCCGCTGGCCGCGAAGCGCGATGGCAACGCGGCATGCACGCCGGGCGCCGCGGCACGCGCGCTCGGCGCCAGCCGCGCCAGGAACGGCAACGATGCGGCGGAACAGACCGGTCGCTCCATCACCCGGCTCCCACGAGTTGCAGGTAGGCCGCGCGCCGCGTCGGGCTCAGCGCCAGCACCTGCGCTTCGCTCCAGCCATAGGCGCGCGCCAGCACGTCGACATCGAGCAGCAGGCGCTCGGCGCGCGACTGCAGCTCGCTCCACAACACGGCGCCCACGTCCATGAACGCCGCCCACGACAGCGCGCATTCCGGGCAGTGAAGCTCGAAGCTCACGCTGGCGCCGCCCTCGAGCGCCTCCATGCGCCGGGACAGCGCTTCGGCCACGGCTGCCGGCAATTCCTGCGGTGCGCAGGTCGCGCCATCGTCGCGCTCGCAGCGCGACACACACCGCTGCAGCAGTGCCAGCACGAATTCCTCTTCGTCGCGTGCGTGCTCCGACACCACTCGCACGTCGGTGGCGTTCGGCAGGCGGAATTCGACGCGCCAGCCCGCGGCCTCCATCTGGTGCATGCGCGCCGCCTCGGACGCGGGTTGCAGGGCTTGCGCCAGCGCGTCACAGTCGATCGGGAACTCCGACACGGCACCACAATGCGGGCAATTGCAGCGCAGCGGCTGCACCCGGCCGAACAGGCGCGAGCGCAAGCCCATCAGCGCAGCGTTGCGCGCGCCCAGCGAGGTGGGCGGATCGCCCTCGGCCGCGGCCGCGGCCAGCAGGGCATCATCGCGATCGGCGGGCGCCACGCCGGCGGCGCGCTCCCACAGCGCGAGCAATACGCCTGCCGCGCCGGTGACCGCGAAGGCGTCGTTCATGGCCGCTCGCCCCTCGCGTGATTCAGGCCGGCTCGGTGAAGCTGGGCTCGGTGGGTTCCGTCACGTCGTAGTCACGCTCCCAGCCCTCGTTTTCCAGCTTGACGTGCTGGATCGCGATCGCGTTGGCGTTGGCGTCGAGATCAGGCAGGGCCTGGAACTCGGACACCCAGCAGCGAAAGATCTTGTAGGCCAGCACCAGTTGTCCGGCCTCGTTGTAGACCTCCAGCATCAGGTCCTTGCGAAAATCCTGGAGCGAAGTCTCGGCGCCCAGGCCGGAGCCGAAGTTCCACACCTTGTTGGCCCACTTCTCGAATTCGGTGTCGTGCGTGACGCCGCGCTCCAGCGTGATGGCCTCGTACTTGGTGCGCCCCGGCGACTTGCGGCCGGTGGAAGGATCGCCGCCCTCGCGGTGCTCCACCACCTCGGTGCTGCGCTTGAGCGCCGACACCTTGCTCACGCCGGCGACAAAGCGACCATCCCACTTGACCCGAAACTTGAAATTCTTGTAGGGGTCGAAGCGCTGCGGATTGACGGAAAACTGGGCCATGAGCGGTCTCCTTCGATCGGGTTTCGGTCATCTGCTGGTCAGGTCGGGATGTCGCCCGCGATCTGCTGCAGCTTGAGCACCACGAATTCGGCCGGCTTGAGCGGCGCGAAGCCGACCAGGATGTTGACGATGCCCAGGTTGATGTCGTTTTGCGTCGTGGTCTCGCGATCGCACTTGACGAAGTACGCTTCGCGCGGCGAGCGGCCCTGGAACGCACCCTGGCGGAACAGCCCCTGCAGGAAGGCGCCGATGTTCAGGCGGATCTGCGCCCACAGGGGCTCGTCGTTGGGCTCGAACACCACCCACTGCGTGCTGCGGTACAGGCTTTCTTCCAGGAACAGCGCGAGGCGGCGCACCGGCACGTACTTGTATTCGTCAACCTGCGCATCCGAACCCTTGAGCGTGCGCGCGCCCCAGACCACGCGCCCGTAGGCAGGAAAGCTGCGCAGCGCGTTCACGCCCTGGGGGTTGATCTGGCCATTTTCGGCATCGCTGATCGGCAGCGTCAGGTCGAGCACGCCGTTGAGCGTCGCATCGGTCCCCGCAGGCGCCTTCCACACGCCACGGTTGGCGTCTGTGCGTGCGTATATGCCAGCAACAGTGCCGGAGGGCGCCATGACGCGCGGGCGCAGTTCGTCGAGCGGGTCGGCCAGCGAAAGAGCCGGGAAGTACACCGCCGCATTGCGCGATCGCGTCACGCCGTTCGGGCCGTTGACCCAGGTGACGATGTTGCCGAGCGTCTTGGTCGATGGCGCGTCGACGATGTAGAAGGCACGACGCTTCTCGCACAGGTCAATCGCCGCGGGAATGACGGCGGCGGCCTGGAGGTCCGTCATGTCGAAGGTTTCGGGAATACACAGGATGTTGAAGAGGTCCACGTCGAGCAGCGCGTACATGCCGCTCTTGGCCGCGGGGCTGCCCACGATCTCGCCGGGGCCAGCGCGGGAGCCATCGACGCCCTTGGTGTCCGGCACCGCGTTGCTCACGTTGGCCGGGCGGTGCTGGGCGTTGCCGGTGAACTCGCGTCCACCGTTGGCCAGGCCCAGGTGGATGCTGGCCGACAAGCCGCCGAACGCGCCGCCGGCCACCACCACGCTCGACGCCTCGCCATTGACCAGCGAGCCAAGCCGGAGAAAGCCGCTGCCCGCGCCGCCGTCGGCGCCCGAATCGGATGCCTGCAGGACGGCGCCCAGCCCCGCCACGCCGATCGCCGCGTTCACCGCGGCCACCAGGGCGGCGATGTTGTTGGGCGCCGACCCGGTCAGCGTCAGCCTGAACGGCGTGTTGCCGTTGGCAACGCCCGCGATCACCATGTCGGTGGCGGTGAGCGGGAACACCACCGAGGTGCTGACCGCAAACCCCGGCTGGTTGAACGTGAGCCCCGCCCTGCGCTGTACGGTGACCCGCTGCGACGCACTGTTCACCACCGACTCGACGTACCGCGGCGACGCCGGGTTCAGGTTCAGGTTGCGGTGCGTCTCCACCGGCGCCAGCGTCACGCCATCGGCCTGCAACTGCAGGATGACGAGATTGAACTCGGCATCGGGATTGCGCGCGCCCGTGCGATCCACGCTGACGCGCAGGTCATTGCCCCAGGCTCCCGGGCTTGCCGCCCTGACGTCCAGCACCGCGGCCGGCGCGCTGTCCTGCAGCGTCCACGCGGCCGAGGCGTAACCGGTGGCGACGCGCACGACGATGGCCTGCGTGCCGCCGTTGGCAAAGAATTGCCGCACCGCATAGGAGACCGGACTGTCGCGGTCGAGCCCACCGTAGCCGCGCTCGAAATCACCGAAGCTGGTGACCGGCGCCGCCTTGTCGGGCACGCCCTTGCGCGTGAAACCCACGAACGCGGCCACCGACGTCGCCACCCCGACGATCGTGCGCACGCCACTGGCCATTTCTTCAATGTAGACGCCGGGGTAGTCCAAAGCCACGGGCATGGTTCGCTCCTTGCTGTGCGTGTGGCGCACGTTGATGAATCGGACAGTGAATGGATCGCTCGGGTCGTCGACTCCGTTGGTCTTGTTGCGCCTGCCGCCCAATCGGACGCGGACTTGTTTCTGCAGTGTCCGGTGCCGCCAGTTCTCGACGCACCGCCGTGGCTGGATTTCGCCCCATCCAGCTTCCGTACGCGGCCGCTGACAGTTGCTGGGCCCACCAGAACCAGGGCCAGTTCCCAAACGCCGTGTGTCTCGCGCCGGCCCCGAAAATTGTCGCCTGAACGACAAAATAGTAGCCAGAGTGGATTCGGCCGTGTCGGATTAATTAGTAAAACATCATTACACCGAAACATCGATGTAACGTAATTTTCGTAGGCTTGATTGTCTGATGGCCCGCCGTGGCAGCCGCCGGACGAGCCGCGGCAATCCGCAACAGCGACTCACATCCGCCGGAACCTGAATCGGCCGGCCTTCAGGTCCGGGGCAACCATCCCGCCAGCCCCCGGGTGGAGGCGAGGCAAGAAGGGACCGGTGCCTGGGACGCTGGTGCGCCCCGAGGCAACGCAGCACAAGTTCTCGTGCTGCGGCGCGCCGCACATGGGGATGGGACGCAAGGCTGCGTGCCGCAGCGCCAACGCAGCCTGCGCAGCGCCGGACGACACGACGAGGGCCTGACTCTGGCGGGCCCGCGCCCCGCAACGGCAGTGCACCACAACAGCCGCAGCCATTGCGCGCATCTGCAGCGCCGCAGGCCGCCCCAGGCAGGGATGCGCAGCGTGCGAGGGACTGGCCCCGCGTCGCTCTGCTAAAACAGCACCCGGCAGCGGATCGTGCCCGGGATCTGCGACAGGCGCTCGAGCGCGAGGTCGGACGAGGCGGCGTCGAGATCGATCACCACGTAGCCGATCGCCTCGTTGGTCTGCAGGTGCTGGGCCGCCACGTTGATGTGATTTTCCGAGAACACGTGGTTGATGGCCGACATCACGCCCGGCACGTTCTGGTGCACGTGCAGGATGCGGTGCTTGCCCGGGTGCGCCGGCAGCGCCACCTCGGGAAAATTGACCGAGGTGATCGAACTGCCGTTGTCGCTGTACTTGACCAGCTTCTCCGCCACTTCCAGTCCGATGTTGGCCTGCGCCTCCATGGTCGAACCGCCGATGTGCGGCGTCAGGATGACGTTGTCCAGGCCGCGCAGCGGCGAGACGAACTCATCCTTGTTGCTCTTGGGCTCGACCGGGAACACGTCGACCGCGGCGCCCGCCAGCCGACCGCTGCGCACGGCCTCGGCCAGCGGATCGATCTCGACCACGGTGCCGCGCGAGGCGTTGATCAGGATCGCGCCGGGCTTGAGCGCGGCAATCTCCTGCGCGCCGATCATCCACTGCGTCGACGGCAGTTGGGGCACGTGCAGGCTCACCACGTCGGCCTCGCGCAGCAGTTGCTGCAGGCTGTGCACCTGGTGTGCATTGCCCAGCGGCAGCTTGCTCACCACGTCATAGAAGATCACGTGCATGCCCAGGCTTTCGGCCAGCACCGAGAGCTGGCTGCCGATGGCGCCGTAGCCGACGATGCCCAGCGTCTTGCCGCGCGCCTCGTGCGCGCCATCGGCGCTCTTGAGCCAGCCCCCCCGGTGCGCCGCCGCATTGCGCGCCGGAATGCCGCGCAGCAGCAGGATCGCCTCGGCCAGCACCAGCTCCGCCACCGAACGGGTGTTGGAATACGGCGCGTTGAAGACGGCGACACCGCGTGCGCGCGCCGCGTCCAGGTCGATCTGGTTGGTGCCGATGCAGAACGCCCCGATCGCCGCCAGCTTGGGGGCGTGCGCCAGCACCTCGGCCGTGAGCTGGGTGCGCGAGCGGATGCCGACGAAATGCACGTCGGCCAGCTTCTTCTTGAGTTCCTCGCCCTCCAGCGCCGTGGCGATCGACTCGATCTGCTCGTAGCCGGCGGCGCGCAGCACCTCCTGCGCATGGGGGTGGATGTTCTCGAGCAGCAGGAACTTGATCTTGCTCTTGTCCAGCGAAGTCTTGGGCATGGTGATGGGTGGGAAGTGACCCGGCGCGCACCCGCGGCACCGGGCTGCAGTGCGCAGCAAACGCCGAAAAACCCCGTATTTTGCACTGCAACAACCGCGAGCGCCTGGGCACGCTCGCCGCGCCGCCCGGCCTGCCGCCGCGTGAACGGGTTATCCCGAGTGCCCATCCGGCCCAAGCTGTGCGAAAACCGCAGGATTCGCGTGTGCGCCTGGCGTGCACGCCATGATCCCGAACCGACCGACCTGAGGAGCATCCATGCAATTGAAGCACCTGGCGCTGGCGGGCGCCGCCGTCCTGTCCCTGGGCCTGACCGTGCCCGCGCACGCCCAGACTGAAATCCAGTGGTGGCACGCCATGAGCGGGCCGCTCGGGGAATGGGTAAACGACCTGGCCAAGGACTTCAATGCCAGCCAGAAGGACTACAAGGTGGTGCCCACCTACAAGGGCACCTACGGCGAGACGCTCACGGCCGCGATGGCGGCGTTTCGCGCCGGCAACCAGCCCGACATCCTGCAGGTCTACGAGGTCGGCACCGCCACCATGATGGCCGCCAAGGGCGCGATCAAGCCGGTCGCCGAGGTCATGAAGATGGGTAGCGCCAAGTTCGATCCGAGCGCCTACATCCCCGCCGTCGCCGGCTATTACACGGCGCCCAACGGCCAGATGCTGAGCCTGCCGTTCAACAGCTCGACCACGGTCTTCTACTACAACAAGGATGCCTTCCAGGCCGCAGGCATGGACCCCGAGCAGGCGCCCAGGACCTGGCCCGAGGTGGTGCTGGCGGCCGGCAAGCTCAAGGCAGCCGGCCACAAATGTCCGTTCACCACGAGCTGGATCAGCTGGACCCAGCTGGAGAGCTTCTCGACCTGGCACAACGTGCTGTTCGCCACGCTGAACAACGGTTTCGGCGGCACGGCCACACGTCTCGTGTTCAACTCGCCGCTGCACCTGCGCCACTTCGATAACCTGGCCAACATGTCCAAGCAGGGCCTGTTCGTCTACCACGGGCGGGACAACAAGGCCGACGTCTCCTTCCCCTCGGGCGAATGCGCCATGATGACCGGCTCGTCGGGCCTGTACGCGCGCGTCAGCAAGGAGGCCAAGTTCAAGTACGGCATCTCGACCCTGCCCTACTACCCCGACGTGCCGGGCGCGCCGCAGAACACCATCATCGGCGGCGCCAGCCTGTGGGTGATGGCCGGCAAGAAGCCCGAGACCTACAAGGGCGTGGCCGCCTTCTTCACCTATCTGTCGCAGCCCGAGGTGCAGTCGGCCAGCCACAAGCGCACCGGCTACCTGCCGATCACCATGGCCGCCTACGAGCTGACCGACAAGTCCGGCTTCTACAAGGAACATCCGGGCACCGACGTGGCGGTGACGCAGATGATCCGCAAGACCACCGACAAGTCGCGCGGCATCCGCCTGGGCAACTTCAACCAGATCCGTACCGTCATCGACGAGGAGACCGAGCAGATCTGGACCGGCGGCAAGTCACCCAAGCAGGCGCTGGACGCGGCGGTGGCGCGCGGCAACGAGCAGCTCGTGCGCTTCCAGAAGGCCAACCAGTAAACTCGCACTCGGCCTGTTGATGCCGGCTCGCGTCGCGGGCCGGCCGGCATTTCATGGAAAAGCGCGTCCAGTTCCGATCCGCCTGGCTGCCCTGGGTGCTGCTCGCGCCCCAGGCCGCGGTCATCGCCATCTTCTTCTACTGGCCGGCCGCCCAGACCATGGTCCAGTCGTTCCAGACGCAGGACGCCTTTGGCCTGTCGACCACCTGGGTCGGGCTCGAGAACTTCCGCGAGCTGTTCAGCGACGACGCCTATCTGCGCTCGTTTCGCATCACCGCGTTCTTCTCGGTCGTGGTCGCGGTGCTCGGCATCGGCCTGTCGCTGGCGCTGGCGGTGTTCGCCGACCGCGTGGTGCGCGGCGCGATGGCCTACAAGACCTTCCTGATCGTGCCCTACGCGGTGGCGCCCGCGGTGGCCGGCGTGCTGTGGATCTTCATGTTCTCGCCGGCGCTGGGCGTGGTGTCGTACGCGCTGCGCCTGCTCGGCATCGACTGGAACTACGTGCTCAACTCGGGCCAGGCCGTCACCCTGATCATCCTGATCGCGGTGTGGAAGCAGATTTCCTACAACTTCCTGTTCTTTCTGGCGGGCCTGCAGTCGATCCCGAAGTCGCTGATCGAGGCTGCCGCCATCGACGGCGCCGGGCCATGGCGGCGCTTCTGGTCGATCCAGTTTCCGCTGCTCTCGCCCACCACCTTCTTCCTGCTGGTGATCAACATGGTGTACGCCTTCTTCGACACCTTCGCCATCATCGACGCCACCACCCAGGGCGGCCCGGGCCAGGACACCATGATCCTGGTCTACAAGGTCTACAACGACGGCTTCAAGAACGGCGACCTGGGCGGCTCGGCGGCGCAGTCGGCGGTGCTGATGGCGATCGTCATCGCGCTGACGGTGATCCAGTTCCGCTACGTCGAGAAGAAGGTGCAATATTGAACCACCCCCGTGGCTCCACTCGCTGCGCGATGTTGCGCCTCCCCCCTCAAGGGGGCGCGGCCTATGGTCAGGGAAACCCTGACCATGGCTGCCACTGGGGTGGCCTGCTCCGCGGCCTTCGGGCTTTTGGGTTCAGGCGCTGCGGGCGATGCATGCCGCCATGGAAACTGGAACCCCCTCGTGGCTCCACTCGCTGCGCGATGTTGCGCCTCCCCCCTCAAGGGGGCGCGGCCCATGGTCAGGGTTTCCCTGACCATGGCTGCCACTGGGATGGCCTGCTCCGCGGCCTTCGGGCTTTTGGGTTCAGGCGCTGCGGGCGATGCATGCCGCCATGGAAACTGGAACCCCCTCGTGGCTCCACTCGCTGCGCGATGTTGCGCCTCCCCCCTCAAGGGGGCGCGGCCCAAGGCCAGGGAAACCCTGACCATGGCTGCCACTGGGGTGGCCTGCTCCGCGGCCTTGGGATCCCCCCGAATCTACGCGCCGCTGATGGCGCGGCGCACCGCGAGACGTTGAAATGAGACCAGCCCCAAAACGGCTGCGGCACCAGACCGACACGGCGCGCGCCATCCCGACCCGCGTGGCATCGAGGGCGCGCGATCATGAGGACGATCGGCGATGATCGAGCGCAAACCCGGGCTGACCGTGCTCACGCACCTGGTGATGGTGCTGGGCGTGCTGACGGTGGCCTTCCCGCTGTATCTCGCCTTCGTCGCCTCCTCGCACACGGCGCAGGACATCGTGCAGGCGCCGATGCCGATGCTGCCCGGCAACCACCTGTGGGACACGTGGAAGACCGCGCTGCTGGGCGGCGGCGACGGCGCCGGCTCCACCGCGCCGGTGGCGCGCATGATGTGGGTGAGCCTGGTGACGGCGCTGGTCATCACCTTCGGCAAGATCGCCATCTCGCTGCTGTCGGCGTTCGCCATCGTCTACTTCCGCTTCCGGCTCAAGGGCTTCTTCTTCTGGGCCATCTTCATCACGCTGATGCTGCCCGTGGAGGTGCGCATCATGCCGACCTACAAGGTGGTCGCCGACCTGGGCATGCTCAACACCTACGCCGGGCTGACGGTGCCGCTGATCGCCTCGGCCACCGCCACCTTCCTGTTCCGCCAGTTCTTCCTCACCGTGCCCGACGAGCTGGTCGAGGCGGCGCGCATCGATGGCGCCGGTCCGATGCGCTTCTTCCGGGACGTGCTGGTGCCGCTGTCGCGCACCAGCATCGCCGCGCTGTTCGTGATCCAGTTCATCTACGGCTGGAACCAGTACCTGTGGCCGCTGCTGGCCACCACCAGCGAGGACATGTACCCGGTCGTGATCGGCATCAAGCGCATGATCGCCGGCGGCGACGCCGCCAACCAGTGGAACGTCGTCATGGCCACGGCGCTGCTGGCCATGATCCCGCCGGCGCTGGTCGTGATCCTGATGCAAAAATGGTTCGTCAAGGGCCTGGTGGACACTGAAAAATGAAGCCCCCCCTGAGTCGCTCCGCGCCTTCCCCCCGAAGGGGGACAACGCCAGTAGCCGGCGCAGGTCCGGCCACGGCGTTCGCTGGCATGGCCCGCTCCGCGGCCGCTTGTCAGCTCCAGTTCGGCATGCTGTCGCCAGCAGCGCCCACCCTCGTTCCGTCATAGAACATGGCCGCCATCCAATTCGACAACGTCATCAAGCGCTACGGCACCGGGCCCAGGGCCAACCAGGTCATCCACGGCGTCAGCGCCGAGGTGAATGACGGCGAGTTCGTCGTCATCGTCGGGCCTTCCGGTTGCGGCAAATCGACCCTGCTGCGCATGGTGGCCGGGCTGGAGGAAGTCACCGGCGGCACCATCCGCATCGGCGAGCGCGTGGTCAACGACCTCGAGCCGGCCGAGCGCGACATCGCGATGGTGTTCCAGAACTATGCGCTCTACCCCCACATGAGCGTGTTCGACAACATGGCCTACGGCCTGAAGATCAAGAAGGTACCCATCGACGAAATCCGCCAGCGCGTGGACAAGGCGGCGCAGATCCTGGAGCTGGGCGGCCTGCTGCAGCGCAAGCCGCGCGAGCTCTCCGGCGGCCAGCGCCAGCGCGTCGCCATGGGGCGCGCCATCGTGCGCCAGCCCCAGGTGTTCCTGTTCGACGAGCCGCTGTCCAACCTCGACGCCAAGTTGCGCGCGCAGACACGGCTGGAGATCGAGAAGCTGCACCGTGATCTCGGCATCACCAGCCTGTTCGTCACGCACGACCAGGTCGAGGCCATGACGCTGGCCGAACGCATGATCGTCATGAACGCCGGCCGCATGGAGCAGTTCGGCACGCCCGAGGAGGTGTATCACCGCCCCGCCACCACCTTCGTCGCCAGCTTCATCGGCGCGCCGCCGATGAACCTGCTTGCCGGCATCGAGGGCGTGCGCGACGGCGCCATCCTCGGCATCCGGCCCGAGCACCTGCGCGTGGTCGCCTCCGGTGGCTGGCAACTGGTGGTGCAAACCGTGGAAATGCTGGGTGCCGAACGCCTGGTCTACGGCCACCTGGGCGGCCCCCAGGGCCCCTGGACGATCGTGCGCATGGCCGAGACCGAAGCGCCGCCGGCAGCCGGCCAGACCCTGCACCTGTTGCCGCTGGAAGACCGCATCCACGGCTTCGACGCCGCCACCGGGCTGCGCATCGAAGCATGACGAAATGACTCCGCCATGGAACGGCTCGATCACCAGATGACCGCGGTGCCGGGCCGGCGTTCGCCGTCACGGCGGCGCAGCAGCCGTCATCGAGACACAGCGAGATCGTTCCTCCTGCCGGCGCCAGCCGGTGTCCCTTGACCCATGTCCGACTGGCCCTACCCGTTCTGGATCGCCCACCGCGGCGCCGGCAAGCTCGCGCCCGAGAACACCCTGGCCGCGTTTCGCCTGGGAGCGCGCCATGGCCATCGCATGTTCGAGTGCGACGCCAAGCTGTCGTCCGACGGCGTGCTGTTCCTGCTGCACGACGACACGCTGGAGCGCACCACCAACGGCCGCGGCGTGGCCGGCCGCCTGTGCTGGGCCGAGCTGGCGCAGCTCGACGCCGGCAGCTGGCATTCGCCCGCCTACGCGGGCGAGCCCATCCCGACGCTGGAAAACCTGGCGCGCTACTGTCTGGCCAACGACCTGCTGCTCAACATCGAGATCAAGCCGACCCCGGGTTGCGAGGAAGCCACCGGCTGCGCCGTGGCGCAGTTGGCCGCGCGCCTGTGGGCGGGTGCCGCCACGCCGCCGCTGCTCAGTTCATTCCAGGCCGCGTCCCTGCGCGCCGCCCAGCAAGCGGCCCCCGAACTGCCACGCGGCCTGCTGCTCGAAACCCTGCGGGACGGCTGGCTGGACACGGCGCGCGCGCTCGCGTGTCGCGCCGTGACCGCCGATCACCCGCAGTGGACGCCCGACACCGTGGCCCGGGCGCAAGACGCCGGCCTGCGCGTCCTCAGCTACACGGTCAACGACGAAGCCGCCGCGCAGCGCCTGACCGCGCTGGGCACCGACGGAATCTTCACCGACAGCGTCGACCGCCTCGGTGCCGCCAGCGGCTGAAGCCGGCCACCGCTCCCTCAGCGACGCCGCAGAAGCCAGGCCTGGCACCCGGCACTCGCCAGCACCAGGGCGGCATAGGTGGCCATGCGCCCGTCGTGCCCGCTCAGCAACAGCCCGGCGACAAGCACCAGCAGGCAGGCCCCGAGGTTGAACGCAAGCTCCCGGCGCCACGCTCCGGCGCGCGCCGACCGCCAGCCCGGCAGACGGGACACCAGCACCACCGCCGGCGCCAGCACCAGGGCCGGCGCCATGAAGCCCGCCAGATGCCAGAACAGATCGAGAACGCCCATGAATTTGATAGGGGTCAAGACAACAAAGCAGACTCGTGTCAAAACCCGCGCCGGATTTTATAATCCGACCCCATGGCGGTCTGGGCCCTGGGGCTGAATCACACCACCGCGCCGCTGGACCTGCGCGGTCGCTTTGCGTTCGCGCTCGATCAGGTGGCGCCGGCGCTGGCCCGTCTGCGCCAGATGCACGCGCGCCACCCCGAAGCGGCCCTGCTCTCCACCTGCAACCGCACCGAGGTCTATTGCGCCTCCGACCAGGTGCAGATCGACCACACGCTGGGCTGGCTGGCCCAGGCCGGCCAGGTGCCGATCGACGCCCTGCACCAGCACACCTACGTGCTGCAGGGAGGCCAGGCCGCGCGCCACGCCTTCCGCGTCGCCAGCGGCCTGGACAGCATGGTCCTGGGCGAGCCGCAGATCCTGGGCCAAATGAAGAGCGCCGTGCGCGCCGCGCAGGACGCCGGTGCCCTGGGCACCACGCTGAACCAGTTGTTCCAGCGCAGCTTTGCCGTCGCCAAGGAAGTGCGCAGCTCGACCGACATCGGCGCCCACTCGATCAGCATGGCCGCGGCCGCCGTGCGCCTGGCCAGCCAGCTCTTTGAAGACTTGAGTCAGGTCAAGGTGCTCTACGTCGGCGCCGGCGAGATGATCGAGCTCACGGCCACCCACTTCGCCGCGCGCAGCCCGCGCCACGTGGCCATCGCCAACCGCACGCTCGAGCGCGGCGAGAAGCTGGCACACCGCTTCGGCGGCGAGGCCATGCGCATCGCCGACCTGCCCGAGCGCCTGCACGAGTTCGACATCGTGGTGAGCTGCACCGCGGCCCAGGTGCCGATCATCGGCCTGGGCGCGGTCGAGCGCGCGCTCAGGAAGCGCCGCCGCCGCCCCATGTTCATGGTCGACCTGGCGGTGCCGCGCGACATCGAGCCCGAGGTCAAGGAGCTCGGCGACGTCTACGTCTACACCGTCGACGACCTGGCCCAGGTGGTGCAGACCGGCCAGGCCAGCCGCCAGGCCGCCGTGGCCCAGGCCGAGGTCATCATCGACGCCGGCGTCCAGAGCTTCATGCACTGGCTCGGCCAGCGCGACCCGGCCGCCGGCGTCGTGCCCCTGATCCGCGAGCTCAACGCCCAGGCCGACGAATGGCGCGCGCTGGAGCTCGCGCGCGCGCGCAAGCGCCTGGCCCAGGGCGAGGACATCGACGCCGTGCTCGAATCCCTCAGCCGCGGCCTGACGCAGAAGATGCTGCACGGCGCCATGGCCGAGCTGCGCGCCAGCGACCCGGCCCAGCGCGAGCAGACGGCGCAGACGGTGGAGCGGCTGTTCCTGCGCGGAGCACGCCCGTAATCCGGCGTCCGCGCCGGACGTGACGGATTTCACGAATTCCGGCGCCTGACGCTGGCAGTGGTACCACTCGTCAGCCGCGAGCGGCCGATCGTCGGTCGGGGGCTGCAACCGTCTGCGAGGATTCCTAGGATGATGTCCATGCATCATCCGCCCATTCCGTCTGCCAGGCGTGCGCTCAGTCCAGGTACCGCACGCGGGTTCACGGCCATCGAACTGATGGTGGTCGTGGCCATCGTGGCCATCCTGGCGACACTGGCCGCGCCCAGCTTCACGCCGATCCTGGAGCGCTGGCGCGTGCGGCAGGCGACAGAAGGCTTCCAGTCCACTTATTTCTTCGCGCGCTCCGAAGCGATCAAGCGCGGCGGTTACACCGTCATCCAGAAGCTGCCCAACGACACCAACGGCTGTACTACTGCCAACGGCGATGCGAAGTGGGGCTGCGGCTGGTTCGTCTGCGAAGACGTGGCCAACGATGGCAGTTGCGATGCGACCGACCCGATCTTGCAGCGTTTCGACACGCCAGCCCGAATGGAAGTCGCCCGTTCGACCAACAGCGCCACGATCAGACTGGACCGCTGGGGCATGGTTTCGGGTTCCTTCGTCGGCATCAGCTTTGCACCGCAAGGCAAGTCTTCCGACACCACGGTGGCAAAGACCATCTGCATCAGCTCGGGCGGGCGCCTGAAGACTGTTTCCGGAACCTCGTGCAGTTGAGGGGCAATTCCATGCAATCCACAACCCGCCAGCGCCAACGCGGCATCACCTTGATCGAGTCCTTGGTCGCCATGCTGGTGACCGCCCTCGGCATCCTGGGCATTCTGGGCGTGCAAATGCGCACCCTGACCGACACCACGACCACCGTGCGCCGCGCACAGGCGATCCGGTTGATCGAGGACCTGGGTGAACGCATGAAAGTCAGCCCCAATGCATTGCTGGGCATGGCAGCTTACGCGTCCGGATACGACCAGAAGGGGGCCGACCTGAGCGCCAGCGATTGCGCCAGCTCGAACTGCTCCGCGGCAGAACAGGCTGCCTATGACGTCAAGCAGTGGAAGACCACTGTTCAGCAAACCCTTCCGGCCGGACAGGCCAGCATCTTTCTCGCACCTGGCGAAACCGTCAGCGCCAATCGCCGAATGCTTGGCGTGATCGTCGCCTGGCGTGAAAACGAGCGGCACGACGCTGACGAAGACTACAAGAGCGCCATTGACGCCGTGCCCACCGGCGGCGACACCAATGAGGAAAACACCTGCCCCGAAGGGTTCACCTGCCACCTTCAATACGTGCCCGTTTCCGCACGCTGCGCGCCTTATGCGAGCGGCGGCGCCATGACGGTGTATTGCTCATGACCGCGCGAACCCTGGCGGCACTACCCTCGGAGCCAACGTCCGTGTCCCAAAACAGCCATCTCTCCATGCGCACCTTTCGGCACGCGTCGAGGCAACGCGGCGTGACGCTGATCGAACTGATGGTCGGCATCGCGATCGGCCTGCTGGTCGTTGCAGTGGCCATGGGCGCCGTCATGGTCTCGCGCGGCATTTCGGGCACCGTGAGCGACGCCAGTGCGATCCAGCAGCAAGGCGCCTACATCCTGCGGGTCGTCGGCCAGCAACTGCGCCAGGCCGGCTCGCTCTACCTGAATCCCAGTCCGACTGGCGGCACCAATACCGATGTGCTCGGCGCCGTGGTGTTCGAGATCAAGGCGGACGCACACGACGGGGGCAACAGCTTCGAGCAGAAAGACGCCATCTTTGGCGACGAAGCGAGCGTGACCACCGGATTTCGACGATATCAAGACGAGGTTTACGTTGCAGACAACGCCACCGCGTCCACCATCGGCACCGATTTCCTGATGCGCAATTGCGTGGGCCTGCCCGCAAATGCGAAGACCGACGAACGGATCGAGAGCATCTTCACGTTGTCCGGTGGCGACCTGAGGTGCGGAGGCAATGGCGCCACTGGACAGGCAATCGCGCAAAACGTCGCGCAGTTTCAGGTCACCTACCTCGTGCAATCCGTAGCCGGTGGCGTTGGCACCTCCCTGCAATACCGCAAGGGAAGCGACATGCCCGCCGCTGGCGACCCGGAATGGCGGCGCGTCCAGGGCGTGCAGGTCTGCCTGGTGCTGTACGGCAGCGAGCCGATCGCCATGCCTGCCGGCAGCAGTTACACCGACTGCGAGGATGAGAGCGTGGACATGACGACGCTTGCCGGCGAGCGCAACAACCGCATGCACCTGTTGTTCCGCAACACCTTCCAGTTGCGCAGCCAGGGGCTGCTCTGAACCGACGCCGACCGATCGCCATGCACACTGCCCCAGGACATCGCGAGCCCGTAGCCATGCCCCACAAGAAACGCCCTGCAAATCCCCGCTGCGCTGCTCGCATCCTGGCGAGACAGTCCGGTCCAATGCATGCCAAGCGCGAACGCGGCGTGGCCTTGTTCGTGGTCATCGTCTTCGTCATGCTCTCGATGCTGCTGGCGCTCTGGGCATCGCGCACCTCGCTGTTCAACGAACTGGTAGTCGGCAACGATGCCGACTACCAGCGCGCGTTCGAGGCGGCCCAGGCCCTGCTGCAAGACGCCGAACTGGACATCCGCGGCGAGACCGCCAGCGGTGCGCTGTGCGTTGGCCCCCCATGCCGTGCCTACACCAGCAGCCTGCAGATTCCGGCCGACACCAAGGAAATCAACCCCCTGCTCACCACGCTGGAACTCCAGCCGACACGCTGCCGGGATGCCCTGTGCACGCGCCGCATTGGGCGTCAGGATTTCTGGAATTACGCCACAGCAAGCACTTCGGTGAAACCTGCGGCCAGGCCAACCTTCGGCGAACAACCACTCTTCTCCGAAGAGCCCGTCGAGCCCGCTCTCGTATGGGACGGCGCACGCTATGGCCAATACACCGGAGCCGCCAACACCACCGTCGCTGGGGCGCTCAATCCGATCCTGACTGAAACCGCTGTTGGCCGAGGCGGCTGGTACTGGATCGAGATCATGCGCTACAGCGACAAGGCAAAGAGCGCCAGTGTGATCGTGGATTCCACCACCAGTCAGCTGCCCCTCAACCTGGACGTTTACGTCGTCTTCCGCATCACGGCAGTTGCATTCGGGCGCAAGCCCGGCACCCAGGTCGTGCTGCAGGAGACCTACGCCCGGCAACGGATGAAGGACTGAGCGCCCGCAGAAGGAAGCCATCAGAGCCTCAGACCATTTCAGATTGATTGTTGAATTTGATCGAAGGAGCACGCCATGCCCCGCAAATCCCAAACTCCCTACCGGAAGAATCTTCTCGCACTTGCCATCAGCGCGGCATTGGCGCCTTCGACTGGCTGGGCGCTTCAGCTGGTTCAGGAGCCGCCGCTGCCCACCTCCAAATCAGCTTTTGTTGCTCCCAATGTAATCATTTCCCTAGATGATTCGGGAAGTATGAGATATTGCCTAACCAACTCCGAAGGACATGAAGATAATAAGGATATGGATTCTGTCGCCAAACGACAGAATAATTGCTGGATCGGCAAGAACGACAAAGGCAAAGACATAATAGTCAAGATAACCGAGGAACAAGAGCCGATTAACGGCGTCTGGCCAAAAACTGCTCGTCGAATCAATGTTCTCAAATATGCGCTGAAGAACGTATTCAATGATGACGATCTAATTCCGGAAAATAAGATCCGGATTGCTTGGCAAGCCATGAATTCGAGCACCGCAAGCGGATTCAATGCCAGTCAAATACAAACGAACTCAATGCGTCCCATTGACAAAAAAATAGGGACCGGGAAAGATCAAAAAACGCATCGAGAGAATTTCTTAACCTTCGTGCAAAATTTCTCTGCGAACGGAGGAACCCCATCTCACAAGATGTTCAGCCAAGCGGATGCCTATTTGAGGGCCAAACTAAATAATAATGGTCCGTGGTCTACTGACCCTGGCGGTACAAGCTCCGACAAGAAAAATGAATATTTAGGATGCCGCCGCAATTATCACATTATGATGACAGATGGGCGCTGGAACGGCACAGCAACCCAAGTACCCGACACCAATAAAAGAGATAACGCCACCAATCTGACTCTCGGAGATGGGATCACAAAATATACTGGCGCCGATTCACAACTATATCGAGACACCTCATCCGGAACAACATTAGCAGATTGGGCATTTTATAGTTGGGCTGTACCGTTGCAAGCAAACAGCGCTCTGAAAGATGCCAATATGCTCAAACCTTCGAAACTCTATGACGAAGCACCGGCAACAGAGGATTTCGGCACAGGAAGCAATAAAGTAACGCTAAAGAAATTCTGGAATCCAAAATATAATCCCGCAAATTGGCCGCACTTGGTTACTTATACGATTGGATTCAGCGAATCTGCATATACATGGGATACAAATACCATTATCGCACCTAGCGATAAATCCCCATTCGGTTATGATGGCAGTTTCGCTTCCCTGGCAAAGGGAACAACAACTTGGCCAAATTTGACCGCAAGTACAGAGAAAAACAACGCTCTCGATTTATGGCACGCTGCGCTAAATGGGCGTGGACGATTTTACGCTATCGAAGAGGGCGCCGAATTAGAACAGGCATTCCGCGAGATCATTGGTAAGATCAACGAAGAGACTGCACCGCTGCCAGATGAAATCGCTGGTGGTGGCAGCACCACTGGCTACAATGTTTCCCAGAATAATGCCGGCATTTTCGCCTCAGTCTACAGCCCCAAAGATGGTTGGACTGGTTACATCACGGCAACTCGTGCAGTCGATCCGGAAGAGTACGAATGCCCCTCTGCCGAAGATCCGGAGGCCATGTGCATTCGCTTTCCTGACGTGATCTCGGAATGGGATGGCAAGACCACGGCGAACCGACTGGATGAACTTGCATCCGTAGATAACCGGGTGATCCTGAGTTGGAGCGACGACAGTTCAGGGGTCCCATTCAAATGGCCCACAAACGGGGAGATTAGTTACAGCACAGCCCAGAAAAAGTCCCTTCTCGGCATCGGAGCAAACGACGCGCTTACACCAGAATTGAAGGTTCAAGCGAAAAATATTGTTAACTACATCCGGGGCGATCATTCACTGGAAGGCACGACGCTCGATAAGCCGTTCCGTGCGCGCGTGAGCCGACACGGCGACATCGTCAACTCGGAGATCTGGTACACCGGCGGCCCCATCAGCAATTACGGGATGGGTTATTCGGATTTCGCCAGCACACACAAGTTTCGTACGCCGATCTTGTACGTGGGCGGAAACGACGGCATGTTGCATGGTTTCTCGGCTAAAAACGGGAAAGAATTGATCGCCTACGTCCCACGGGGTGTGGTTGGAGGGCTGAAGGCACTGACCGATCCAGAGTATG
Organism: Ottowia sp.; assembly: GCF_035325765.1. Classification (GTDB taxonomy): domain Bacteria; phylum Pseudomonadota; class Gammaproteobacteria; order Burkholderiales; family Burkholderiaceae_C; genus Ottowia. Next base: position 91,552 of record NZ_DAOKZG010000004.1, read on the forward strand.
AACACCGATACTATGTCGATGGCTCGCCGATGACGGGCGATATCAAAGATGGCAGCAATTGGAAGACTCTGCTCGTCGGCACGTTGGGTGCTGGTGGCAAAGGTTACTTCATACTGGATGTTACTAACCCGTCGAGCTTCACTGAAGGTAACGCTTCCAGTCTCGTGCTCATGGATCGGACGCGCGGCAACAACGAGGCGGTTGCAGAAACCGACGCCAAAGATATCGGAAACATCACCGCCCACCCAGGACGCAACCCCACCAACTTGCAAGAGGCGACCCAGATCACGCGCCTGAACAACGGTCGCTGGGCAGTCGTCATGGGTAACGGCTACAACAGCGTCAATAGAAGGCCAGTGCTTTTGATTCAGTACCTCGATGGGGACAAGGCACTCAAGCTTATCCAGGCCACCACCGATGATACGGGCAGCGGCAACGCCAAGGACAATGGCTTGGCTTCGCCCGCGCTGGTAGACCTTGATGGCGACGGCAAAACCGACGTCGTATACGCTGGCGACAATTTGGGCAATCTCTGGAAGTTTGATTTGACCAGCACCAGCGACAGCGACTGGAAGGTGGCCTTTGGCAATAACAAACCTCTGTTCACGGCCCGTGGCCCCGTGACGCTGAACAGCACCACGCGCGACCAGGTGCAACCGATCACCGCCCCGCCGATCGTGCGCGCCAACGATCGCCAGATGATCGTGGGGACGGGCAATGACGCAAAAACTGTTCCCGTGGGCGGCGTGATGGTGGCCTTTGGCACTGGACGAAATCTAACCGAGGAAGACCGCCGTACTGACATTACGCAAAGCGTGCAGACCTTGTATTCGGTACTCGACAACACGCGCTACTGCATGAAATCTGACAATTCCTCGCTTCAAGTCCACCCGGGGGAGAACGACTGCAAAGGCGACCCTGTCACTGGCGTACCGATCCCTGTTCCTGTAGGCACCATGGCCAATGATGGTAAGCCTCTGGCCAAGCAGACCATCACCGCCGTGCAAGGCGACTTCGCGACTGTGATTGCCACACAGGAATTAAAGAAGGATACGTGGGCCAACTACAAGGGCTGGTATCTCGACTTACCAGCCACAGGTGAGCGGTTACTCAAGCCGATGCAATTCTATGACGGCAGCAACATTCTTGCAGTCTATACTGAGACCCCTCCAGGCACGAAGAACAGCGAGAGCGATAATATTAATGAAAGTTGCGTTCCTGTTAAGGTGGATACTAGTTCCGGTAGTCAGTTTCGCACCCTGATCAACATCATGGACGGCAAGCGACCATCGGTGCAACTGGTCGACTTCGACGGCAATGGTGTCTACGACAGTGGGGATCTGTACGTTGCGCGGATGGCTGTCAAGACAGGCACACCGATTCTGATCACCAAGCCGGATCGCATCGTCGACATGACCGGCGGCGGCGGCGAGCGAGACACGCTGGCCCGCATGCCCGAGCAGTCCACACGCCCCAGCTGGCGGCAGATCAAGTAAGGGAAGGAGCCGGACATGCAGGCGACCGCAATTCGAAAACCCACCTCAGCGCGAGGCTTCACGCTGATCGAGGTCATGATCGTCGTCGCGATCGTGGCCATCCTGGCGGCGGTCGCGCTACCCAGCTACAACGAATACATTCGCCGCGGGCACCGGGCGGAAGCGCGTGCCGGCCTGCTGCAGGCCGCCCAATGGCTGGAACGCGCTGCCACGGCAACTGGAACCTACCCGCTGGCCGCCGCATTTCCAGCCAGCTTGATGACGGTTCCGTCGGATCGTTATGACATTTCGATCGTGTCGGCGGATGGAAACACCTATACGCTGACCGCCACCCCCAAGGGTGGCCAAGCGGGCGACAAGTGCGGCAACTACACGCTCAACCAAGGTGGGCTGCGCGGTGCCAATGGAGCCACTTCGGGCGACATCGTGACCGAATGCTGGGGCAAGTAAGCCGGCCATGCCGGCCCGCCGCTCAGAGCGGTCCAGAAAGCAGCGAAAATCCTTGCTTTCGCTGCGCCCATGCATCCTGCCATTCGTGATCAACTGATTCGCCAGTCAGACCGCCTCGCCGAGCTCGACTTCCTGCTCGCCCAGCCCGACGTCATGGCCGACATGGGGCAGTTCATGGCGCTGTCGCGCGAGCACACCGAGGTCGCGGCCGTGGCCGGGCGCTGGGCGCGCTACCAGCAGCGCGAGCGCGACCTGGCGGCGGCGCGCGAGCTGCTGCAGGACGCCGACATGGCCGAGCTGGCGCACGAGGAAATCGCCGCCTGCGAGACCGAACTGGCCGAGCTGGAGGCGGAAATGGAGCGCCTGCTGCTGCCACGCGACCCCGATGACGCGCGCAATGCCTTCGTCGAGATTCGCGCCGGCACCGGCGGCGACGAGTCGGCGCTGTTTGCCGGCGACCTGGCGCGCATGTACACACGCTACGCTCAGGGTCACGGCTGGCGCGTCGAGCTGCCGAGCGAATCGCCGGCCGAGCTGGGCGGCTACAAGGAGGTGGTGCTGCGCGTGGTGGGCGACGGCGCCTACGGCACGCTGCGCTTCGAGTCCGGCGGCCACCGCGTGCAGCGCGTGCCGGTGACCGAAACCCAGGGCCGCATCCACACCAGCGCCGCCACGGTGGCGGTCATGCCCGAGCCAGACGAGACCGAGGCCATCACGCTGGATCCGGCCGACCTGCGCATCGACACCTTTCGCGCCTCGGGCGCCGGCGGCCAGCACGTGAACCGCACCGACTCGGCCGTGCGCGTGGTGCACCTGCCCACCGGCCTGGTGGCCGAATGCCAGGACGGGCGCAGCCAGCATGCCAACAAGGCCCAGGCGCTGCGCGTGCTGCAGGCGCGCCTGCAGGAGAAGGAGCGCAGCGAACGCGCGGCACGCGAGGCGGCGACGCGCAAGGGCCTGGTCGGCTCGGGCGACCGCAGCGACCGCATTCGCACCTACAACTTCCCGCAGGGCCGCGTCACCGACCATCGCATCAACCTGACGCTGCACAAGCTGCCCCAGGTAATGGACGGCGAGCTGCAGGAGATCCTGGACGCGCTGCGCGCGACGCACGAAGCCGAGCAGATGGCCGAGCTGCAGGCGCATGGGTAAGTCGGTGACGGCCGGGCCCGGATGCTGCAAGGGCCGCCGCGCCGGCTGGCGGCGATGACCTCGCTGACCCAGGCCCTGTCGGCTGCCAGGGCGCGCGGGCTGGTGCACCTGGAGACCCAGATGCTGCTGCTGCACGCCCTGGGCCGCTCGCCACGCGAGCGTGCCTGGCTGATCGCGCATGGGGACGAACCTCTGCCGCCCGCCGCGTCGGCGCGCTTCGAAGCCCTGTGCGAACGCCGGCTCGCTGGCGAGCCGGTGGCCTACCTGACGGGGCAGAAGGAGTTCCACGGCCTCGCGCTGCAGGTGGACCGACGCGCGCTGGACCCGCGCCCCGATACCGAGACGCTCGTCGACTGGGCGCTCGAACTGCTCCCCGCGGGCGCGCCGCGCAAGGTGCTCGACCTGGGCACCGGCAGCGGCGCCATCGCGCTGGCGATCGCGCAAGCGCGTCCGGCGGCGCACGTAATCGCGGTGGATGCCAGTGCCGACGCCCTGGCGCTGGCCCGCGCCAACGCCGAGCACCTGGGCCTGCCGGTGGAACTGCGACTGGGCGACTGGCTGGCCCCGGTCGCGGGCGAGTGCTTCGACCTGATCGTCAGCAACCCGCCCTACATCGCCGAGGGCGACCCCCACCTGCCAGCTCTTGCGCACGAACCGCGCCAGGCGCTGGTCAGCGGGGCGGATGGCCTGGCCGACATCCGCCGCATCGTGGCGGGCGCGCCGGCGCACCTGGTGCCGGCCGGCTGGCTGCTGCTGGAGCACGGCTGGGACCAGGCCGCCGCCGTGCGCGCCCTGCTGCAGGATGCCGGCTTCGGCCAGATGCAATCGCGCCGCGACCTGGCGGGGCTGGAGCGTTGCTCGGGAGGATGCCGGGGTGGCGCGGCGACGCCGATGGTGCCGTGAACGCGGCGCGTGCAGGCGGTGCGCGCACGGGGTCCGCTGACGGGATGCCGTGCGGCGCCTCTCCTGGAGGCGGGAGGGGTGGGCTCGCGGCGCCGATGGGCCGACTGCCGGATCAACCCAAGCCGCTTGCCCCCGCCTTGATCCTCCCCCCAGCGGGGGGAGCGTGAGACGCGGCGCACCTCTGCGCGCTGCACGTCGCCGGAGTGCTGCGTGGCACCTTCCCCCGCTGGGGGAAGGCAGGGATGGGGGCCGAGCGCCGCGCCTCCCTGCACGCCGGCGGGCTGACTGCTGGCCTCATGATGCATCGCACGTCAGCAGGGCCCGCGACGTGAGCCCGCTTTGGACGATCAATCGTCCGGGTCAAGCGTGTAGCTGCTGAGCTGGATGCCGCCCGGCGCGGCGCTGGCGATGCGCGCCAGGCGCAGCGGCAGCACGACCTGCCACAGGTCGGTCAGCACCAGCTTCAGCTGCTCGGCCACGGGCCATGCGCCGGGCGCGTCCAGCCCGACCAGCAGCGGTTGGCCGTCGTCGTGCACGGCCTGCCAGGCGCCGGCGGCGGCGCCCGGCTCGCGCGGCGCGCGCGCCGCCAGCGTATACAGCGCGGCGAAGGCGCTGGGCGCCCCGCCCTTGCCGGGCTTGGACTGGACCGGGCGGCCGGCGCTGCGCCAGCCGGCAGCGCCCAGTTCGGCGCCCTGCACGAAGCCGGCGGCCCAGCGCAGCAATTCGGCCTCGCCCGCGTCGGCCTGGCCGTCGGGCGCCAGTTCGGTCGCCAGCGCCAGCGGCATGGGCGCGCCCTGCGGCCCCACGATCAGCGCCGCGGTCAACGTGTTGTAGAGCTGCATGATGGCCTGCATGTCGGCGTTGAGCGCCTTCAGCTGCGCCGCCTCGGTCTTGGGCAGCGCCGTGGCGCGCCAGCCCATCACGGGCGTCATCCAGCGCCCCGGCGCCACCATTTCGGGCGACCAGGCGATGGCGGTGATGAAGCCGTGCAGGCGCGGCCAGTCGTAGTGGCGCCGCAGGTGCTGGCGCGCCTTGGCGGGCAGGCGCAGATCGGCCAGGTTGGTGCGGGCGGTGATCGGCGACGGCAACGTGGCCGCGGACGGCGCGCCGGCCTGCGGCTGGCCAGCGCCCGCGGGCGGCGCGGCCGGCAGGTCGAGCCCACGCGCCCAGGCCAGCGCGCCGCTGCGCACCCAGTGGGCGCGGGTTTCGGCGCGATGGTTGAACGCGGCTTCGGCGCTGCCCAGGCGCAGGCCCGGGCCATCCTCGGGCTCGGGCGCATCGAGCATCTCGGGCCACAGGGCGTCCAGGTAGGCGGGGTATTCGGCATGCGCGGCGGCCAGCACGGCCTGCGCCTCGTCGCGGCGATCGAGCATGTACAAGGCCAGGGCGCGGCGGTGCTCGGCGGGCGGCAGGTCGTCCGGGTAGCGCTCCAGCAGCGCCAGCGCATCGGCGGCCTGGCCGCGCGCGATCCAGGCGTCGGCCAGCTGGGCGCGCCAGCCGTGGTTGTCGATCGGGTTGAGCGCCAGGCTCCACTCGAGCAGGGCGAGCACGTCGCGCTGCTGCTGGCGGCCGATGTCGATGGCCTGGGCCAGCAGGCGCAGCAGCGGGCGACTGGGCTCGTGCGCCCACTCCACGCCGAGGTGGCGGGCGCGCGCACCGGCGGCGTCGGACGCCTCGCCGAGCAGCGCGCGCAGCAGGCGCAGCGCGTGCTCGGCCAGGCGCCATGCGGCCTGCTGCTCGGCCGGCGGCGCGCCCGGGTGCAGCATCTCCTGCGCCGCCAGCAGCAGGTCGTCGACCACTTGCACGCTGAGCCAGCCATCCGGGTGGTCGCGCAGGAATTGGGCCACCGCGGCCGGCTCGTCCAGCACGCTGTCGGCGTTGCCGATGGCCCAGGTCAGATCAGGCTTGGAGACGGGAAAGCGCCGCTGCCAGCGCCGCTCGAGCGCGGCGAGGGCGCGCTCGGGGCGCACGCGCAGCCAGCGCATGCCCCGCACCAGCGACGCCAGCACATCGGCCTTGCGGCCGCGCACGGCCGGCACCGGGGCGCCCGCCTCGATGCGGTAGCGTGCACGCGCGGCCTCGGCATCGAGCTCGGCGGGCACCTGCGCGCACAGGGCCAGCCAGTCGTGCATCAGGGCCGCTTCCTCGGCGTCGACGCCCTCGCCGGGCAGCGCGTGTATGCCGTGCAAGCCCTGCTCGGCCAATTGCTCCAGCACCGGCGCCAGCTCGTCGTGGCCGAGACGGCGCGCCTTGGCCGCCAGCATCGGGCCACGCAGGCGCGCCTCGTCGGCACGGCCCTCGGCCAGCAGGGTCACCAGCTCGAGGTGCAGCAGTTGCGGGTCGTCCGGTGCGTCACGCTGCGCCTGCTTGAACAGCGCCCAGGCCTGCGCGTACTCGCCCTGATCGGCCAGCATGGTGACCTGGCGGGCGCGCGCGGCGGTGGCCAGGGCCTTGTCGCGGTGCTGGCCGATCTGGCGCGCCAGCTCGAAGCGGTGAGTCTGCTGGCCCAGCTCCAGCAGCGCGTCCATCAAGGCGTCGAACGCCGGCTCGTAGCGCCCGTCCAGGCGCTGCGGCTGCTCGAACAGCGGGCCGAGCACGCGCGCGACCTGCCCGGGCTGGCCGCCCTCCAGCCAGAATCGCGCCGCCTGCGCCAGCGCGTGCGCGGGCACCTGGCGCAGGCTAGCCACCGTGAGCGCCTCGGGCGGCGCATGCTGGATGGCGAGCGCGGCCAGCGTCTCACGGTCGAAGGGCACGGTGACGTGGGCCAGCGCGGCGCAGCAGTGCTTGTACTTGCGGCCCGATCCGCAGTGGCACGGGTCGTTGCGCTCGATCTTGGGCAGGCCGCGCGGGCGCCAGTGGTTGGACGGCATGGGCACCGCCGCCCACATCGCGCGTGCCATGGCACGGGCGGCGCGCGCGCCGTCCGGCGCATCGCTGTCGAGCGCGCCCGAGTCGGCGACGAACCAGTCACCGAATGCCTGCAGATCGTCACCGCGCATCAGCCGGGACATCATCTCGTCCAGCAGTCTCCCGGTCGCACCCACGGCGCCGGGATGATCGAACTCGTCCATCAGGAACCTTTCAGAAATACGGCAGCATGGCCTGGTGTAGCGGAGTCGGGCGTCAAGCCGGCGGCGCCTCGTCGGCCAGCGCCGCAAAGCGCAGCGGCAGCAGCGCGCCCAGGCCGAACTCGTCCAGCAGCGCGCGCAGGCGCTCGCCGGCGCTGCGCTTTTTCTGGCCCGTCCAGCGCGCGATGATCAGCTCGTTCTTCAGGCTGTGCTCCCAACCCACGAGCTCGGTCACGGTCACTGCGTAACCCTGTGATTCGAGGTACAGGCAGCGCAGCACGTTGGTGAGCTGGCTCCCCATTTCGCGCGTGTGCAGCGGGCGGCGCCAGAGTTCGGCCAGCGGCGTGCGTGAGAGGGCGAACGCCTTGTTCATGCGCAGTCGCGCGGCCAGCTCGGCCTGGCAGCAGGGCACCAGCACCATGGCCTGGGCACGCTTGGCCAGGCCGAAGGCGATCGCGTCGTCGGTAGCGGTGTCGCAGGCGTGCAGCGCGGTGACGACGTCGAAGCGTTCGGGCAGACCGGCCGCGTGGGCGGCGTCGGCGGCGCTGACATTGAGGAAGCGCATGCGCTCGAAGCCCAGGCGCTCGGCCAGCGCACGCGAGCGCTCGACCAGATCAGGCCGGGTTTCGATGCCCCAGATCATGCCCTGGCCGCGCGGCTGGAACCACAGGTCGTAGAGGATGAAGCCGAGGTAGGACTTACCGGCGCCGTGGTCGGCCAGGGTCAGGGCCTGGCCGTCAGCCGGCGCCAAGGCGTCCAGGATCGGCTCGATGAAGCGCACCAGATGCTCGACCTGCTTGAGCTTGCGGCGCGAGTCCTGGTTCAGCCGGCCCTCGCGCGTGAGGATGTGCAGCTCCTGCAGCAGTTCGACCGACTGGCCGGGGCGCAGCGCGGCCAGCGCCTCGGCCTGGCCGCGGTCGTGCCCGCCGGTGGCGCCCCGGCGCGCACGGGGCGGCGTAGGCGGCGCCATGGGGTGCTTCGTCATGACCGCTCGGGCGGCTTCTCGCCCGAGGCGGCAACGCCCAGCGCCGCCCATCCCTCGGGACCCAGCCGCTCCAGCGTCTCGACGTTGGCCTGCCAGATCGCCTCGGCCTCGGGGAAGGCCTGCACGGCACGGTCGACGCTGTCCTCGCGCAGCAGGTGCAGGGTGGGATACGGAGAGCGGTTGCTGGCGTTGCCGATGTCCTCGGGCGCCGTGCCCTCGAACTGGAAGCGCGGGTGGAACGGCGCGATCTGCAGCACGCCCTGCAGGTCCAGCGCATCCAGCAGGGCCTCGGCCTCGTCCAGGAAGTCGTTGAAGTCGAGGAAGTCGGCAAACTGGTCGGGCACGACCAGCAGCGTGGTTTCGCGCTCGGCCGGGTCGGCCGCGGCCAGGGCCAGCAATTCGGCGCGCAGCCGTGCCAGCAGGTCGCGCCGCGTCCCACCGGTGCAGGCGGCAAAGTGAATCTGGCCCTTGACGTGCGGCGCCTTCGCGAACGGGCACAGGTTCAGCCCGATCACCGCGCGCTCGAGCCAGCGGCGCGTGTCGGCGATGGCGGTTTCAGGGTCGGTCATGCCTGCATTATCGGGCGTTGCCCCTGGGCGTCATGCTCCGGCCGGCGGGCGCGCGAGCTGGCGCGCGATCAACCCGGCCAGCGCGGCGCCGGCGACGCAGCAGGCTCCCGTCACGGCCCAGGTCCAGTCCCAGCTGCCGGCCGTGCTGGCGACCCAGGCGACGACCGGCGGCCCGGCCATCTGGCCGATCGCCGACCACTGCTGCATCCAGCCGACGGTGGTGGCGATGGTGTGCTCGCCCGGCGCGACCCGCGGCGCCAGGCCGAACAGGGTGCCGGGAATCAGGCCGCCCACGGTGGAGAACAGCAGCGCGCCGCCATAGCGCAGCACCGGCGCATCCAGGGTGGCGCTGCCGAAGGCCAGCCAGCCGCCCAGCGCCATTGCGCCAAAGCCGACCCAGAGCAGCCGCTGCGCGCCCACGCCCCGGTGCAGCAGGCGCCCGGCGGCAATGTTGCCGATCATGTTGACCGCCGCCACGGTGGCCGTGAGCACGGCGCCGAGCGCACCGCCCCAGCCCGACATCTGGTAGAGCGTGGGCAGGAAGCCGATCACCGCCATCCACTGCGCGGCATACACGGAAAAGCTCAGCGCCGCGAGCCAGGGCCCGGGCACGCGCAGCGTGGCCAGCAGGCGTCGGTGCCAGGCCTCGCGCGTCGGCTGCTCGACGCGCGCCACGGCGGCCCGCACATCCGGTGGCACGACGCGCGCTACCCAGACTGCCATGGCGCCGCTGCAGGCGGCGATCAGTACCCACCAGGCACGCCAGCCGGCCAGCGCGATCACCAGCGGGCCGACCAGCAGCGCGAGCGCCGTGCCCAGCGGCATGAAGGTGCTCCAGATGCCGAGCATGCGCGTCAGGCGCGCGGGCGCGACGCTGCGACGCAGCAGGCTGGGCGCGGGCACGGTGGCCAGCATCACGCCCACGCCCTCGATCGCGCGCAGCCAGAGCAGGTCGCTCGCGCCGCGCGCCCAGGCGCCCGCCAGGCCGGCCAGCGTCATCAGGACCAGCCCCGCCAGCATGCAGCGCCGCAGGCCGACGCCGTCGGCCAGCAGGCCGGCCACCAGGCCCAGGGTCATGGCGCCCATCTGCACCAGCGCCAGCAGGAAGCCGGCCTGCACCAGGCTGATGCCGAGCTCCAGTTGCAGCGCCGGCAGGGCCGGCGGCAGCTTGCCCACGTGCAGTGCCGCCGCGACGCCGGCCAGCACGATGACCCAGGGCGCGTGGCGCGAGCGCCCGGCCGTCATGTGAACAGCCTCTGGCCCGTCAGGCGCTCGTGCTCGCGCAGGGCGAAGCGATCGGTCATGCCGGCAATGTAGTCGGCCACGGCGCGCTCGCGGTCGGGCCGGCGCGCGAAGCTTTCGCGCATCTCGGCCGGGCGTTCGAGGTAGATGGCAAACAGCGCGCGCACCACCTGGCGCCCGCGCTCGGTGGTGTCGGCCACCTGCGGGTGACGGTACAGGTGTTCGTACAGGAAGCGCTTGAGTTCGGTGGACTCGGCGCGCATGGTCGTGCTGAAGCGCACCAGCGGCGCGGCGCGGCGCACGGCCTCCACGTCGCGCGGCGCCGCCGCGGCCAGCGCCGCGCGCGTGCTGTCGATCGCGTCGTAGACCTGGGCCGACAGCATGCGGCGGATCGCCTCGTACAGCAGGCGACGCCCCGAACCCGGCTCGGACAGACGCGGATGCGCGCGCTGGGCGTCGGCGCAGTGACGCGCGAACAGCGGCACCGCGTCGAGCTGGTCCAGCGTCAGCAGGCCCGAGCGCACGCCGTCGTCGATGTCGTGCGCGTTGTAGGCGATCTCGTCCGCCAGGTTGGCCAGCTGCGCCTCCAGTCCGGGCTGCAGGCGCTCGATGAAGCGGCGCCCGACGCCGCCCGGCTCCTGTGCCTCCAGCCGTCGCGCGTTGGCCAGCGAGCAATGCTTGAGGATGCCTTCGCGCGTCTCGAACGTCAGGTTCAGGCCGTCGTGGTCCGGGTAGCGGTGCTCCAGCAGGTCGACCACGCGCAGGCTCTGCAGGTTGTGCTCGAAGCCGCCGGCGCCGGCCATGCAGGCATCGAGCGCATCCTGCCCGGCGTGGCCGAACGGTGTGTGCCCCAGGTCGTGCGCCAGGGCGATGGCCTCGACCAGGTCCTCGTGCAGGCCGAGCGGGCGCGCGATCGAGCGCGCCAGGCTGGCGACCTCGAGCGAATGCGTGAGCCGCGTGCGAAACAGGTCGCCCTCATGGTTGAGGAACACCTGGGTCTTGTAGACCAGGCGCCGGAACGCGGTCGAGTGCACGATGCGGTCGCGGTCGCGCTGGAAGGCGTTGCGCGTCGGCGCCGGCGCGACCGGGTGGCGCCGGCCGCGCGAGTGCTCCGGGTCGCAGGCGTAGGGGGCCAGGTTCATGCGCTCGTGGATGACGAATGACGAAATGATCTCGCTGCGCTCCAACCTAGATCCGGCAGTTGGATGCGCCCGTCAGTGCTGCCGTGGGCGCGTCGGGCGCGGGTGGGTGCTGCAGCTCCAAGGGCGCCTTTGCGCCTTTGGATCGCGCGAACGGGTGCGGTCTCTGGCCGTGCCGCGCCCTGCTGTGGGCGAGGCGGAGCAACGACGCATGGCGCGGCGAGCGTGGTGCTGGCGGGCGTGTAGCGTGCTCACCCACGGGGTGAACGGGAGAGAAGCCACCAACGTCCATGGCCATGAGGGTTTGGAGAAGGTTGCAAGCGGTCAACTGCCGTTTCCAGGATCATGCAGGCCGCTTCAGCGGCCTGCGGTCATCGCGTGCAGCAGCGCTCGATCACGTCCCGCACCAGCGCGTCGGGCGCGGCGCGCACGGCGGCGTGGCCCGGGCGGTCGATGACGACGAAACGGATTTCGCCCTGCTCGGCCTTCTTGTCGTGGCGCATCAGGGCCAGGTAGCGGCCCGGGTTGTCCTGCGCATCCAGCACGGCGCCCCGCGTGGGCAGGCCGGCGCGCTCCAGCAGGGCCGCCAGTCGCGGTGCGAAGCCGGCATCGACCAGGCCGAGCGCGTGCGACAGCTCGGCCGCCATCACCATGCCGGCGGCCACCGCCTCGCCATGCAGCCAGGCGCCATAGCCCAGCCCGGCCTCGATCGCGTGGCCGAAGGTGTGGCCGAAGTTGAGGATCGCGCGCAGGCCGGCCTCGCGCTCGTCCTGCCCCACCACCGCGGCCTTGATCTCGCAGCTGCGCCGCACGGCGTGCGCCAGCGCGGCCGGATCGCGCGCGCGCAAGGCCTCGATGTGCACCTCGATCCAGTCGAGGAAGTCCGGGTCGGCGATCGGGCCGTACTTGATCACCTCGGCCAGCCCGGCGGAAAGCTCGCGCGCGGGCAGCGTGTCCAGCACGTCCAGGTCGCACACCACCGCGAGGGGCTGGTGGAAGGCGCCGATCATGTTCTTGCCCAGCGGGTGGTTGATCGCGGTCTTGCCGCCCACCGACGAGTCCACCTGGGCCAGCAGGGTGGTCGGCACCTGAATGAAGGGCACGCCGCGCATGTAGCAGGCCGCGGCAAAGCCCGTCATGTCGCCGACCACGCCGCCGCCCAGCGCGTACAGCACGGTCTTGCGGTCGGCACCGTGCCCGAGCAGGGCATCGAAGATGCGGTTCAGCGTCTGCCAGGTCTTGTGCTCCTCGCCATCGGGCAGGTCGAGACGGTGCACCTGGCGGTGCCGGGCTGCCAGCGCCTGCGACAGGCGCGCGGCGTACAGCGGCGCCACGGTCTCGTTGCTGACGATGAGCGCATCGCTGCCGGCCGGCGCCTCGCGGTAGCTGGCGGGATCATCGAGCAGGCCACCGCCGATGCGGATCGGGTAGCTGCGCTCGCCGAGCGCGATCTGCACCTGCTGCACCTGGGAAATCACTGGCATGGAAGCGAGTGTAGTGGCAGCGCGCCGCGCCCGCGGCCGCTGTCGCGGCAGGGAAAGCAATGGGCGCACCGCGTCGCCGTCAGTGCCGGAAACGCCCTCTCGTCACGGGGGGCCGTCCGGCGCCATCAGTTCCAGTTGCATCAGCACGCGGTTGACCAGCATGGCAAGCGAGGAGCCGTGCGCATCCAGCACGAAATGCGCGCACTCGCGGTACAGCGGATCGCGCTCGGCGTACAGGTCGCGCAGTCGCTGCAGGGGGTCGGCGACCTGCAGCAGCGGGCGCTTGGTGTCGCGCCGCAGCCGGCGAAACAGGTACTCGGGCGAGGCACGCAGGTAGATCACCGTGCCACGCGCGCGCAGGTGTTCGCGATTGCGCGGCCGCAGCACGGCACCCCCGCCGGTGGCCAGCACGCAGGGCGGGCCGCGCGTCAGTTCGTCGATCACGGCCTGTTCGTGGTCGCGGAATGCGGCCTCCCCGGCCTGCTCGAAATACATCCGGATCGAGCAGCCCAGGCGCTGTTCGAGCACCGCATCCGAATCCTGGAACGGCAGTTGCAGGCGACGCGCCAGCGCGCGTCCAACGGTGGACTTGCCACTGGCGGGCAGGCCGACGAGGGCAATGGTCTGGTTCATGGCAGGGAACGACAGGAAGCGGAGGGGCGCACCGGTGCCCCAACGCGCACGCCCCGAATCCCGGGGCGCCGACCGCCATTGTCATCCGTTGCGCGATCCGCCCCGTGTGCCGGCACCTCTCTGCCGGCGCGGGCACCTGGTGCACCGCAAGTGGGCGCCGCTCGGCACCGCGTATTGCGGGCGCTCGAGCGGCAGGGCGCGCGGCTCAGCGCACCGCGCCGCGGTCGGAGATCATCTTCGGCGTGATGAAGACCAGCATCTCCTGCTTGTCGGCCTGGCGCGTGCGCTGCTTGAACAGGTTGCCCATCACCGGGATATCGCCCAGGAACGGCACCTTGTTCTCCTGCTCGGTCTCGGTCAGCTCGAAGATGCCGCCGATCACCACGGTGCCGCCATTCTCCACCAGCACCTGGGTCTTGATGCGCTTGGTGTTGATCGACATGGCGCCCTCGACCACGCCCCCCGGGCTGTCCTTGTTCACGTCCAGGTCGAGGATGATGTTGCCCTCGGGCGTGATCTGGGGCGTGACCTCGAGCTTCAGCACGGCCTTGCGGAACTGCACCGCAGTGGCGCCGCTGGAGGTGGCCTCCTGGTAGGCGAACTCGGTACCCTGCTCGATCAAGGCCTTGGTCTGGTCGGCCGTGACGACGCGGGGGCTGGACACCACCCGGCCCTTGCCGTCGGCCTCCAGGGCGGACAGCTCCAGGCCCAGGAAGCGGTTGGCCGAGGCGCTGAACAGCGAGATCGCGAAGCTGGCTGGCGTGACGCCGGAGAGCGCCATCGCCGGCAGGTTGAGGAACTGCGCCCCCGAACCGCTCGCCGTGCTGCCAGCGACCGGATTGAGCTGGTTGTAGTTGGCACCCCAGCCGACGGTGGGCGCGTCGCTGCCACTGCCCAGCGGATGCCGGCGCAGGTCACCACCACCCAGGCGCACGCCGAGCGACTTGCCGAAGGTGTCCGAGGCCTCGACGATGCGCGCCTCGATCAGCACCTGGCGCACCGGGATGTCGAGCTTGGCGATCATCTCGGCGATCTGCTCCAGACGCGACGGGATGTCGGAGACGAACAGCTGGTTGGTGCGCGGCTCGGCGATCACGCTGCCGCGCGAGCTGAGCAGGCGGCCGTCGCTGCTGCTGCCCGAGCCGCCGCCGGAGCCGCTGGTGGACGTGAGCTGCTGCTTGATGTCCTCGGCCTTGGTGTAGTTGAGCTGGAACGACTGGGTGCGCAGCGGCTCCAGGTCGCGAATCGCCTTGGCGGCCTCGAGCTCGGCCTTTTCCTTGGCCGCCATTTCTTCCTTGGGCGCGATCTGCAGCACGTTGCCGACGCGCTTCATGCCGAGGTCGCGCGCCTGCAGGATGATGTCGAGCGCCTGGTCCCAGGGCACGTCCTTCAGGCGCAGCGTCAGGTTGCCCTGCACCGTGTCGGAGGTGACGATGTTGAAGTTGGTGAAGTCGGCGATCACCTGCAGCAGGGAGCGCACGTCGATGTCCTGGAAGTTCAGCGACAGCTTTTCGCCACTGTAGGTCGGGCCGCGCGTCAGCTTGTGCGGGTCGGTCTTCTGCTGGCGCACCTCGACCACGAGCTGGCGGTCACTCTGGTAGGCGCTGTGCTCCCACAGGCCCCGGGGTTCGATCACCATGCGCACGCGATCGCCCGACTGCACGGTGGTGATGGTCTGCACCGGCGTGCCGAAGTCGGACACGTCCAGCTTGCGGCGCAGCCCCTCGGGCAGGCTGGTCTTGAGGAACTCGACCACCAGGTTCTTGCCGTGCGGCTGGATGTCGACACCGACCTGGTTGTTCGGCAGGTCGACCACCACGCGCCCCGTGTTCTCGACGCTGCGGCGGAAGTCGATGCCGCGCAGCGGCTGGGTGGTCTCGGCCTGGCTCTCGGCAAAGACACGGCTCGGCTGCGCCGGCATCGCCGTGGCCGCCGGCCCATCCAGCGTCACCAGCAGCGCCTGCCCCTGGATCTCGGTGCGGTAGGTGGTGGGCTGGTTGAGGTTCAGCACCACGCGCGTGCGATCACCGGCCTGGGCCACGTGGGCGCTGCGCAGGTTGCCCTGGTTGATCTCGATGTTGTTCTGCGCGAGGCCGCTGGTCACCCCGGGAAAGTCGAGGGCGATGCGCGCCGGCGACTGCACCACGAAACCGGTGGGCGCGGCCGTCAGCGGCTGGCTCAGCTGGATCCGCACCACCTCGGCGCCACCCTGCAGCGAACTGGTGAGCGACTCGATGCTGGCCTGGGCCCAGGCCAGGGTCGCGGCGCCACAGCCGGCGAGGCCGAGCGCGGCGACACGCAGCGCGCGCGAAATCGGGGTCCACTTGCTCATTGTTTCTTCTCCTGCAACTGCAACTCCGCGTTGCGCTCGATCCATTCACCCGCGGCGTCCTGCACGATCTCGCGCAAACCCACCCCAGCCTCGGAAATCTGCATCACCTTGCCATAGTTCTGGCCCAGGTAGTCGCCCACGCGAACCTGGTAGAGCAGCTTGTCGACCCGCACCAGCGCCACGCGCTGGCCGCCCCGATCCAGGCTGCCAAGCATGGCCATGACGTCGAGCGGATAGGCCTCCAGCGGCTCCTTGCGGCGGTTCAGCTCGGGCGCGATCAGCGCCGCCCCGGAGCCGCCCACGCCCGACTCGCGACGCAGGGCCTGGGTCAGCCGCTCGGCGCTGAACGGATCGGCGGCGTCGCTCTGGGTGTAGGCCAGCGGCACGAACTGCTTGGGCTCGGAGATCGGCGTCACCTTGGGCACCATCTGGCGCTGCTGCTGAGCCATCCACTCACGCAGGTCCTCGTGCCCGGGCGTGCAACCACCCAGCAGCACGGCCGCCAGCGGCACGGACAGAAGACCGATCAGGCGCGTCCTCATTTCTTGGCTCCCGGTTTCTGGGCGTTCTTGGCCGCAGCCGCCTGCTGCGCTGCGATCTCCTCGGGATCCAGGTAGCGGTAGGTCTTGGCCGTGGCCTCCAGCGCCAGCAGGCCCGACTTGTCCTTGTCGGAGCTGGGTCCGACCGACAGGTTGTTGAGCGTGACGATGCGCGACAGGTCGGCGATGTCGGCGGTGAAGGCGCCGATGTCGTGGTACTGGCCGGTCACCTTGAGCGCGATCGGCAGTTCGGCGTAGTAGTCCTTGACCACCAGCTGGCCGGGTCGGAACAGTTCGAACTGCAGGCTGCGTCCCAGGCCGGCCTGGTTGATGTCGGACAGCAGCGCGTCCATCTCGGCCTTGTTCGGCAACTGCTTTTCCAGCAGCGTCACGTACTGCAGCACCTGGGCGCGCTGGCGCTTGAGGGCCTCCAGGCTGATCGCCTTCTGCAGGCGATCGCGATAGTCCGCGCGCAACTGGACCTCGCGCGTGCGCACGCCCTCGAGTTCCTCGTCCACGCCCTTCAGCCAGGCAAACCACAAGCCGACCAGCACCAGGGCCGCGACCAGCAGCAGCAGCAGGTAGCGCGGCAGCGCCGGCCAGCTTGACGGGTCCCGCGTGTCGAGGCCCTGGAACTGCGCCGACAGCCGGCCCATGGCCACCTTGACGTCGACGCTTGCAGCAGAGGATTTGGATTTGCGAGCCATGATGCCGGCACTCCGATCAGGCAGGGACGTTGGCCGGGCGCGCGCCGGCAGGCTGCTCGGGCGCCGCCGACTTGACGTCGCTGGCCCGCAGCAGTTGCACCCGGACCTTGAAGTTGTAGACGCGGCGCTGCTCGCGCTGCGTCAGCGTGATGTTCTTGGCCACGATCTCGATCAGTTCAGGCTTGGCCATCCACTCGCTGTTGCGCGAGAGGTTGCGCAGCAGCTCCGAGACGCGTTCGTTGGATTGCGCCAGGCCCTCGATCAGGACGTTCTGGCCTTCCTGCTTGATCTTGTCCAGGTAGAGCCCGTCGGGCAGCTGGCTGACCGCCTCGTTGAGCAGGTGCACCGGCATGTTGCGGTCGGCCTGCAGGTTCTCCACCGCCTCCTGGCGCGCCTTCAGGGCCGCGATTTCCTCCTGCAGGCTGGCGACCTCCTTGATCTGCTGGTCGAGCTTGCCGATCTCGGCGGTCAGGAAGGCGTTGCGGCCTTGCTGCTGCTCGATCTCGTTCTGATACCAGACGTAGACGCCCCCGGCAATCAGCGCGCCGACCACCAGCGAGGCCACCAGCGACACGTGGAACAGCTGGCGCGCGCGCTGGCGCGCCATCTCTCGGTGCGGCAGCAGGTTGATCAGAATCATCGCAGAAACCTCCGCATGGCCAGCCCGCACGCGGTGAGATAGGACGGTGCCTCGCGCAGCAGCCGTTTCTCGCGCACGCCACGGCCAATGACCATGCCGTCAAAGGGGTTGATGACCTGGCACGGATAGGACGTGTGGTCCGTGATCGCCTCGGTCAGGCCGTGCAGGGTGGCGCTGCCGCCGGCCAGCAGGATGTAGTCGATCCGGTTGTGCGGCGTGCTGGTGAAGAAGAACTTGAGCGCCCGCTCGACTTCCTGCGCCAGTTGCTCGACGAAGGGCGCCAGCACCACCTCGGCGTAGTCCTCCGGCAGTTCGCCCGCGCGCTTCTTGGCCTCGGCCTCCTCCAGCGTGAAGCCGTACTGGCGCACCAGCATCTGGGTCAGCTGGGCGCCGCCGAAGCCCTGTTCGCGCTCATACAGGAGTTCCTCACCCCGCAACACCTGCAGCGTGGACGACACGCCACCGATCTCGAACAGCGCGATCACCGCGTCCATGGCGCTGCCCGGCATGCGCTCGATCACGCGGCTGGCCGCCAGGCGCGAGGCGTAGGATTCGACGTCCATGATGACGGGCGCCAGGCCGATCGCCTCCGCCAGCCCCTGGCGATCCTCGACCTTCTCCTTGCGAGAGGCGGCAAGCATCACCTCGACGTCGCCGACCGAACTGCTGCTCGGCCCGATGATGCAGAAGTCAAGGCTCACCTCGTCCAGCGAGAAGGGGATGTACTGGTTGGCCTCGGACTCGACCTGCACTTCCATTTCACGCTCGGACAGGCCACCCGGTAAAATGATCTTCTTGCTGATCACGACCGAGGTCGGCAGCGCCATCGCCACCTCCCTGGCCTTGGTGCCGCTGCGCTTGATCAGGCGGCGCGCCGCCTCGACGATTTCATCGAAGTTCTCGATGTTGCCGTCGGTGATCCAGCCGCGCTCGATCGGCTCGATGGCGCAGCGTTCCAGTGTCAATGCACCGGAGCGGTCCTTGGTCAGTTCCACCAGCTTGACGCTGGATGGACTGACGTCCAGCCCCACCATCGGGGCGGGCTGACGATCGAACAACGAGCCCATGATGAAGACCGTATCCTGTTACTTTCTATTGCACAAGTAGAACACACTTAAGAAGTGCTCGGAATGCTACCAGCAAGCTTTGAGATCAAAAAAGGAAAAGTGCACAGGATTTCGAGTTGCGCGTTGTCAAAAACCGACGAATAAGCCCGGAATGACACTTCCTGGCAACTGGATACGCACGCAACCTCAGAGCTACACCTGCCCCGGCCGCATCCACGCGACAATGCCGCACCGGACCAGCGCGCGTCTGTGATCGTGGCGTGCGCGCGCCGGGAACGCCGCACGATGCCGGATGGCGCTGCCCCGCGCGCCCGCGTGCCGTCCGGCCCCGACTCCAACCCAAGATGCCCTCTTCGACCGACTCCCGCCGCAAGAAGCGGCAGCCATCGCGCCCCCCACGCTGGGCGCTCCTGCTTGTCAGGACCGTGGCGTGGACAGGCGGCCTGGCCCTGGCTGGCGCAGCCGCCCTGGCCATGGCCGTCCTGATGGCGCTGGCGATCGCCTACCCGAACCTGCCCGATGTTTCGGAGCTGTCCAACTACCGGCCCAAGCTGCCGCTGCGCGTCTACACGGCCGAAGGGCGCCTGATCGGCGAATTCGGTGAGGAGCGACGCAACCTGACGCCGATCGCGCAGATTCCCCAGGTCATGAAGGACGCCGTGCTGGCGGTGGAGGACGCCCGCTTCTACGAGCACGGCGGCATCGATTACCTGGGCGTGCTGCGCGCGGCGCTGGCCAACCTCGGGCGCGAAAAGAGCCAGGGCGCTTCCACCATCACCATGCAGGTGGCGCGCAACGTCTACCTCTCGTCGGAGAAGACCTACACGCGCAAGATCTACGAGATGCTGCTGACGTTCAAGCTCGAGCACCTGCTGAGCAAGGATCAGATCCTCGAGATCTACATGAATCAGATCTTCCTGGGCAACCGTGCCTACGGCTTCGCGGCCGCGTCGGAAACCTATTTCGGCAAGCCGCTCAAGCAGCTCTCGGTGGCCGAGGCCGCGATGCTGGCCGGCATCCCGAAGTTTCCGTCCACCGCCAACCCGATCGCCAACTTCGCGCGCGCGCGCTCGCGCCAGCTCTACATCATCGATCGCATGGCCGAGAACGGCTTCATCAGCGCCGAGCAGGCGGCGCAGGCCAAGACCGAGGAGCTCCACATCCGGCCGGCCGGTGAATCCAACGGCGTGCATGCCGAGTACGTGGCCGAGATGGTGCGCCAGCTGGTGCATGCCCAGTACGGCGACGAGGCCTATACGCGCGGACTGAACGTGTATACCTCGATCCAGGCCGCTGACCAGGCCGCGGCCTATGCCGCGCTGCGCCGGGGCATCCTCGACTACGAGCGCCGCCAGGTCTACCGGGGCCCGGAGAAATACGTCGAACTGCCCAAGGACGCGGCGGCCCGCGCCGAAGCCATCGACGACGCACTGGCGGCGGCGCCCGAGATGGGCGAGCTGAAGGCGGCCGTGGTGCTGGAGGCCAGTCCGCGCAAGATCGTCGCGCAGCGCGACAACCGCGAGACCATCGAGATCACAGGCAAGGGCCTGCTGGCAGCGCAATCGGGGCTGGCGGCGCGCGCGGCGCCGGCGATCCAGGTGCGCCCGGGCGCCGTGATCCGCGTGGTCGAGACGGATGCCGGCACTTGGGAGACGGCCCAGCTGCCGGAAGTCGAAGGCGCGCTGGTCGCGCTGGATCCGCGCAACGGCGCGGTCAAGGCCCTGGTGGGCGGCTTTGATTTCGCCAAGAACAAGTTCAACCACGTCACCCAGGCCTGGCGCCAACCGGGCTCGGGTTTCAAGCCGTTCATCTACTCGGCGGCCCTGGAACAGGGTTTCTCGCCGGTCACCATCGTCAACGACACGCCGCTGTTCTTCGACAGCAGCGTCACCGGCGGCCAGCCCTGGGAGCCGAAGAACTACGAAGGCGGCTTCGAAGGCCCCATGACGCTGAAACGCGGCCTGGCGCGTTCGCGCAACATGATCTCGATCCGCGTGCTGCAGTCGATCACGCCGCAGGTGGCCCAGGACTGGGTGGCGCGCTTCGGCTTCGACGCCGACAAGCACCCGCCCTACCTCACGATGGCGCTGGGCGCCGGTTCGGTGACGCCGATGCAGATGGCGGCCGGCTTCGGCGTGTTCGCCAACGGCGGCTATCGGGTCAGTCCCTACCTGATCACCCGCATCGCCGACCAGTCCGGCAAGGTGCTGGTCGAGACCCAGCCCGCCGCGCCGGCGCAGGCCAGCCGTGCGATCGACGCACGCAATGCCTTCATCATGAACACCATGCTGCAGGAAGTGGCGCGCAGCGGCACTGCGGCGCGCGCCCAGGGCACGCTCAAGCGCCCGGACCTGGGCGGCAAGACCGGCACCACCAACGACTCCATGGATGCCTGGTTCACCGGTTACCAGCCGACCCTGGTGGCCTCGGTCTGGATCGGCTATGACACGCCGCGCAACCTGGGCAGCCGCGAGACCGGCGGCGGCCTGGCCCTGCCGATCTGGATCAACTTCATGCAGACCGCGCTCAAGGGCGTGCCCGTCGCCCAGCTGACCCCGCCGGCCGGCGTGACGCGACTCGGCGACGACTGGGTCTACGACGAGACCGCACGCGGCGAAGGCATCCGCAACCTCGACGGCGCCGGCCTCGAGCCCGACCCGCTCGAACGGGAAGGCCTGGGCGGCCTTGCACCGTCGGCGCCGTCCACCGAACGCAATCGCATCCTGGACCTGTTCAAGGATTGACAAGGCCGCTCCCCCGTGATCCGGGGATCCGGCCGCCGGCACCCGGAAACGACCGAGCCTCGGCCCTTGCAGAGCCGTTGTGGCACACGACGCGGAGACCGACGAACCGATGGGATGCCAGGCGAGGGCATGTCCGGGTTGCTGCGTCGCTGCAGGTCGAATTCCGGTTGGCGCGGCAAGTTGGTGCCGCACGATCACCCCGCGCCGCACTCGAGCCGTGCCTTGCATGCCATCCCCATGCACGGCGCGCATCATCACGGTGACCTGCTCGGCGTTGCCTTAGAATTTTCCTCATGCTGCTGCTCCGAATTCCGCGCCTTGCCGCACCGGGGCTGGCTGCCATCCTGTTGCTGACGGCCTGCGGACAGAAGGGGGCGCTGTACATCCCGAACACCCCGGCGGCAGCCCAGCGCGCCACCCTGCCGCAAACGGTGTTTGGCGGCGCCACCGCCGCGCCCGCCACGCCGACGAGCCAGCCGCCCGCGGCCCCGCCGCCCCTGCCCGACCTGCCGGACGCTGAATGAAGCCACAAACCGTCGACCCTCCGCGCGCCCGCCTGCCTGGCGCGCCCTTCCTGGCCTGGCAAGGCGGCGAGCTGCAGCTGGAGGGCGTGGCGCTCGACCAGCTCGCCACGACCCACGGCACGCCGCTGTTCGTTTATTCGCGTGCCGCCATCCTGGCGGCCCTGGCAGCCTACCAGCGCGGCCTGGCCGGACGCGATGCCCTGATCTGCTATGCGGTCAAGGCCAACTCCTCGCTCGCGATCCTCAAGCTGCTGGGCGAAGCCGGCTGCGGCTTCGACATCGTGTCGGGCGGCGAACTCGAGCGCGTGCTGGCGGCGGGCGGCGTGGCGGGCAAGATCGTGTTTTCCGGCATCGGCAAGACACCGGCCGAAATGCGGCGCGCGCTGGAGGTCGGCATCCGCTGCTTCAACGTCGAAAGCCTGGCCGAGCTCGACCAGCTGGACCGCGTGGCGCGCGACTGCGGCCGCGTGGCGCCGATCAGCATCCGCGTCAACCCGAACGTCGATGCCCACACCCACCCCTACATCTCGACCGGACTGAAGGGCAACAAGTTCGGCATCGCGCACGACCAGGCGCTGCAGGCCTATCGCCACGCGCGCGGCCTGCCGGGGCTGCGCGTGACCGGCATCGACTGCCACATCGGCTCGCAGATCACCGAGGTCGGGCCTTACCTGGAAGCCATGGACCGGCTGCTGGAGCTGGTCGAGGCGATCGAGGCGGACGGCATCCCGATCCACCACATCGACTTCGGCGGCGGCCTGGGCATCGACTACCAGGGCGAGTCGCCGCCTGCCGCCGACGCCCTGTGGGCCGCGTTGCTGGCACGCCTGGACGCACGCGGCCATGGCCAGCGCGCGCTGGTGATCGAGCCCGGGCGCTCCCTGGTCGGCAATGCCGGCGTCTGCCTGACCGAGGTGCTCTACCTCAAGCCGGGCGAGCAAAAAAACTTCTGCATCGTCGACGCGGCCATGAACGACCTGCCGCGTCCGGCCCTGTACCAGGCTTGGCACGCCATCGTGCCGTTGCGCGAAGCCGCACCGCAGTCGGCAACCCTGACCTGGGACGTCGTCGGCCCGGTTTGCGAGAGCGGCGACTGGCTCGGGCGTGACCGCGCCCTCGCCGTGCGCGCGGGCGACCGGCTGGCGGTGCTCTCGGCCGGTGCCTACTGCATGAGCATGGCCAGCAACTACAACAGCCGCACGCGCGCCGCCGAAGTGCTGGTGGACGGCAGCCAGGCGCGCCTGATCCGCCGGCGCGAGCAGCTCGCCGATCTCTGGCGCGACGAACTGGTCTGAGCCCTGCAAGGCCGCACGCGGTCGTGCACTGCCGGGCGCGAGGGACGCGAAGGAACCCCGCGCCTTCCTCCGTGCCCGCCGCACTTGCCTGTTCACCGCCGCGCGATCGATCGTGCGGGGGCACGGCCCCAGCATCTGCGGGCACAATCGGGGCATGGATACGCTGATGCGCGAGATCGCGGCCACGGCGGCACGCCTGGTGGTGGAAGACGGCCTGGATTACGGCAACGCCAAGCGGCGCGCCCAGAAGTTGCTCGGTGCTTCGGCCCGTGCGCGCCTGCCCGACAACCAGCAGCTGGAAGACGAGGTGCGCGCCTATCTGAACCTGTTTCACGCCGACACCCAGCCGCGCGAACTGGCGGCGCTGCGCCGGCTCGCGCTGGACTGGATGGAGCGCCTGGCGGAATTCCGCCCGCACCTGGTCGGCGCCGTCTGGAACGGCACGGCCACGCGCCACTCCGACATCCACCTTGACCTGTTCTGCGACGACCCCAAATCGCCCGAGATCGCCCTGCTCAATCTGGGCATTCCCTACCACGCCGAGGCGCACCAGGACGCGCGTGGCGCGCAGACCGGCGTGCTCAGCATCGCGGCGCGCTGCCCCGAACTCGAGGAAACCATCGGCATCCACCTGATGATCCGCGACCATGACGACGTGCGCGGCGCGCTCAAGCCGAGTGGCGGCGGCCAGCCGCCGCGTGGTGATCGGCAGGCGCTGCTGCAGCGCCTGCAACTGGAGGCCACCCCATGAATTCGACCGCAAGCCCCGAAATCGCCCAACCCGCCCGCCGTGGCTGGCTGCTGGCTGCAGCGGGCGTCGTCGCGGTGGCCGCGGGTGTGGCCGTCGGCTGGCGCCGCCACAGCCTGGGCGAGGCCGACACGGGCGGAGTCTGGCAGCACAGCTTCCCGACGCCCGATGGCGGGACACTGGCGCTGGCGAGCCTCAAGGGGCGTCCCCTGCTGCTCAACTTCTGGGCGACCTGGTGCCCACCCTGCGTGGAGGAATTGCCACTGCTGAGTCGCACCTACACCCAGAAGAAGGACCAGGGCTGGCAGATGGTGGGCATCGCCATCGACCAGGCCGAACCGGTGCGACGCTTCCTGGAGCGCGCACCGGTGAGTTTTCCCGTTGCGCTGGCCGATCTGTCGGCCGTGAACCTGACGAAGGAACTGGGCAACAACGGCGGCGGATTGCCATTTACCGTCGTATTCGACGCAAGCGGCACCCTTCGTCATCGAAAACTGGGGCAATTGAAGCCATCCGACCTGGATTACTGGCTCCGGTGAAGGCCGATGGCAGTCTTTGAATTCTCAGTCAAATCGGCTCTCAATTGCGCCAAAACTCGCTAAGATGACGTGAATTAAGCACGAGACATCCATGGATCTCCGCAAACTCAAAACCCTGATCGATCTGGTCTCCGAGTCGAACGTCTCGGAACTCGAGATCACCGAAGCCGAGGGCAAGGTGCGCATCGTGAAGGCAAGCCCCACGCCTGCCCTGCCCACCATGGTCATGGCCCCAGCGGTGACGCCGGTGGCCGCCACCGCGCCCGCAGCAGCGACACCGGCCGTCACCGACGCCACCACCCCGGCGGCCGCGGCACCGGAGTCCGCGAGCGGCTTCGTCGTCAAGTCCCCGATGGTCGGCACCTTCTATCGCGCCGCCAGCCCGGGGGCCCAGCCGTTTGCCGAGGTGGGCCAGAAGGTGGCCGAAGGCGACCCGCTGTGCATCATCGAGGCGATGAAGATCCTCAACGAAATCGAGGCCGAGAAGGCCGGCACGGTCACGCAGGTGCTGTGCGAGAACGGCCAGGCGGTGGAGTTCGGCCAGCCGCTGTTCGTGATCGAGTGACCGGGCCGCGGAGTCGCTGATGACCCGGCCGACACGGAGCGCCGATCGGGGCGATCCGGTCGCCCGCCCAACGAATCCAACCGCCCGCGCACGCAGCCGTGCGCGGGCGACCAGTCGCCGGAGCACAGATGTCTAAGAGAATCCTGGTCGCCAACCGCGGCGCTCTGGCCGCAGGCCAGGCGAAGCAGACCGCCCTGGCGCGCGCCAGCGCGTGGGCGATGAGCCGCGGGAGCACACATGTTTAAGAAGATCCTGGTCGCCAACCGCGGCGCTCTGGCCGCAGGCCAGGCGAAGCAAACCGCCCTGGCGCGCGCCAGCGCGTGGGCGATGAGCCGCGGGAGCACACATGTTTAAGAAGATCCTGGTCGCCAACCGCGGCGAAATCGCCCTCCGCATCCAGCGCGCCTGCCGCGAGCTCGGCGTCAAGGCCGTGATGGTCTATTCCGAGGCCGACAAGGACGCCAAGTACGTGCGTCTGGCCGACGAGGCGGTCTGCATCGGGCCGCCACCGTCGGGGCAAAGCTACCTCAACATGCCGGCCATCATCTCGGCCGCCGAGGTGACCGATGCCGAAGCAATCCACCCGGGCTACGGCTTCCTCAGCGAGAACGCCGACTTCGCCGAGCGCGTGGAGCAAAGCGGCTTCCAGTTCATCGGCCCGACGCCGCAGTCGATCCGCATCATGGGCGACAAGGTCTCGGCCAAGCAGGCCATGACCAAGGCCGGCGTGCCCTGCGTGCCAGGCTCGGACGGGGAACTTCCGGAGGAGCCGGCGGCGATCCGGCGCATCGCCAAGTCGATCGGCTATCCGGTCATCATCAAGGCCGCTGGCGGCGGCGGCGGGCGCGGCATGCGCGTGGTGCACACCGAGGCCGCCCTGCTCAGCGCCGTCCAGATGACCCGGGCGGAGGCCGCGGCGGCCTTCAACAACCCGGCGGTCTACATGGAGAAGTACCTGCAGAACCCGCGCCACATCGAGATCCAGATCCTGGCCGACAAGCACCGCGGCGCGGTGTACCTCGGCGAGCGCGACTGCTCGATGCAGCGGCGCCACCAGAAGGTGATCGAGGAGGCACCGGCGCCGGGCATCCCGCGCCGCCAGATCGAGCGCATCGGCGAGCGCTGCGTCGCGGCCTGCAAGAAGATCGGCTACCGCGGCGCCGGCACCTTCGAGTTCCTGTACGAGAACGGCGAGTTCTACTTCATCGAGATGAACACGCGCGTGCAGGTCGAGCACCCGGTGACCGAATGGATCACCGGCGTCGACATCGTGCGCGCGCAGATCCTGATCGCGGCGGGCGAGAAGCTGCCGGTCACGCAGCGCCAGATCCAGATCAAGGGCCATGCGATCGAGTGCCGCATCAACGCCGAGGATCCGTTCAAGTTCACGCCCTCGCCCGGGCGCATCACGCTGTGGCATGCTCCGGGCGGCCCGGGCGTGCGGGTCGACTCGCACGTCTACAACAACTACTTCGTGCCGCCGAACTACGACTCCATGATCGGCAAGATCATCGTCTATGGCGACACGCGCGAGCAGGCCATCGCGCGCATGCAGACCGCCCTCCTGGAGACGGTGGTCGAGGGTATCCAGACGAACATCCCGCTGCACAAGGAGCTGATGGTGGACGCGCGCTTCCGCGAGGGCGGCACCAACATCCACTACCTCGAGCAGTGGCTGAGCGAGCGCCAGCGCTAGGCCGCGCCCGCCGCATCGCCTGCCATCGATGTTCGAGTTGCGCCTGCGCTGTCCCGAGGCCGCGGTCGAGTCCGTCGGCGACGCCCTGCTGGCGCTGGACGCGCTGAGCGTCAGCACCCATGATGCCGACGCCGACAGCGCGGGCGAGCGCGCGCTGTTCGGCGAGCCCGGCCTGCCGCCGCCGGCGCCCGGCTGGACCTGGAACCTGGTCTCGGCCCTGTTTGCCGAAGAAGCCGGCGCGCGCGCGGCGGCCGACTGGCTGGCGGCGCAGGACTTCTTCGCCACCAGCCGTATCCTGGGCGTCGAGGCGCTGCCCGAGCAGGACTGGGTGCGCCTGACGCAGTCGCAATTCGAGCCGGTCGCCATCACCGACGATTTCTGGATCGTGCCGAGCTGGCACGCCGTGCCGGCGGCGGCGCGGCGCGTGATCCGGCTCGATCCGGGCCTGGCGTTCGGCACCGGCACGCATCCGACCACGCGCATGTGCCTGCGCTGGATCGCCACCCACGCGCCGGTCGGGCCGCGCGTGCTCGACTATGGCTGCGGCTCGGGCATCCTGGCGCTCGGTGCCGCACTGCATGGCGCTGCCTCGGTCGACGCGGTCGACATCGATCCGGCCGCGGTCCAGTCGACGCGCGACAACGCAGCCAGCAATGCCGTCTCGCTGGACCGGATCGGCCTGCCCGACCAGGCCCGCGGGCCGTACCACCTGGTGCTCGCCAACATCCTGGCGACGCCGCTCAAGCTGCTCGCGCCGCTGCTGTCCGACCTGGTCGCGCCAGGCGGCCAGCTGGTCCTGGCCGGCGTGCTGGAGCGCCAGACCGAGGAATTGCAGCAGGCCTACCGCCCCTGGCTCGAGCTGCAGGCGACCGATCGGGACGACGGCTGGGTGCTGCTTGCCGCCGAGCGCGGGGCTTTGCCGCGCTGACCCGCCCACCGCGGCACGGAACCTGCGGCTGCCTACAATCGGCGCAGCCATGAGCCTGACCACCCGCTGCCCCGCTTGCGAGACCGTGTTCAAGGTCGTGCCCGACCAGCTCAGGATCGCCTCGGGCTGGGTACGTTGCGGCCAGTGCGGCGTGGTCTTCGATGGCACGGCACAACTGCTCGACTCGGTTCCGGCCAGCACGCCCGCCCAGCCGCCGCATGTGCCCGGCGCGCGCATGGAACAGGCCGACGCGGCCGACCGACTGACCCGCAACGAATCTGAGTCCGAACCCGAGGCCGAACCGGAATCCGAACCGGAATCCGAACCGGAGCCCGAATCCGAGCCCGTACCCGCGCCAGCGCCCGGATTGATGTGGCCATCCGAACCGGCGTCCCCGCCCGACGCCGCTGCGGCCAGCGACATCGGCGTTGCAGCAGATCCCGGCATCGAAGCCGCGCACGAAGCGCCCGTGTACCTGACGCCCGAAGCGGCCATTCCCATCGCGCGCCGGTTCGCCCAATTGGAGCAGGACCTGCTGGTCAACCCGCCCACGCCGGTGCTGCGCTCCGGTGACGAGCCAACCTGGGAGCCGGACGATTCCCACAGCGCGAGCGACTTCACGGCCGACCCGGACTGGCGCGAACCCGGCGCCTCCAGCGAGCGCGAACCCGGCGTCGCCCAGGACAGCCCGACGCCCCCGCCCGCAGAACCCGATGCACCCGAACTCGAGGCACCCGGGATCCCCGACGCGATGGCCGAAGTGCCCTCCTTCGTGGCGCAATCGAGGCGGCGCGCGCGCTGGCAGTCGCGCCCCATGCGCGGCCTGCTGTGGATCGCCCTGCTGTTGCTGGCGCTGGGCCTGCTCGGCCAGTGGACCGTGCAGCAACGTGACTGGCTGGCGGCCCGCTACCCGGCGCTGCAGCCTCTGCTGCAGGCGTTGTGCCGGCCCTTGCAGTGCCAGGTCGCGCCGTACCGCAGGCTCGAGGCCATCGTGATCGACGGCTCGGGCTTCAACCGCATCGACGCCGAGCGCTTCCGCTTCACGGTCACGCTGCACAACAATGCCGACCTGCCGGTGGCCACGCCCGCGCTCGAACTGGCGCTGACCGACGTCACCGGCCAGGTGCTGGTGCGCCGCGTGTTGCAGCCGGAGGAATTCGGCGCGCCCCCCGCGCTGGCGGCGCACGGCGAGTTCGACGGAACGCGCGAGCTCACGGTCGCGACCACGGCGCAGCCCCAGGCCATCGTCAACTACCGCCTGACCGCCTTCTATCCCTGACGGCCCGAAGCACGCGGGCGTGCACGCCGGCGCCGATCGCCCCGACCCACCCACACCCGACCACCATGGCCTCCCTCATCTGCGGTTCACTGGCCTTCGACACCATCATGGGCTTCGAGGGCCAGTTCGCGAGCCAGATCCTGCCCGACCAGCTGCACATCCTGAATGTGTCGTTCCTGGTGCCCAGCCTGCGGCGCGACTTTGGCGGCTGCGCCGGCAACATCGCGTACGCCATGCGCCAGCTCGGTGGCACGCCCCTGCCGATGGCAACCATCGGCCAGGACGGGGTCGGCTACCTGCAGCGCCTGCGGTCGCTCGGCATCGACACCGAATTCGTGCGCGAGATCGAAGGCAGCTACACCGCGCAGGCCATGATCATGACCGACCGCGACAACAACCAGATCACGGCCTTCCACCCCGGCGCCATGATGCAGGCCCACGTCACGCAGGTGCCGCGTCGGCCCGACATCCGGCTCGGGATCATCTCGCCCGATGGCCGCGAGGCCATGCTCGAGCATGCCGAACAGTTCCACGCCGCCGGCATCCCCTTCGTGTTCGACCCCGGCCAGGGCCTGCCGATGTTCGATGGCACCGAACTCGCGCATTTCGTCAGGCTCGCCACCTGGGTCGCCGTCAACGATTACGAGGGTCGCATGCTGTGCGACCGCATCGGCATCGACCTGGCCGAACTGTCGCGCCGCGTGCGTGGCCTGGTGGTGACGCGTGGCGCCCAGGGCTGCGACCTGTGGGAGGACGGGCACCGCACCCACGTCCCCGGCATCACCGCCAGCGCGGTGGTCGACCCGACCGGCTGCGGCGACGCCTGGCGCGGCGCCCTGCTGCACGGCCTCGAGCAGGGCTGGCCGCTGGCGCGCTGCGCGGCCCTGGGCAACCGCGTCGGCGCCATCAAGGTTGCCTCGCGCGGACCGCAGAACTACACGCTCGACGCCGGCGTCCGGGACGCAGCCTGACCGGTCATGAAAAAGCCCGCGCGTGAGCGGGCTCATGCGCGGGCCTTGGGGCAGCCGGCCTGGCCGGCGCCACAAACCGTCAGGGCTTGCTGGCGGTCGGGAACGGCCACGCAGCCTGCGGGCTGAGCGTGGTCTTGGGCGCCGCCTTCTTCGCCGGCGCGGCCTTCTTCGCCGGCGCGGCCTTCTTCGCCGGTGCCGCCTTCTTGGCTGGCGCGGCCTTCTTGGCTGGCGCGGCCTTCTTGGCTGGCGCGGCCTTCTTGGCTGGTGCGGCCTTCTTCGCCGGTGCGGCCTTCTTGGCCGGTGCCGCCTTCTTGGCCGGTGCCGCCTTCTTGGCCGGTGCGGCCTTCTTGGCCGGTGCGGCCTTCTTCGCCGGTGCCGCCTTCTTGGCCGGTGCCGCCTTCTTCGCCGGTGCCGCCTTCTTGGCCGGTGCCGCCTTCTTGGCCGGTGCGGCCTTCTTGGCCGGTGCGGCCTTCTTCGCCGGTGCCGCCTTCTTGGCCGGTGCCGCCTTCTTCGCCGCCGGTTTCTTCGCAGTTGCCATTTTTTTCTCCTCGATCGAAATTGAACGTTCAACTACAGGGAGCGCTTCGCCGATCGCAACGCACGAAGCGATTCATGCATCTGGACCCGCGGGACCCAGGAACATGAACGCGGGCAGCCCCTGCGCACTGCCGCACGGCAGCCCATGGCAAGGGACCAATTCGATGAACACACAGAGGATGCCCGGCCGCCTGCCCGGCATCGGCAGCGTGCGCGGCGGCGCACGCCGATGAACGTTCGCCGACGGCGCCGAAGCGGGCGTGCGAAGGCTCAACAGTGAATCGTGGGAAACGGACGTTCAGCACGATCATGAGCAATGAATCACACGTCCGTCGCCAGGCCACGACGACGCGGTGCCGCCTGACCGGCTCGGCGCGTGGGCTGAAAGAGGCCGTGCTGCTCGCCCGCGTGGTGGCGCGAGCCGCAGCACCCACGGACTCCAGCCACGCCTGGCATGCCTGCCGCGACGGCAAGCGCCGCGGAGTTCCGGGTGCGATCCGCGATGCGCGCAACCGGCGAGGACAGCCACGGCTGCAGGCGTGGCCGCAGCACGGATGCACGATGGGTGGCGTTGCGGTTCGACATGATGGCTCGATGCTCCGATTATGGGAGCATCGCAACAAAATGCAAAGCATTTGTGCGCGCGGTGCATCGATCGGTGTGGCGTTTGTGTTGCAGGCAGGCATCGCGTGAGCCGTTGGCGTGCGCGATGAAGCGCCCCGACGTGTTCGCTCGGCGCGCTGCGGCACGCGGTCGCGCGTCCCTTCGCACCGTCAACCCAGGTCGGGCAGTCGACCGCTGGCGAATGTCCCAAGACACGCGTGCACGTCGACGGTTGGCACTTCGATCGCACTCGGCTGTCGGGCGCATCCAGGTGCGGGACCGGGGTTCAAGCCACCGGCATGCGCGCGTCGTCGACGCGCGTCTGACAAGAAGCACAGGCTCGCTGCGTCGAACCTCACGATCGATTCGTGGGGATGGAGCGCACCCGGCACGACACGCGGGCAGGGTGCGCGGCGGCGGAATGGAAGGCGGCGTGCAGCCTGTCGCGGCGGGTTGCGGCGGCACGGCCCTGCGGGCTCCGCGCGCGACTCGGCGCCGTGGCGTCCGCGCCGTTCTTCAGGCGACGCTGAACAAGTCTCCGTGATGTGGCGCGCCCTGCCTTGGGATGGGATGCAAGACGCAAGGTGCAGCAACAGCCACCGCTATCGCGAGCACTTGCAATGTCGCCGATCGCTGCAGGCGAGGATGCGTCGCGCGCAAGGGACTTGCTCAACGTTGTCTTCACGCTGCCCTCATTGCCCGTGGCGCAGGGAACGACGCGGTACCGGCGGCCGAAGAGCCTCCGGCGGCGCGCACGTGGAGCGCAGTGCCACAGCGGGTGTCGCGTCACCCGTCCAGCACGCCCGTCGGGAACCACGCGGCGGGCCAGCCGAGCCCCGCCTGCAGCCGCGACCAGTCGAACCCGGGGCCAGGGTCGTGCTTGCGCCCTGGCGCGATGTGCTCGTGGCCGGCAATCGCATCGATCGGATATCGCGCGGCGAGATCGCTGCACAAGCGCCCGAGCCGCTTGTACTGCGCCGCCGTGAAACGCCCGCCCTCGAGCCCCTCCAGTTCGATGCCGATCGAGAAGTCGTTGCAGTTCGCACGTCCGCGATAGCAGGACCTGCCCGCATGCCAGGCCCGCTCGTCGCACGAGACGAATTGCCACAGCGCGCCGCTGCGCCGCACATAGAAATGCGCCGACACCTCGATGCCGCGAATCTGCTGGAACCAGGGGTGGGCATCCCAGTCCAGCGTGTTGGTGAACAGCGCCTGCACGAAGGCACCACCGAACGACCCCGGCGGCAGGCTGATCGAGTGCACCACGATGAGCGAGATCGGCGTCGCCGCCGGACGCTTGCCACGGTTGGGCGACGGCAGGTGGCGCGCGCGCGCATGCCAGCCACCCTGCCAGGGCGCCACAGCTTCAGGAGTCGCCCGGGTCACCATCGTCGCCCGAGGGCGCCGTGATGCCCAGGCGCGCCATGCGATAGCGGATCTGGCGCAGGTTCAGGCCCAGGCGGGCCGCTGCGGCCGTGCGGTTGAAGCCGGTCTCGTCGAGCGCGCGCACCAGCATCGCACGCTCCTGGGCGTCCAGCCAGGCGCCCAGGTCCTGCGGCAACTCCCCGGCACGCGCCGGGGTCGGGCCAGGGGATCGCGGCTCCGGGGCGATGGCCTCGGGTTCGGGCTCGGGTCCGGGATGCGACGCGGGCGGCTCGACCAGGCCACCCAGGGGCGCCAGTCCGCCGAAGGCGGAGTCGCGGCCGCCGCCCAGCGCCACCGCGCGGTACAGCAGGTTCTCCAGCTCGCGCACGTTGCCCTTGAGCGGCGCGGCGGCGATATCCGCCAGTTGCTCGGGGGCCAGCTCGATCGGCTCGCCGCCCGACTCGGCCGCAATGCGGGCCAGCAGCACCTCGCAGATCGCGGGGATGTCCTCGCGCCGGTCGCGCAGCGGCGGCAGCACCACCTCGATCACGTTCAACCGGTAGTACAGGTCCTGCCGGA
Source organism: Ottowia sp. (assembly GCF_035325765.1). GTDB lineage: Bacteria > Pseudomonadota > Gammaproteobacteria > Burkholderiales > Burkholderiaceae_C > Ottowia. The sequence goes on from NZ_DAOKZG010000004.1 coordinate 124,331, forward strand.
AGCGTCCGGCCTGCACCTCGGCCGCCAGTTGCTTGTGCGTGGCGCTGACGATGCGCACGTCGACCGGCTCCTCCTGGGTCGCGCCCAGCGGCCGCACGCGCCGCTCCTGGATCGCGCGCAGCAGCTTCGCCTGCATCGCCAGCGGCAGGTCGCCGATCTCGTCGAGGAACAGGGTGCCGCCAGCCGCGGCCTGGAAGAAGCCATCCCGGTCCTGCGTGGCGCCGGTGTAGGAACCCTTGCGTGCGCCGAAGAACTCGGCCTCCAGCAGGCTTTCCGGGATCGCGCCGCAGTTGACCGGCACGAAGGGACCGGCGCTGCGATGGCTGCAGGCATGGATGGCCTGCGCCACCAGCTCCTTGCCAGTGCCCGATTCGCCGTGCACCAGCACCGGCGCCATGCTGCGCGCGACCTTGGCGATGCGCCGCTTGACCGAGCGCATTGCTGCCGAATCGCCGACCAGGCGCGCCAGCGCCGCAGCGCCGTGCGCCGCCGGTGCGGCACGCCCCGCGGCCGGCACCGCCGCACCCGAAGCGGGCGCGGGTTCGGCGCTGGCCGGCGGGGCCGGCGTCGCGGCCGGGCTGGATGTCTGCGCCGCAGCGCGCACGATGCTGCGGAACTGCTTGAGGTCGACCGGCTTGGTCAGGTAGTCGAAGGCACCGCTCTTGAGCGCCTCGACCGCGTTCTCGGCCGAGCCGTAGGCAGTGATCACGATGCAGCGCTCGCGACGCTGCGCCTCGGCCAGCTCATGCAGGATCTCCAGTCCCTCGCCATCCGGCAGGCGCATGTCCGAGATCACCACGTCGAAGGTCTCGTCGCGCAGCCGCGCACGCGCCTCGGCCACGGACCCGGCGGTCCGCACCTCGTGTCCTTCGCGCAGCAGCGTGAGTTCATACAGCGTGCACAGGTCCGGCTCGTCGTCGATCACCAGCACGCGCGCGGGAGTGGCCGCGAGATCCGCCGTCATGGGTTCGCCAATTCCTCCAGGTTCCAGCTTGAATGACCGCCGGGCGCACGCCGAAAGCGCACGAAGAACTCGTTGCCTTCCACCATGCGTTCCTGCTGCGCGCGCGACGTGCGCTCGTACGCAATGCTGGCGCCATGGCGCTCGCACAGCTCGCGGCAGATGTACAGGCCCAGGCCGCTGGAGCGGCTCTCGGACGAGAAGAAGGGCTCGAACAGGTGGCGTTCGACGGAGGGTTCCATCGGTGCGCCATCGCTCCACACCGCCAGCACCACCGGGCCGTGACGAATCGCCTGGGTCACCACCTGGATCGCACCGGGCCGATCGCTGGCATAGCGGGCGGCGTTGTCCAGCAGGTTGACCAGCACGCGCCGCAGGTGCTCGCGCTCGAACTGGACCAGGAGGTCCGGTGCCAGCAGCTCGAGTTGCAGGCGCGCGCCCGTGCGGTGCTGCGCCGCCCATTCGTCCACGAAGGCTTCGACCTCCTCGTGCAGGTCCACCACCTCGCACGGGTCGGACGGGCCCTGTGCGCGCGCCACGTCCAGCACGTCATCGACGATGTGCGCCAGGCGTTCGGCGTTCTGCCGGATCATGGCGGTGAGCCGCTGCTGGCCCGGCTGCGCCAGCTCCTCGGCCAGCAGCGCATTGGCCTGGCTGATCGCGGCCAGCGGATTGCGCAGCTCGTGCGCCACGGCCGCCGACATGCGACCCATCGAGGCCAGCTTCTCGGTGCGCAGGCGCGCCTCCATCTCGCGCAGGTCCTGCAGGAACATCACGCACAGCTCGGCGCCCTGCGTGCCCATTGACGGCGTGCGCTCGGTGCGCACGCGCAGGCGCACGGCGTGCCGATCCTCATGGTGCAGGATCACATCAACCGCCTCCACCGCTTCGTGCAGGAAGGTCAGGCGCACCACGTCCATGAGCTGGATCCACACCGGGCTGTCGGCCAGGCTGAACACGTCGGGGGTCACCTCCTGGTCCGAGCCCAGCATGCGGTGCGCCGCCGGGTTGGCGGCCCGCACCGTGTAGCGCGCATCGACCACCAGCACGCCATCGTCCAGCGCCTCGATCACCAGGTTGTTGACGAGCGACTGGAGCTGCGCCTCGGCGCGTGTGCGTCGTCCCTGTTCCTGCTCGCGCGACAGGCGCATCGCCAGCGTGTTGGTGAGCCAGGCCAGCGCCAGCAGGCCAGCGCCCAGCAGGCCCGCCTGCGCCAGTTCCGTCGTGCTGCCCGACAGCACGCCACGCGCGCCGATCGTGGCATCACCCAGCAACACCAGGGCCGCCAGCGCCGCCGTGCCCAGCGCGAGAGCGCGCGAGCCGAGGATCGCCGCCATCAGCACCGGCAGCGCCAGCAGCGGCGTGTACTGGATGCCCGCCACCTGCTGGCCGTGCAGCACGCCGAAATACAGCAGGTCGACGCCGGCGGTGAACAGCCACTGCGAATCAAACGAGCGCCCCGGCCCGCGCGGCCGCGCCAGCAGGCGCGCCAGCACCGTCAGCACCACGTAGCCCAGGCTGGCGCCGGCGAGCCACAGCGGCACCGGCTGGCCCAACCCATGGGCGCTGAGCTGCAGTCCCAGCAGCGCCAGTGCCAGCAGCACGCGCGCCGACATGAAGGAGCGCCACAGGCGATCGAAACCGGTGGGGTCGATCTGCGAGAGCGCGGCCGCGCTCGCCGCAGTGCCCGGCGCGCGCAGCGGTGGCGAGACCGCGCCAAACCAGGACGGCGCGCCAAACGAAGGCTCAGTCACCTTCGGCCTCCCGGCGATGCTCCGCCGAACAGTAGAGCCCGGCGCGCCCGGCCACCGCGCCGTCGCGCGGCAGGTGCACGCCGCAATGCGCGCAGCGGATCATCGGCTGTGGCGCGGCGCCCGGCCGCTGGCCCCCGCCCTGCACGCGCGCGCGCTGCCCGCGCCGCCACAACCAGACGCCCAGCAGCAGCGCCAGCAGCACCACCAGCAGCTTCATGGCGCGCGCCCGAGCAGCACTTCCATCACGAAGCGCGAGCCCGCGTAGCCGAGCAGCAGCAGGGCCGCGCCCGCATACAGCACGTGCACGGCGTGCCGGCCGCGCCAGCCGAAGCGCCAGCGACCGAGCAGCAGCACCGCGAACACCGCCCAGGACAGCACGGTGAACACGTTCTTGTGCGTCCAGCGCCAGCCGATGTGCGCCGACCCGTAGAGCTGTTCGCCAAAGAACAGGCCCGCCAGCAGCGTCAGCGTGAGCAGGATGAAGCCGGCCCAGATGAAGCGGAACATCAGGCGTTCGAGCGTCAGCAGCGGCACGCCGCCCGCGTCCGCAGCGTGGCGCATCTGACGCTCGGCGCGGTTCATCAGCCAGCCGTGCGCCACGGCGGCGGCAAACAGGCCGTAGGCGGCCAGGCCCAGGGCCCAGTGCAGGCCCAGCATCGGCGACGAAGTCTCGGGCAGCGGCGCGCCTGGAAACAGCAGCGCCAGCACGATGGTCACGGTGCCGAAGCCGGCCAGCGCCCAGCGCGCCGGCATGCGGGGGTAGAGCCGGCTTTCGATCGCGTACACGGTGAGCACCAGCCAGACCGTGATCGACAGCGTCTGGGCGAAGCCGAAGCGCGGCGCCTCCACCACCAGGGTCCAGGCCAGCTGCAGGCCGTGCAGCACCCAGGCCGCCACCAGCACGCGGCGCGCCGTGATGGCGCCGATGGCGCGCGCCGCGAGTGCCGGCACCGCATAGGCCAGCGCGGCCGCGCCGCCGAGCAGCAGCCCGATCGGAGAGGCACTGGCTAGTATCATGAGCGGAGTTTAGCGGTTCGCCCCCTCCCCCGGCGGTTGGGTAGGCTGCCGTTTTTCACAGCTTTTCGCCTTCAGTGCGCCAGCGCGCGCGGGACTCGCATGGCCTCCGCCCTCACCGACAGACTCTCCGGCCTGGTCAAGAAGATCAGCGGCCAGGCCCGCATCACCGAATCGAACGTGCAGGACATGCTGCGCGAGGTGCGCATGGCCCTGCTCGAAGCCGACGTCGCGCTGCCGGTGGTGCGCGACTTCATCGCCCGCGTCAAGGACAAGGCGCTGGGCCAGGAGGTGCTGGGCAGCCTCAAGCCCGGCCAGGCGCTGGTCGGCATCGTCAACCGCGAACTCGCCGCCACCATGGGCGAGGGCGTGGCAGACATCAACCTGGCGGCCCAGCCGCCGGCCGTGATCCTGATGGCCGGCCTGCAGGGCGCGGGCAAGACCACCACCACGGCCAAGCTGGCACGCCACCTGATCCAGAAGCGCAAGAAGAAGGTGCTGACGGTCTCGGGCGACGTGTACCGCCCGGCCGCCATCGAGCAGCTCAAGACCGTGACGGCCCAGGCCGGCGCCGACTGGTTTCCCTCGACGCCGGACCAGAAACCCGAGGAGATCGCGCGCGCCGCGCTGGACCATGCGAAGAAGCACTTCTACGACGTGCTGCTGGTCGACACCGCGGGGCGCCTGGCGATCGACGAGGCGCTGATGCGGGAGATCCAGGCCCTGCACGCGGCGCTGAACCCGGTCGAGACCCTGTTCGTGGTCGACGCCATGCAGGGCCAGGACGCGGCCAACACCGCCAGGGCGTTCAAGGAAGCGCTGCCGCTCACGGGCATCGTGCTGACCAAGATGGACGGCGATTCGCGTGGCGGCGCCGCGCTGTCGGTGCGCCAGATCACCGGCGCGCCGATCAAGTTCGCCGGTGTGTCCGAGAAGATCGACGGCCTGGAGGTATTCGACGCCGAGCGCCACGCCGGCCGCATCCTGGGCATGGGCGACGTCGTGGCCCTGGTCGAGCAGGTCACGGCCCATGTGGACATCGAAGCGGCCAAGAAGCTGGCCGACAAGGTCAAGAAGGGCGCCGGCTTCGACCTCGAGGATTTCCTCGGCCAGCTCCAGCAGATGAAGCAGATGGGTGGCCTGGCCAGCCTGATGGACAAGCTGCCCACTCAGATGGCGGCCAAGGCGAGCGAAGCCGACCTCACGCGCGCCGAGAAGGACGTGCGCCGCAAGGAAGGCATCATCAACAGCATGACGCCCGAGGAGCGGCGCAAGCCCGAACTGCTCAAGGCCAGCCGCAAGCGCCGCATCGCCCAGGGCGCCGGCGTGCAGGTGCAGGAGGTGAACCGCCTGCTCAAGGAATTCGAGCAGATGCAGGGCATGATGAAACAGATGAAGGGCGGTGCGCTGATGAAGATGATGCGCCGCATGGGTGGCGGCAAGGGCGGCCTGCCCGGCATGCTGGGCGGCGGCATGCCGCCACTGCCGCCCGGCCTGGGCGGGCCCGGTGGCGGCAAGCGACCGCTGCGCTGAAAGGCAAGGGTGACGGGTTGTCGGATGCGAAGGAAGGCAGGGATTCTTTCTTGCGGACCCCAGGCCCGTGCGTTCCCTCGAATGCAGCGACCGGATGCCGGCTTCGCACGAGACCCCGGACACGCACGCCGTGAACCGATGAAGCCGATGCACGCCGCGACCCGGACGAATCTGGATTTTTCGCGCCCTTCCCGCAGGCTTCGCGCCCTCCGCCGCCTCGCATGACCCCTCCAGACCCGCCGACCGCCAGCCCCCACGCCCTGGTCGAGGTGCGCCTGCTGATGGTCTGCCTGGGCAACATCTGCCGCAGCCCGACGGCGCAGGGCGTGCTGGAGAAGATGGCGCGCGACGCCGGCCTGGCCCAGCGCATCGAGGTGGACTCGGCCGGCATCGGCGACTGGCACGCGGGAGCGCCCCCCGACCCGCGCGCGCTCGAGCACGCTGCCCGGCGCGGCTACGACCTGAGCCGACAGCGCGCGCGCCAGATCACGCGGCGTGATTTCGAGCACTTCGACTGGGTGCTGGTGATGGACGCGGCCAACGAGCGCGCGATCCGCGCCCTCTGCCCATGGCCCGAACGCTACAAGCTGCATCGCCTGGCCGCGTTCTGCACGCAGCACCGCGCGCGCGAGATCCCTGACCCCTACACTGGAGGCGCGGCCGCCTTCGAACGCGTGCTCGATCTGGTCGAGGACGCCTGCGCCGGCCTGCTCAGGGTGTTGACGACGCGTTGACACCTGCCGCGCCGGGCGCCTGCAGGCAGCGTCCTTCGGCGATCAACGCGGCAAAGCCCGCGGCCAGGGCGTCCAGCAGGCGGCGCAGCGCCGGCCGCTGGCCCTGGCGGCTGGCGCAGGCGGCCTGGATCAGTCCTGGCGGCGGCGCCCAGTCCGGCAGCAGTTGCTGCAAGCGGTCCTGCTGCAGCGCATCGTGCACCAGCAGGCGCGGCAGCACGGCACAACCCACGCCCGCCAGCGCCGCATCGCACAGGGTCGCGGCGTCATCCACCACCAGGCGCGGCACGTGGCGGTGCTCCGCCTGCGCGCCGCCGGGGCCCAGCAGGCGCCAGCGCTGTTCTTCCGGCGAATTGCCCAGGCCCAGCGTCGGCAGCCGCGCCAGGTCGGCCGGCGTGGCCAGAGGTGGCTCGGTCGCGAGCAGCCGCGGCGCCGCCACCAGCAGGTGCGGACTCGACGCCAGCACGCGCACCACCTCGTCCTGCGGGAGTTCGGCATCGGGCGCGCGCACGCGCAGCGCCAGGTCGACGCCGTCCTGCCAGACGTCGATGTTGCGGTTGCTCGCCTGCACCTGCAGCTGCACCGCAGGCCAGGCGTTCAGGAAGCGTGCCAGCATCGGTCCGACCGCCACCTGCAGCAGCGCCGGCGGGCAGGCCAGCCGCACCACGCCGCGCGGCGCGCTGGCCTGTTCGTCGACCAGTGCCTGCGCCGCCGCGGCTTCGGCCAGCATGGCGCGCGCGTGTTGCAGCACCTGCGCGCCAATGGGCGTGACGGCAAAGCGGCGCGTGCTGCGTTGCACCAGCCGCGTGCCCAGGCGCGCCTCGAGCTCCGCGAGGCGCCGGCTCAGCCGGGACTTGGGGACGTCGCTGGCGCGCTCGGCGGCGGCAAAGCCGCCATGCTCGGCAACCAGGGCGAAGTAGGCCAGGTCGTCCAGGCCCTGCAAGGCGGCTTGTTGCTCCAATGTCGACATGATTGTCCTGTTCTCGGGATGATGAACACTTGAATTGGCTGTTTTTCTTGGATTGAAGATTCATTATGATGCAATCATCGCGCGAGCAGATCGGCCAGCGCACCCGGCGGCGCAGCCTCGTTCGAGGCGCCGCCCACCCTGGAGTCCCACCATGAACGACACCCCGTCCACCCTCACCCGCAAGCGCGTGCGGTCCACCCGCACCGCACCGGGTCGCCACTGGGTCGGCGACGGCTTTCCAGTGCACGGCCTGTTCGGCTACAGCGGCGAGGGCGTGGCCGAGCGCAGCCCGTTCCTGCTGCTCGACTATGCCGCGCCGACCACGTTCGAGCCGACCACGCGCCGGCGCGGCGTCGGCAGCCACCCCCACCGCGGCTTCGAGACCGTCACCATCGTCTTCGATGGCGAGGTCGAGCACCGCGACTCCAGCGGCGGCGGCGGTGTCATCCGCGCCGGCGACGTACAGTGGATGACCGCCGGCGGCGGCATCATCCACGACGAGTTCCACTCCAGCGACTACGCCGCGCGCGGCGGGCCGTTCGAGATGGTGCAGCTCTGGGTCAACCTGCCCGCCCGGGACAAGATGACGCCGGCGCACTACCAGGCCATCACCGACTCACAGATCCCCGCCGTGGCGCTGCCCGGCGGCGGTCGGGTGCGCGTCATCGCGGGCGAGCACGCCGGCACACGGGGACCGGCGCGCACCTTCACGCCGATGAACGTGCTCGACGTGCGGCTGGTCACCGGCGAGGTGCTCGATCTGGCCCAGCCCGAGGGCTGGAACACCCTGGTGGTGGTGCGCCGCGGCACCGTGCTGGTGAATGACGACACCATCCTGCGCGCCACCGAGATGGCCACCCTGGCCGGCACCGGCACGGGGGTGACGCTGGAGGCCAACAACGATGCCGAGCTGCTGGTACTGGCGGGCGAACCGATCGACGAACCGGTGGTCGGCTACGGGCCGTTCGTGATGAACAGCCAGCAGCAGATCGTCGAGGCCATCGAGGACTTCAATCGCGGGCGCTTCGGCCGCCTGGGGGCCGGCGCGAGCTGAAGCCGGCTGCTGAACACCGGACATCCTTACGCGGAGGACGCAAAGGATGCGCAGAGGATGCAGAAAGAAACCCGAATTCTCTCTGGCGTCCTCTGCGCATGGGTGTTCCAGGATTCCCACAGACGCCGACGACACCCTGCGATCCCCACCTCAACCGAACACAAGCCATGACCACCGCTCCACCCCCCATCACCCTGAACGAATCCACGCATCGGTTCGAGCAAGTGGTGGACGGCCTCACGGCCTACGTCGAGTTCCAGCGCCTGCCCGGCGCCATCGCCTGCACGCACACCATCGTGCCCGAGGCGCTGGGCGGCCGCGGCATCGGCACGGGGCTGGCGCGCCACGTGCTGGACCACGCGGCGCGGCGCGGCTTGAAGGTGCGGCCGGACTGTTCGTTCATCCACGCCTACATCGACCGCCATCCCGGCTACCAGTCGATCTCGCTGGCGCACGGCGCCACCCTGGAGACCCCATGACCCCCATCGCCCCGCCCCAGCGCTTCGCCACGCGCCGCGCCATCGTCGGCGAGGACACGCCGATCGCGCGCGCCCTGCCGCAACGCGCGCGGCGCAGCGTCGGCGCGCACCCGCACATCGGCCTGCAGACCTTCACCGAGTGTGGCGCGCCGCAGCGATTGGCACTTTCAGAGCCACCAGAAAGCGTCAAGGCAAGGCGCGGTCCGCAGCCAATGGCCGGGCCCCCCTTGACAAGGACTGCGACGCAGCATTGGCGCTTCCTGGTGGCTCCCTGCGGGCGAGCCGCTGGTCGGCCCGCTGCGGCGTTGCACTCGCTCGCAAGGCCGCCAGCCTTCCTGCGCGAGCGCGCCTTGCATCGAGCCGGCCAGCGACTCGCTGAGAGTGCCAATCGCTGCGGCGCGCCACACTGACGATCGAGGGCGAGATCGTGCACCGCGACTCGCTCGGCAACGAGCAGGTGATCCGCCCCGGCCAGGTCAACCTGATGACCGCCGGCCGCGGCATCGCCCACACCGAGGACTCGCTGCGCGACGGCGCGCGCCTGCACGCCGCGCAACTGTGGATCGCCCTGCCCGAGGCCGAGTGCCGGCGCGCACCCGCGTTCCAGAACCACCCCGAGTTGCCGACCGTCGAAACCGGGGGTTTCCGCGCCACCGTGCTGGCCGGCAGCGCGTTCGGCCTCGCCTCGCCCGCCACGGTCTACACCCCGCTGGTCGGCCTCGACCTGGCCGCCGCAGGCGCCGCCGACACGACGCTGCCGCTGCGCGCCGACTTCGAATACGCGGTCATGCCCTTGCGCGGCGCGGCCACCGTCGCGGGCGAGGCGCTGACGCCCGGCGCATGGCTCTACTTCGCGCCGGGCCGCACCGAAATGGCGCTGCGCTGCGCTGGCGAGGCGCAACTGCTGCTGCTGGGCGGCGTGCCGTTCGACGAGGACCTCATCATCTGGTGGAACCTGGTGGCGCGCACGCAGGCCGAGATCGAGGCCGCGCTGGCCGACTGGAACGCCGGCCGCTTCGCCCCGGTGCGCGCGGGCAGCCCGGCCGCCGCGCTGCCCGCGCCAAGCCTGGAGGGCGCGCGGCTACAGCCCCGCTGAACCTGGCTCCGGCGGCAGGCGTCGCGGCGTGGGCCATCGGCGCGCACGATGTGGCAGTTCGCGCAACGGTCGGCTGGACAGAACCGGATTGCTATTCATAAAATAGCTCGCGAGCCTTTCTGGATGACCTCGGGAGCCGAACAATGCCGATACTGGAGCCCACCGGGCCAGGCCGTCGCACCGCCCTCGCACTGCTGGCCGCCGGCCTGCTGGCCGGCTGCGCGAGCCGCCCGCCGCAACGCAGCGCGGGCGTCGGCGCCTGGCGCGGTCGCGGCGGCACGCCCGTCGCGCCCACCCTGCCGCCGCTGGACCTCGATCCGCTCGAACGCGAAGGGGCCGTGGCCCAGGCCATGCTGCTGGTCAACACGCCCTACACCTACGGCGGCAACACGCCACGCGGCGGCTTCGACTGCAGCGGCCTGATCCAGTATGTGTTCCGCCAGGTGAGTGGCAACGGCACGCGCCTGCCGCGCACCACCGCCCAGTGGGCCGCGGCCGCCGTGCCGGTGGACGACACGCAGATGCAGCGCGGCGACCTCGTCTTCTTCAACACCACCGGCGCCCCCTACTCGCACATGGGACTCTATGTCGGTGGCGAGCTGTTCGTCCACGCGCCGTCCTCGGGTGGAACGGTGCGTCGCGCCAGTCTCGGCAACCGCTACTTCGCCAGCCGCTACCAGGGGGCGCGCCGGGTCTTTGCCGCCTAGGACGGCGGCGAACCAGTCCCGCGCACGCCGCGCATCACATTATTTTGCAGGCGCAAGATCGCGCACCGACAGCCCCGCGGCGTCGCGCAGCTCGGCCGCCTTGTCGGTGCGCTCCCAGGTGAATTCCGGCTCGTCGCGGCCGAAGTGGCCGTACACGGCGGTCTTCTGGTAGATTGGCCGCAGCAGGTCGAGCATCTCGATGATGCCCTTGGGCCGCAGGTCGAAGTGCGCGCGCACCAGCTCGGCGATGCGCGCGTCGGGGATGACGCCCGTGCCTTCCGTATAGATGGTGATGTTCATCGGGTTGGCCACGCCGATCGCATAGGCCACCTGGATCTGGCACTGGCGCGCCAGGCCGGCGGCCACGATGTTCTTGGCCACGTAGCGCAGCGCGTAGGCGGCGCTGCGGTCGACCTTGGTCGGGTCCTTGCCGCTGAACGCACCGCCGCCGTGCGGGCAGGCGCCGCCATAGGTATCGACGATGATCTTGCGACCCGTCAGGCCGCAGTCGCCCTGCGGGCCGCCGATGACGAAGCGGCCGGTCGGATTGACCAGGTAGCGCGTGTCCCGCAGCCACTCGCCGGGCAGCACCGGCTTGATGATTTCCTCGATCACGGCCTCGATGAAGCTCGGCTTCATCTTCTTGGCGGTCTCGCTCTGGTCCGGGCTGTGCTGGGTCGACAGCACCACGGTCTCGATGGAGTGCGGCTTGCCGTCAACATAGCGCATCGTCACCTGGCTCTTGGCGTCCGGGCGCAGGAAGGGCAGCTTGCCGCTCTTGCGCAGTTGCGCCTGGCGCTCGACCAGGCGGTGTGCGTAGTAGAGCGGTGCCGGCATCAGGGTGTCGGTCTCGTCGCAGGCGTAGCCGAACATCAGGCCCTGGTCACCCGCGCCCGTGTTGAGCTCGTCGTCGCTCGCCTGGTCGACGCCCTGGGCGATGTCACGGCTCTGCCGGTCGTAGGCGACCAGCACCGAGCAACCCTTGTAGTCGATGCCGTACTCGGTGTTGTCGTAGCCGATGCGCTTGATGGTGTCGCGCGCGACCTGGATGTAGTCGATCTGCGCGTTGGTGGTGATCTCGCCGGCCAGCAGCACGAGGCCGGTGTTGGTCAGGGTCTCGGCGGCCACGCGCGAGCGCGGATCCTGCGCCAGCGCGGCGTCCAGGATGGCGTCGGAAATCTGGTCGGCAACCTTGTCGGGGTGGCCTTCGGAGACCGATTCGGAGGTGAAGAGAAAGCTGTTCGCCAGTTCCATTGAATAAACTCCTCGGGATTCAAGCTTTGCGTTGCCAAACCGTCGGGAGCCCTGGCGAACGCTTTAGCAGACTTGTTTAACGTCGCCCTGCAAGTAGTCCGATAACTCGGCGACCGCGCAATTTTAATCCTTTCACCATGCTCGCCCTGTATCGCCTCGTGTCCGGCTGGCCGCTCGGGCTGCTGCATGCCGTCGGCGCCGCCCTGGGCTGGCTCGCCTGGCTCGCATCGCCCACCTATCGGCGCCGCTTTGCGGAAAACTCAAGTCGCGCAGGGTACCCCTTTGCCCAGGTGCGCGCGGCGATTGCCCACGCCGGCCGCATGGCCACTGAAACGCCGCGCCTGTGGTTCGGCCCGCCGGTGCCGGTGCGGTGGGAGGGCACCGAGCTGGTGGACGCGGCCTATGCCGCCCGGCGCGGCGTGGTATTCCTGACCCCCCACCTGGGCTGCTTCGAGATCACGGCCCAGGCAGTTGCCGCGCGCTACCACGCCGAGCACGGTCCGATCACCGTGCTCTACCGGCCGGCGCGCCAGCCGCGGCTTGCCGCCGTGGTCGAATCCGCGCGCCAGCGCGAGGGCCTGCAGACCGCACCGACGACGCTGGCCGGGGTGCGCCAGATGATCAAGGCGTTGCGCGCCGGCCAGGCCGTGGGCCTGCTGCCCGACCAGGTGCCGCCCGAGGGCATGGGCCTGTGGACCCCCTTCTTCGGCCAGGACGCCTACACCATGACCCTGGCGGCGCGCCTGCTGCTGCAGACCGGCGCCTCGCCGCTGCTGATCTGGGGCGAACGCCTGGCGCGTGGGCACGGCTTCTGCGTCCATGTGCGCGCCCTGGCCGAGCCGCTGGCCGGGGAACTGGAGCCCGCCGTGGCCCAGATCAACCGTGAAATGGAGCGGCTGATCCGCGAATGCCCCCAGCAATACCTGTGGGGCTATGGGCGCTACAAGACACCCCGGAGCGGCGCATGACGCGCAGCGCCGTCTGGCTCATGCGCGCGCTGGCGCCGCTGCCGCTCCCGCTGGTGCGCGCGCTTGGCTGGGCGCTCGGACGCCTGCTGTTCGTGCTGGCCGGTTCGCGCCGGCGCATCGCGCTGACCAACCTGCGCCTGTGCTTTCCGCACTGGAGCGAGGCCGAGCGCGTCGCGCTGGCACGGCGCAACTTCGTGTACTTTGCCCAGGCCTTCCTCGATCGCGCCTGGCTCTGGCACGGCAAGCCGGACCGGGTGCGCCGGCGCCTGCGCCTGACCGGCGCCGTGGAGGAACTGCGCCGACCCGGCGGCGTCGTCATCTTCGCCCCCCATTTCTATGGCATGGACGCCGGCGGCAGCGCCATCATGCAGCAGGTCGAGCGCAAGGCCTGCACCCTGTACGCCGAGCAGCCCGGTGCCCTGGACGAGTGGATGCGCGCCGGGCGCCAGCGCTTTGGCGACGTCACGCCGATCGCGCGCACCGCCGGCCTCAAGCCCATCGTGCGCGCGTTGCGCGAGGGCCAGCTGCTCTACCTGCTGCCCGACATGGACCTGGGGTCGCAGGAGTCCGTCTTCGTGCCCTTCTTCGGCGTGCCGACGGCCACCGTGCCCTCGGTGCCGCGCCTGGCCCGGCTCGGGCAGGCGCGCGTCGTGCCCGTGGTCACGCGCATGACGCGCTCGGGATACGAAACCGAGGTGCATCCGGCCTGGGCCGATTACCCGAGCGACGACCCGGTGGCCGACACGGCCCTCATGAACCGACACCTGGAGCGCTACATCGAGGCCATGCCGGACCAGTACTACTGGGTGCACAAGCGCTTCAAGACGCGGCCGCCCGGCGAGCAGACACTGTATTGACGATCCCGCCGGCGCCGGGGCCGCGGCGCGGCGATCAGGACCCGGCCGGGCCGCCCGCGCCGCCGTGCGCGACCGGCGTCCGCTCCTGCACCAGGCGTCGCAGCCACAGCGCCACGGCGTCCACGCCCTGGCGCTTGAGCGCCGAAAACAGCATGGCTTCGCCGCCACCCGCCTGCAGGCGCGCAATCGACAGCGCGCGCGCCTGCCCGGCGCGCGTCAGCTTGTCGGCCTTGGTCAGCAGCAACAGGAAGCGCAGGCCCTGCTCGACGCGTGGCCGGATCACCTCCAGCAGGGCCTCGTCCAGCTCGGTCAGGCCGTGGCGCGGATCACACAGCAGCACCACGCCGGCCAGGTTCTCGCGCGCCACCAGGTAGCTGGCCATGACGCGCTGCCAGCGCTGCTTGTCGGCCAGCGGCACGGCCGCGTAGCCATAGCCCGGCAGATCGGCCAGCACGGCGTCGGTCTGTCCCTGCCGACCCAGCGCAAACAGGTTGATGTGCTGGGTGCGCCCCGGCTTGCGCGAGGCAAAGGCAAGCTGGGTCTGCTGCGTCAGGGTATTGATGGCGGTCGACTTGCCGGCGTTGGAGCGGCCCACGAAGGCGATCTCCGGCACGTCCAGCCGGGGCAGTTGATCGAGTTGCGCAGCGGTGGTGAGAAAACGCGCGGTGTGCAGCCAGCCCAGCGCGGCACGCGCAGCCACGGGATCGATCGCGGGGCTGCCCTGGGGGCGGAGGTGGACGGACATTGATTCGGGTCAGCAACAAACGCCTGCCGGGCCAAGGGCATTGCGGCCGGTCATTGTAGAATCACCCAGCTTCGCGCCTCCCGAACCCCACTCCTCAAAGAAGACGATCGCCCATGAAGTCGTTCGCTGCCATCCTGATGACCGCCCTGCTGGCTGCTTCGGCTTCGGCCGCCGACGCTCCTGCCACCCCGAAGCCCGACCTGGCCAAGGGCAGCGCCAGCTATGGCACCGTCTGCGTGGCCTGCCATGGCGCCGACGGCAACTCGACGGTTCCGCTGCAGCCGACCCTGGCCCAGCAGCATCCGGAATACCTGATGAAGCAGCTGCTGGAATTCAAGAGCGGCAAGCGCATCGACGCCGTGATGCAGGGCTTTGCCGCCATGCTGACCGAGGACGACGCGCGCAACATCTCCTGGTGGCTGGCCTCGCAGAAGGCCGCGCCCGGCTTTGCCACGGACAAGGACCTGGTGCTGGCGGGCGAGCGCATCTACCGTGGCGGCATCATGGACCGGCAGATTCCGGCCTGCGCCGGCTGCCACAGCCCGAACGGGGCCGGCATCCCCTCGCAATATCCGCGCCTGTCGGGCCAGTTCGCCGAATACACGGTGAAGCAGCTCGAAGCCTTCCGCGACGGCAGCCGCGCCAACAACCAGGTCATGATCGACGTCGCCGCCAAGATGAACGACCGCGAGATCAAGGCCGTGGCCGACTACATCGCCGGGCTGCGCTGAGAACGTACGCACGCCCTGAACTGCCCATGCTCCGCCAGCAACCGCGCCCGGCGCCGCCTGGCGCGGTTCTGCTTGGCGCCAGGACAGGCGCGCGTGCCGCATGTGGAACCTCGTGCCGCCGCCGGGCTCCAATTTGCTTGTGCCGGCGCGTGAAGGTCGCCGGACGGCAACCCACACGATGACCTCCACCGATACCCGCGGCTACGTTCCCCGCCACGGCTCGCTCGCCTGGCGCGCGGCGGTGGAATTGCTGTCGTCGATGCGCTTTGCCATCGCCCTGCTCACGGTCATCTGCATCGCTTCGGTGATCGGCACGGTGCTGACCCAGCACGAGCCGGTCAACAATTACGTCAACCAGTTCGGGCCGTTCTGGTCGCAGCTGTTCCTGGCCCTGAGCCTGAACGCCGTCTACAGCGCCTGGTGGTTCCTGCTGATCCTGGCCTTCCTGGTGATCAGCACCTCGCTGTGCATCGCGCGCAACACGCCCAAGTACCTGGCGGACATGCGCAACTACAAGGAGAGCATCCGCGAGCAGAGCCTGCGCGCATTCCACCACAAGGCCGAGGCGCGGCTGCCGGGCGAGACGCCGCAGATGGGCGCCGAGCGCATTGGCCGCCTGCTCGCCGCCGCCGGCTGGCGGGTGCGCGTGCAGCCGCGCGAAGCCGGCTGCATGGTGGCGGCCAAGAAGGGCGCGGCCAACAAGATCGGCTACATCGCCGCGCACAGCGCCATCGTGCTGATCTGCCTGGGGGGGCTGATGGATGGCGACCTGTTCGTGCGGGCCCTGAGCTGGGTGGGCGGCAAGACGGTCTATTCGGGCGGCGGCCTGGTCTCCGAGGTCAAGCCCGAGCATCGCCTGCCCGCCACCAACCCGACGTTCCGCGGCAACCTGGTGGTGTCCGAGGGCACGCAGTCCAGCACCGCCATCCTCAGCCAGTCGGACGGCATCCTGCTGCAGGACCTGCCGTTTGCGGTCGAACTCAAGAAATTCACGGTCGAGTACTACCCCACCGGCATGCCCAGGCTGTTCGCCAGTGACATCGTGATCCACGACAAGGCGACCGGCGAGACCGAGGCGGCCCGCGTCGAGGTCAACCATCCGGTGAGCTACAGGGGCGTGCAGATCTACCAGAGCAGCTTCGACGATGGCGGCTCGCACGTCAGGCTGCGCGCCCTGCCCCTGAACGGCAGCACGCACGCCTTTACCGTCGAGGGCAACATCGGCGGCTCCGCGCAGATCACCAACGGCAGCGAGCAGGCGACGCTCGAATTCACCGCGCTGCGCGTGATCAACGTCGAGAACCTGGCGGGACCCGAGTCGGGTGGCGTCGACGTGCGCCGCGTCGACCTGGGCGAGGCCCTGTCCAGGCGCCTGGGCGCGGCCGACAAGACCGCCGGTTCGCGCAACCTGCGCAACGTCGGCCCGAGCATCAGCTACAAGCTGCGCGATGCCGCCGGCCAGGCGCGCGAATACAACAACTACATGCTGCCGATCGACATGGGCAACGGCGTGCCGGTGTTCCTGCTCGGCGTGCGCGAAGACCCGAGCGAACCGTTCCGCTACCTGCGCGTGCCGGCCGACGACAACGGCTCGATCGACGGTTTCATGCACCTGCTGGCGGCGCTGCATGACCCGGCGCAACGCCAGCAGGCGGTGCAGCGCTATGTCGCCAAGGCGGTCGATCCGAGCCGCCCGGAACTGGGCCAGCAACTGGTGTTCTCCGCCACGCGCGCGCTCGACCTGTTTGCCGGGGCCGAACGGGTGGGCGAGAACGATATCGGCGGCCTGCAGTCGATCTCCGACTTCATCCAGAGCGCCGTGCCCGAGGGCGAGCGCGAGCGCGCCGCCGAGGTGCTGCTGCGCATCCTCAACGGCAGCCTGTTCGAACTCAACACGCTGGTGCGCGAAGCGGCCGGCGAGAAGCCGCTGGTCGAGTCGGACGACACCACGCGCCAGTACATGACCCAGGCTGTGCTGGCGCTGTCCGATGCGCCGCACTACCCGGCACCCGTGGCGTTCCAGCTCGACGACTTCCAGCAGGTGCAGGCCAGCGTGTTCCAGGTGGCGCGCGCCCCCGGAAAAAATGTGGTTTATCTGGGCTGCCTGTTGCTGATCCTGGGCATCTTTGCCATGCTCTACGTGCGCGACCGCCGGTTGTGGGTCTGGCTGGGCGCTGACGGCGCCGACGCCAGCAAGGCCCTGATGGCGCTATCGGCCAACCGCAAGACCCTGGATACCGATCGCGAATTCGAACAGTTGCGCAGCCGGCTGCTCACGCCGGCGCCGCAGGAAGGGGATGTGAAGCCATGAATACCACCACCACGCTGGCGCCCGCGGGCGCGCTGACCCTGAACCAGGGCTACTTCGCGCGCCGCGGCTGGGGCGACTGGCTGTTCGCGCTGCTGGTGATCGGCGGCGCCATCTATGCCTTCCAGCGCTACCACGGCGCCATGGACGTCTACGAAAAGGGCATCCTCGCCGGCACCGTGCCGGTGATGATCTGGCTTGGCTGGGCCTGGCGCCCGCTGCGCACCCTGATGCTGGTCGTGGCCGCCTGCTCGCTGCTGGCCATCGTCTCCTACGACGGCGACCTGCGCCGCGGCGACAGCGTGTTCTGGCTCAAGTACTTCCTGTCCAGCCAGTCCGCCATCCTGTGGATGAGCATGCTGTTCTTCATCAGCACGGCGTTCTACTGGGCCGGCATGTTCGTGCGCGGCGCGGGCGACACGCTGGAAGGCCTGGGCAGCAAGATGGCCTGGGTGGCGGTGGCGCTGGCGCTGATCGGCACCATGGTGCGCTGGTACGAGGGCCACCAGATGGGCCCCGGCATCGGCCACATCCCGGTGAGCAACCTCTACGAGGTGTTCGTGCTGTTCGCCTGGATCACGGCCCTGTTCTACCTCTACTACGAGGAGCAGTACGCCACGCGCGCCATGGGCGCCTTCGTGATGCTGGTGGTGAGCGCCTCGGTCGGCTTCCTGCTGTGGTACACGCTGGTGCGCGAGGCGCACGAGATCCAGCCCCTGATCCCGGCGCTGCAGAGCTGGTGGATGAAGCTGCACGTGCCGGCCAACTTCATCGGCTACGGCACCTTCGCGCTGGCCGCCATGCTGGGCTTTGCCTACCTGATGAAGCAGCAGGCCGAGGAGACGCGCTGGTACAAGCTGGCGCCGATCTGGCTGCTCGGCGTGGCGCTGTGCTTCGTGCCGATCGCCTTCCGCCAGCGCGGCGTGGGCGAAGCCGGCGGCAGCTACTGGGTCGGCTACGCCATCATCGCCGCGCTCATCGTCGGCGGCATCCTGCTGGGCCGCCGGCGCATCGTCGAGCGCCTGCCCAGCCTGCAGGTGCTGGACGACGTGATGTACAAGTCGATCGCCGTCGGCTTCGCCTTCTTCACCATCGCCACCGTGCTTGGCGCGCTGTGGGCGGCCGAGGCCTGGGGCGGCTACTGGAGCTGGGACCCCAAGGAGACCTGGGCCCTGATCGTGTGGCTGAACTATGCCGCCTGGCTGCACATGCGCCTGATGAAGGGGCTGCGCGGCAGCGTCGCGGCCTGGTGGGCGGTGGCCGGCCTGGCCGTCACCACCTTCGCCTTCATCGGCGTCAACATGTTCCTGTCCGGCCTGCACAGCTACGGCTCGCTGTGAGCGCGGGCTGCAGCATGCAGCGGAGGCACCCGCCATGCTGATCCGCGTCCCGGACCGGGCAGCGCAGCCGCTGGCGAGCGAGATCACGCCCGCGCCGGTGTACCGCAATCGTCGCCTGCTGCTGCAGGCCCTGGCAGCCAGCGCGGCCGTCGGCACCGGCCTGGCGGCGCATGGCTCGGACGGCGCGGCGGCACTGAAGGCCACGCCATCCACCGTGCCGGGCGCGCTGACGATGGAAAAGCCCACGGCGCGCGAAGACGCGACGCACTACAACAATTTCTACGAGTTCGGCACCGACAAGAGCGATCCGGCGCGCTACGCCGGCAAGCTGCGCACCGACCCCTGGTCGGTCGAGATCGACGGCCTGGTGCACAAGCCGGGCCGCTTCGCGCTCGAGGACCTGCTGCGCCTCGCGCCGATGGAGGAGCGCATCTACCGCCTGCGCTGCGTCGAGGGCTGGTCCATGGTGATCCCCTGGATCGGCTACTCGCTGGCGCAGCTGCTGGAGCGCGTCCAGCCCATGGGCAGCGCCCGGTTCGTCGAGTTCACCACCCTGGCCGACGCCGACACCATGCCGGGCGTGCGCGGCCGCGTGCTCGACTGGCCCTACACCGAGGGCCTGCGCCTGGACGAGGCGCTGCATCCACTGGCCCTGCTGGCCTTCGGCATGTACGGCGAGGTGCTGCCCCGGCAGAACGGCGCCCCGCTGCGCGTCGTCGTGCCCTGGAAGTACGGCTTCAAGTCGGCCAAGTCGCTCGTGCGCATCCGCCTGCTCGAGCAGCGCCCGGCCACGGCCTGGAACAAGGCCGTGCCGCGCGAATACGGCTTCTATTCGAACGTCAACCCGGCCGTCGACCACCCGCGCTGGAGCCAGGCCACCGAGCGGCGCATCGGCGAGGACGGCCTGCTCGCCAAACGCCGGCCGACGCTGCCGTTCAACGGCTACGAGGCCCAGGTCGGCCCGCTCTACGCCGGCATGGACCTGCGGCGCGATTACTAGCCCGTTCGTGCGCGCCCTGCTGCTGCACCCGGCGGCCAAGCCGGTGGTCTTCCTGCTCTGCCTGCTGCCGCTCGCCAGCCTGGTCCACGGCGCCCTCACCGACGGCCTGGGCCCGAACCCGGCCGAGGCCCTGATCCGCTCGCTCGGCGACTGGACGCTGCGCCTGCTGTGCCTGACACTGGCCGTGACGCCGCTGCGCGTGCGCACGCGCACGCCGCAGCTGGCGCGCTTTCGCCGCATGCTGGGCCTGTTCGTGTTCTGCTACGCCTGCCTGCACCTGCTGGCCTACGCCTGGCTGGACATGGGGCTGGACGCGGCGGACATCGGTCGCGACATCCTCAAGCGCCCCTTCATCCTGGTCGGCTTCACGACCTGGCTGCTGCTGCTGCCGCTGGCGCTGACTTCCTCCAACCGCGCCGTGCGCTGGCTCGGCGGCCGCCAGTGGCGCAGCCTGCACCGCCTGGTCTACGCGGTCGCCGGCCTGGCGCTGCTGCACTTCGCCTGGATGCGCGGCGGCAAGAACGACTTTGCCGAGGTCTGGCTCTACGCCGCCATCGTCGCCGCCCTGCTGCTGGAGCGGCTGCTGCGCTACTTCACGCCTCGCGCACAAACTTAGGAGCGTGGGCTGCAGCCGGCGCACCTTCTGCAGCCCACGCTCCTAGAATCCACCCCCATGCACATCCACATCCTGGGCATCTGCGGCACCTTCATGGGCGGCCTGGCGGCGCTGGCGCGCGAGGCCGGCCACACCGTCACCGGCTGCGACGCCGGCGTCTACCCGCCCATGAGCGAGCAGCTGCGCGCGCTCGGCATCGAGCTGATCGAGGGCTACGGCAGCGAGCAGCTGGGCCTCGCGCCCGACCTGTTCGTGGTCGGCAACGTGGTCAGCCGCGCGCGCCTGGCCGACGGCACGCCGAAATACCCCCTGATGGAGGCGATCCTGGACGCCGGCCGCCCCTACACCAGCGGCCCGCAGTGGCTGTCCGAGCACGTGCTGCAGGGCCGCCACGTGCTGGCCGTGGCCGGCACGCACGGCAAGACCACCACCGCCTCGATGCTGGCCTGGGTGCTGGAGCAGGCCGGGCTGGCGCCCGGCTTCCTGATCGGCGGCGTGCCGCTGGACTTCGGCGTTTCGGCGCGCCTGGGCGGCCCGGCCACCGGCCGCGAGCGCCCGCTGTTCGTGGTCGAGGCGGACGAGTACGACACCGCCTTCTTCGACAAGCGCAGCAAGTTCGTGCACTACCGGCCGCGCACCGCCGTGCTGAACAACCTGGAGTTCGACCACGCCGACATCTTCGACGACCTGGGCCAGATCGAGCGCCAGTTCCACCACCTGCTGCGCACCGTGCCACGCAGCGGCCGCGTCGTCGTCAACGACCTGGAGGAGAGCCTGGCGCGCGTGCTGGCGCAGGGCCTGTGGAGCGAGCGGCGCGGCTTCGGCAGCACGGTGAGCGATTTCACGGCCCAGGGCGATGCCTCGGACTTCCAGGTGCTGCTGCGGGGCCAGCCGGCCGGCCGCGTGCAGTGGGGCCTGTCGGGCACGCACAACCAGCTCAACGCGCTGGCGGCCATCGCTGCGGCCGAACACGTGGGCGTGACGCCATCCACGGCCTGCGCCGCGCTCAGCACCTTCCGCAACGTGCGCCGGCGCATGGAAGTGCGCGGCCAGGCGATGCGCGCCGACGGCGCGGCGATCACGGTCTACGACGATTTCGCCCACCATCCGACGGCGATCCGCACCACGGTCGACGGCCTGCGCCGCCAGCTCGACGCCGCCGGTCGCCTGGGCGAGCGCATCCTCGCGGTGTTCGAGCCGCGCAGCAACACCATGAAGCTCGGCACCATGAAAAGCCAGCTGCCCTGGGCGCTGGAGCACGCCGACCTCGCCTTCTGCCACAGCGGCGGCCTCGACTGGGACGCCGGCGCGGCGCTGGCGCCCATGGGCAGCCGGGCCCAGGTCGCCGCCAGCATCGACGCGCTGGTGCAGCAGGTCTGCCAGGCCGCCCGCCCCGGCGATCACGTGCTGTGCATGAGCAATGGCGGCTTCGGCGGCGTGCACGCGCGCCTGCTCCAGGCGCTCGGCACGCGCTGAGGCGGGGCGCGCGCCCCCCGGCCCGCGAGCGGGTCACCGAAGCACGGCGAGGTCATCCGTCGCCCAGGAAACCGCGGTCGGATGCGCCTGCAGCGGCACTGACGAGCGCATCCAACTGCCGTTTTTGGGTTCATTTGTCATTCCGGCGCAGCGCGCGACGCGCCCGCACGGCATCGGCCAGCGTGCGCAGGATCAGCTGCGAACCCTCCCAGCCGATGCAGGCGTCGGTGATGCTCTTGCCATACTCCAGCTTGCTGACGTCGTCCTTGCCCGGCGTGAACGACTGGGCGCCATCGTGGATGTGGCTTTCCACCATCACGCCGAAGATGCTGCGTGAGCCAGCACTCACTTGCGCGCCGATGTCCCGCACCACGTCGAGCTGGCGCTCGTGCTTCTTGCTGCTGTTGGCGTGGCTGGCGTCGATCATCAGCACCGGCGGCAACTGTGCCGTGATGAGCTGCTCGCAGGCGGCCTTGACGCTCGCGGCATCGTAGTTGGGCAGCTTGCCGCCGCGCAGGATCAGGTGGCAATCCTTGTTGCCGTTGGTGTGCACGATCGCCACCTGGCCGTTCTTGTGCACCGACAGGAAGTGATGGCCGCGCGCGGCGGCCTGGATGGCATCGAGCGCGATGCGGGTGTTGCCATCCGTGCCGTTCTTGAAGCCCACGGGTGCCGACAGCCCCGACGCCAGCTCGCGATGCACCTGGCTCTCCGTCGTGCGCGCGCCGATCGCGCCCCAGCTGATCAGGTCGCCGATGTACTGCGGCGAAATCACGTCCAGGAACTCGCTGCCCGCCGGCACGCCCAGGCGGTTGATCTCGATCAGCAACTGGCGCGCGATGCGCAGGCCTTCATCGATCCGGTAGCTGCGGTCCAGGTAGGGATCGTTGATCAGCCCCTTCCAGCCCACCGTGGTGCGCGGCTTCTCGAAGTACACGCGCATCACGATCTCGAGCGCGTCGGCGTACTGGTCGCGCAGCGGCTTCAGGCGCCGGGCGTAGTCGATCGCGGCCGCCGGGTCGTGGATCGAGCACGGTCCGATCACCACCAGGAGGCGGTCGTCCTTGCCGGCGATCAGTCGACGGATCGCCTTGCGTGTATTGCCGATCAGGGTCTCCACCGGCGTGCCGCGGATCGGGAAGAAGCGGATCAGGTGCTCGGGCGGCGGCAGGGTGCTGATTTCCTTGATCCGTTCGTCGTCGGTCTGGCTGGTGCGCTGGGGCGGCATGACCGTGGGATCGATCGCTTGGACGACTTTGGCATTCATGGGAGGTCTCTTCAAGGGGTGTAAAAGTCTGTGGAGGCACAAAAAAACCGCCGGGCGGATCGCTTCGGCGGTTCTTTCGGGAGGTCGTGCGCTGGGCGTCTACGTCCTGGCCTCTCGTCCGCCGGGGACCGAGAACCAAAAGAAGAAGTAAAACGCAACGACGGGAGACATCGCGAGCTACTGTACCACAGCCTCGGCCCGTCGTGCCACAGGAACTGCAGCAGCAGGTTTCAGGCCGTGCCGCCCACGGTCAGGCCTTCCAGGCGCAGGGTCGGCTGCCCCACGCCCACGGGAACGCTCTGGCCTTCCTTGCCGCACACGCCCACGCCAGAATCCAGCTCCAGGTCGTTGCCGATCAGCGTCACCTTCTTCAGCGCTTCGGGTCCGCTGCCGATCAGGGTGGCGCCCTTGACCGGATACTGGATGCGACCGTTTTCCACCCAGAACGCCTGGCTCGCCGAGAAAACGAACTTGCCGCTGGTGATGTCGACCTGGCCGCCGCCGAAGTTGGTCGCGTACAGGCCGCGCCGCATGCTGGCCACGATCTCCCGCGGATCGACCTCTCCGGCCAGCATGTAGGTGTTGGTCATGCGGGGCATCGGCACGTGGGCGTAGCTTTCGCGTCGGCCGTTTCCGGTGGGGCGCGTCTTCATCAGGCGCGCGTTCATCGTGTCCTGCATGTACGCTCGCAGGATGCCATCCTCGATCAGCACGTTGCGCTGCGTCGGGTGGCCCTCGTCGTCCACGTTCAGGCTGCCGCGGCGATCGGCGAGGGTGCCGTCGTCCAGCACCGTCACCCCCTTGGCCGCCACGCGCTGGCCCAGTCGTCCGCTGAACGCGCTCGAGCCCTTGCGGTTGAAATCGCCCTCCAGGCCGTGCCCCACCGCCTCGTGCAGCAGCACGCCGGGCCAGCCCGGTCCCAGCACCACGGTCATCTCGCCGGCTGGCGCCGGTCGCGATTCGAGGTTCGTGAGTGCCGCCGTCACGGCCTGTTCGACGTAGTGCTGCAGCACCGCTTCGTCGAAGTACGCCAGGCCGAAGCGCCCGCCGCCGCCAAACGATCCCACCTCGCGCCGTCCGCCCTGCTCGGCAATCACCGTCACCGACAGGCGCACCAGGGGTCGCACGTCGGCCGCGCGCGTGCCGTCCAGCCGCGCGATCAGCACCACGTCGTACTCGCTCGCCAGTCCCGCCATCACCTGCACCACGCGTGGGTCGCGCGCCCGCGCCATGCGCTCCACCGTCTCCAGCAGGCGCACCTTGGCCGCACTGTCGAGCGAACCGATGGGATCGCCCGGCGCATACAGGCGATGACTGCCCGCCAGCTTGCGCCGCACCGGGCCGACCCGCCGGCTCTGCCCGGCACGCCCGATGCTGCGCACCGTGCGTGCGGCATCGGCCAGGGACTCCCAGGAAATGGCGTCCGAATAGGCAAAGGCCGTGCGTTCGCCATCCACCGCGCGCACTCCCACCCCCTGGTCGATGCCGAAGCTCCCGGTCTTGACGATGCCTTCCTCCAGGCTCCAGCTCTCCGCGCGCGTGTATTGGAAATACAGATCCGCGTCATCCACCTGCTTCGTTGCCACCAGGGCCAGTGCCCGTCCCAGGTGCGCTTCGTCCAGGCCAAACGGCGTCAGCAACAGTTCGCCCGCGGTCTGCAGGCGTTCGAGAGTCGGTTCGCGCGAAATCATGGATGCATTGTAGAGCGGTGGCTCCTGCCTCGCGAAGATGCAAAAAAAAACGCCCGATCATCGGATCGGGCGCTTTCGCAGATAAGCCTGACAATGTCCTACTTTCACACGGGAATCCGCACTATCATCGGCGCTAAGGCGTTTCACTGTCCTGTTCGGGATGGGAAGGAGTGGTGCCACCTCGCTATGGTCATCAGGCATAACTTGTTGCCATCCAGCTAGGGGCTGGACAGCCAATTCACAGAGTCCATCAGCAGATCTTGAATGCGCCACTCGGCACAACACCTTGATCCGAGCGATCAAAGTTATAGGGTCAAGCCGCACGAGCAATTAGTACTGGTTAGCTGAGACGCTTGCACGCCTTGCACACCCAGCCTATCAACGTCCTGGTCTTGAACGACTCTTCAGGGGGCTCAAGGCCCCGGCAGATCTCATCTTGAAACGAGTTTCCCGCTTAGATGCTTTCAGCGGTTATCTCTTCCGCACTTAGCTACCCTGCGATGCCACTGGCGTGACAACAGGTACACCAGAGGTGCGTCCACTCCGGTCCTCTCGTACTAGGAGCAGGCTTTCTCAAATCTGCAGCGCCCACGGAAGATAGGGACCAAACTGTCTCACGACGTTTTGAACCCAGCTCACGTACCTCTTTAAATGGCGAACAGCCATACCCTTGGGACCGGCTACAGCCCCAGGATGAGATGAGCCGACATCGAGGTGCCAAACACCGCCGTCGATATGAACTCTTGGGCGGTATCAGCCTGTTATCCCCAGAGTACCTTTTGTCCGTTGAGCGATGGCCCTTCCATACAGAACCACCGGATCACTATGTCCTGCTTT
>NZ_DAOKZG010000005.1:0-121086 GCF_035325765.1 Ottowia sp.
CCCGGTACTGCCCCGCCAGCTGCTGCTGCACCTGCGGCGGCACCACCTCGTAGTGAGACAGCGCCAGGGTGTAGACGCCCTGACCGGCGGTGAGGGAATCCAGGCGTGCCTGGTAGCTGGCCAGCTCGGCCAGCGGCACCTGCGCCGTGATGGCGACCTGGCCGGGGCGCGGGGTGTCGGTGCCGCTGACGATGCCGCGGCGCGATGACAGGTCGCCGGTGATGGCGCCGGTGGCGCCGTCGGGTGCGGTGATGGCGATGCGGGCGATGGGCTCGAGCACCGTGGGCCTGGCCTCGCGGATCGCGAGTTGCACGGCCTTCTTGCCGGCGGTGACGAAGGCGACCTCCTTGCTGTCGACCGGGTGGCTCTTGCCGTCGTGCACGATGACGCGGATGTCCTGCACCGGGTAGCCGGCGATGACGCCTTCGGCCAGGGCCTCGCGCACGCCTTTCTCCACCGCGGGCATGAACTGGCCGGGGATGGTGCCGCCCTTGACCTGGTCGACGAACTCGTAGCCGGCGCCGCGCGGCAGGGGCTCGACGCGCAGGTGGACCTCGCCGAACTGGCCGGCGCCGCCGCTCTGCTTCTTGTGGCGGTATTGGGCGGCGGCGTTCTGGGCGATGGTCTCGCGGTAGGCGATGCGCGGCGGCTGGGTCTCGACCTCGAACTTGTAGCCGCCCTGCAGGCGCTCGAGCAGCACGCGCAGGTGCAGCTCGCCCAGGCCGTAGACGACGGTCTCGTTGGTGCTGGCCAGGCGCTCGATCTTCAGGCAGGGGTCCTCGGCGACGAGCTTGCTCATGACCTCCCACAGGCGCTGTTCGTCGCCGCGCTTCTTGGGCCGGATGGCGACGCCGTGCACCGGCACCGGGAAGGGCAGCGGGCGCAGGTGGATGTGCGCGTCCTCGGCGGCGTCGTGCAGCACGGCGTCGTAGTGCAGCTCGTCCACCTTGCCGATGGTGCAGATGTCGCCGGGGCCCGCGCTTGATGCCTCGACGTGGTTCTTGCCCTGCTGCAGGTAGAGGTGGCCGACCTTGAAGGGCTTGCGGCCGTCGCCGATGAAGAGCTGCGAGGCCGGGGTGATGGTGCCCTGGTGCACGCGCACGTAGGCCAGGCGGCCGACGTAGGGATCGATGCTGATCTTGAACACCTGGGCCAGCACATGGGCGGCGGGATCGGGCTCGGCGTGCATGAGCTGCGCCGTCTCGCCCTCGCCGCGGAAAAAGTCGGGCGGGTTGTCCTCGGCCGGGTTGGCGAGCAGCTTGCTGATGACGTCCAGCAGTTCGCGCACGCCGGCCCCGGTGCGCGCCGAAACGAAGCAGACCGGGATCAGGTGGCCTTCGCGCAGGGCCTGCTGCAGCGGGGCGTGCAACTCGCTGGCGTCGATGTCGCCGTCGTTCAGGTAGCGCTCGACGAAGGCCTCGTCGACGTCGACCACCTGTTCGACCAGGGCGTTGTGCGCGTCGCCAACGGCGCCCAGGTCGCTCGCGCCTTCGCGGTTGAAGAAGCAGTCGACCACTTGCGTGGCGCCATTCGTCGGCAGGTTGAGCGGCAGGCATTCGGCGCCGAAGGCGTCCTGGATGCTGGCGAGCAGGGCGGCCAGGTCGACGCCCTCGGCGTCGATCTTGTTGACGATGAGGATGCGGTCCTGCTGGCGCTCGGCGGCCCAGTCCATCATGCGGCGCGCCATCGGCTCGAGACCGGTGGCGGCGTTGATGACGATGGCGGCGGTCTCCACCGCCTCCAGCGCGGGCAGGCTCTGGCCGAGGAAGTCGGGCAGGCCGGGGGTGTCGATCAGGTGCACGCGGCAGCCGTCGTGCTCCAGGTGCATGACGGCCGACTGCAGCGAGTGCTGGGCCTTGATCTCCTGCGGGTCGTGGTCGCTCACCGTGGTGCCGCGCTCGATGCTGCCCATGGCGCCGATCACGCCGGCGGCGTGCAGCAGGGCCTCGGCCAGCGTGGTCTTGCCGCTGGCGGGGGCGCCCACCAGGGCCAGGGTGCGGATCTGTTCGACGGGCTTGGGGCCGGGGGCTGCCATGTTCTTGTCTCCAGGGTCTGATTGCTTGTGTTTCCATCATGCCGCAGCCGGCCGCAGTTGAACACCGGGCCAGCCCGCAGAAACAGCCACAATGCGACCATGATCGAACAAACCGGAGACCTTGCCTCGCCCGCCGACGTGCTGCGCTTCTGGCTGGGCGCCCACCCGCTCGATACAGCCGCGATGCAGCGCGTGCAAGGCCAGTGGTTCCAGAAGGACGAAGCCTTCGACGCCGCGCTGCGCGAGCGCTTTGGCGCCACCCTGGCGCAGGCGCGCACCGGCCGGCTGGCCTCCTGGGCGCACGACGCCGAGGGCTGGCTGGCGCTGCTCATCGTGCTGGACCAGTTCCCGCGCAACATCCATCGCGGCACGCCCGCCAGCTTTGCCAGCGACGCGCAGGCGCTGGCCCTGGCGCTGGACGGCATCGCGCGTGGCCAGGACCAGGCACTGCCGCCGATGGCGCGTATCTTCTGCTACCTGCCGCTGGAGCACGCCGAGGACGCGGCGATGCAGGCCCGCGCCGTGGCGCTGGTGCAGGCGCTGCGCGACGACCCGCAGGCCGAGCCCAGGGCCTTCTTCGACAACACGCTCGACTTTGCGCGCCGCCACCAGGAGGTGATCGTGCGCTTCGGTCGCTTTCCGCACCGCAACGCGATCCTGGGTCGCGCCAGCACGGCCGAGGAGCTGGCCTATCTGGCGCAGCCGGGGGCGGGGTTCTGACGCGCGGGCATCAGGGCTGCGCCACGCGGTTTTGGTGCGGGGTGGGCAACCACAGCTCCAGCGTGTTGGGCTGGGCCTTGAGGCTGGCCGGCAGGTCGGTGGTCCAGGGCGGGTGCTGCGTCACGCCGGGCCAGCAGCGTGCCTGGGCCAGCGCCTGCGACAACTGCTGGGCGCAGGCGCGGGCTGCTGCGTCGTGCGCGATCAGGGTGGGTTGACGCCAGGGCACGGGGCGGCGCTGCTGGCGCAACTCGGCGCTGCGCGTGACGTTCTCCAGCGGCGCGGTCTGGTACTGCGCGGCCGCCAGTGCGCGGCGCAGGGACTCGGCGCGCTCGCGCGCGGCTTCGTCGTAGATCTGCGGGTAGATCGTGATGCCGCGGCAGGCCGGCGCGGGCTCGGGCTGGCACAGCGGCGCGGCGGCTGAAGGCGGTCGGGGACTGGTGGGCTCCTGGGGTGGCGTGCCTGGCCCGGCTGCGGGCGCGTGCGTCGGCGCGGCGGCCATGGACGGAACGGCTGCGGGCGGCGCCGGGGGTGGCGGGGCAGCCGAAGACCGTGGTGCCTCGGCCACCCGGGTGTCGCGGGGGGCGCCGGTGATTCGCGTCCACAGGTCCTGCAGGCGATCCGTGGGTCGGCGCGGCGGATCCCAGTAGCTCAGGGCGTCGGCGTCGCTGGTGGGGCGCGCGACCAGGGAGCACAGCAACTCGCGCGTCGGGCCGCCCGGGCAGGCGGCGGTGGCGGGCGTGGCGCGCCGGCAGACCTGCGCCACCTCGCGCAGCAGCAGGTCGAGGGCCTGGGCGTGTTGCGGCGTGAACGCGCGGCTGCCCTGCAGTTCGTGCAGGCGCGCGACCTGGGCTGCGGTATAGGCCGAGACGCGCGGGCAGCTTTCGGAGACGTCACGCAGTTCGCGGCCGACGTCCATCAGCGCCTGCTCGATGGTCTGGCGCTGCTGGGCGCCGCTCAGCCGGATCTGGTCCTGCGCCTGCCACAGGCCCAGCAGCACGGCCCCCAGGGCCCCGAGCCCGACCGAGCTGCCGATCACCGCGGCCCGGCCGCCGCGGCGCCAGCGTGGCGTGGTCGCGGCCGCATCGGCCGCGGGGCGGGCCGCGCGCCCGCGTGTCAGCGCGGCCGGTGCCGCCAGCGCATGGCTGGAGGCCGTGTTCCAGCCGGGCAGGCGTGCCAGCCAGGCTTCGGTCAGCGTGCGCCCGAGGTCCTGGCCCAGCCGGTGGTAGCTTTCCCACTGCGCCTCGTCGAAGAACTGGTCCGAGGTGGCATCGTGCGGGAAGCTGGGGCGCCGCCGGGCGTAAGCCAGCAGGTCCAGGTCGAGCGCGTCGTGCAGCCTGGGCTTGGCGACCAGCAGCGTGCCTTCGCGCGTGTCGGCGCCGCGGCCCCGGTAGCGGATGCGCGCCAGCAGGACGCCGCGCCCCTCGGCCGGATCCGCCAGGTCGTCGGGCGCGAGGATGTGCAGCCCGCCCTGGGGTGGGCCGAACAGGCGCTCGGCCTCGGCGCGCGAATAGAACTCGATTTCCGCGCCGAAATCGATGCGTGCCTTGCGCACCAGGTTCTCGATGTCGGCGTGGTCGAAGCCGGCGTCGGCACTCGCGTCGCACAGCAGGATGAAGTCGCACTGGCGCCGGATCAGCGGATAGACGCCGGTGTTGTCGAAGTGCCCGCCATCGGAGGCATACCACCAGGGCTCGGCGTGGCCGAAGAAGCTGGCGCTGGCCTCGCTCCACAACATGCGCGGCTTGGGCGCATGGCGCCACTGCCAGGCGCGCCAGCGGCTGCCGCTGTCCGGTTGCCACATCGGCGAAGCCATCCAGTGCCCCAGGCGGATGCCCAGCAGGAACATCACCAGGGCCCAGCCGGTCGAGGTGTAGTTGCCGGCGCCCGGCGCTGCCGCCGCGCCCGAGACGGCGACCCAATGGCCCAGCGTGCCCGCGCCGCAGGGGTCCGTGCCGCCGGCGCGCTGCTGGCCCGTGCACACCAGCGGCGCCGAGCCGACTTCGAGCGCCCGCGCCGAGGCGGTCAGCAGCGTGCCCTTGCGGTCGGCGTTGTACAGGCCGCTGGCGTCGTCGCGCGTCTGGTTCAGGCAGCAGTTGATGAGCGCGATCGGCCCGCCCGTGCGCTCGGGTCGGTGCTCGGCCAGCGCGACGTCGTCGCCCCCGGCCACCCGGGTCACGCTGCGCAGGCGCGCGTCGCGCGGCGTGAACTGCGACCACAGGCCACGCGCCGGGTTGCCCGGCGCGAGATAGGCGCGCACCAGCCGGGCCCGGTAGAAGCTGTGCAGCGACGAGGAGTTGACCGCCTGCGCATAGCCGCGCGTGCCCAGCCACCAGGCGAGCGCGAACGCCAGCAGCAACAGCCAGCGCAGCGCGGCCGGCAGCGGCCGCAGCCAGTCCAGCGGGGCCTGGCCGAACACCCACCATTGCACCACCACGAGCCAGGCCAGCACCAGCACCAGCGTGGCCAGGCGACCGGCGATGTCGAGCAGGCGGGCTCCCAGGGCCTGGGCGCGGTCGTCCAGCGCCTTGCCCGCCAGTTGCTGCAGCGGCAGGGCCAGCGCACGCAGCACCACCAGCACCGAGCCGCCCAGGCCCAGGCCACCCCAGAGCCAGGACGGGTCGTCGCGTGCGGACAGCAGCTCCAGCAGCCGCCAGCTCGCGCGGTCCAGCACGGCCGCCAGCAGCAGGGCCACGGCGACCGCCAGTGCCTGGCGCAGCGCCCGGGTGAGCTGGTTGCGCAGCCGGCCCACTGCCAGCGGGCGCTCCTCGTCGGTGGTGGCCAGGCGCCAGATGGACCCGGCGTGTCCCACCGCCGCGGACCACAGCGCCAGCGCGAACAGGGGCGGCGCCAGCGCCGCGGTGCGGAGGCTGGCCGCCAGCCCCGGGCCGACCAGGGCGCGGCCAGTGGCAAGCGCGGCCGCCAGCAGCAGCACGACCAGCAGCAACAGGTCGCCGCGGTAGAGCCGCCGCGGCGTGGTCGCCCGCGTCTCGGGTGCCACCCAGTAGCCGACCAGCAGTGCCGGCAGGGTCAGCGCCAGCCAGGCCAGGGCCAGTGCCAGCCACGGCGACAGCCAGCCGCTCCAGGCAACCGGGTCGAGCCAGCGCGTGGCGTCGTTCAGCATGTGGGGCAGCGTCACCAGCAGCGCCAGCGGAACCAGGGCGAACAGGGTCTCCAGGTGGATCGCCAGGAAGGCGCGCAGGTAGCTCACGGCGGCGGTGCCGAGGTCGTGCGCGCCAGCGGGCGAAAGATAGCGGCCGTTGCGGCGCAGCCAGTCGAGCACCCGCGAGCCGCCATCGGCCAGCTCGTCTTGCGCGCGCGCCAGCCCCAGCGCGCACACCAGCCGCCCGAACAGGGCCGCGGTGAAGCCGCCGCCCGAGACGCTGGAGAGGTAATCGACACGCCCCAGCAGCCGCCCCTCGGCCAGCCCGCGCAGCAGGCCGAGCGCATAGGTGGCGCTGCGCACGCCACCCCCCGAGAGCGCGATGCCCACCGTGGGCAGTGCGCGCGCCGCCGCGTTGCCCAGGCCGAGCCGGCGCCGCCGGCGCAGCAGGGCCGCGCGCTCGTCGCGCTGCAGTTGCTCGGCCGCCGAGCGGATGCGAGGGCCGGAGGTCATGGCGCGCAAGGTAGGCGCGCGCGTGACCGCTGTCAACAGTGCGGTGCGCGGCGCGCTCCTCGCGGCCGGCCGGCGCGCTGGGTGCCGCGCGGCATTCAATGACAGGTCAGATGGCGCCCGCTGGAACCTGCCCGACGCACGATGCCGACGCCATTGCAGCGCAGCGAGATCATCGGTCGCCTGCCGTTCGTGTCCCGGGTCGTGTCAATCCAGCTGCCGGAAATCGATGTAGCCGCGCTCGACATGGGTGCGGACCAGGCGGGCGCGCACCTTGTCGCCCACGCGCAGGTCGCGGGTGGGTTGTAGCAGGCCGTCGGCAGGCGGATCCAAGATGCGCAGCCAGGTGTTGCCCCTGGACTGACCCGTGACGACGCCATCGAAATCCTCGCCGATGCGCGACTCCAGCAGCATCGCGGCCTCCGACTTGCGCAACTGGCGCTCGACCTTGTTGGCCGCGTCTTCCTGGCGCGTGCAGTGGTTGGCGAGGAATTCCAGCTCGGTGTCGGAGTAGGGCGCGCGGTCGCCAGCGAGCGCGGCCTTCAGCAGACGACCGGTAATGAGATCGGGGTAGCGCCGATTCGGCGCCGTCGAGTGGGTGTAGTCGCGCACCGCCAGGCCGAAGTGGCCGATGGCGTCCGCACCGGGGCGCTCGACCACGTATTCACCGCGCCCCATCAGCTTGACGATGATGAGCGACAGATCCGGAAAGCGCAGCGGATCGCGTCGGCGCTCGGCCGCGAGGAAGCGCTGCAGGGCGCTCGAGTCGGGCGCGGCGGGCAGCTCCCAGCCGCGCTCGGCCGCGACTTCGGCGATGCGCAGCCAGCGCTCGGGCGAGCGCACCACGCGGCGCACGGCGGCGCGGCGCTTGCCGGCCAGCAGGCGCGCGGTGACGCCATTGGCGGCGACCATGAATTCCTCGATCAGCTGGCGCGCACGGTTGTGCGGCTGCTCACGGATCGCGACCACGCGCTCGCCGTCGAACTCGGCGCGCGGCTGCAAGGTGTGAAATTCGAGCGCGCCCTGTTCGCGTCGGCGCGCGCGCAGTTGCTGTGCCACCGCGTCCTGGGTGCGCAGTTGCTGGTCCATGCCGGGGACGGCGTCGGCGGCTTCGGGCAGGGGGCCCTCGCCGTCCAGCCAGGCGGATACGGCGTCGTAGGCGAGCTGGGCCTGGTTGCGCACGCGTGCGCGTTGCACGTGGCTGCGCCGCAGCACGCCGGCGGCGTCGAACACCATCTCGGTCACGAGTGCCAGGCGGTCCTGGCCGGGGTTCAGCGAGGTCAGGTCGGTCGAGAGCCGCTCCGGCAGCATCGGGAAGATGCGCGCCGAGGTGTAGACGCTGGTGGTGTTGATCTGGGCGTGGCGGTCGACCGGCGTGTCGCGCGCGATCAGGGCATCGACGTCGGCGATGGCGACCCGGATGCGCACGCTGCCGTCGGGCAACACCTCGCTGACGGTGATCTGGTCGAGGTCGCGTGAGTCGTCGTTGTCGATCGAGCACCAGGGCAGGCCCGTGAGGTCGATCACGTCCACGCCCAGTGCCAGCGCCGGGCCGTCGATCTGGTCCAGCTGGCGCTGCACCGCGGGCGTGAACTCGGGCTGCAGGCCGCGCTCGCGCATGGCGATCACCGCCAGCTGGGCCAGCTCCTGCTTCTGGTGCGGGTGCAGCTTGGAGTTCACGTAGGGGCTTTGGCAGCAGGTTCCGGGCCCATCATAGTCGGGCCGGCCTGCCGCGCAGCGCTTGAGACCCCGAGGGCGCGCACGGCGCAGTGGAGCGCGGCGGTGCGACAGGACAGGGCCGCCCGGGACTTCGACGGGCTCGCCTCATGGCGCAGCCACGGCCGCACCCACCAGGCTGCCGCGCAGCAAGTGCGGCGCCTGTTCGCGCGTGCACCAGGCGTTGGCGTGGCTTGCGGCATGGATTGCGGAGCGGGGGTGTCCGGCCTAAGATGATTTTGCCCGTGACCTTGCCCGTTTGAGCGACTCGCCATGCGTTCCATCCGACCGCGCCATCGATTCCGCGCCACCGCGGCGTGGGCGCTCAGCGCCGTGCTGGCCGGCAGCCTGCCGCTTGCGGCGCAGACCGCCCCGGCCCCCCGCGTCATCGCCTACCTGGGCCTTGGCCCGAGCGAGTCGGTGCGGGCGTGCATGAACGAGCTGCGCGCCGGCCTGGAGGAGGCCGGCTGGTCCTTCGAGCGACAACTGAAACTTGAATGGAACGATGCGGCGGGCGATCCGACCCGTCTCGTGCCGCTGGCGCGGGCGCTGGTGGCACGCCGGCCGGACGTGCTGCTGGCGACGAACAACCCGGCAGCCGAGGCCCTGATGAACGCCACGCGGGAGGTGCCCATCGTCGTGCTGGGCCCGACCAACCTGCGCGAGGTGGTCGATGCCCAGTTGCGCCCGCTGGCCAATGTCACCGGCGTCACGCTGGGCCTGTCGGGCCAGTTCTTCATGAAGCCGATGGAGGTGTTGCTGCAGGCGTTTCCGCAGGCGCGCCGCATCGGCATGATCTCGAACGGCGACAACACGGCGCACGAGAAAGTGCAGGGCCTCGGCCCCTTCGCGGACATGCTCCGGGAGGCCGGCGCCGAGGGCGTGCGCGTGCGGTTCTTCTCGGGCAAGGGCGGCATCGCCGCGGCCTGGGAGGAGCTGGCCCGGCTCGAGGTCGATGCGGTGCTGGTGTGGCCGGATTCCGCGACGCTGCTCGGCGAGCACGCGCGGCAGTCGCTGCGCGTGGGCCTGCCGGCGATTGCGCACAATTCCTGGTTTGCCACCCGTCACGGCGGCCTGCTCAGTTACGGCGCCATCGGCCGTGTCAGCATGTGCGGACGCGGGGCGCGCTATGTCGACGAGGTGCTGCGCGACCGCCCCCTTGCCGAGTTGCCGGTGGAGGAGCTGTATGAAGCAGGGCTGGTCGTCAACCTCGACGCCGCCGAGCGCATGGGCGTGATGGTGGCGCCCGCCGTGATCGCGCGCGCCGACCGCCTGATCCGGCCGGGCGAGCGCACGTTGCCGCCGGTGGCCGGTGCCCGGCCTCCCCCACGCTGATGCGTGCGCCCGGACTGCGCCTGTGGCAGATCCACGCCCTGTCGGTGGCCGTGCTGGTCACGCTGGTGCTCGTGGCGAACGGGTTCGCGCAGGTCTGGCTGATCCAGCGCGAGACCCGCGCCACGGTCGAGGCGCGGCAGGCGCTTGAAGCCACCCGGGCTTCGGTCCGGATCGAGCGTTTCATCGGCCAGACCGATGCCTTGCTGCGGGCCACCCTGAGGCTGCAGGACACACGCCACCTGGGCAGCGCGGACGCCGACATCCAGTTCGAGCTGTACCGGCTGATGAATCAGTTGCGGACGATCCAGGCGCTGTATTGGATCGACCGAAACGGCCAGGAGCGCGTGCACATGTCGCGCATGGCGCCCGACCGTATCGGTGTCGGCGAGGATCGCAGCCAGTCACCCGAGTTCCTGCACGCGCGTGCCGAGGCGCCGTGGTTGGGCCCGGTCACCTTCGTGGGCAATCAGCCGCGCGTGGTGATTGCGCGGCGTGGCTGGGCTTCGGCCAGCGGGGTGCTGGCGGCAGAGGTCGATCTGACGCAGCTGCGCGACATCATCAATGAAACCCGTTTCGGGCGCGAGGGAATTGCCTACGTCGTCGATGGGCAGGGGCACCTGTTGGCGCACCCCGATTTTCTGCGGGTGCTGGCGCGTCCTGACTTGACGGATCGGACACCGGTGCGCTTGCCGATCGGACAGGCGGGCGCCGAAGGGTTGATCGAATTCAGGGACTCCAGAGGCCGTGCCATGGTCGCTCGCGCCGCTCCGCTGAGCGTGCCCGGCTGGCGCCTGGTCACCGAACAGCCGCGGGCCGAGGCCTATGCCCCGGTGCGCCGCGCACTGGCCACCGCGCTGCTGATCCTGGTGCTGGCGGTACTGGCGGGATCGGCGGTCGGCATCGTGCTGGCCCGCCGCGTGGTGCGTCCGATCCAGCAGCTTGCCGAGGGCGCCGACCGCATCGGCGAAGGGCAGCTCGACCATCGGATCGTGCTGGCGCGCGGTGATGAGCTGGGCCATCTCGCGCAGCGCTTCAACCAGATGGCCGAACGCCTGGGCGATTCATATCGGCTGCTCGAAACCCGCGTGGCCGAGCGCACCCGGGAACTGGTCGGCGCCAACGCGCTGCTGCGCGCCCGGCGCGAGGAGGCCGAGCAGGCCAGCCAGGCGAAGACGCGCTTCCTGGCATTGGCGAGCCACGACCTGCGCCAGCCGCTGCACACCATCAGCCTGCTGGTGGGCGTGCTGCGCCGGCAGGCGGTCGCGCCCGAGGTCCGCCCGCTGGTGGAGCACATCCAGGCCTCGGTCTCCGCCATGGAAGCGCTGTTCATCGGTCTGCTCGACATCTCCAGGCTGGACGCCGGCATGTTCCGGCCGGTGCTGGGCGATCATGCGCTGGCCGACCTGCTGCGCCGGGTGGCGGCCAGCCATGGGCCGGAGGCGACGCGCAAGCAGCTGCGGCTGCGCGTGGCGACCACGCGCTGCGCCGTGCGCACCGATGCCGTGCTGCTGGAGCGGGTGCTGGGCAATCTGGTGTCGAACGCGATCCGCTACACCGAGCGCGGCAAGATTCTGGTGGGGTGCCGGCGGCGCCCGGGCGGCGTCGAGCTTCAGGTGTGGGACACCGGCGCCGGCATCGAGCCCGCGCAGATACCGCGCCTGTTCGAGGAGTTCTTCCAGCTCGACAACCCCGGGCGCGACCGGAACAAGGGGCTCGGGCTCGGCCTGGCCATCGTCAAGCGCACGCTGAAGCTGCTGGAGCATCCGTATGCGCTGCGCTCGGCGCCCGGCCGCGGCACCTGCTTCTCGATCCTGCTGCCCGCGGCCGAGGCGCCGCCGGTGGCGACCGCGCAGCCGCAGGCCCCGGCGGGCGGGCACATCGCGGGCGCCTTCATCGTGGTGATCGACGACGAGGCCGACACGCGCCGCGCCATGCTGGCGCTGTGCCGCAGCTGGGGCGCGCATGTGCTCATCGCCGCATCGGCGGCGCAATGCCTGGCCCAGTTGGGCGAACATCTGCGCGACCCCGACCTGATCCTGTGCGATTACCGGCTGCGCGAGCGCCAGGACGGCCTGGCGGCGGTGCGGCAAATCCGCGCACGCATCGGCCAGGCGGTGCCGGCCATCATCATCACCGGCGACATCGGCGCACTCGAGCTGCGGCGCGTGGCCGATGCGGGCCTGCCGTTGCTGCACAAGCCGGTCGGCGCGGATCGGTTGCTGACGGCCATCGAGGCCGCGCTGGAGCCCGGGAGCGACAGCTGAACGCGCCCTGCACCCGAGCGATGTAGCATCATCCAGGCAGCGAAGGCAAGTTCGCATGCGTTGTGCGTGAGGATGACGAGCGGTCAAGCGCCGTGTCCAGGCGCTTGATCACCCAATCGGGGGAGGCGAACCGGCACAACCCGGTCCAGACTCGGGCCATGAGACTCCTGCTGGTCGATGATCACGCGCTGTTTCGAGACGGCGTGGCGCTGCTGCTCAAGGAGCTCGACCCTGCCGTGCAGGTCGTGCACGCCTCCAACGTCGCCGAGGCGCTGGCCGTGCTCGGCGCCAGCACGGACATCGACCTGATCCTGCTCGACGCCATCCTGCCCGGCGTGCACGGCCTGCAGGCGCTGGAGACGCTGCGCGAACGGTACCCCGATGTGCCGCTGGTCATGCTGTCATCGCAGGAGGACCAGGCCACCGTGCTGCGCTCGATTCAGCTTGGCGCGATGGGCTTCATCCCCAAGTCGGCCTCGTCGGAACAGATGTTCGAGGCCCTGCGCACGGTGCTCGCGCACGGCATTTACGTGCCGCCGCTCGGCCTGTCGGGCATCGCGTTGCCGGCGCCGGCGCGACCGTGCACCCACCCTGCGGAACTCGGCCTCACCCAGCGCCAGACGCAGGTGCTGTGGCTGATCCTCGAGGGCAAGCCGATGAAGTCGATCGCGCGCGAACTGGGCATGAGCCACAACACGGCCAAGACCCATGTCAGCGCCGTGCTGCGCGCGCTCGCCGTCACCACGCGCACGCAGGCGATCGTGGCGGCCCACCGAATGGGACTGGTGCTGGGGGACTGAGCGGCCCGTGCAAGGATGGCGCAATGACGCCATGACTTCGCTGCGCTGCAATGCCAGTGGCAGTCATTTCATCATGACGGCGTGAGCCTGCGCCATCTGTCATCGCGCTGAGCGCGAAGCGGCATGAGGCACAGCGCATCGCATCACCCATCTGGGTGATGTGCGGAAGTGAGGGTTCCTTTAGTTTCCAGGTGTCGCACGACGTGTGACGGCCAACAACGAGACAACGAGGACCCCCATGAAATACCGCAACGGCAGACTGCTCCCCCATGCCCTCGCCATCGGCACCATGCTGGCCCTGGCGGCTTGCGGCGGCAGCGGGGGGGATGGAGCCGAGGCGCCCCCGCCCGCGAAAGCTGCCGTCCATGGCACGGTAGCCACAGGCGAGGCGTTGGCCAACGCCAAGGTTCGAGTTACCGACCGAACGGGTGTTGCCGCCTGCACCGAGGATCCGCTGCAGGCCGACCTCACGGGCGCCTTCACGTGTGAACTCAAACCCGGCGCCAGTGCGCCACTGATCCTGGTGGCCACGGACCCAGCCGGCCTGCGCGATCCGCTGGTGAGTCTGGCCACCGCGCTGCCCGGCGCGGGCCAGGACGCCACCGTCAACATCAGCCCGCTGACCACGGCTATGGTCGCGCAGATCGCGCCCAACAAGGATCCGTTCGCGCTTGCGGCCGACAGCGCCGCCCTGGCGGCCGTGGACCCAGACGCACTGGCCGCCGTACGCGCTAACGTGAACAAGCAGTTGGCCGACGTGTTGCCCGCGCTGGGCCTGGATCCGGCCACCTTCGATCCGATCTCCACGCCCTTTGTCGGTGGGTCCAACACGGGTGGTGACGGCTTGCTCGATCAGGTTCGCGTGACTTTCGAAAACGGCGCACCGGTGCTGTCGAATGTGCTCAACCCGGACGCAGACCCCGTGCCCATGGCTGGCATTAGCGAAGCCCCGCCGGTGCCTCCTGCCACGGTGATCGATTTCTCGGCGACCGAACTGGATATCCTGCAGACCGCGTTCGAACGCTGCTTCGCGGTGCCCTCCACCGTGCGCGACAGTAACGCCGACTGCGACGATATCCTGGTGGACGACGCCGACCCCGCGCTGACCGGCGGCGCCGCCTACCTGAACAGTGGCTTCGATGGTGCACAATCCTTTGGCACCCTGATCGCCTCTGCCGACATGGACGGCGCGAAGTTCAACCGGCCCGAGTTGATGCTCTACGTGCCGAAGTCGAACGGCGATGAGGCCGTTGTGAACCTGCGTTTCACCGACAAGAACGGCGTGGGCGACAACCGGATCCTGATTGCCAAGAAATTCGCCGGCAGCGCCACCGCCGAGCGCAACAGCAACTGGTGGCTTTATGGCAACCAGCGCACGGTGAATGCTTACGTGCGCGCGAGCATCCGCAAGCAGGAGCAGTTCCTGCCGGAGGAATTCCGTGCACAGTACGACATCGGTCCCTCGCGCTTCCAGACCGGGCTCGAGATCTACGTGGCGCGCTCCGGGGCACGCGGGCAGAGCCTGGCCAACCTGCGTTACGTGCGGATCAAGGGACCGGGCCTGCCCACGGCGGGACTGGTGCTGGCTGACCCCGGCGGTCTGCCGCAGGACTGGATGGCGATTCATAACGCCGATGGCGTCATTCCTGCCGACCGGCAGTACAGCACCGGCTCCAGCAACATCTTCTACCTGCAGCGCAGCATGGACATCACGGGCCCGGACGCGTACAAGCTGCGCAGCATGCCGTGGTCGGGCAATGCGGCACCCGTCTACAACAACTGGGCACACCCGGTCATGTACGGCGAGGCGCCCGACCCGGAATGGCAGTTCGACCTGGGCAAGGCGCCAGCCTGGTCGACGTATCACTTCGAGCTGTTCACTGCGGCCGACGACGATCCGAACACGCCCACGACGCCGACTCCTGCGATGACCTTCAGCACCGCGATCGTCACCCCGGTCGTGCCTGCGGCCTATGCCGCCACACAACAGTGGCATGAGCAGCCCGCCAGCACACGTGCCCTGGTCACCAATGGCGCGCCGGCCGCCAGTTCGCTCACGCTGGAGTGGCTGATCAACCCCTATGCGCAGCGCGTGGATTCGGTCAATGTGTACACCTACGACAGTGATGGCGACAAGACGGTGAACTCGGCTTCCATCCGGGTGCCCAAGGGAGCCAGCAGCCAGGAGGCTGCGGCCGGGGGTGGTACGTTCCCAGCATTGACTACCTCGCACCTGGTAAGCCGCTCGCTCCAGTGGCGTTACAAGATGCTGGATGGGTCTTATAAGGATCAGGTGCTCACTTTCAATTGACGGAACGCCAGCCTGCTTCGCGACCTTGAATGGAGATCCGTATGCACACCATCCACCGCCTGTCCCTTCTGCTATCCCCGCTGCTGATCGCCGCCTGCGCCGCGACCGCGCCGCCGGCCACGGAGTTCCCTGTCGGTGCGCGGACGCCGTCGGCCGCCGAACTGACGACGCTGTTGCGCGGCAAGACCGCCAGCACGCCGCTGCCGAACGGCGGGACTGTCCGGGTGGACTTCGCCGCGGACTCGAACCAGGTGACGGCCTATGTCGGCGGCCGCTCGGATACGGGCACCTGGCGCGCCGAGGACGGTCGCGCTTGTTACGACTGGAAGGTGTTCAATTCGGGCTGCGGCGAGATGCGGCTGGTCGGGCAAAGCCTCTACGTCAAGCGTTCCAATGGCGACGTGGTCCCCGTGACGATCGCCCGCTGAGGGACGCGCTGCACGCGGCGTGCGGCCTTCTGCTTGCCCCCGGGGCTGGGGGCTCAGGAAAATCACCTCCAGCGTTTGCCTGTCAAGTGCTGGAGGCCTTCCTGTTCATGGGTTTTCCTGTCCCAGCGTGTAGAGCGGGATGTCGTGTCGGCTTGCCAGCGCGTCCAGTTGGCGGCGCGTCTTGCCGGCGGCCCAGGCGGCAATCGCCGCGCGCGCCTCGGGCGTGAAGGGCGTGCGCGCGTCGGGTGCGGGCAGGCCGACCACGTGCGCCAGGCGGGCGAAGAAGTGCGGCTCCAGCGCCGCCACGGCGACGCGGCCGTCCTTGCACGGGTAGATGCGGTAGCCGGCGTAGGCGCCGCCGACCACGCCGTCGGGCGTGGTCAGGCCCCAGGTGCGCGGCAGCGCGAGCCAGATGGCGGCCTCGGACAGGGCGATCTGGCGATGCGCGCCGCGGCCGCTGGCGCGGGCCTGCAGCAGGGCGGTGAGCGTGGCTTCGACTGCCAGCAGCGCACCCGCCATGTCGGCCAGCAGGGTGGGCGGCAGCTCGGTGCCGAGGACCAGGCCGGATTCGGCGAGGTAGGTCAGGTCGTGGCCCGGTTCTTCGGCGCGCTCACCCGGTGCGCCGACGATCTCGACCAGCGACAGGCGCGGATGGGCGCGCTGCAGGGCGCGCCAGGACAGGCCGAGCCGCGCCAGTGCCGAGGGCCGGAACG
Source organism: Ottowia sp. (assembly GCF_035325765.1). Lineage (GTDB taxonomy): Bacteria > Pseudomonadota > Gammaproteobacteria > Burkholderiales > Burkholderiaceae_C > Ottowia. The sequence goes on from NZ_DAOKZG010000005.1 coordinate 15,933, forward strand.
AGGTCAGCAGGACTTCGGCGCGGTCGAGTTCGGTGGCCAGCCGTGCGCGCCCGCGTTCGCTCTTGAGGTCCAGCGTCAGGGTGCGCACACCGGCGTGCATCTGGTCGTACGCCTGCGGGCTGTGCCAGGCCATGCCGTCGCCGGGAGCCGGGCGCCCCGACGGCAGGGTGCCGGCGCCGGGCGGCTCGACCTTCAGGCAGCGTGCACCCAGTTGCTGCAGGCGCATCAGGGCGGCGGGACCGGGCAGGTTGAGCGCCAGGCTGACGATGCGCGTGCCGCGCAAGGGACGGGGTGAGGTTGCAGTGGCCATCGGTTGACTATCAAAAAAAGAGCTGCCGGTACATGGCGTGCACGTACCGGCAGTCATTCTGCCCTGAAAACCCCGGGCCAGGGCGGTGCGCCAGGCCTTACATGAGGCGCTGGCTGGCGAAGTCCAGCGGCAGGCCGACGTAGTTTTCGGCGATGGTGCGCTGGCCGGCCTCGGAATACATCAGGTACTCGAGCTCGGCGTGCTGGAACTTGGCGACGATCTCGCCGTCGTCCGGGAAGCGGTGCATGAGTTGGGTGAACCACCAGGAGAAGCGCTCGGCGCGCCAGACGCGACCCAGGCACTTCTGCGAATAGCCGTCGATGCCGGCCTCGCTCTTGTCCTGGTAGTACTCGCGCAGCGCGTCGAACAGGTATTTCACGTCGGTGGCGGCCAGGTTCAGGCCCTTGGCGCCGGTGGGCGGCACGATGTGGGCCGCGTCGCCGGCGAGGAACATGCGGCCGAAGCGCATCGGCTCGGTGACGAAGCTGCGCAGCGGCGCGATGCTTTTCTCGAGGCTGGGGCCGGTCACCAGGTCGGCGCGGCCCTTCTCGTCCAGCCGCAGCTTGAGCTCCTGCCAGAAGGCGTCGTCGCTCCAGTCCTCGACGTGATGCGTGAGCGGCACCTGCAGGTAGTAGCGGCTGCGCGTCCGGCTGCGCTGGCTGCACAAGGCGAAGCCGCGCGGGCTGTTGACGTAGATGAGCTCGTCGTTCACGGGCGGCGTGTCGGACATCAGGCCGAGCCAGCCGAACGGGTAGACCTTCTCGTATTCCTTGATCGCACTGCGCGGCGCGCTGGCGCGGCAGACGCCATGGAAGCCGTCGCAGCCGGCGATGAAGTCGCAGTCGATGCGGTGCTTGACGCCATCCTTCTCGTAGGTGACGTAGGGCCTGGCGGTGTCGAAGTCGTGCACCGCGGTGTTCTTGGCCTCGTAGATGGTGGTGAGGCCGGCGGCGGCGCGCGCGGCCATGACGTCGCGCGTGACTTCGGTCTGGCCGTAGACCATGACCTGCTGGCCGCCGCTCCACTTGTGCAGGTCGACGCGGTGGCGCTGGCCGTCGAACAGCATCTCGATGCCGTGGTGGATCAGGCCCTCCTGGTGCATGCGCTCGCCCACGCCGGCCTCGTCCATCAGGTCGATGCAGACCTGCTCCAGGATGCCGGCGCGGATGCGGCCCAGCACGTAGTCGCCGCTGACGCGGTCGACGATCACGGCGTCGATGCCGGCCTTGTGCAGCAACTGGCCGAGCAGCAGGCCGGAGGGGCCGGCGCCCATGATGGCGACCTGGGTGCGGGTGGTGCTCATGAAATGCTCCTGTATCGTTGTGTGGGGAATGGACCTGCGCAAGCTTAGGCCGTTGTGCCCGGCGCGACCAGCCACGGAAACTCGACATTGCGCGCTGTGCGCACAATTTGTGCGATCATCGCGCAATGACCTTCTCAACGCAGGACATCCCGCTGGCCGCCGCCGACACCATTGCCGGCCTGGTCAAGGGCCTGGCCGTGCTGGAGAGCTTCGATACCGAACGCCAGCGCCTGAATGCCACCCAGGCGGCGGCGCGCGCCGGACTCTCGCGGGCGGCGGCGCGCCGCCACCTGCTGACACTCGCGCATCTGGGCTACCTGGAGAGCGATGGTCACTTCTACTGGCTGGGCGCCCGCGCGCTGCGCCTGGCGGGTGCCTACCTGGCCTCGTCGCGCCTGCCGCGCCTGGTCCAGCCGGCGCTCAACCGGCTGGCCGCTGCCACCCAGGATGTGTATTCGGCGGTGGTGCTGGATGGCGACGAGGTGGTGATCATCGGGCGCAGCGCCGGGCTGTCCAGCCCCGGCACGCGCCTGCTCGCCTATGGCATGCATCTGGGCGCGCGCCTGCCGGCGCATGCCTCGTCCACCGGACGCGTGCTGCTGGCGGCGCTGTCGCGCGCCGAACTGGAGACCTGGCTGGCACGGCACCAGGCCCTGCCGCGCCTGACCGCGCGCACCCTCACCGACGCTCGGGCTTTCAAGCGGGTGCTGGCGCAGGTGGCGCGCCAGGACTGGGCGATCGCAAGCGAGGAGCACGAACTGGGTGTGGCTGCACTGGCGGTGCCGCTGCGCAACGCGCACGGCGAGGTGGTGGCCGCGCTCAACGTGATCGTGCCGGCCGAGCGCTTGGGTCCGGCCGCGGTCGAGCGCGAACTGCTGCCGCGCCTGCGTGATGCGGCGCGGGAGTTGCGGCCGCTGCTGTGATCCTGGAAGCCGCAGTTGACTGCTCGCCGACGTCTCGGAACCCGGATGGCTATGGACTCCCACTCCTTCGTTGGCGTTCACCTGTCGGGCAAGCGCGCCCTGGGCCGGCCAGCACCGCGCTGGCCGCGTCATGCCGCGTTGCTCGTCGCGCGACACACCGGTGCGCGGCCTCCGCACCCTGGCAGGGCGCGGTGGAGCCAGAGGCCGCACCCGTTCGCGCTGTCCAAAGGCGCCTGCGCGCCTTGGGGCCGCGGCACTCACCCTTGCCTGGCGCGCCCATCACGGCGCGGATGGGTGCATCCAACTGCAGTTTCCCGGGTGACTCCAGCTCCGGCAGGCCGATGCGTCCACCCGGCCGCTGGACGCGATCGTGGGGACCGGCGTCAACGATGATGCGGCCTTCGGGACGGTCGCACGCGATCGGTGGTCGAATTCGGGGTCACGCCCGGTGCGGCGGCACCGCCCGTGGGCGCCTGGCCTACAGCGCGAACAGCGCCGCGAGGTAGCGGCGGTCGCGCCGGTCCTTCCAGTGCCAGACTTCGCGCCCCGCCAGGCTGAGTGGTCCCCAGGCGGCGATGGCGTGGCCGTGGCCGCCGCCCAGCACGTGCAGGCGCGGCGGCTGCAGCGCCGCCTTGCGAAACGAGCCACCGGCCAGTGCAGTGCGCAGGTTGGCCTCGAGCACCGGGCCCACTTCGGTCGGCGCGCCCGGCGGCACGATGAATACCTGCCGGTGGCTGTCGCTTTGCAGGCGCTCGTTGAGCTGGGGAGAACCGTCGTCGGTGGTCTGCAGCCCCGACTCCAGCAGCCAGGCGGGTGCCAGCGCGCCTCCGGCCAGCACCGGCGCATCGCATTGCAGGCGCGTGCCGCTGGCCAGTTGCAGATCTTGCGGGTTGATGGCCACGCACTGGTCGTGCAGCACGGTGATGCCCAGCTCCTGCAGGCGCATGTGCAGGCGTCGCTGCAGCGCCGAGGGCTGCTCGGCGGCCTGCAGCACGCCGCCGGCAATCAGGGTCACGCGGCTGCCGTGCGGCGCCGCCAGCGCGCTGGCGATCGCCATGGCCAGCTCGACGCCGGCCATGTCCTGCGCGATCACCGCCACCTGCAGCGCGCGTTCGCGCGCCAGCTCGAGCAGCTGCGGCCAGAGCTGGACGAAGGTCTCCAGCGGTCGCGTGAACAGGGCGTTGCGACGGGCGCCAGGCATCGCGGCTTCGTAGCTCTCGCGTTCGGTCCCTGGCTCGACGTCGATCGACAGCACGTCGTAGGGCAGGGCGTCACCGCTGGAGAGCTGGACGCGCCGCCCGGCCGGATCGAGCGCTAGCACGTGGGCCGGCACGAAGTGCACGCCGCTGGCTTCGACCAGACCGTCCAGCGCGATGCGGATCTCGTCCAGCGCGTAATGGCCGGCGACGTGGCCCGGCAGCATGGCGGCTTCGATGTAGTAGGGGGTGGGCGATACCAGGGTGACGCTGGTGTCGCTGCTGGCCTGCCTGGCCAGGCCCTTGAGCACCTGCAGGTGCGCGCGACCCGTGCCCAGCAATACCAGGTGCTTGCGCGGGGAATTGGCAATCATCGTGCGAGTGTATCGGCTGCGCCGGGCGCGCCCGGAGTGGTTGCAACTGGTTTCAGCGCGCCGAGCGCCGCGGTGCACTGACCGCAGATCCGGCAGTTGATCATTTGTGAAGCTCTCGGGACTCGCAGAGCATCGGAGCCCCAATGCGGCAGTTGACCGCGCGTGAACGGCTTGAAAGCCGCATGGACGTTGAGCCTGGCCGCTTCGATCGCGCTCACCGGCTCGGTGAGCGCGCCATGCACCCGCCAGCACCACCCTTGCCGCGACACGCAGCCTCGCATCCCGGCCCCATGCCGGGCGCGCGTCATCGCGGAGACGCACTCGGCGTTGCCTCACTGCACCAGGGCCTGGGCGAACTCGCGCGCCTTGAAGGTCTGCAGGTCTTCCAGCTTCTCGCCGACGCCGATGAAGTAGACCGGCACCGGCTTTTCGCGCGCGATGGCACACAGCACGCCGCCCTTGGCCGTGCCGTCGAGCTTGGTGACGATCAGGCCGGTGAGCTGGGCCGCATCGTCGAAGGCCTTGACCTGGGCCAGCGCGTTCTGGCCCGTGTTGCCGTCGATCACCAGGAGCACCTCGTGCGGCGCGGTGAGATCGGCCTTGGTGATGACGCGCCGGATCTTGGCCAGCTCCTCCATCAGGTGCTTCTGCGTCGGCAGGCGACCGGCAGTGTCGATCAGCACCACGTCCATGCCGCGCCCGCGCCCGGCGCCGACGGCGTCGAAGGCCACGGCCGACGGGTCGGCGCCCTGCTGGCTGATGATCTCGACCTGGTTGCGATCGGCCCAGACCGCGAGCTGCTCGCGCGCGGCGGCGCGGAAGGTGTCGGCCGCGGCCAGCAGCACGCGGGCGCCGGCGTTGGCGAGGTGGCGTGTCAGCTTGCCGATGCTGGTGGTCTTGCCGGCGCCGTTGACGCCCGCGACCATGATCACGGTCGGATGGTATTGACCCACCACGAGGGTCTTCTCCAGCGGTGCCAGCAGGTCGGCGATGGCTTCCTGCAGCTGTGTCTTGACCTGGGCCGGGTCGGTGGCGCGCGCCTGCTTGACGCGCCGGCGCAGGTCGTCCAGCAGGAAGGTGGTGGCGGCGACGCCGGTGTCGGCCAGCAGCAGGGCGGTCTCCAGGTCCTCGTAGAGGTCCTCGTCGATCCGGGTGCCGGTGAAGACCGTGGTGATGCTGGTGCCGGTCTTCTTCAGGCCGGTCTTCAGGCGCGCCAGCCAGCCGGCGCGCGGGGCGGCCGCGGCTTCGGTTTCCGCTTCTGCTTCATCTGCCGAGGCGGGTTGTTCGGCGGACTCGTCTGCGACTGCGGCGGGTTTGGCGTCGGGCTCGGCCGGGCGTGGCGAGGCCTCGGGCAGGGGTGCTGCTTCCGGTGCTGGCGCTTCGGCGAATTCCGCCTCGTCGCCGGCAGCGAGGGCCTGCGCCTCCAGTTCGTCGAGCGGGATCTCGTCCGGCGCCGGAGCGTCCTCCGCCAGCACCTCGGCGGCGTCGGTCGGCGCTGCGACGGCGTCCTGCGCGGCGGTTTCGGGGGTCTTCTTGCGGCGGAAAAAGCGGAACATTGCGGGGATTCTACGGAGGGCGGGACAGGGGCCGGCGCCACGGGTTGTCCAGTCCGGTGGTAGCCGTGTCGGGTGGACTGGCGAGGTCGTTCAGGCCCCTGGGGCGGACGCCAGCGCGGCGACGTCCACCATGCGCTCGGCGCCGGCGTCCCGCCAGTCCTCGGGGTGGCAGGTGAGCAGCAGGATCTGGTGGCGGCGCGCGGCGTCGTGCAGGATGCGCTTCATCTGCTCGCGCCGCTCGGCGTCGCTGTGCACCAGGGCGTCGTCGAGGATGACCAGGGTCGGCTCGCCGGCCTCGCGCAACAGGTCGGCGTAGGCCAGGCGGACGATGACGCCGAGCTGCTCGCGCGTGCCGTGGCTGTATTGCTCGAACGCCAGCGGCGCGCCGTCGCGGCGCAGCTGGCGCGGCTGCAGGGCTTCGATCTCGACCGCCACCTCGTGGCCGGGCAGCAGCAGCCGCAGGTAGTGGGCCAGGCGCCCCTGCAGCGGGGCGTAGAGGCGCTCGACCAGCGCGTGCTGGTGCGCCTGCAGTCGCGCCTGCAGGAGCTGCAGGGCGTCGGCGCGCAGGCGCAGCGCGGCGGCGTGGCGCTCGGCCTGCTCGCAGCGCTGGCGCGCGGCGGCGAGCTGCTCGTCGATGCCTTCGGCGCCCAGGCTTCGCAGCTGGCCGCGCTGGCTGGCGATGCGCGCGGCCAGCTCCTCGCGTTGCCGCGCAAGCTGGGCCAGGGCACGCGCCTGGCGCGTGATGTCGTCGGCGATGAGATCCGGGTCGAGTGCGGCGATGGCCTGCTCGGCCTGCGCGATGTCGTGCACGATGGCGTCGCGCCGCGCCAGCGCCTCGACCAGTTCGCGCTGGTGCGCGGCGCTGGCGGCGTCGGCATCGGCGCCTTCGAGGCGGGGGGCGAGCTGGGCGATCTGGCCGCGCAGCACCTCGCATGCGAGCTCGGCCTGGCGCGCGGCCTCGGCCTGCCGCTCCAGCATGGCACCGGCTTGCTGCGCTTCAGCCTCGGCGTCGGCGAGCTGGCGGCTGGCCTCGTCCAATGGCGGCGCGTCGTCGGTTGCGGGCAGGGCGGTCAGCTCGCGTGCGGCGGCGGCGCGGCGGCCCTGGGCCTCGGCCAGGCGCGCACGCCAGCCGGCCTCGTCCTGCGCGCCGAGCCGTGCGCTGCGCCGTGCTTCCAGCACCTTCATGTCCTGCGCCAGCGCCTGGCCCTCGGCGTGGCGCTGCTCGGCGGCGGCGAGATCGGGCACGCCCAGGCGCGTGCACAGGGCGTCGAACTGGTCGTCCAGCCGGCTGGCCTGTTCGGCCAGGCGCGCGACGTCGGCGCCCCCGGGCTCGATGTCGATTTCGCCCACGCCGGCGATGCGCAGGGTGGCGGGCGCGGTGAGCAGCGCCTTGCCGCTGCCGCTGAGCGTGCCGAGCGTGCCCGCATCGATGGCCTGGCCGGGCTGCAGGCGGTAGCTGAGGCGGGTGGCGACAGCCTCGCGCTGCAGCGCGGTCTCGCGCCGCTGCTGGGCCAGCTGCTGCAGCTTCTTCAGCTCGGCGGCGGGCAGGGCGAGCGCGGCGGCCCGTGCGCGCTGCCGGGCCAGTTCGTCGGCCAGGGTGGCGGCCTCCGCCAGCAGCGATTCGATCTGCTCGATCTCGGCGGCGCTGCGCGCCTGCTCGCGTGTCAAGGCCTCGCGGCGCTGGCGCTGCTCGGCCCGGCTGCGCTGCTGGCGCGCCTGCTCCAGCAGCGCGTGCGCCTGCTGGCTGCGCTGGCGCGCGCCGGTCAGCGCCTGCTGCGCGTCGGCGTGGGCCTGCCCGGCTTCGGCGAGTTTGGCGCGTGCGCCGGCCAGTGCCTTCTGGTCGCGTTCCCGGGTCGCCGCCTGCTGATGCAGGCCGTCGATGCGCGCCTGGATGTCCTGCAGGCTGGCGCGGCTGGCGGCGAGCGCACGCTGGCGTGGTTCCAGTTCGGCCTGGCGTGCCTCGGCGGCGCGCTTGCGGGCCTCGTGCGCTTCCCAGGGGCGCTCGCGCTCGAACTGCTCGTGCTGCGCCAGGTCGCGCGCCAGGCTGTCGCTGAGCTGGCGGAAGCGGTCGGCGTCCTGCTGCAGCGCGTCGCGCCGGCTGCGGGTCGCCTCGAGTGTCCGCTCGGCCTCCAGCAGGGGGCCGCGGTCCTTGCCGGTGGTGGTGCGCAGGGCGGCGAGTTCGCCTGCGATGGCCTGGGCGATGCGGTCGTTGCCGGCGCCGGCGACTTCGCCGAGCACGCTGCGCAGGCGCTGCTGCAGGGTCTCGCGCGCGTACTCGATGGGCGCGTCGATGGCGTTGCTGGCGCCCTGTTCGATCCACAGCAGGCCGGGGATGCCGTGCGTGTCGGCGCGGCTGGCGCCGCGGCCGGGGAAGCCGAAGCCCAGGCGCCGCGCCAGCTCCTCGTCGGCGTCGCTGCCTTCCCAGCGCTGGCTGCCGACCGTCAGCTCGGCGCGCGGCCGTTGCAGGAAGGTCTTGCGGATGCGCGCGGCCTCGCCGCCGAGCTCCAGCTCGACCTCGACTTCGGGCGCCGGCCGGTCCATGCCCTCGGGCGCGATGCGGGCGGCAAACTCGGCGCCACCGGTGTTGTGGCGGTCCAGGAACAGGGTGCGCAGGGCCTGGGCGATGGTGCTCTTGCCGGCCTCGTTGGGCCCGTGGAGCACGTTCAGGCCGTCGGCCAGCCCATCGATCTCGATCGGCGCCGCGAACTTGCGGAATTCGCGCAAGCGGATGCGACGCAGCTTCATGCCTCGGCCTCGGCGCGGCGCGCCAGGTCGAACAGGAGCTTGAGCGCCTCGGTGGCGAGTTCGGCTTGTTCGTCCTGCTGCTGCAGCGCGCGCAGCTCGTCCACCAACTCGGCCAGGGCGCCGTCGAGGCGCAGGGCGGCGAGGTCGGCCTCGGTGGGTTCGAGCCGCAGGCCGGTGAGGTCGGCCTGCAGCAGGTGCAGGCGCGCGCGCTCGGCGTCCAGCAGCCGTTGCAGGTGCTGGATGTCGGCGTCGCTGGCCAGGCCCTGCACCTGCAGGCGCAGCACGGTGTCGGCATCGAGCGCGGCCAGCACATCGCCCAGGGCGTCGATGTCACCGACGCCGCGGATCTCGGCAGCGTGCTGGCGCCAGTGGTAGCGGCCGACGCGGCGCGGCGTCACGCGCGGCGGGGCGCCAGGCGCGTCGAGCTCGACCAGCAGCACGTGGCCAGGGTCGTTGGCGACGAATCGCTCCGGCTCGGGCGTGCCGCTGTACCAGGTCCGCGTGTCGACCTGCTTCAGCCCGTGCCAGTCGCCCAGCGCCAGGTAGTCGAGGCGGGCGCGCTCGGCCCGGTCGGCGGCGATGGGGTTGGGCGAATCGACGCCCTCGGGCAGCACGCCGGTGACGCTGCCGTGCGCCAGGCCGACGCGCAGCAGGCCGGGCGCGCTGTCGGCGCTGTCGAAGAAAGCCGTCAGGTCGTCGTGGGTGTGGCGCTGCGTCAGCGGCGCGGCCAGCATCGCCAGGCCGAGCTCGGGGAATTGAAGCACGCCGGGCTGCAGCGCCAGCGTGACCTGTGGCGGCACGATGTCAAGCCGCTGCAGCCGCGTCCACACGCTCTCGGCCAGCGCCGCGTCGTGGTTGCCGGGCAGCAGCACCCAGCGGCCGGCGAAGCCCGCCATGGCGCCGACGGTGCGCCGCAGCGAGCGGTCCGACACGCCCTGGCTGTCGAACACGTCGCCGGCCACCAGCACGGCGTCGACCTGCTCTTGATGCGCCAGCGCGGCGATGGCCGCGACGGCGTCAAAGCGCGCCTGCGACAGTGCTGCCGAGGGGCTGACGCCGTCCGCGTCGCCGTCGTCGAAGCCGTAGCTGCGCCCGAGCTGCCAGTCTGCGGTGTGCAGCAGCTTCATGAGGTCATCGGTGATCCATGGGGCCGTGTGTCACCAGCAATGCATGAAGGGACTCGGCTCCGATGGCCGCGGAGCAGGCCGGGCGCGAGCACCCGTGGCCGGGGTCTCCCTGGCCACTGGGTGCGTCCCCCTGGCAGGGGGTTGAGGCCCGCGGCTCCAGACCTGCCTGCGCAGGTCTGGACGGGCCGAAGAGCCGCCGCCTCTGGCGGCGAGCACGTGGAGCGCAGCGACACAGGGGGTTTCATTTATGCGTCGACCACCAGCGGCGCGGGGCCGCCGGCCTCGACGCGGCCGATCACGGCGGCGCGCCCGAAGCCGAGGCGCGCGAAGCTGGCCAGCACCTCGTCCGTGGCCTCGGGCGCGCAGGCGACGAGCAGGCCGCCGCTGGTCTGCGGGTCGGTGAGCAGGGCGCGCTCGGTGTCGGAGAAGCCGGCCGGCAGGGCGATGTCCCGACCGTAGGCGGCCCAGTTGCGGCCCGAGGCGCCGGTGACCAGGCCCTGCGCCGCCAGCGCGCGCGCGCCGGGCAGCAGCGGCACGGCGGGCCAGTCGATGCGCGCCGTCACGCCGGCGCCACGCGCCAGTTCCAGCGCGTGGCCGGCCAGGGCGAAGCCGGTGACGTCGGTCATGGCGTGCACGCCATCGATGCGCGCCAACTCGGGGCCGGCAGTGTTGAGCTGGGTGGTGCTGGCGATCATGGCGGCGTAGCCGTCGGCGTCGAGCCGCTCCTTCTTCAGCGCCGCCGACAGCACGCCGACGCCGATCGGCTTGCCCAGCACCAGCACGTCGCCGGCCCGCGCGGCGCTGTTCTTCTTGACGCGAGCCGGATGCACCAGGCCGAGCGCCACCAGGCCGTAGATCGGCTCGACCGAGTCGATGGTGTGGCCACCGGCGATCGGGATGCCGGCCTCGCCGCAGACGCTGGCGCCGCCCGCGACGATGCGGCCGATGGTCTCCAGCGACAGCACGTTGATCGGCATGCCGACCAGGCCCAGCGCCAAGATGGGCGTGCCGCCCATGGCGTAGACGTCCGAGAGCGCGTTGGCGGCGGCGATGCGGCCGAAGTCGAACGGATCGTCGACGATGGGCATGAAGAAGTCCGTGGTCGCGATCAGCGCCTGCTCGTCGTTGAGCCGGTAGACGGCGGCGTCGTCGGCGGTCTCGATGCCCACCAGCAGTTGCGGCGGCACGGGCAGGGCAGCGGTGTTCTTCAGGATGTCGGACAGCACGCCGGGGGCGATCTTGCAGCCACAGCCGCCGCCGTGCGACAGGCTGGTCAGGCGCGGCTCGGCCGCCGGTGGGGTGAGGAGGGCGTTCATGGGGTGTTCGGGTCCAGCAGGTCTTGCACCAGTGCGTGCAGTGCGCGCGCTTCGGCGGCGGGGTCGAACCACGTCGCGCGCCGTGCACCGGCCAGCCGCCATTGTTCCAGCAACGCGCGGTCCGCGCAGACCGCAGCCAGCAGGGCCGCCAGCGCGGCGGCGTCGCCCACCTCGAAGCATGCGGGCCAGTCACTGCCGAGCAGGCCCATGTGGCCGGGGATGCGCGAGACAAGGGCCGGCGTGCCGCTCGCCAGCGCCTCGATCACGACCTGGGCACCACCCTCCATGCGGCTGGCGTTGACCAGCACATGCGCGCGCTGGATGGCGCGCCGCGTGGCTTCGTGTGGCAGGCCGCCCAGCCAGCGATAGCGCGGACAATCGCGCTCGGTGGCGCGCGCCGCCTCGGCCCAGGCCGGGGAGAGGGCGCTGCCGATGTGGTCGATGTGGATGCGCGGATCGCCTCGCAGCAGGCGCGCGGCCTGCATCAGGGTGTCGGGCCCCTTTTCCTCGCGCAGGTGGCCCACCATCACGGCGCGCAGATGGCGCGTGGTTTTCGCCAGCGGCCGGCGCGGCGTGGCGGACTGCAGGATGATGCGCGCCTTGGCGCGGTGCTCGGCCGGCAGTTCGGCGAGGCCCTGTGGCTGCAGCACGACGAGGCGGTCGGCCAGCGCCAGCGAGCGCTGCGCCGCGGCATCGCTGGCGATGTCGCGATACAGGTCGGTGCCCGTCAGCACCACCGCGAGACCGCGCGCATGCCGCTCGGCCCAGGCGGCGATGGACGGCGCCGAGCGGCGCGCGTGCAGGGCGAGCAGCACGGCATCGTGGTCGGCACGCGCGTCGGGCCAGCTTGCCGTGATGCGGGCTGGGTGCCAAGATGCCAGCATGCGCTGCCAGCGCCGTGCCGTATGCCAGTTGCCGGTGTTGGCGTCGGCCAGCGCTGGACTGACGATGACGACCGAGGGTTTTGCCATGAATCCGGGTTATAGCGGCAACACGCCACCCGGCCACGCGGCGCGGCACGCCGGCCGCGCCGCTCTCGCGCAGGCCCTCCAGGCGGCGCGCGAGCGCACGCTGGCGCTGTTTGCTGCCTACGAGGCGGCACTGCCGCCCGGCCTGCCGGTGCCGCTGGCCGAACACCTGAACCCGCCGCGCTGGGAGCTAGGCCATGTCGGCTGGTTCCAGGAATGGTGGCTGGGACGCAATCGCCAGCGCGCGCTGGGGATGCGTGCCGACCCGCTGCACGCGCGCGCGCCTTCCCGGCTGGCCGGCGCCGACGCGCTCTACAACTCGAGCGAAGTGGCGCATGACAGCCGCTGGACGCTGCCATTGCCCGACGCCGATGTGACGCGCGCCTATCTGGCCGAGGTGCTGGCGGATAGCCTGGCGCTGCTGCAGGAGGCCGTGGAGAGTGACGACGCCCTGTATTTCTGGCGCCTGGCGCTGTTCCACGAGGACATGCATGCCGAAGCGGCGGTCTACATGGCACAGGCGCTGGGCATCGCCCTGCCGCCTGCGCTGCGGCGCGGCCAGGGGCGGGGGCTCGCCGCGCCGCCGCCACCCGAGGGCCAACTCGTGCTGCCAGGCGGCAGCTGGCGCCTGGGCTGGGACGGCCCGGGCTTTGCCTTCGACAACGAGCTGCCAGCGCACTCGGTGGCGCTGGCCCCGTTCCAGATCGACGCTGCGCCCGTGAGCTGGGCGCGCTTCCTGCCCTTCGTCGAAGCGGGGGGCTACCAGGATGCGCGCTGGTGGCCGGCCGAGGGCTGGCGCTGGCGCAGGGCAGCGCAGCGGGACGGTCCTGCCGTGCTGCGGCGAGCGGGTGGCGGCTGGATGCAGCACCGCTTCGGCGACTGGACGCCGCTTGACCCCGCGGCGCCGGCGCTGCACCTGACGGCCTGGGAGGCCGAGGCCTGGTGCCGTTGGGCTGGTCGACGCCTGCCGAGCGAGGCCGAGTGGGAGTGTGCGGCGTGCAACGCAGGCGGCTTTGCCTGGGGCGAGGCCTGGGAGTGGACGGCCAGTCCCTTCGCGCCGTTCACGGGCTTCGTCGCCCATCCGTATCGCGATTACTCGCAGCCCTGGTTCGGCAGCCGGCGCGTGCTGCGCGGCGCCAGCTTTGCCACCGCGGCGCGCCTCGTGCACCCGAGGTATCGCAACTACTTCCCGCCGCAGCGCGGCGACGTGCCGGCGGGTTTTCGCAGCTGCGCGGGCTGAGCGGGCCAGCCGACGGCGTGGTCTGCCGCACAATCGGATTGCCGCGCGGACGGAACCCGCGCTCCGGTTTTGCACTCTTTCCTTTCCATGACCGTGCCTCTTTTGCCGCGCCGAGCCGGCGCCCTGCTGGCGTCTGGCGCAGCCGCCCTGCTGCTGTCGGCCTGCGCCGATGCCCCACTGGCCCCACCCGCGGGCGCCGTGCCCGCGCAGCACGCCCAGGCCGCCAGCGCGGGCATTCACGAATACCGGCTGGACAACGGCCTCACGCTCATCGTCAAGCCGGACCGGCGCGCGCCGACGGCGATCCACATGCTGTGGGTGCGCGTCGGGTCGATGGACGAGGAAAACGGCCGCACCGGCGTCGCGCACGTGCTCGAGCACATGATGTTCAAGGGCACGGACACGCTGGCGCCGGGCGAATTCTCGCGCCGCGTGGCGGCGCTGGGCGGGCGCGAGAACGCCTTCACCACGCGCGACTACACGGGCTACTTCCAGCAGGTGCCGGCCGATCGCCTGGCCGACGTGATGGCGCTGGAGGCCGATCGCTTCGCCCACAGCCGCTACAGCGACGAGGAATTCGCCAAGGAGCTCGCGGTGGTCAAGGAGGAGCGCCGCATGCGCACCGAGGACAACCCGCGCGCCCTGATGTTCGAGCAGCAGATGGCGGCGACGTTCACCGCCTCGCCCTACCGCCGGCCGGTGGTGGGCTGGATGGGTGACCTGGACAGCCTGACGGCCGACGACGCGCGCGCCTTCTACCAGCGCTGGTACGTGCCTGCCAACGCCGCCGTGGTGGTGGTCGGCGATGTCGATCCGCAGGCGGTGCTGGCGCTGGCGCGCCAGACCTATGGGCGCATTCCCGCGCGCCCCGTGCCGGTGCGCAAGCCGCAGCCCGAGCCGCTGCAGCCGGGCGAGCGGCGCATCGCGGTGAAGGCGCCGGCCGAACAGGCGGTGGTCTCGCTGGCCTTCAAGGTGCCGCGCATGACGGGGCTCGAGCCCTCGCCCGACAACGACGACGCGCTGGCGCTGACGGTGCTGGAATCGGTGCTCGACGGCTACAGCGGGGCGCGGCTGGACCGTGCGCTGACGCGCGGGCCCAATCGCGTGGCCGACGCTGCGGGCGCCGACAACGGCATGATCGGACGGGGGCCACAGCTCTTCACGCTCACCGGCATCCCGGCGCAGGGCAAGACCGCCGCCCAGGTCGAGGCGGCGCTGCGAGAGCAGGTGGCGCGCATCGCGCGCGAGGGCGTGAGCGAGGCGGAACTCGCGCGCGTGAAGACGCAGTGGATCGCCAGCCAGGTCTACAAGCGCGACTCGGTCATGGGACAGGCGCAGGAGCTCGGCAGCCTGTGGGTGCAGCAACTTCCGCTGGATGCCGACGAACGCCTGGTCGAGCGCCTGCGCGCGGTGACCTCGGCCCGGGTACAGGCGGTGGCGGCCAGGTACTTCGGCGACGACCAGCTCACCGTTGCCACCCTGCTGCCGCAGCCGCGCGCCGGCGCGACCCAGCCCGCCGCCGCGGCGGCTGCAGCCGCGGGGCGCTGAGTGGCCGTGCACGTCGGGGCGCGGGAATCCGCCCGCGCGGACGGCCAGGTGCCGCCCATCGAACAACACGTATGGACATCCGCCATGAAGAACCTCCGATCCTCCGTCCTGCGCGCGCTGCTGGCCATCGCCGCCAGCGCCCTGGGGTGTGCCAGCGCGCTCGCCGCGATCCCGATCGAGCACTGGACCCAGCCCAGCGGCGCGCAGGTTTACTTCGTCCCGAGTCCGTCGATCCCGATGCTCGACGTGCAGCTCGATTTCGACGCCGGCAGCCGGCGCGATCCGCCGCGTCAGGTGGGCCTGGCGAGCGCCACCGCGCGCATGGCCGGCAAGGGCGTGGCCGCCAGCGCGGGCCAGCCGGCGCTTGACGAGAACCAGCTCGGCGAGGCCTGGGCCGACCTCGGTGCCAGCTTCGGTGCGAGCGCCGGCCAGGACCGCATGAGCTTCTCGCTGCGCACGCTCACGGACCCGGCCCTGCTGCCGCGCGCCCTGGCGCTGGCGGCGCGCGAGCTCGGCGCGCCGGCCTGGCCCGAGGCGGTCTGGCGGCGCGAGCGCGAACGCCTGTCGGCGGCACTGGCCGAAGCCCGTACCCGCCCCGGCACCATCGCCCGGATCGACTTCGATCACGCCGTCTACGGCACGCATCCCTACGGCGAGGAGACCACCCCCGAGTCGCTGGCGCGCATCGGCGTGGTCGACATGCGGACCTTCTATCGTGACCACGTGCAGCCCTGCCGCGCCAAGGTCAGCGTGGTCGGCGCCGTCAACCGCGCGCAGGCCGACGCGCTGGTCACGCAGCTGCTGGCCGGCCTGCCGCAGCCGGCTCGCTGCGCGCCGCTGCCGCCTGTGCCCGAGGTCGCTGCGCTCGCGGCGCCGCGCGAGATCCGCGTGCCGTTCCAGTCAGCACAGGCGCATGTGCTGATCGGCCAGCCCGGCATCAAGCGCAGCGACCCCGATTTCCTGCCGATGCTGGTCGGCAACCACATCCTGGGTGGCGGCGGCTTCACCTCGCGCCTGATGAACGAGGTGCGCGAGCAGCGCGGCCTGAGCTACAGCGTCTACAGCGACTTCGCGCCCGGCCTGCATGCGGGCGCCTTCACCATCGCCCTGCAGACGCGGCCGGACCAGGCCGACGCGGCGATCGCCGTGGCGCGCCAGGTGCTCGACCGCTTCGTCGCGCAGGGGCCGACCGAGGCCGAGCTGCAAGCCGCCAAGGACAACCTGATCGGTGGCTTCGCGCTGCGCCTGGACAGCAACCGCAAGCTGCTCGGCAACGTCGCCAACATCGCCTGGAACGACCTGCCGCTGGACTACCTCGACCACTGGACCGAACGCGTGCGCGCCGTTACGGCCGACCAGATCCGGGCCACGTTCCAGCGCGTGCTGCAGCCGAATCGCATGGTGACCGTGGTGGTGGGCGCGACGCCGCCGCCTCCCGCGCGCTGAAGCTGGCGCTGAACAAGCCGTCGCCTTGCGGCGCGTCCTGCACGAGGATGGGAGGCAGGGTGCCAGGCGCGGCCTTGGGCCGGCCGCGGCGGGCATGTACAACACCGCAGACTGCCGCAGGCAGGGATGCGCCGCGGGCCGAGGACCTGTCCGGCGTTGCCTGAACTTGTCTCGCGGGTGATTGTGGCCGCGCCGGGGCTGGCCGAAACTGGATTGATAGCGTTTCTTCCGAAGGAGCCCATCCCATGACCCCCGTGATCCCCACCTCGCCGCCGCCGGAAGGTTGCATCGACACCCAGGTCGTCGACGAACAGATCTTGCTGATCGGCCTGAACCGCCCGGCCAAGCGCAACGGCTGGACGCCGCGCATGTTCCGCGAGCTGGCCGAGGCCTATACGCGGCTGGACGACGATCCGGCGCTGCGCGTGGGCGTGCTGCACGCCTTCGGCGACCACTTCACCGCCGGGCTGGACCTGCCGCAGGTGGTCGAGCACCTGCGGCGCGGCGAGAAGCTGACGCCGCACGGCCTGGTCGAACCGCACGATCTCGGCCTGCCGGGCTACCGGCGGCGCAGCAAGCCGATGATCGCCGCGGTCCAGGGCATCTGCTTCACGGTCGGCATCGAGCTCATGCTCGCGGCCGACATCGCGATCGCGGCCGACGACTGCCGCTTCTCGCAGATGGAAGTGCAGCGCTGCATCCTGCCGGCCGGCGGCGCCACGCTGCGCATGTCCGAGCGCGCCGGCGTGGGCAACGCCATGCTGCACCTGCTCACAGCGGACGAATTCGACAGCGCCGAGGCCCTGCGCTGCAACTTCGTGCAGAAGGTGGTGGCGCGCAGCGAACTGCTGGACGCCGCGCTCACGCTGGCGCGCCGCATTGCCGCGCAGGCGCCGCAGGCGGTGGTCGAGACGCGCCTGAACGTGCTCAAGGCGATCGAACTGGGCCAGGCCGCCGCCGTGGCCGACTTCGGGCCGGTGCAGCAGCGCCTGGCCGCCAGCGAGGATGCCGCCGAGGGCGTGCGCGCCTTCATCGAGAAGCGGCCGGCGCGCTTCACGGGTCGCTGAGACCAGGTACCCCGGCGGCCTGGGAATGGCCTGCTCCACGGCCATTCGAGCGGGTAGCCCGCGCGCAGCGACAATGCGCCGATGCCCAAGCGATCGAACCTGGCAGTCCAGCGGCAGCGCGCGCTGCCGCGCCAGCTGCGCATCATCGGCGGCCAGTGGCGCCGTCGCCTGCTGCCAGTGCCCGACCGGCCCGGCCTGCGGCCGACGCCGGACCGCGTGCGCGAGACCTTGTTCAACTGGCTGGGCCAGGACCTTGCCGGCTGGCGCGTGATCGACGCCTTTGCCGGCACCGGCGCGCTCGGGCTGGAGGCGGCCTCGCGCGGCGCCGCCGAGGTGTTGCTGGTCGAGCAGGACGCCGAGCTGGCGGCCGGCCTGGTGGCGCTGCGCGAGCGGCTGGGCGCCCAGGCGGTGCGCGTGCAGCGGGGCGACGGCGTGGCGGCGCTGCAAGCGCTGGCGCCGGCCAGCGTGGATCTGGTGCTGCTGGATCCGCCCTTCGACGCGCAGCAGCTTGTCCCGCTCGCGCTGGCGGCTGCGGCGCGGGCCGTGCGCGCGGGTGGCTTCGTCTATCTGGAGGCATCGCGGCGCTGGGAGCAGGACGCCCTGGACGCACTCGGCCTGGCCCTGCGCCGCCACCTCAAGGCCGGCGCCGTGCACGCGCACCTGCTGCTGCGGCCGATGCCCGGGGTCTGAAGGGGCCGGTCGGATGCGCCGGGCGCGAGGCCGCGCGGCTTTCGCATAATCGGCGCACCGGTGGCGCCGTTCGGGCGCTGCCGATCGCAGGAGCACCGTGCCCATGAACCCGCCCGTGATCGCCGTCTACCCCGGCACCTTCGACCCCATCACCCTGGGCCACGAGGACATCGTGCGCCGGGCGGCGCGCCTGTTCGACCACATCGTCATCGCGGTGGCGGTGGCACACCACAAGAAGACGCTGTTCACGCTGGACGAGCGTCTGGCGATCACGCGCGAGGCGCTGGCCGACCTGTCGCAGGTGAGCGTCGAGCCTTTCACCGGCCTGGTGACCGCGTTTGCCGTGGCACAGGGCGCGCGCGTCATGGTGCGCGGGGTGCGCAGCATGACCGACTTCGACTACGAGGCGCAACTGGCGGGCATGAACCGGGCCCTGGCGCCTCCGGTGGAGACCGTGTTTCTCACGCCCAGCGCGGCCACCCAGCACATCAGCAGCACGCTGGTGCGCGAGATCAGCATGCTGGGTGGCGACGTCAGCGGCTTCGTCTCGGCGACGGTGCTGGCGCACCTGGAATCCCGGACCGGCGGCGGTTGATCCCGGTTCGCGTTCAGAAGGGTGCCAGGTGACGCTGGCACGATGAAATGACTTTCACTGTCGCCGTCGCACAGCGAAGTCAGGTCAGGATCCTCGAACGCAAATCCGCAAGAGGCGCCGCGGTCAGGATGGCGGGCGTACCGGCGTGGCGGGCCGTGCCCGCGCCAGCGCGTCCAGCACCTGCGGCGCCAGCACCTGCTGGGCGTGCTCGAACAGCTCGCGCTCCTCGAAGCGCACGTGGGCTGCCAGGCGTTCCCCCCAGGCAGCGAGATGGTCGCTTGCGCCGGCTTCGGCGCGTGCCGCGCCGGCGCGCAGCCAGGCGTGGTCCGCTTCGGCGCGGCGCACCAGCGCGCGCGAGTCCGCGCCGAGCGCGCGCAGCGCCGGCAGCAGGATCTCCTCCTCGACCCGGAAGTGCGGCTCGATTTCGGCGCGAAAGCGCCGCGCCAATTCGTGGGCCGCGGCGTCCAGGGCGGCATGGGCGCGCACGGCCTTGCCCAGGTGAACGGCCAGCACCAGGGCGTGGTGGTGCTCGCGTGACAGTCCGACCAGGCGGGGATCGCGTTTCATCGAGCTGCCGGGCGGTTCACTGCTCCACGAAGGCGCGCTCGACCACGAAATCGCCCGGGGTCGTGGTATTGCCTTCCTCGAAGCCGCGCCGTTCCAGCACGGCCTTGAGCGATTTCAGCATCTCCGGGCTGCCGCACAGCATGACGCGGTCCAGGCGCGGCTCGAGTTCGGGCAGGCCGAGGTCGCGCGCCATCTGGCCACTCTCGATCAGCGCCGGAATGCGGCCCCGGGTCGGGAAATCCTCGCGCGTCACCGTCGGGTAATAGCGCAGCTGCCGGCTCACCATCTCGCCCAGGAATTCGTGGCGCGGCAGCTCCTGGGTGATGTAGTCGCGATAGGCCAGCTCGCTCGCCAGGCGGCAGCCGTGCACCAGCACCACCTGCTCGAATTTCTCGTAGGTCTCGGGGTCGCGGATGATGCTCATGAACGGTGCGAGCCCGGTGCCGGTGCCCAGCAGGTAGAGGCGTTTGCCGGGCAGCAGGTAGTCGATCAGCAGCGTGCCGGTCGGCTTGCGTCCGACGATCACGCTGTCGCCAGGCTGGATGTGCTGCAGCCGGCTGGTGAGCGGCCCATGCGGCACCTTGATGCTGAGGAACTCCAGGTGCTCCTCGTAGTTGGGGCTGACGATGGAGTAGGCGCGCAGCAGCGGCTTGCCGTCCACGTGCAGGCCCAGCATGGTGAAGTGCCCGTTGGAGAAGCGCAGGCTGGGGTTGCGCGTCGTGGTGAAGCTGAACAGGCGGTCGGTCCAGTGGTGGACCGAGAGCACCCTTTCCTCGTTGAAAGCGGCCATGCGGCAAGTCGGCGGGTCGCGTTTGCCCGCATGTTTCCTGATAAATCTTTGATTGTCGCCGAGTTTCGCGCCCGCACCGCGGCATGCCCCGAGCGCGGCCCACGGGCCGCCCTGCAACGCCTTGCCGGCTCGCCCGCGTCCAGTGTTGCCGCGGGTGTCAGCCCGCCGTGCCGGCGGCGTGTTCGGCATGGTAGCGGGTCACGCGCTCGACTTCGTTCCTGCTGCCCAGGATCACGCTGACGCGCTCGTGCAGCTGCGTCGGCTGCACGTCCAGGATGCGCTGGCGTCCGTTGGTGGCGGCGCCGCCGGCCTGCTCGACCAGCCAGCTCATGGGGTTCGCCTCATACATCAGGCGCAGCTTGCCCGGCTTGTTGGGCTCGCGCTTGTCCCAGGGGTACATGAAGATGCCGCCACGCGTCATGATGCGGTGCACGTCGGCCACCATGCTGGCGACCCAGCGCATGTTGAAGTTCTTGCCGCGTGGGCCGTCCTTGCCGGCCAGGCACTCATCGATGTAGCGGCGCACGGGCGTGTCCCAGTGGCGCATGTTGCTCATGTTGATGGCGAATTCCTGCGTGTCCTCGGGGATGCGCAGGCGCTCCTGCGTCAGCAGGAAGCTGCCTTGCTCGCGATCCAGCGTGAACAGGTCGACGCCGTCGCCGACGGTGAGCACCAGCGTGGTCTGCGGGCCATAGACGCAATAGCCGGCCGCGACCTGGTGGCTGCCAGGCTGCAGGAAGTCGCTTTCCTGCACGCCGCGGTCGCCCTCGGGCATCTTCAGCACGCTGAAGATGGTGCCGATGCTGACGTTGACGTCGATGTTGCTGGAGCCGTCCAGCGGGTCGAACAGCAGCAGGTATTCCCCCTTGGGATAGCGGTTGGGCACGACGTGGATGGCTTCCATTTCCTCGCTGGCCATGGCCGCCAGGTGGCCACCCCATTCGTTGGCCTCGATCAGCACCTCGTTGGCGATGATGTCGAGCTTCTTCTGCACCTCGCCCTGCACGTTCTCGCTGTGGGCGCTGCCGAGCACGCCGCCCAGCGCGCCCTTGTTGACGGCGTGGCTGATCATCTTGCAGGCGCGGGCCACCACCTCCAGCAGCAGGCGCAGCTGCGCCGGGATGTGGCCGTCGACGCGCTGCTTTTCGACCAGGTAACGGGTCAGGGAGATGCGGCTGCTCATGCTGGGCTCCTTGGCTTGGATGATGAAATCGCTTTGTCGCGCGGTGTCGTGACGGATTGAGCTCGACCCTGCGGGTCTTCGATGACGGCTGCAGCTGCGGCCGTGACGGGCGGCGTCATGTCGCCATCGAGGCCGCGCAGCGGCGGGGTCATTCTGTCATTCGCCGCCGGCCAGCGCGCGCGTGACGACCTCGCGCACGTCGTTGGACAGGTTGGGCCGGGCGGCCACGCGGGCGATGGCCTCGCGCGCCAGGTCGCGATAGGGCGCAGCCAGGCGTGCCCAGGCGTCCATGGCGCGCGCCAGGCGCGCGGCGACCTGCGGATTGATGGCGTCCAGCTCGAGCACGCGCTCGGCCCAGAAGGCGTAGCCGGCGCCGTCGGCGCGGTGGAAGCCTGCCGGATTGCCGCTGCAGTAGCCGAAGATCAGGCTGCGCGCGCGGTTCGGGTTGCGCAGCGTGAAGTCGGGGTGCTGCATCAGCGCCTGCACGGCTGGCAGGGAGTTGCCATCCCGGTCGGGCGCGGTCGCCTGCAGGTTGAACCACTTGTCGAGCACCAGCGCCTCGTGCCGGAAGCGGGCGTGCACATGGGCCAGCGCCCGGCCGGCCAGCTCGTGGCCGCAGCCGAGCAGCGCCTGCAGGGCGTTCTCGCGGTCCGTCATGTTGCCGCCATCCTTGACGCGCTGGTAGGCCTTGCCGGGCCATACGGCGTCGCCCGTGGCGACGGCGTCCAGGCAGAGCATGGCGAGCGCCTGGCCGGCCAGCGCACGGCGGCCGCTCGCCACCGGCTCGGGCGCGTAGGCGCCGGTGTCGCGGTGCTGCTCCCAGGCCCACTGCCAGTCGGCGCGCAGCACGCGCGCGAGCTGTGCGCGCATCGCCTCGCGCACGGCGTGGATGCGCTGCGGGTCGACCGCGTCCGTCTGCTCTGCGATGTAGCTTTCGCCCGGCAGGGTCAGCACCTTCTGCTTGAAGGCGGCGTCCAGTTCGGCGTCGCGCAGCACGGCGCGCAGGGCGGCCAGATGGGTGGCGTCCAGTGGTTCCGCGGGTAGCGGACCATCCTGCGCGAGCAGGGCCAGCGCGCTGTCGAGTGCCAGTTGCTGACCGGCTTCCCAGCGGTTGAAGGGGTCGCTGTCGTGTGCCAGGCGGTGCATGAGCTGTGCCGGCGTCGCCGGCAGGCGCAGCTTCACCGGGGCCGAGAAGCCACGCAGCAGCGAGGGCACGGGTTCGTGCTCGATACCGGTGAACACCAGCGTGGTCTCCGGCTCGGTCAGGACCACGGTGTCGCCGTGCAGCAGCTCGCCCGCGGCCGGCGCCAGCGGCAGGTCGCGCCCGTCCGGGCCCAGCAGGCCGAGCCGGACCGGGATCACCATGGGCTGCTTGTCGGGCTGGCCCGGGGTTGGCGGGCAGCTCTGCGCGAGCGTGAGCGTGTAGCTGCGCGTCGCGGCGTCGAAGTGGCCGGTGGCCTGCACCACGGGCGTGCCGGCCTGGCTGTACCAGCGCTTGAAGGGCTCGGTGTGGCGCGCCAGGGCGCTGTCCGGATTGGCGTCGGCCATGGCCGCGATGAAGTCGTCGCAGGTGACGGCGTGGCCGTCGTGGCGCTGGAAGTAGAGGTCCATGCCGCGGCGAAAGCCCTCGCGCCCGAGCAGCGTCTCGACCATGCGCACCACCTCGGCGCCCTTTTCGTAGATGGTGGTGGTGTAGAAGTTGGTGATTTCCAGGTATTCGTCGGGCCGCACCGGGTGCGCCATGGGGCCGGCGTCCTCGGCGAACTGCAGCGTGCGCAGCGTGTTGACGTCGGCGATGCGGCGCACCGCGCGCGCGCTGGCGCTGCCGGCCATGTCCATGCTGAAGCTCTGGTCGCGGAACACCGTCAGGCCTTCCTTGAGCGAGAGCTGGAACCAGTCGCGGCAGGTGACGCGGTCGCCGGTCCAGTTGTGGAAGTACTCGTGGCCGATCACGCCCTCGATCGCCTCGTAGTCGGCGTCGGTGGCGGTGGCGGGCTTGGCCAGCACGTACTTGCTGTTGAAGATGTTCAGGCCCTTGTTCTCCATGGCGCCGAAGTTGAAGTCGCTGGTGGCGACCACCATGAAGCGCTCCAGGTCGAGCTTGAGACCGTAGCGCGCCTCGTCCCACAGGATCGCGTGCACCAGGGAGTTCATGGCGTGCTCGGTCTGGTCCAGGTCGCCCGGGCGCACGTAGACCTGCAGCAGGTGCTGGGCGCCCGAGCGCGTGGTGATGCGCTGCTCGCGCGCCACCAGGTTGCCAGCGACCAGGGCGAACAGGTAGCAGGGCTTGCGGTGCGGGTCGTGCCAGGTGGCGTAGTGGCGGCCGTCCTGCATCTCGCCCGAGTCGACCAGGTTGCCATTGGCCAGCAGCACCGGCCAGCGCGCCTTGTTCGCGCACAGCGTCACGGTGTAGGTGGCCATCACGTCCGGGCGGTCCAGGAAGTAGGTGAT
Organism: Ottowia sp.; assembly: GCF_035325765.1. Classification (GTDB taxonomy): domain Bacteria; phylum Pseudomonadota; class Gammaproteobacteria; order Burkholderiales; family Burkholderiaceae_C; genus Ottowia. The sequence continues at coordinate 39,328 of NZ_DAOKZG010000005.1, forward strand.
GCGCCGGAACCCCTGCGATTCGCACTGGGTGAAGAAGTCGCCGCCGCTCATGAACAGCCCCATCAGCTTGCTGTTCTTCTCGGGGTTGCAGGTGGTGAAGATCTCCAGCTCGAAGGGGTCGTTGCCCTCCGGCAGGTTTTCCAGCACCAGCTGCTCGCCGTCCATGCGAAACGAGCAGGCCTGGCCGTTCAGCATGACGCGCGACAGGTTCAGCTCGTCGCCGTCGAGTTCGAGCGGTCGCGGCGGCACCTCGGGATTGCGGCGCACCGACAGCCTGGAGAGCACGCGGGTCTTGGTCGGGTCGAGGTCGATCGTCAGCTTGACGGTGTCGATCCAGAACGCGGGCGGCGCGTAGTCGAGGCGCCGGGTGACGGCGGTTTGTCCTTCACGCATGGGAATTCCTTTGCTTCAAATGCCAGCGGCCGCGCGCTGGCGCGCGCGGCGGCCTGAAATCGCGAATCGGCAGGCGCGCTTACACCCCCTGCTTGAGGCTGGCCTCGATGAAGGCATCGAGGTCGCCGTCCAGCACCTTCTGGGTGTTGCTGATCTCCACGCCGGTGCGCAGGTCCTTGATGCGGCTGTTGTCCAGCACGTAGCTGCGGATCTGGTGGCCCCAGCCGACGTCGGTCTTGCTGTCTTCCAGCTTCTGCTGCGCTTCCATGCGCTTGCGCATTTCCAGGTCGTACAGGCGGCTGCGCAAGCGCTGCCAGGCGACGTCGCGGTTGCTGTGCTGGCTGCGGCTGTCCTGGCACTGCACCACGATGCCGGTGGGGATGTGCGTCAGGCGCACGGCCGAGTCGGTCTTGTTGATGTGCTGGCCGCCGGCGCCGCTGGCGCGGTAGGTGTCGGTGCGCACGTCGGCCGGGTTGATCTCGATTTCGATCGAGTCGTCGATCTCGGGATAGACGAAGACGCTGGCGAAGCTGGTGTGGCGCCCGCCGGACGAATCGAAGGGCGACTTGCGCACCAGCCGGTGCACACCGGTTTCGGTGCGCAGCAGGCCGTAGGCATATTCGCCATCGATCTTGATCGTGGCGCTCTTGATGCCGGCCGTGTCGCCAGGGGTTTCTTCCTCGACCTCGGCCTTGAAGTCCTTGCGCTCGGCGTACTTGAGATACTGGCGCAGCAGCATCTGGGCCCAATCGCAGGCTTCGGTGCCGCCCGCGCCGGCCTGGATGTCGAGAAAGCAGTTGAGCGGGTCGGCCGGCTGGTTGAACATGCGGCGAAATTCGAGTTCCTCGACGGTCTTCTCGAGCCGCTGCACGTCGTCTTCAATCGCCAGCAGGGCGGCGTCGTCACCCTCGTCGCTGCTCAGCTCGTACAGCTCGGCGCTGTCCGCCAGCTCGCGCGCCAGGTCGTCCAGCACGACGACCACGCCCTCCAGCAGCTTTTTCTCCTTGCCCAGCTCCTGGGCCTTCTTCGGATCGTTCCAGACCGCGGGATCCTCCAGCGCGGCATTCACCGTGCGCAGGCGTTCGGCCTTCGCAGCGTAGTCAAAGATACCCCCGTAGCTCGGCGGTGCGAGCGCTGAGGTCCTCGATCTGGCTTCCGATGTGGTTGACGTGTTCTGCTTCCATGGTGTGCGGTTCCGGCAATGTGGCTCTGGGGCACAGGTGGTGCCTCGTGTCAAACTTTCAATTGTCCCATGCGACGCGTGCGCGCGCATGATGGGCTGATCTCGCTGCGCATGGGCGGCGCGCGGGGGGTTGGGCCAGCATTGCCTTCAGCCACCCAGGAACGCCTGGATGTGCTCCGCCAGCAGCGCGGGCTGGTCGTGGTGCAGCATGTGGCCGCAGTCGGGCAGGGTGGCGCGCTCGAGCTGGCGCACCGCCTGCAGACGCTGGTGGAATTCCTCCAGCGTGAAGCGGCCGCGCCACCAGCCGTCCATGGCGCTGTCGCTGGCTTCGACCATCAGGGTCGGTGCCGTGATGGCAGCGTACAGCGCCAGCATTTCCTCCACCCGGAACAGCTGGGCGCTGACGACGCGGTGCGCGTCATCGCCCAGGATGTGCCAGCGCGTGCTGCCGTCGGCGCCAGTGCGCGGTTCGGCCCACTGGCGCGCCAGCCAGTCGGCCTTCGCCTGCGGCAGGCGCGGGTTGGTCTGCCTCAGGCGCGCGGCGACGCCAGCCGCGCTGTCGTAGCTGCGCAGGCCGATCTCGCCGCGCCGCAGGCGCTTGATCTCGTCGAGCCAGCGCGCGTAGCGCTCGGGCGCCTGCTCGGGCCGTGTGGCGGGCATGCCGAAACCTTCCAGGTTGACCAGGCGCCGGATGCGCGTCGGGCGCGTTCCCGCGTACATCATGGCGACGTTGCCGCCCATGCTGTGGCCGACCAGGTCGGCCGCCGCGTCGCCGCAAAAGTGGTCGATCAGGCCCTCCAGGTCGCCCAGGTAGTCGGCGAATGCATAGTGGTCGCACGCCGGGCCGCGCGACTGGCCGAAGCCGCGCCAGTCGGGTGCGACGACCAGGCGCCCGGCAAGAAAGTCATCGTCCAGTGCATCGATCATGAACTGCCACGACGCAGCCACGTCCATCCAGCCGTGCACCAGCACCAGCGGCGGCCGCGGGCCGCCCGACCGGCCCCACAGGCGCACGTGGTAATGAACGTTGCGAACAGGGACTTGCACGCTGCGCGCGGGCCGGCGGACTTGGTACATTGACATCCAGATGAATCTTAGAGGAGACGCGAGCATGTCACTGCCGGTACCGGACGACCACTACGCCGCGATGCACGCGGGGTTTCGCTGGCACGTGCCCGAGCGCTTCAATCTGGCCGAGGCCTGCTGCCGACGCTGGACCGTGGGCGCGCGCGCGGCCGAGCGCATTGCCGTGATCGAGCATTTCACCGACGGGCGCACCGGCTTTCACTCGTATGTCGCACTGCAGGAGCAGGCCAATCGCCTCGCCAACGCGCTGCTCGACCTCGGCGTGCAGCGCGGCGATCGCGTGGCGATCGTCATGCCCCAGCGCTTCGAGACGGCGGTGGCCTACATGGCGGTGCTGCAGATGGGCGCGATCGCGATGCCGCTGTCGCAGCTCTTTGGCCCCGAGGCGCTGGAATACCGCCTGCAGAACGCCGGTGCCTGCGCGGCGATCTGCGACGACGGCGCGCTCGCCAGCCTGCTGCAGGCGCGTGCCACTTGTCCCGAATTGCGCACGGTGATCGGCCTGGGCGATGGCGCCCGGCAGGCCGATCGTGGCTGGCAGACCCTGCTGGCCGGCGCGGCCGATGAGTTCGACCCGGTCGATACCGCGGCCGACGACCCTGCCGTCTTGATCTACACCAGCGGCACCACCGGCGCCCCCAAGGGCGCGCTGATCCCGCAGCGGGTGCTGATCGGCAATCTGCCGGGCTTCGTCTGCAGCCACAACGGCTTCGGTTTCGACCTCGGGGCGCTGGGACTGAACCGCGTCTGCGCCTACGGACCGGACGACGACGGCGCATCGACGCAGGCGATCTTCTGGTCGCCCGCCGACTGGGCCTGGACCGGCGGCCTGATGGATGCCCTGCTGCCGACGCTGTACTTCGGCCGCCCCATCGTGGCCTACAACGGACGCTTCGACCCGCAACTCGCGTTCGAGTTGATGGCACGCCACCGCGTCACGCACAGCTTCCTGTTCCCGACCGCGCTCAAGGCCATGATGAAGGCGGTGCCGCATCCGCGCCACCAGCACGAGCTGCGCCTGCAGGGCCTGATGAGCGCCGGCGAGGCCGTGGGCGACGCCGTGTTTGCCTATTGTCGCGACGAGCTGGACGTGATCGTCAACGAGATGTTCGGGCAGACCGAGGTCAACTACATCGTTGGCAACTGTGCGATGAATGTGGCCCCCACGCTTCGCACTGACGTGTCTGCACTGCCCCCCGAGGGGGCCCAACCGGCCTTGGGGCGGCCCGGCGGCGGGTTGAATGTGGCCCCCACGCTTCGCACTGACGTGTCTGCACTGCCCCCCGAGGGGGCCCAACCGGCCTTGGGGCGGCCCGGCGGCGGGTTGAATGTGGCCCCCACGCTTCGCACTGACGTGTCTGCGCTGCCCCCCGAGGGGGCCCAACCCGCCTTGGGGCGGCCCGGCGGCGGGTTGGTGCTCGACCGCATGCTCGTCGGCTGGCCGGCCCGGCCCAACAGCATGGGACGCGCCTATCCCGGCCACCGCATCACGCTGCTGGATGAGGCGGGCCAGGAGTGCACACCGGGCACGCCGGGCGAGGTGGTGATCCACCGGCGCGACGTGCACGGCGATGCGGACCCGATCTTCTTTCTCGGCTACTGGAACAACGAGGCCGCCACGCGCGCCAAGTTCACGGGCGACTGGTGGCACACCGGCGACGTGGCGCAGGCCGACGCAGACGGCTACCTGTGGTATCAGGGCCGCGCCGACGACGTGTTCAAGTCGGCGGGCTACCGGATCGGCCCGGGCGAAATCGAGAACTGCCTGGTCAAGCATCCGGCGGTGGCCAACTGCGCCGTGGTGCCCAAGCCCGACGCGGCGCGCGGCGCCCTGGTCAAGGCCTACGTGGTGCTGACGGCGGATTTCCTGGCGCGGCGGCAGGCAGCATCCGAAGGGCCGGCCGCCTTCGAGCAGCAGATCGTCGCGCAATTGCAGGAGCACGTGAAGGGTCTGCTGGCACCCTATGAGTACCCGAAGGAAATCGAGTTCATCGAGCAGCTGCCGATGACCACCACCGGCAAGGTGCAGCGCCGCGTGCTGCGCCTGCGGGAAGAAGAGCGCGCACGGGCGGCTTCATGATGGCGCCCCGATCCTGGCAGCTGCGTCGCGCGGGCGGCGCTTGAGCCTGGCGATGGCCCGTCACAAGCCCGCGCACGTCAGTGAAACCCCGGCCACCGCCATGCTGCGCGCGCACGGGGTCGCCTTCACCGAACATCCCTATGAATACGTCGAGCATGGCGGGGCCACGCACAGCGCCACGGTGCTCGGCTTCGACCCGCACGCCGTGGTCAAGACCCTGGTGATGCAGGACCAGGACGGCAAGCCCCTGATCGTCCTGATGCACGGCGACCGCAAGGTCAGCACCAAGCAGCTGGCGCGCCAGATCGGCGCCAAGTCGGTCGAGCCCTGCGCGCCCGAGGTCGCGAACCGCCACTCGGGCTACCTGGTGGGCGGCACCTCGCCATTCGGGACGCGCCGGCAGATGCCGGTCTACATCGAATCCAGCATCCTCGAGCTCGGGCGTATCGGCATCAACGGCGGGCGGCGCGGTTACCTGGTCGGCATCGACCCGCGCGCCTGCGTCGACCTGCTGCACGCCCGGTCCGTGCAGTGCGCGATTGACCTCAAGTCCGGCGGCTGATCGCTTGTGCATGTCTCGACGCCTGCGTGAACACCGACGTTCGTCACTTGCTCCAAGGGCGCGCCGACGCGTGTGGAGCCGCAGCGCACACCCTTGCCTGGCGCGCCGAGGGTGGCCCTGTCAGGAGCATCCGACTGCCGGATCCGGGGTAACCTGCAGCGAAAGCGTGGCGTAATTCCTGGAGTAATCGTGGGCCAGCGCGCCATAATCCGGCCTCAACCGCTATCAATTTTCAGGTTGTAAAGTTGGATTTCCTGGCTCCTGTTCTGGTCGCAGTGGCGGCCTACCTGGTGGGTTCGCTGAGTTTTGCCGTGATCGTCAGCCGCGCCTTGGGCCTGGCTGATCCGCGCAGCTACGGCAGCGGCAATCCGGGTGCCACCAACGTGCTGCGCTCCGGATCCAAGGCTGCGGCCGCCGTCACCCTGCTGCTCGACGCCTTCAAGGGCTGGCTGCCGGTCATGCTGGTGCGCTGGTTTGGCGCCGACCTCGGCCTGGGGGAGGGCACCCAGGCGCTGGCTGGCCTCGCAGCCTTTGCCGGCCACCTGTGGCCGGTGTTCTTCCGCTTCCAGGGCGGCAAGGGCGTGGCCACGGCACTGGGCGTCCTGCTGGCCAGCGCGCCCTGGCTCGGCGTGGCGACGCTGGCGACCTGGGTCATCATTGCCGTGTTCTTCCGCTACTCGTCGCTGGCGGCCCTGATCGCCGCGCTGTTCGCGCCGGCCTACTACTGGCTGGGCGAGGGGCTGGCGTGGAGCGCGTCGGGCGCCAAGCTGCTGGCCATCGCGGTCATGAGCCTGCTGCTGATCTGGCGCCATCGGCAGAACATCCAGCGGCTGCTGGCCGGGACCGAATCGAAGCTGGGGAGCAAGAAGTCATGAGCGACATCACCAGGCTGTGCGTGGCGCATCGCTACAGCGAGGCGTCGATCCACAACGGGGTGGTCTACCTCGGCGGCATGGTGCCGGAAGGCGACGCGACCGACATCCAGGGCCAGACGGCCGACGTGCTGGCCCAGGTCGACGCGCACCTGGCAGCGTGCGGCAGCGACAAGTCGCGCATCCTGCGCGTCCAGGTGTTTCTCGCCCACATCGCCGACATCGCCGGCATGAACGAGGTCTGGGATGCCTGGGTCGCTCCCGGCCACGCGCCGCCCCGCGCCACCGTGCAGGCGGCGCTGGCCGATCCGGCCTGGCGCATCGAGATGGTGGTGACCGCGGCCCAGCGCTGAGGCTCAGCGCCGGATCAGCATCAGCTGGCTGCCTTCGCGCTGCATGCTGAAGCGGTTCAGGAAGCTGTTGCCGAGCAGCACGGCGGGCATGGGTGCGGGCACCACCACGGCATCGACGTTGTAGGCCGTGATGTCGCCCACGCGCAGCTGGTTCAGCTTCAACGCCCAGCCGGGGGTCTGGCCATTGGCGGTGTTCAGGCGCACCGCCTGGCCGGCACGGTAGCCGAGACCGAGCCGATCGGCCTCGGCCTGGCTGATCGAGACCACCGAGGCCCCGGTATCGACCAGAAACTGCACCGGCCGATTGTTGATGCTGCCCTGCGTGAAGAAGTGGCCGCGCGCGTCGGCAGTGAGCGCGACGCGCCCGCTGCTGGACGTGGGCGCGCTGCCCACGCGCACTGGCGACTCGCCGACGCGCAGCGTCAGGCGCTCGCCACCAACCCGCACCACGGCTTCGTCGCCCCGGGCCGACAGCAACTCCACGCCCTGGCGCGATTCACCCGGCGCCATGGCGCGCGGCGCGCCGCCATCGATGATCAGCAGCGCCTTGCTGCCCAGCGTGCCGTGCAAGGTCACGTTCTGCGCCCAGGCCAGCGCCGGCAGCAGGGCCGCACCAGCCAGCAGGCGGCGCAGGAAGATCACGGTTTTCATGCGATTTCGCGTTCAAGAAGATGACGGACGACGCCGGCTGGTACCCGCATGACGAATGACGGATCGATTGTCGACGTCCAGTCGGTCCGGCTGTCATTCGCCGTTCGTGCGCGGATTTGTATCGGCTTTCCATCGCTCGCCCCGTTCGCCGTGAGGCGTTGGCGGTCCAGAGGCCGCGGAGCAACCCATGCCAGCGGCAGCCGTGGCCGGGGTCTCCCTGGCCACGGCTGCGTCCCCCTGGGGGAAGGCGCGAAGCGACATAGGGGGTGCATCAATCCCTGAAATTGTCGAACGACAGCGGCAGCTCGGTCATTTCCTTGCGCAGCAGCGCCATCACCGCCTGCAGGTCGTCGCGCTTGGCGCCGCTGACGCGCACCAGGTCGCCCTGGATCGCGGCCTGCACCTTGAGCCTGCTTTCCTTCACCAGCTTCTGGATCTTCTTGGCGTCCTCGGTGGCGATGCCGCTGCGTACCTTGGCAACCTGCCGGACCTTGTCGCCGCCCACCTTCTGCACCGCACCCAGGTCGAGGAAGCGCGCGTCCACGCCACGCTTGGCGAGCTTGGCGCGCAGGATGTCGAGCAGTTGCTGGAGCTGGAAGTCGGCGTCGCCCAGCAGGCTGATTTCCTTGTCCTTCAGCTCGATCGCCGCGCTCGTGCCCTTGAAGTCGAAGCGCGTGCCGATTTCCTTGGCGGCGTTGTCCACCGCGTTGCGCACCTCGACCATGTCGGGGTCGCAAACCGTGTCAAAAGAGGGCATGGCAGGGGTCCTTGCTGCTCGTTGCGTGAATCTCGGATGCGACAATTGTCCCATGGTGGTCGAGCGCAACGTCTCCCTGCAACCCTTCAACAGCTTCGGCATCGCGGCACGGGCGGCGCGCCTGCTGCGCGTGCGCGATGCGGACGACGTGCGGGCGCTCCAGGCAGACCGGCGGCTGGCGGCGATGCACAAGTTCGTCCTCGGCGGCGGCAGCAACATCGTGCTGACGGGCGACGTCAAGGGCGTGGTGCTGAAGGTCGAGGTGCCGGGCCGGCGCATTGTCCTGGAGACGCCGCGTCACGTCATCGTCGAAGCCGGTGCGGGCGAGAACTGGCACGATTTCGTCGCCTGGACGCTGGACCGGGGCCTGGGCGGACTGGAGAACCTGGCGCTGATCCCCGGCACCGTCGGCGCCAGCCCGGTGCAGAACATCGGCGCCTACGGGCTGGAACTGCAGGATCGTTTTCATGAACTCGACGCGATCGACCTCGAGACCGGCGAGCTGTTCACGCTGGGTGCCGCGCAGTGCGGCTTCGGCTACCGTGACTCGGTGTTCAAGCACGGCGCCGCCAAGCCGGGCGACTTCGGTCTGGCGGGCCGGGCGCTGATCCTGCGCGTGCGCCTGGCGCTGCCCAGGGCCTGGCAGCCGGTGCTGGGCTACCTGGACCTCGAGCGGCGCATGCACGACGAGGGCGTGGCGCGCCCCAGTGCCCGGCAGATCTTCGACTGGATCGTCGCCATCCGGCGTGCCAAGCTGCCGGACCCGGCAGTGCTCGGCAATGCCGGCAGCTTCTTCAAGAATCCCACCGTGACGCCCGAGCAGTGTCAGGACATCATCGGCCGGGATCCCCGCCTGGTGCACTACCCGATGCCCGACGGCAGCGTCAAGCTGGCCGCCGGCTGGCTCATCGATGCCTGCGGCTGGAAGGGCAAGCGCGTCGGCAACGCCGCCGTCTACGACAAGCAGGCGCTGGTGCTGGTCAATCGCGGTGGCCAGAAGCACCCGGCCACTGGCGGCGAAGTCATGACCCTGGCCAAGGCGATCCAGACCAGCGTCTACGAGCGCTTCGGCATCCGGCTCGAGCCCGAGCCGGTGGTGGTCTGAGCCTTCAGGTCTTGCGCTGCGCCGCCCGATAGGCCGCGACGCGTTCGCGCAGGCCGGGGCGCGCCGCCGAGCGCACCAGGCGCGCCAGGTCCTCGGCATCGCCCGCCGCGCCGCGCGGCCGCTCGGCGGCCTGCACGGCGGCGTGGGTGGCGTGCTGCGTGGCACTGTCGAGCCGGCTCACGCGCGCGCGCAGGCGGGCCAGCTCGGTGTCCAGGGCCTCGGCCTCGAGCCGCTGCGTGGCCAGCCCGCTGGCGCAGGCCGTGGCGCTGTCGATGACGGCGCCGCCCTCGATCCAGTCAGCGGCGCGGCGCGCACCGACCCGGCCGGCGAGCCGTGTCGTGCCCAGCACCAGGCCGAAGCCGGCGCCCGGAAAGGCCAGGCTGGCGTCGCCGACGATCCAGCGCTCGCCGCAGGCCGCAAACAGGTCGGCGCCGGCGCCCAGGGTGCAGCCGTGCGCCAACGCCAGCGTGGCGAACGGCGCGCCATGCACGGCCTGCAGCAGCAGCTCGACGCGTGTGAAGCGTGCCAGCAGGCTGTCATCGCTTTCCTGGTCGAGGTCCGACAGGTCGAAGCCGGTGCAGAAGTGCCGGCCCGCGCCCGACAGCACCAGCAGGCGCAGCCCCGGGTCGGCGCAGGCCGCCGACACGGCCTCGCTCAGCGCTTCGACCAGCGATGCCGACAGGGCATTGCCCTTGTCTGGGCGATTCAGCTCCAGCTGCAGGACAACGCCGTCGCGTTTGGAATTCAGCTCGTTCATGGCGACTTCAGTTGCCCACGGTGCCGCCCGCGACCCGTACCGCACGAAGCGTCGCCGCTCCAGTGGCCGCGGAGCAGGCCATTCCCGGGCACCCGTGGCCGGAGTCCCTCCGGTCACTGGGAGTGTCCCCTTTCCAGGTGGATGGAGCGCAGCGACGCAGGGGATGTCTCATTTCATGCCCACAGATTGGGCGCCAGCGCGTTCGAGTAGCCCGACACGAAATCCTTCACCGCACCGGTCTCGGGCGTGAACACATGGCGCGTGACGCGGCCGATGTTGGCACCATAGAGGTGGATGCTGATCGAGGCCTGGTCGTCCAGTGCGTTGCCGACTGCATGCACGTCGCCCAGGCGCGGCGAGACGATGTCGAGCGCCCCCGGCAGCAGGGTGATGAGCGAGCCGCTGGGTGTCAGGCGCCCGCTGTCGTCATAGGCGTAGCGCTGCGTCCATTCGCGGCCGCGCAGCATGCCGATGATGCCCCACACCGTGTGGTCGTGCACCGGCGTCTGCTGGCCCGGCCCCCAGACGAAGCTGACCAGCGCGAAACGGTCCAGCGGGTCGCCGTAGAGCAGGTGCTGCTGGTAGCGCTGCGCATCGCCCACCGCCATGGCCTCCGGCAGCCAGTCATCGTGCGCCACCAGCGCCTGCATCAGCGGCGTGGCGCCGCGGATCAGCTGGGCCTCGTCGGCCGGTCCGGCCTCGACCAGGCGCGTCATGGCGATGACGAAGCTGAGCAGGCGGTTCTCGGGAGCTCTCATGGCGATTCCTCCGGATAGGCGGCGCGGATCTCGGCGCCGTGCTCGCCCAGCGCCGGCGGCGGGCGCCGGATCGGGAAGCCGGCGCCGTCCAGCCGCAGCGGCGAGGCAAAGGTGTGCGTCGCGTGGCCGCCCGGGAGCGTGAGCGGCTGCACCCAGCCCATGTGCACGGTCTGCGGATCGGCCAGGGCGGCGGCGTAGTCGTTGATGCGCGCGTGCGGCACGCCCGCGCGGTTGAACGCGGCGATCCAGTGGTCGACCGGCTGCTGCGTGAACACGGCTTCCAGGATCTCCTTCAGCGCGTCCTGGTGCTGGGCCCGGTCGGTGGTGCCGAGGAAGCGCGGGTCCTCGGCCAGCTCGGAGTGGCCGACCACGTCCAGCACGGCCAGCCACAGCTTGTGCGTGCCGGCGGCGATGGCGAAGTAGCCGTCCTGTGCGCGGAACGCCTGGTAGGGCGCGTTGCGCGGGTGTGCCGAGCCGAGCTTGCCCGGGCTGCGCCCGTTGCCGAAGTATTCGCTGGTCTGCAGCGCGGCGATGCCCAGGGTGCAGCCGAACATCGGGATGTCGATGTGCGCGCCCCGGCCGCCGGCGCGCACGCGCACCAGCAGCGCGGCAATCGAGAACGCGGCATACAGGCCGGAGGCGAAGTCCGACAGCGGCACGCCGCACTTCACCGGCGCGCCGCCGGGCTCGCCGGTCACGCTCATGACACCGGCGGCGGCCTGCACCGTGAGGTCGAAGCCGCCCTCGATGGCGCGCGGCCCGCTCTGGCCGTAGGCCGAGATCGAGGCGTAGACCAGCCCCGGTTGCTCCGCGCTCAGCGCGGCATAGCCCAGGCCCAGCCGTTCCATCACGCCCGGGCGGTTGTTCTCGACCAGTACGTCCGCGTCGCGGATGAGCCTGCGTGCCAGCGCCAGGTCGTCGGCCTGCTTGAGGTCCAGCACCACCGAGCGCTTGTTGCGGTTGAGCGAGGCGAAGTTCTCGCTGTAGCCGTCGGCGAGCGGCGGCCAGTTGCGCAGGCCGTCGCCGTCGGGGGGCTCGACCTTGATCACGTCGGCGCCCATGTCGGCCAGCAGCATGGCGGAAAAGGGGCCGGCAGCGGTCGAGCAGAACTCGATCACGCGCACGCCGGTCAGCGGCAGGGACGAGGGATCTGGTGGTGTCATGAAGGACTGTTTCTTGTTGCAGCCGCGGCCGGGCCGCGCTCCCGATGGCGCCTGATGTTAGACGCTTCGCTCCGGCCTTGCTGCACGCGCCGGACTTCAGCTTGCGCGGGCCCAGCGCGGGCCCGGGCCACGTGCGCGCAGGTAGAGCCAGCCGGCGATGCTGAGGTTGAGCAGGTTCCAGCCGATGCCGTTGACGAAGGCGGCGCGGTAGCTGCCGGTGACGTCGAAGATCCAGCCGCTCATCCAGCCGCCCAGCGCCATGCCCAGCATGGTGGCCATGATCACGGCCCCTACGCGCGCGCCGACCTCGCGCGGCGCGAAATGCTCGCGCACAATGATGGCGTAGGAGGGCACGATGCCGCCCTGGAAGAAGCCGAACAGCGCCGAGATCGCGTACAGCGGCACCAGGCCATCGAAGGGCAGGAACAGCAGCAGCGCGATGCCCTGCAGCGCCGAGCCCATCAGCAGCGTGCGCACGCCACCGATGTGGTCGCAGATCCAGCCCGAGATCAGGCGGCTGAGGATGCCGGCACCCAGCATCAGCGACAGCATCTCGGCGCCGCGCGCCGCGCCGTAGCCAAGATCCGTGCAGTAGGCGACGATGTGCACCTGCGGCATCGCCATCGCCACGCAGCAGGCCACGCCGGCCACGCACAGCAGCCACTGTGCGTGCGCGGGCGGGAGGCCGAAGGGACGATCGCCCGCCACTGGGCGCGTGCTCGTGCCCGCGGCCGGCTCATGCGCCAGCGGTGGTCGCTGGCGCATGCGCAGCGCCAGCAGCGCCATGCCGATGCTGCACAACCCGCCCAGCGCCAGGTAGGTCGGACGCCAGCCGTAATGCTCGATACCCCATTGCGCCAGCGGCGGCCAGATGGCGCCGGCGATGTAGTTGCCGCTGGCGCAGATCGCCACGGCGATGCCGCGGCGTCGGCGCCACCACAGCGTGGTGTCGGCCATCAGCGGCGCGAAGGTCGCGGCGCCGCCGAGAAAGCCGAGCAGGGCGTGCGCCAGTCCGAACGACGCGATGCCTCCGGCCAGCGCGGCCCAGATGTAGCCCGCGCCGACGGCCACTGCGCCCATCGTCAGCACCGGTGCAATGCCGTGGCGATCCGCCAGCCGCCCGGTGAAGATGCCGCCCAGGCCGAGCGCGACCATCATCAGGGTGTAGGGCAGCGAGGCCGCGCCACGGCTCACGCCGAATTCCGTCTGCACCACAGGCAACACGACCGAGACCACGTACATGCTGCTGTTGCCCAGCGCCACCAGGCCGAGCGTGGTCAGCAGGCGCCAGGCCGCGGTGCGCGAATCGATCAGGCTGGGGTCGGCGGGGGCGGTGGGGGTCATGGGGGGTGTGGCTGGCCCCGCGGGGATGCGCGGCGCGGCAGACGGCAATGTTACCGGCGGCGCGACAATCACGGACCATGGACCCCCTGCAGACCCGCTTCGTGCTGATCGAGACCAGCCATGCCGGCAACGTCGGCGCCGTGGCGCGTGCCATGAAGGTGATGGGATTCGACGACCTGGTGCTGGTGCGGCCGCGCTGGCCCGACGTGCTGCAGCGCGTCGAGGCGGTCGAGCGCGCCAGTGGCGCGGCCGATGTGCTGGCGCGGGCACGCGCGGTGGCCACGCTGGAGGAGGCGCTGGAGGGGATGACGCACCTGTGTGCCACGGTCATGACGCCGCGCGATTTCGGCCCGCCGACGCGATCGCCGCGCGCGCATTTCCAGGACTTGCTGGCCGGCCCGCAGGCCCCGCCACCCGGCGTGGCCCTGCTGTTCGGCAGCGAGCGCTACGGGATGCGCAACGAGGACGTGTACCGCTGCCATGCAGCGCTCAGCATCCCGACCGATCCGGCCTATGGCTCGCTCAACCTCGCGGCTGCCGTGCAGCTTGTTGCCTACGACTGGCGCCAGGCGCTCGCCGCGCACGCCGGCGGCTGGGCTGCCGCGGCGCCAGCCAGCGTCCCGACCCATGTGCCGGCCGACGCCGCGCAGGTGGCGCGGATGCTGGCGCACTGGCAGCAGGCGCTCATCGACGTGGGTTTCCTCGACCCCGCGGCGCCGAAGAAGCTGATGCCGCGCCTGCAGCAGCTGTTCAACCGCGCCGCGCCCAGCCAGCAGGATCTCCACATCCTGCGCGGCATCGCGCGCGCGATGCAGGATGCAGCCGCCGGCCGCAGGCACTAAACTTTCGCGCACTATGCTGTCCCGGATTCGCTCCTACACCCAGGCCATCCTCGAGCGCGACCCCGCCGCGCGCAGCGTCTGGGACGTGGTGTTCTCGTATCCGGGCTTTCACGCCCTGGTGCTGCATCGGCTGGCGCACTGGCTGTGGGGGAAGGGCTGGCACTGGCTGGCGCGCTGGATCTCGCACTGGGGGCGCTTTCTCACCGGCATCGAGATCCATCCCGGCGCCAGGATCGGCGAGCGCGTCTTCATCGACCACGGCATGGGCGTGGTGATCGGCGAGACGGCGGAGATCGGCGATGACTGCACCATCTACCAGGGCGTGACCCTGGGCGGCACCTCGCTGGTCAAGGGCAGCAAGCGCCACCCGACGCTCGGCAAGGGGGTGGTGGTAGGGGCATCCAGCCAGATCCTGGGCGGATTCACGGTCGGCGACGGCGCCAAGATCGGCTCCAGCGCGGTGGTCACCAAGCCCGTCCCCGCGGGCGCCACGGCGGTCGGCAACCCGGCGCGCATCATCCTGGCCGACGACGACTCGCGGCGCGAGGAAGCCGCGGCCCGGCTGGGCTTCTCAGCCTATGGCGTGACGCAGAACGACGACCCCGTGAGTCAGGCGCTGCGCGGCCTGATCGACGGCACGGCCGGCCACGAACACCAGATCGCCCTGCTGTGGCAGGCGGTCGAGCAACTGGCTTGTCGGATCGACCCGGGTTGCGTGCCCGCGGACGCGAGCAGGCAGGAAAGCTTCGAGGCCGACAAGCTCACGCAACTGGTGGGCAAGTAGCCGCCAGCCGCAACCGCGCGATCAGCGCGCGCGCTGGTTCTTGCCCACCTCGTTGCCGATCAGCGCGCCCGCGGCGGCACCCCCAATGGTGCCGATCGGGCCACCAAACAGCACATGACCGGTGGCGCCGCCCACCACGGCCCCCACCCCCGTGCCGATCTGGGCGTTGGTGGGCTGGCCTGCGCAGCCGGCACTGGCGAGGGCGCCGATCAGGGCCAGGAACAGGGTGGCATGGCGTGTCGAGAATCCGGAAGTCTTCATGCTGCAATCTCCAATCCGCGTCCATGATCGTTGCTCCTGAAGGCAACCGTGTCACAGAACGCAGTCAACTGCAACCAGGCGCAGCCAGGCGCCGCACCCCGGATGGCGCCGGTCTCGCGTACCGTGTCACCGATGCTGTCACGGCGCCCGGTCCGGCGGGCACATCTGGTCACCATGGGAGCGATGTTTTTTGCCTACAACGCCCGTGAATCGTGGCATCGATACTCCGTTTCCGATAGCGGAACAACCAGCCGGACGATTCTTCGCCTGCGTGCTTGCGCCCCCTTGGTCGGCATTCCGACATGAGCGTTCTCATGGATTCCCTGGATTCTGCCGGCGCCAGGGATGCTCTAGAGTGCCAGGACGCATGCCGGCGCGCGCTGCGGGCGCGGGCGGGCAGCGCTGTCGATCGATCACAAGGAGACCCCTGATGCAACTTCCCATTCGCTGCAAGCGCCCCCTGCTCGGGGCCCTGGCCCTGCTGGCCGGTTTCGTCTGCCTGCCGGCACTGGCCGATGTCACGCTCAAGGCTTCGCACCAGTTCCCCGGCGGCAAGGGGGACGTGCGCGACGAGATGGTGCAGATCATCGCGCGCGAGGTGAAGGCGGCCGATGTCGGCCTGGAGATCAAGGTCTATCCGGGCGCCAGCCTGGTGAAGGCAGCCGAGCAATGGAAGGCCATGCAGAGCGGGCAGATCGACATGTCGTCGTTCCCGCTCGACTATGCCTCGGGCTTTCACCCGCAGTTCGGCGCCACGCTGATGCCCGGCCTGGTCAAGAGCCACGCGCACGCCCAGCGCCTGAACAAGTCGCCCTTCATGGACGAGATGCGCAAGGTGATCGAGGAGGGCGGTGCGCGCGTGCTGGCCGACGCCTGGCTGGCCGGCGCCTTCGGCGCCAAGGACAAGTGCATCCGGACGCCCGACGACGTCAAGGGCATGAAGATCCGCTCGGCCGGCTCGACCTTCGCGGAGATGTGGGCTGGCGCCGGCGGCTCGATCATCTCGATCGCCTCCAACGAGGTCTACAACGCCCTGCAGCAGGGCGTGATCACCGGCACCGACACGTCCACCGGCTCGATGGTGTCATTCCGCATGTACGAACAATTGCAGTGCGTGACGGCGCCCGGCGACCACGCCCTGTGGTTCATGTACGAGCCGGTGCTGATCTCGCAGCGCAGCTGGAACAAGCTGGACGACCGGCAGAAGGCGGCGCTCACCGCCGCTTCGCAGAAGGCGGAGGCGTATTTCGCCGCCGAGTCGGCCAAGCTCGACGAGAAGATGGACGAGGCCTTCAAGAAGGCCGGCCGCGAGGTCATCACCCTGACCGAGGCCGAATTCAACGCCTGGCGCGACGTGGCGCAGCGCACCTCCTACAAGGCGTTCGCCGACAAGGTGCCGGGCGGCAAGGAACTGATCGAGAAGGCGCTGAGTGTCCAGTAAGCCGGCGGCGGCCAGCGTGCCGGCCTGGGCCGGGGCGGTCCAGGCCGTTTCGCGCGCCTTCGGCGTGTTCTCGGCCTTGCTGATCGTGGTGGCGATCGGCGTCATCTGCCAGATGGTGTTCGTGCGCGCTGTCCTCGGCCAGTCCGCCATCTGGCAGACCGAGTTCTCCATTTTCGCCACGGTGGCCGCCACCTTCCTGGGGGCGCCCTACATCCTGCTCACGCGCGGCCACGTCGCGGTGGACGTGCTGCCGCTGATGGTGGGGCACGAGACGCGGCGCTGGCTGTTCGTGATCGGCTATGCGGCGGCGCTGGTGTTCTGCGCGTTGTTCCTGTGGGCGGCGATTCCCTGGTGGTACGAGACCTGGGCCAGCAACCAGACCACGTCGTCGATCTGGCGCGCGCGCTTGTGGATCCCATATCTCGCGGTACCGGTCGGACTGGCGCTGCTGTGCCTGCAACTGGCGGTCGAACTGGTCCTGGTGCTGGAGCGCCAGGCCAACCCCTTCAACCTGCGGCCCGACGAAGGCCTGTAGGAAGTGCGTCCATGAGCCCGTTGCTGATTGGCCTGCTGATCTTCGCCGTCACCACGATCCTGCTGGCCACCGGCATGCCGATCGCCTTTGCCCTGGGCGCGGTATCGCTGGTGTTCATGGTCATCTTCGATGGCTGGGAAAGCGTGCATTTCATGCCCGAGACCATCTTCGGCGGCCTGAACGACTTCACCCTGGTGTCCTTGCCGATGTTCGTCATCATGGGCGCGGCAGTGGCGGGCTCGCGCGCCGGCATCGACCTGTACGAGGCACTGTCGCGCTGGCTGCACAAGGTGCCGGGCTCGCTGGTGGTGTCCAACCTGGGCGCCTGCGCGCTGTTCTCGGCGCTGTCGGGATCGTCGCCGGCGACCTGCGCGGCGATCGGCAAGATGGGCATTCCGGAGATGCGCCGGCGCGGCTACGACGCCGATCTCGCCACCGGCGCGATCGCCGCCGGCGGCACGCTGGGCATCCTGATCCCGCCCAGCGTCACCATGATCCTGTACGGCATCGCTTCCGAGACCTCGATCGGCCGCCTGTTCATCGCCGGCGTGCTGCCGGGCCTGCTGCTGGTGGCGCTGTTCATGGCCTGGGCGGTGTTCCTGAGCTGGAAGCGGGGCACGCGCCTGGTCGATCATGGCCGCATCTACTCGCTGCGCGAGAAGCTCGAGCTGATGCCCCGCCTGGTGCCCTTCATCGCCGTCATCGTCGGCGTGGTGTATGCCCTGTACGGCGGCATCGCCACCCCTTCCGAGGCGGCGGGGGTGGGCGCCATGCTGTGCCTGCTGATGGTGATCGTGATCTACCGCGTCTGGCGCCCGGTGCAGCTCTGGGCCATCCTGCGCGACGGCCTGCGCGAGTCGGGCATGCTGCTGCTGATCATCGGCACCTCGATCCTGTTCGGCTACATGATGAGCTCGCTGCAGGTGACGCAGTCGGTGGCGGAGTCGATCGCCGCCATGGAGGTCAACCGCTGGGTGGTGATGGCGGCGATCAATGTCATGCTGCTGGTGGCCGGCTGTTTCCTGCCGCCGGCGGCAATCATCCTGATGACCACGCCGATCCTGATGCCCGTCATCACCGCTGCCGGCTTCGACCCGATCTGGTTCGGCGTGATCCTGACCATCAACATGGAGCTCGGTCTGATCACGCCGCCGGTGGGGCTGAACCTGTTCGTCATCAACGGCATCGTGCCGGACGTGCGCCTGCCCACCATCCTGCGCGGCGCCTTCCCCTTCATGCTGTGCATGGTGGCAGCGATCGTGATCCTGTGCGTGTTCCCCGAAATCGCCACCTGGCTGCCGGCCAAGGTGATGGGCTGAGGACTGAACAATAACCGGACGCGAAGGACGCGAAAGGAAACCTGTCTTTTCTTGATTCAGGCTTCTTCTGCGTCCTCTGCGAAACCTTCGCGTCCTCTGCGTATGGATGTCCGGTGTTTCAGTGTCCGCCAATCATGCTCATGCCTTGGGTGCACGCACCGCGCTCTTGGGCCGGAACGCCTTGCACACCGCTTCGTCGGTCTCCAGGTAGGGCCCGCCGATCAGGTCGATGCAGTAGGGCACGGCGGCGAAGATGCCGTGCACCTTCGGCTTGCCGTCCGCGTCCTTCAGGCCCTCCAGCGTCTCCGCGATCGCCTTGGGTTGGCCCGGCAGGTTGATGATCAGCGACTTGCCGCGGATCACCGCGACCTGCCGCGAAAGGATGGCGGTGGGCACGAAGGCCAGGCTGATCTGGCGCATCTGCTCGCCGAAGCCGGGCATCAGCTTGTCGGCCACGGCCAGCGTGGCCTCCGGCGTGACGTCGCGCGGCGCGGGGCCGGTGCCGCCGGTGGTGAGCACCAGGTCGCAGCCGGCGTCGACCAGCTCGACCAGGGTGTGGCTGATGCGCTCCTGGTCGTCGGCGATCAGGCGCGGCTCGAAGCGGATCGGATTCTTCAGCGCGCGGCTCAGCCAGTCCTGCAGCGCGGGCAGGCCCTTGTCTTCGTAGGCGCCACTCGCCGCGCGGTCGCTCACGGAAACGATGCCGATGGTGACGGAGTCGTGGTTGGTTGCCATGTCCTGCTTGTCCGTAGGGGGTGGGCGTTCAACCGGCGCGACTGTCGTCCACGTAGGCTGCATCGCTGCCGGGCAGCGTATCGGCGCGCTCCGCGCGCTCGAGCGCGGACTGGATGAACTGAAACAGGCTGCGAAACGCGCGCCCCTGGCGCACGCCCTGGCCGCTGGCGCGGGCCGGTTCGCCGGCCTGGAGCGAGGGTGCTTCCTTGCGCGCCTGGCGCAGCAGCGTGCGCAATTGCTGTGCGTCCGTGTCCGGAAACTGCATCATCCAGGCGCCCAGTGTCGCGTCGTCGGCCAGCAGGCGCTCGCGCCAGCGCTCGGCGGCATGCAGGCGCAGGGTGTCGCGCGCCGCGCCGCGTTGCTGCTGCTCCAGTGCGGCTCGGATGGCCGCGACGCTCTCGCCCGGCAGTCGACGCATCAGCTTGCCCACGTACTGGCCCTGGCGGCGCCGCCCTTCGAAGTCGCGGATGCGGCGCAGTTCCTCCAGCGACTCGAGCAGGCGCTCGGGCAGGGCGAGCGGCGCCAGCAGGTCGGCGCGCAGTTCCAGCAACTGCTCGCCCAGCGCCTGCAATTCGCTGCTTTGCGCCTTCAGCTCGGTCTTGCTCGGGCCGTCGGCACGTTGCTCGCGCTGCAGTTCGGCGTCCAGTTCGCTGCCCGTGGCGACGAACTGGCCGCGCACGAAATAGCCTTTGCGGGGTTTGCGGGTCATGCGTCGAAGGTCCAGGATGCGCAAGTATGATAGCCGCCACCATGACGCAATCCTCCAGGCCCCTGCCGGGCTTCTCCTATTCCCGTGCCTTCTTCGAGGACCTGGTCGACAGCGCGCTCGCGCACGCGCACCGGCTGGGCGCGAGCGATGCCGGTGCCGAGGCGTCCGAGGGCGTCGGGCTGTCGGTCGGGGTGCGCAAGGGCGAACTCGAGTCGGTCGAGCGCAATCGCGACAAGTCGCTCGGCGTCACGGTCTACCTGGGCCAGCGACGCGGCAACGCCAGCACCTCCGATTTTTCGCGCGCCGCGATCGAGGCCACGGTACAGGCGGCCTACGACATCGCGCGCTTCACCGCCGAGGACCCGGCGGCCGGGCTGCCCGACGTGGAGGACGTGGCGACCGAGATCGTCGATCTCGACCTGTTTCACCCCTGGACCCTGGACAGCCAGCAGGCCACTCGCATCGCGCTGTCCTGCGAGCGCGCCGCCTTTGCGGTGGACCGGCGCATCGGCAACAGCGAGGGGGCGAGCGTATCGGCCCAGCAAAGCCATTTCTTTTCCGCGCACACGCATGGCTTTCGGGGCGGCTACGCCAGTTCGCGCCACAGCCTGTCGGTCGCGCCGATCGCCATCGAGGGCGACGACATGCAGCGCGACTACTGGTACAGCTCGATGCGCGATGCCAGGCAGCTTGCCAGCCCCGAGGCCGTGGGACGCTATGCCGCCGAGCGCGCGCTGTCGCGCCTGCGCGCGCGCAAGATCGCGACGCGCGAATGCCCGGTGCTGTTCGAGTCGACGCTGGCGGCCGGCCTGTTCGGCAGCTTCGTGCACGCCGTCAGCGGCGGCGCGCTGTACCGGCGCACCTCGTTCCTGCTCGACTCGCTCGGGCAGTCGGTGTTTGCCGACCATGTCGACCTGGATGAAGACCCCTTCGTGCGCGGCGGCAAGGGGTCGTCGCCGTTCGATGACGAGGGCGTGCGCGTGCAGCGGCGCCGGGTGGTCGATGCGGGGCGTTTGCAGGGCTACTTCCTCAGCACCTATTCCGCGCGCAAGCTTGGCCTGAAGACCACCGGGAATGCGGGCGGCTCGCACAACCTGCGCCTGGCCTCGCGCCGCACGCAGCCGGGTGATGACCTGCCGGCGATGCTGCGCAAGCTCGGCACCGGCCTGTTCGTGATCGAGCTGATGGGGCAGGGCGTGAACCTGGTGACGGGCGATTATTCGCGTGGCGCCAGCGGCTTCTGGGTCGAGGGCGGCGAGATCGCCTACCCGGTGCACGAGATCACCATCGCCGGCAACCTGCGTCAGATGCTGCGCGGCATCACGGCGATCGGCGCCGATGCCTACACGTTCGGCGCCAAGACCGTGGGTTCACTGCTGGTCGACCGGATGACAGTGGCCGGCAGCTGAGGAGCGGGTCGGCGGCTTTCCTGGATGGCCCACGGGGCAGAGGCTGCCGTGGCTCGCACGGACCAGGCTCCCATCCTGGAGCAACGCCACGAGCGCCTGGCACGCCGCGCATCCCTGCCCGGGGCGGTCTGCTTCGTTGCAAATGCTCGCGAACCCCAGCCAACGCTGCGTCTCGCTCTTGCGGGGCGCGGTCGACCTTGTTGCGCCGGCTCGGCGCGGGGCCGCCGTGCCTGCGCCGCCCGTGCGCCGCGGCGCATGCGTGTCACTGGGAACTGAACTCGGGGCGGCCGTGCCGGCCGCCCGCAGGCTCCTCACGCTGTTGGCGGTGGCCCTCGGATCGTCCGGGTCTGTGCTCCTCGTTGGCCTGCTGGCGCGGCTGTGGCGCGCGTGCACGACCGGCGAACGGGGCCTCCTGCCGCCACGCCGCCTGCGCTCGTTCCGCCGATCTGCCCGCCGTCGGTGTCCGCGGGGCGGACCCGAGCTCTTCCTGCGGTCGGGTGGGGCGCCCGGGCGTCGGAGCCGCGCCGCGCTCGCCCGGGTCGAAACCGGGTGACTCACGCTCCAGGCGCCGGCTCGGTGCCCGTGGTTGTGGCGTTTCGGTCGGCTGCGCGCCGGGCGACATCAGCCGCCGCTCCTGTGTCGCGTCGTCCCGACGGTCGCGATCGCGTTCCCACTGCGGCCTGGGCTGGCGTTGCTCCGGGACCTGGCGGCGCCCGTCGGGTCGTGCCTGCCCTGGCGCCGCTTGCGTGGGCGGCGTCACCGGGGGCGCCGGCCGGCTGGCATCGCGCGTGCGTGGTGGCGGCTCCTGCCTGGACAACCCGCGTTCGGAGCCTTCGGGCACGAATGGGCGTTCCGCTGGAACCGGGCGCCCGTCGGGCCGCGTTCGTGGCTGTGGCCGACCCGCGGGAGCCGCGCCGGGGACTGGTGCGCGCGCTGGTGGCGGAGTCACCCGGCTGGCGCGCAGCCAGTCCGCGGGCAGGTCGCGACCATCGCGAAAGTGCGGCCGGGCCCCCGGCGCTGGCGGCCGGTCGAACGACCCGTGCGGCGCCACGCTGATGGCACCGGGTCGGTGCTGAAAGAAGTAACCGTCGCCGTGCGGCCGCGCCGTGGCGCGCCAGCGGCTCCAGTCGTTGATGCGGCGGAGATAGCGCGGGCTGGCATGGTAGTGCGGCTGCCACGCCTCGCCGGGGGCGAGCGGGAACCACGCCACGCCCAGCGGGCTGCTGCCGATGCTCACGCTCCAGCCGCTGCCGCTCGCAAAGAACTGCACCAGCGCCGGCGCATACACTGGCCGGCGCACCAGTGGGCCAGGCACCCAGGCCCAACGCATTCCGATCTGGATCCAGCGGCCGTAGTGAAACGGGGCGAAACCCCAGGGCGCGTCATCCACCCAGGTCCAGCCCCAGGGGTCGATCCAGATCCAGCGCCCGTAGCGGTAAGGGGCCCAGTCGACGATGATGATGCTGGGGTACCAGACCGGGCCCCAGGTGGCGTCCCGCGCCCATTGCCCATGTGCGTCCAGTTCCTGGTAGCCGGGCATGTCGCGCGGCAGGTAGCTCGCCGAGAGCGAGCGGTCCTCCTGCGCGTCTCGCAGGGCCACCCATTGCTCGAAGGCATCACGCCCAGGCGCCGCGCCCTGGGCCAGCAGCCCCAGGCTGCGGCCGGAAACCAGCACCTGGCTGCCGCCCGCCAGCGGCATGGCCTGTCCGGCCTCGCCGTAGAGCAGGGCCGCGCCGGCGCGCACCGTCACGCGGGTGGTGCCCGCATCGGGGTCGACGTCGACCCGGTATTCGCCGGGCTGCTGCGCGACCACCGCCAGTTGCGGGGTGTCGATCTCGACCCGCTCGCCCGCCTCGAGTTCGCGCAGGCGCAGCGACAGGCTGCCCGACGTCAGCGCCACCTGGGTCGTGCTGTCGTCCAGCACCGTGGTGTCGAGGTCGGCCGCACCCTGCAGGCGCAGTACCAGCCAGCCACTGTCCAGTTCTACACGGCTGCCCGAATCGACCTGCAGTTGCGTGCCCGTGGTGATCGGCCAGTTCAGTGTCGCAGGCGCCCACTGCGTCCGGTCGGGGGCCTGGCTGATTTCAGCCGTGCCCTCCAGCGCGCTGACATAGGCGACGCGGCTGGGCGGATCCGCCTGTGCCCAACCCAGCGTACCGGTGCCCAGCAGCAGGGCCGCGATCAGGCCGCGCATCCCGCGGCGCCAGGAAAAGGTAACGAAAGGGTGCATGTCGGAGACTCCGGCAGACGCAGGTCGCGCCTGCGGACACCCATTTAACGCGCGAGCCGGAGTCCGGGCTTGTCTCCGCACCTGGCTTTGTGCAAAGTTGGCTGCCAGGGTGCAACCAGATGCAAGCGCCCCGCGGCGATGCTTGGTCGGCCCGGTGCTCAGCGCCCGAGGGCGGCCTTCACCGTGGCACTGACCGTGCCCATGTCGGCCTTGCCCGCCAGGCGCTGCTTCACCGTGCCCATCACCCTGCCCATGTCGCCGGGGCCGCTGGCGCCCAGTTCGGCGACGATGGCTTGCACGGCGGCGCGGACCTCGTCCTGCGACAGGCGCGCCGGCAGGTAGGCCTGCAGCACCAAGATTTCGGCGCTTTCCTGGTCGGCCAGGTCCTGGCGCCCGGCCTGGGCGAAGGCCGCGACGCTGTCCTTGCGCTGCTTGATCAGCTTGTCGATGGCGGCGATCACCGCCGCGTCGTCCAGCAGCACGCGCTCGTCGACTTCCTTCTGCTTGATGGCCGCCTGCAGCAGGCGAATCGTGCCCAGGCGCTGGCTCTCGCGCGCGCGCATGGCTGCCTTCATGTCTTCAGTGATGCGATCCTTGAGTGTCATGGTTCAACCTGAATCGGGTGGTTGGGCGTGCCCGGCGATGTCGTCATCAGCGTGCCAGGCGAGGGAGGGCGCGAGCGGGTTCGGCCGGCGGCCGCGGGCCGCATCCTGCAGGGGCCAGGCCGCCATGCACGCGTGCGCGCCATGCCGCGGCGAAGGCGCGTTGGCGGGGGGGCGCGGCGCTCTGGCCGAACGTGCCGGCGTCGCAGCGGCCGCCAGACCGTGCGTCCATGCATGCTTTCAAGACGTTGACGAGCGTCAATCGCCGGATTGGGGTTGACTTGCTCCCGCAGAAACGACGAAGGCTCGCTGAGCGTCCTCGGCGAGCCTTCGAAAACGGCGCGGAAGCCGCGGGCGTTCAATACAGCTTCTTGGGCAGCTGCATGCTGCGCACGCGCTTGTGGTGGCGCTTGACGGCTGCGGCCTTCTTGCGCTTGCGCTCGGCCGTCGGCTTCTCGTAGAACTCGCGCGCACGCAGGTCGTTGAGCAGGCCCAGTTTCTCGATCGTGCGCTTGAAGCGGCGCAGCGCGACGTCAAACGGCTCGTTCTCTTTAACGCGGATGGTGGTCATTCGGTGACTGTGTCTTCGGTTTGCGGCCAGAGGGCGGGAAGGAGGACTCGACTTCGCGCCATGCACCGCAGGATTGCGCCCCGCCGAGCCAGGTTGGCAGGCGAAGCTTTTGCCAGCAAAGCCATGCATTATAGCATTGAACACCGAGGCCACCAAGATACCCTGCGGCGCTACCTGGCGCGGGCTGCCAGCGCATCCGCGCACGCGGCGCCACTGGCCCAGGCCCACTGGAAGTTGTAGCCCCCCAGCCAGCCGGTGACGTCGACCACTTCGCCGATGAAGAACAGGCCCGGCTGGCGACGTGCCTCCAGGGTCTGCGACGATAGCTCGCGCGTGTCGACACCGCCCACCGTCACTTCCGCCTTGCGGTAGCCCGCGGTGCCACTGGGCGTGAGCGACCAGTGCGCAAGCTGCCCGGCCAGGCGCGCCAGGGCCGCATCGGGCACCTCGTTGATCGGACGCTGCCAGCGCGCATCGCCGGCGCACCAGTGTTCGGCCAGGCGGGCCGGAAGCCAGGCCGCCAGCTCGTGGGCCAGGCGCCGGCGCGAACGCGCCTTGGCGGCGCCCAGTTCGGCCTCCAGGTCCACCTCCGGCGCCAGGTCGATCACGATCGGCGTGCCGGGTTGCCAGTAGCTGGAGATCTGCAGCACGGCGGGCCCGGACAGGCCGCGGTGGGTGAACAGGAGGTCCTCGCGGAACGTCACGGCGCCACGGTTCGTGCCGGTTCGAATGGCCACGGGCAACGACAGGCCGGCCAACTGGGCGAATGGCGTCCAGGACCGCGCGTCGAAGGTCAGCGGCACCAGGCCGGGGCGCGTGTCCGTGCAGCGCAGGCCGAACTGCCGGGCCAGCGCCAGGCCGAAATCCGACGCCCCGATGGCCGGGATCGACAGGCCGCCGGTCGCCACCACCAGCGCCGGGCTGCGCACTGACCCGCGCTCGGTCTCGATCCGGAAGTGTCCGGCGGCATCCGTCGTCGCAGGTGCGTGGTCGACCTGGCGCACGGTGCAGGGCTGCCAGCGTTCCACCCGGCCGGGTCCCAGCGCCGGCGCGGCCTCGCACTCGGTCAGCAGCAGCGTGATCAGATCCTGCGCCGAGCGGTCGCAGAACATCTGGCCACGGTGCTTCTCATGGAAGCCGACATTGTGGCGGCGCAGCAACGCCATCATGTCTTCGGGGCCGAAGCGCGCCAGGGCTGAGCGGCAGAAGCGCGGATTGCCACTGAGGAAATGGCGCTCCGGCGCCGACGTGTCGAGTGCGCGATTGGTGAAGTTGGCGCGTCCGCCCCCCGAGATGCGGATCTTCTCCGCCAGGCGCGGCGCGTGATCGATCAGCAGCACCTGCAGGCCGCGCTGCGCAGCCCGCCCGGCACAGAACAGGCCGGCAGCACCGGCGCCGAGGATGACCGCGTCCGGCGCGAGCACCCGCTTCAGGCGTTGCGCGCCAGTAGAGCCAGCAGCAGGGCACTCACCAGGTTGTGCACCAGCACCTGGGCCAGCGACAGCGTGTCCGGCGCCAGCAGCAGGCCGTTCGTGAGCTGCAGGGCGAGCAGGCCGGCCAGCAGCACGGCCAGCAGCCGCCGGCGGTCGAGCAGCGCGCGGCCGGCGGCGAGCAGGCCCGCGCCCAGCACGACCCAGGCGCCAGCGCGATGCAGCCACTGCAGCCAGGCGCCGCGCGGGTTCCCGGGCAGCAGGGCATCCGGAGTCGGGGCCAGCCAGGGATCGAGCAGGCGCCAGCCCCAGTCGGCGCCGCGCGCGGCCTGCGCGCATTCGCTCCAGCTCCCGCAACTCGTGGCGCTGAAGCTCGCGCTGACCAGGCCACCCAGGCAGGCCTGCACCAGCACCAGCAGCAGCGCCAGGCGCAGCCAGCGTCGCAGGGCGGGCGAGGGCGCTGCGGCGTCGTTCGCCACTGCCGCCAGGCGCGCACAGAGCGCCAGCGTCAGGAAGCCCCCCAGCAGGTTGCCCAGCACCACGGCGGGCAGGGTGGACCCGCGGGACGCCACGCCCAGCGCCGCCAGCGCCAGGGTCAGCACGAGCACGCCCAGGGCCAGCCGTCCTTCGCGGCGCAGTCGCGGTCGCGGCCCGAGGGTGAGCACGCCCAGGGCCAGCGCCAGCAGCAGCATCGCGGAGGCCGCGAGCCGATGCGCCTGGCGTGCCGCCGCCGTTGCTGCGTCCGCCACCACGCCGGTTGGCCCCGGACCGAGGATCGCGCCGTAGCAGGCCGGCCAGGGACTGCAGCCCAGCCCCGCCTGGCGCAGGCGCAGGTACGCGCTGAGGCCAACGATCGCAAACATCAGTGCCGCGCCAGTCCAGGCCAGCCAACCGGTCAGGCGGCGGCGCGTGGTGCCGGGCGGGCGCCGGGGGGTGGACGCGGCGGCGTCGCGCGTCACTTCGAGCGAGGGGGGCGGGGCGGTCATTGAACCTGAAAACGGCAGTTGGACGCGCTCTCACCCAACAGGTGGAGGTGATCGAAGCAGCGGAAGTCAGGGCTCATGCGGATCTCGTGAAGAAGGCAAGCGGTCAACTGCCGTTTTCAGGTTGAATGGGCGTGTGACAGGCAGGGCCGCCATGTTAGGGCAAGGTGGCTGCGTCGGATGGCCTGTGCAGACCTGCCGAGACTGCCACGCAGACGCGCCGCTACCACAGATCCGCCGTCCCAGCCAGACCCCGCCCGACCCGAAACAGCCCGATTGTTTGACTTAGTTCAAATTCAAAAACGTGACTCGCGTTAAGAATCGCCGGCAGCTTGGAAAAGTTTTTCCGATTGATCTGTATCCAGGCGTTTCGAGGAGTTTCTATGTCTGCGCCCGATCACGACGACCTCAACGACCCCAACGCGCCCATTCCGTGGATGCAGGAGCTGCTCGACAGCCCGCTCATCCTGCTCTTCCTGGGCGTGATGATCCCCATGGTCCTCTACAACCTCTGGGGCGTGGTCGAGATCCTGCTGGTACCTCTGTCCAAGTAAAAGAACCCTGGAGCACCTTCACATGAGCGCCATACTTCCTCCGGCAGACCGGCTCTGGTACAAGCACCCGATCGACCGCGTCGAGGGCACCTGGATCGCCATCGCGCTGATCTGGTGCCTGATCCTGTTCTTCATGATGGTCGGCTGGCATATCTGGGGCAACCAGAACCTCTCGACCGAGACCTACCGCACCAAGCCCGACCAGTTCATGGCCAAGGCGCAGGCGGTGGTCGACAAGTACACGGTGCGCACCGAGACCGACGAGAAGATCCCGGTCGTTGCGCCGCCGCCGGGCAGCGACGTCTACCTGCAGGGCCACCTGTGGGGCTTCTGGCCGATCCTCGAGCTGGAGAAGGACAAGACCTATCGCCTGCACATCACGGCCATGGACTACAACCACGGCATGTCGATCCAGCCGGCCAACATCAACATCCAGCTGGTGCCCGGTTTCGAGCACGTGGTGACCGTCACGCCGAACCAGGCCGGCACCTACTCGATCGTGTGCAACGAATACTGTGGCATCGGTCACCACCGCATGGTGAGCCGGCTGTACGTCAAATAAGGGGACAACGCAAATGGCTACCGTGGCTACCACCTACCGCACCTGCCCGCGCTCGGGGCTGCAGTTCGAGCGCCAGGCCGAGCAGCTGATCAAGGCACACGCCTTCTTCGGCGTGCTCTGGCTCGCCATCGGCGGCGTGCTTGCCATCGGCGTCGTGCTGACGCGCTGGCCGGCCGTGCGCTGGCTCGAGGCCGACACCTTCTACATGGTGCTGACCGCGCACGGCCTGGACATGCTGATCTTCTGGCTGATCTTCTTCGAGGTCGCCCTGCTGCACTTCTGCTCGTCCGTGATCCTGCGCAGCCGCATCGCGGCGCCCAAGATCGCCTGGCTCGGCTTCGCGCTGATGGTGATCGGCTCGATCGTCAACAACGTCGCCGTGTTCCGCGGCAGCTCCAGCGTGATGATGACCAGCTACGTGCCGATGATGGCCGAGCCGGCGTTCTACCTGGGCATCATCCTGTTCGCCGTCGGCGCGCTGATCGGATGCGGCGTGTTCTTCGCCACCCTGGTGGTGGCGCGGCGCGAGAAGACCTACGAGGGCTCGGTGCCTCTGGTGACCTTCGGTGCCACCACCGCCGCCATCATCGCCGTCTTCACCCTGCTGTCGGGTGCCATCATCATCATCCCGGCGTGGCTGATGTCGATGAACCTGATGACCGTCGATCCGCTCATCTACCGCACCGTGTGGTGGGCGCTCGGCCATTCGTCGCAGCAGATCAACGTTGCCACCCACGTCACCGTGTGGTACCTGGTGGCCGCCATCGCCCTGGGCGCCAAGCCGATGAGCGAGCGCGTCAGCCGCTTCGCCTTCTTCCTCTACATCCTGTTCCTGCAACTGGCGAGCGCCCACCACCTGCTGGGCGACCCGGGCCTGGGCACCGCCTGGAAGGTCGTCAACACCAGCTACTTCATGTATCTGGCGGTGCTGGCCTCGATGCTGCACGGCCTGACGGTGCCGGGCGCGATGGAGGTGGCGCAGCGGCAGAAGGGCTACACCAAGGGCCTGTTCGAGTGGCTGCGCAAGGCGCCCTGGGGCAACCCGACCTTCTCGGGCGTGTTCATCTCGATCATCGGCTTCGGCTTCCTCGGCGGCATCACCGGCGTGATGATGGGCACCGAGCAGCTCAACCTGATCATCCACAACACGATCTACGTGCCGGGCCACTTCCACGCCACCGTGGTGGTGGGCACCACGCTGACCTTCATGGCGCTGACGTTCTACCTGATCCCGGTGCTGTTCAAGCGCGAGATGATCGCGCCGACCCTGGCCAAGTGGCAGCCCTACCTGTTCGGCTTCTCGATGTATTTCTTCTGCCTGGTGATGATGGGCGCCGGTACCCTGGGCGTCTCGCGTCGCCACTGGGACATGGCGTTCCAGGGCGCGGCACTGGCCTATGAGTGGCCGGGCGCGGCCTATCTGATGATGGCGCTGGTTGGCATCAGCGGCGTCGCGGCGGTGGCCGGGGGCATCATCTACATCTACATCACGGTGGGTTCGCTGCTCTGGGGCCGCAAGCTCGAGGGCGGTGCCACCAGCCCGACCTTCACTCGCCTGGAGCGTGCCGCGCCGGCCGCCGCGGTGCAGACCTACGGCTCGTCCGGCTTCACGGCGCCGGGCACCTTCGTGCTGGCGATGGTGTTCCTGGTGGCCTTCGTGCTTTACTACTTCATCAACTGGAAGTACCTGTCGACGCTGTGGGGCCTGAGCTGAAGCGCGACAATCGGCCGGTCCTGTCGCATCGTCCACGCCGGAGCACGCCATGAACCACGTCGAGTCGCCCCTGGTCGCCAGCGCGGGTGCCAACGCACCCGCCCGGGTCGGATGGCGGGTGGTGCTCGGCGTGTTCAAGCTGCGCATCGGCGTGCTGATCACGCTGACCGCGATCGCCGGCCTGGCGATCGTGCCCGGCGGCTCGATCACGCGCTGGCAGGCCCTGGTGCTGGCACTCTCGGTGCTGGTGGCCTCGGCCAGCGCGGGCGCCTTCAACCAGTACTACGAGGCGACCAGCGATCGCCTCATGGCGCGCACGCGTGGCCGCGCCTTTGCCAGCGGCGTGCTGACGCCGGGGCCGGGCTGGCTGCTGCTGATGGCGGCCATGCTGGCGGGCGCCGTGTCCGCCGCGGCGTGGTGGGTGAACCCGGTGGCAGCCGGCTTCGTGCTGCTGGGTGCGCTCACCTACGCTTTCGTCTACACCGTGGGCCTGAAGCGCCGCACGCCCTGGAATATCGTGATCGGCGGCCTGGCTGGCAGCTTTGCCGCGCTCGCGGGCAGCGCTGCGGTCGACCCGCAGCTCGGGCCCCTGGCCTGGCTGCTGGCGCTGGTGCTGTTCCTCTGGACGCCGCCGCATTTCTGGAGCCTGGCGATCGCCACGCGGGCGCAATACGAGGCGGCCGGCATCCCCATGCTGTCGGTCGTCGTGGGCCCCGCCCGCGCGGCCCGCATCGTGCACGCGAGCGCCGCGCTGCTGGTGGCGGCGACGCTGCTGCCCCTGGCCTTCGGTGCTGGCTGGGCCTACGGCCTGGGTGCCGTGGTCGGTGGCGTGCACTTCCTGCGCAAGACCGCTGCGCTCGCGCGCCAGCCCGCGCGCGAGCAGGCGATGGCGGCGTTCTTCGCCTCGATGGTGCAACTCAGCGCGCTCATCGTGGGGATCCTGATCGATGCCGCAATCCGCTGAGGCCGGGTTTGGCGTGCGCCTGGCGGGCACACTCGGCGGCTGGCGTGCGCTGCTGTGCGGCGCCGCGTTCGCGCTGCTGGCGGCCGGCGCCTGGGCGCATGGCGGGTCCGCCGTCGCGCCCCGGTCTCCCGGTGAAGTGCCTCGGCTCGACGAAGCCAGGGCCGTGGAGCTGGCCAACGCCGCGCTCGGGCGCACGGTGCCCGACATCGAGATGCGCGATCGCCGCGACCGCCCGGTGCGGCTGTCTGCCTATCGCGGCAAGCCGCTGCTGGTGAGCTTCATCTACACGGGCTGTTTCGAGGCCTGCCCGACGCAGACGCGCACCCTGTATGAGTCGGTCAAGGGTCTCGATGTCATGCTGGGCGAGAGCCAGTTCAACGTGGTCAGCATCGGCTTCAACCAGCCGTTCGATTCGCCCACCGCGATGCGCGCGTTTGCCGCCCAGCACCGCATCGCCTACCGCAACTGGGAATTCCTCAGCCCGCCCGCCGACCAGGTCGAGGCGCTGATGGCGGCGTTCGGCTTCAGCACGGTGGCGACGCCGGCCGGCTTCGACCACGTGCTCGGCGTGACCGTGGTCGACGCCGAGGGCCGCATCCACAGCCAGGTGCTGGGCGACATCGTGCGCGCCGACCGCCTGGGCGTGCCGCTGCGGCGCCTGCTGCTGTATGACCAGCCGCTGCCGACCCTGGGCAAGCTGGAAAACCTGGTCGAGCGCGTGCGCATCCTGTGCACCGTCTATGACGAGGAGACCGGCCTGTACCGCTACGATTACAAGCTGGTTCTGGTGATCGTGAGCGGCGTGCTGTTCTTCCTGTCGACCCTGATCTACCTGGGGCTTGAATTGCGCAACCAGTGGCGTCGCAAGCGCCGATCGCGAGCGTCATGTCCAGCAGTTCCCCAGCCAGCATCCGGTCATGGGGCCTGAACGGCTGGCGCGCGCTCGAGCGGCACTTCGACTGGGCGTTCGGATCGGCATTCAACCCGCTGCGTCACCTCGGGCCGATCGGCTTCCTCGCCTTGTGGCTGCTGGTGGCCACCGGCGTGGTGCTGTTCGCGCTGTTCGATACCTCGGTCACGGGGGCCTACGAGTCGGTGCAGCGGCTGGCCGGCGCTCCGCTCGGCCTGGGCCGGCTGCTGCGCGGCGTGCACCGCTACGCCGCCGACACGCTGATGCTGGTGATGCTGCTGCACATCCTGCGTGAATGGCTGCATGGCCACGAGCGGGGGGTGCGGCGTTTTCACTGGCTCACCGGCGTGCCGCTGGTGGTGTTCTGCTTCGCCAGCGCGATTGGCGGCTTCTGGCTCGCCTGGGACCGGTTGAGCCAGTATTCGGCCCTGGCGATGGCCGAATGGCTGGATCTGCTGCCCCTGCTGGCGACGCCGCTGGCACGCAATTTCCTCACCGTGCATGCAGTCAGCGATCGCCTGTTCTCGCTGTTCATCTTCGTGCATCTGGGCGTGCCGGTGCTGTTCCTGTTCGGCCTGTGGTTCCACATCCAGCGGCTGGCCCACGCCTCGGTGCTGCCACCGCGCCGGCTTGCGCTCGGCCTGGTTGGCGTGCTGGCGCTGCTGGCGCTGGTGCGGCCGGTGCTGAGCGACGCACCCGCCGCGCTGGATCAGGTGCCGTCCGTGCTGCACCTCGACTGGCTGCTGCTGTGGCTGCATCCGCTCACCGACGCGACCTCGCGCGGCTTCACCTGGGCACTGGTGGCGGCGGCGCTGCTCCTGCTGCTGGCGTTGCCGTTCCTGCCCCAGCCGGCGCGCGCCGCGGTGGCGGTGGTCGATCCGGACAACTGCAGCGGCTGCCAGCGCTGCTTCGCCGATTGCCCCTATGCGGCGATCACCATGGTGCCGCATCCCGGGCGCAGCCCGGGCCACCAGCTGGCACAGGTCGATGC
Organism: Ottowia sp.; assembly: GCF_035325765.1. Classification (GTDB taxonomy): domain Bacteria; phylum Pseudomonadota; class Gammaproteobacteria; order Burkholderiales; family Burkholderiaceae_C; genus Ottowia. The sequence continues at coordinate 71,938 of NZ_DAOKZG010000005.1, forward strand.
CGACCTGTGCATCGGTTGCGGCATCTGCGCTGGCGCCTGTCCCTCGTCGACGCCGTTTCGCGGCATGGCGCGGTTGGTGACCGGCATCGACATGCCGCAGCTGCCGGTCGACGTGTTGCGCCGCGACCTGCGCCAGGGACTGGCGGCGGCGCCGGCCGTGCCGCCGGTGGTGCTGTTTGCCTGCGCGCATGGCGCGCCACCGGCGGAGAGCCTGGGTCCCGGCGTGCAGGTGCATGCGCTGCTGTGCGCCGGCCAGTTGCCGCCGTCCTTCGTCGAATACGCGCTGCGCGACGGCGCGGCGGGGGTGCTGGTGGCAGCCTGCCCCGAAGGCGGCTGCGAATTCCGCCTGGGCGAGCGCTGGACGGCGGAACGCCTGGCGCGCCGGCGCGAGCCGCATCTGCGGGCCCGCGTGCCCGCGGAGCGGGTGGAACTGGTGCACGCCGGTTCGGGCGACCAGGCGCTCCTCGGGTCCGCCCTGGAGCGCTTGCGCCGACGCCTGCAAGGCCTTTCCGATGACCAGAGAATCTCGACCGATGAACGCTTCGACCCAACCTGATGCACGCGAGCGCGTCACCACCAGCAGCTATGGACCGCTGCAATGGGCCGGGCAGGTGGCCCTGTACGGCTTGTTTGCGCTGGTGATCGGCGTGTTTGCCCACTGGCCTCCCTATCACCCGATCGGCGCTGACCAGGCGTTGATCAAGATCAGCGTCTCGCGCCTCGGGCAGCCGGTGGGCGAGTGCCGGCGCCTCAGCGAAGAGGAACTGGCGAAGCTGCCGCCCAACATGCGCGACCCGGTGCAGTGCCCGCGCGAGCGCTCGCCGCTGACGATGGAGGTCGAGGTTGGCGGCGCCAGCGTGCTCAAGCGCGTGGTGCAGCCCACGGGGCTGTCACGCGACGGCGCGGCGTCGATCTACGAGCGGCTCACGGTGCCGGCCGGTCCGCAGCAGATCGACGTGCGCTTCAACGACGACGTGCGGCCCGGCGCACAGACCTATCACCGCACGGCCAGCGTGGAGCTCAAGCCCGGGCAGGTGCTGGTGGTCGACTTCGACGCCGAGAAAGGCGGCATCACCTTCGAATGAGCACCGACCCTTTCCTGACCCGCGCGGCCGGGCTCCGGCTGGCGCCGCCCGGCCCGCACGCCGACCGCGTCACGGCGTCGACGCCGGCGCGCTACGAACTGCCCGCGGTGACGGCCGAGGGGCGCGCGCTGGCACGTGGCTGGCTGCTGCTGGCGCTGGCGGCGCTGCTGGGTTCCGGCCTGTTCTCGATCCTGCTGGTGCTGGCGCGTACGCCCGGCATCAATGCCTGGCTGCCGGCCGGTGACTTCTTTCGCGTGGCGCTGGTGGTGCACGTCGACCTGTCGGTGCTGGTCTGGTTCGTCGCGGTTGCCGGGCTGCTCTGGAGCCTCAACCTGCGCCCGCCCGGTTCGCCTGGCGGGCGGCGCCTGACGCGCCTGCCGCTGGTGCTGTGCGGACTCGGGGCGCTGGGCATGGCGGTGGCGGCCTTCGTCGATCCGGGCGAGGCGGTGATGGCCAACTACATCCCGATGCTGGACAGCGCCACGTTCCGCGCCGCGCTCTGGTTGTTCGCCGCGGGTGGCCTGGTGCTGGTGCTGCTGGCCCTGCTGCGCACCGTGCCCGTGGGGCCGGCCGTGAACGGCACCGGGGCCCTGCGCTTCGGCCTGCACGCCAGCGCCGTGGCGGCGGCCGTGGCCCTGCTGGCGTTTGCCTGGTCGCTCGCGGAGGTGCCGACCACGCTGCCGGCCAAGGCCTATTACGAAATCCTCTACTGGGGCGGCGGCCACGCGCTGCAGTTCACCTGGACCCTGCTGATGCTGGTGTCCTGGCTGGTGCTGGTGCAGGCCTGCGGCGGCCAGGTGCCGCTCAGCCCGCGCGTGGTGCTGCTGCTGTTCGCGATTGCGCTGGTGAGCGTGTTCGTCACGCCACTGGCCTATCTCGCGCACGATGTCAGCAGTGTCGAGCACCGCGACATGCACACCTGGGGCATGCGCTTCGGCGGTGGGCTCGCGATTGCGCCGCTGGTGCTCGCGGTGCTGCTCGGCCTGGCGCCGCCGCGCCGCCTGGCGCCCAGCCGGCGCCCGCTGCGCGCGGCGGTGCTGGCCTCGATGCTGCTGTTCGTCGCCGGCGGCGTGATCGGCCTGACCATCGATGGCAGCAACGTCAAGATCCCGGCGCACTACCACGGCTGCATCGTCGGCGTGACGCTGGCCCTGATGGGCATGATCTACCACCTGCTGCCGGCGCTCGGCTACCGCGCGCCGGCCGGCCGGCTCGCGGTGCTGCAGCCCTGGGTCTACGGCATCGGGCAGTTGCTGCACATCATCGGCCTGGTGTGGTCGGGCGGCTACGGCGTGCAACGCAAGGTGGCGGGGGCGGAGCAGGTGCTGCGCTCGACCGGCGAGGTCTGGGGCATGGGTCTGATGGGGATGGGCGGGCTGCTGGCCATCGTGGGCGGCCTGCTGTTCGCGCTGGTGGTGATCCGGGCGATGCGGGGCGGCGCCGCGGCGCGGACGGAGGAAGAACAATGATTGCAATCGTGCAGCGCATCCTGCGCGCCGCGTTCATGGCGGCCGAGGCGGTGTTCAACCGCGCCTTCGGCGATCGCATGAACCCGTACTACCACCTGGGCAAGATCACCTTCTACCTGTTCTGGATCGTGGCCGGCACAGGCCTGATCCTGTATGCCTTCTTCGACACCAGCGTCGATGGTGCGTATCGCTCGGTCGAGGCCATCACGCATGGCGCCTGGGGCCTGGGCGGGCTGATGCGCTCGCTGCACCGCTACGCCTCGGACGCCATGGTGCTGTCGATGCTGCTGCACATGCTGCGCTACTTCGCCTTCGACCGGCTGCGCGGCTTCCGGGCCTTCTCCTGGGTCACCGGCGTGGCCCTGCTGTGGCTGACCTACGTCTCGGGAGTCAATGGCTTCATGCTGCCCTGGGACCGACTGGCGCAGTTCGTCACGCAGACCAGCTTCGAATGGCTGGACTGGCTGCCCGGATTCCAGGGCCGCCTGATCCGCAACTTCATCCTGCCCGAGCACGTCACCAACCGGTTGTTCTCGCTGCTGGTGTTCATGCACATTGGCGTGCCGCTCGTGCTGCTGCTGATGATGTGGGTGCATGTGCAGCGCGTGCCCAAGGCGGCGATGACGCCGCCCAAGCCGATCACGATCGCGCTCAGCCTCACCCTGATCCTGCTCTCGCTGGTGGTTCCCGTGCTGAGCCAGGGGCCGGCGGACCTGCACTCCGAACCGCTCGAACTGACCTTCGACTGGTTCCTGTTGCCGGTGTTCGCGCTGGTCGGCTCGATGCCGCTGGGCCTGCTGTGGGGGCTCACGGTCGGCCTGACGGCGCTGGGCATCATCCTGCCCTGGTTGACGCTGCGCCGCGGCAGCAGGGCCTCGCACCAGCTCAATTTCCACCCAGGGCCGGCGCTGGCCACGGCGCGCGCGGGTGAGACCCTGCTGGACGCCGGCCTGCGCGCCGACCTGGCGCTGCCCTACGACTGTCGCTCGGGCGGCTGCGGCGTCTGCGTCTGCACCGTGTTGAACGGCAAGGTCGACCTGGGCAACTACCAGGAAGCTGCCCTGACGCCTGCCATGCGCGCACGCGGCCAGGCGCTGATGTGCTGTGCGGTGGCGCTGGAGGACGTGGAGATCGAGGTCGAGGGCGTGACCTCGCTCGCCAAGGAGGATGCGCAGGCGCTGCGCCGGGTGAAGGCGCGCGTGCAGACCCTGGAGCCGCTCGCGCCCACGGTGATGCGGGTGGTGCTGGCCCTGCTCGACGGCGGGCCGCTGAAATTCACGGCCGGCCAGTACGTCAACATCATCCTGGAGGATGGTGCCAAGCGTGCGTTCTCGTTTGCCAACGCGCCGGCCGATCCGGCACAGCCCTTCCCGCTGCCGACCGACAACCTGGTCGAATTGCACGTGCGCCTGATCGAGGGCGGGCGTTTCACCACCCACGTGTTCGAGCAGATGAAGGTGGGCGACGTGCTCGAGCTGGAAGGGCCCATCGGCCGCTTCACGCTGCGCGAGAGCGAGCGTCCGATCCTGATGATCGCCGGCGCGACCGGATTCGCGCCGATCAAGAGCATCCTGGAGGACGCCTTCCGCCGCGGCATCCAGCGGCCGATCGCGCTTTACTGGGGCGTGCGCCAACAGGATGACCTCTACATGCAGGACCTGCTGGCCAGGTGGCAGCAGCAGCACGCCAATTTCCAGTATATCCCGGTGCTGTCCGACATCGCCGACGACGACCCCTGGACCGGGCGGCGCGGCTTCGTGCACGAATCGCTGCTGGCCGACCACCCCGACCTGACGGGCTACGAGGTCTACGCCTGCGGCTCGACGCGCATGGTCGAGGCGGCCGTGCCCGACTTCATCGCGCACGGCCTGGGCGAGCAGTTCTGCTTCTCCGACGCCTTCGTGCCGAGCGCGCCGACACCGGCGACGACGCCGCCCGCCTGAACGGTGCGCGCCGCCACGCGGCGGCGCGCACCGGCTCGGGTACATCGCCAAACACCCGGGCCCTGCGGTGGTCGGGTGTCGGATGGCCGCGTTTCAGCCCGGCGGGGATGCACGGTCGCGACCGATGCGGCCGATGTCCACCTGCCGTGCCCACGCGGATTTTGCGATGGCGCCCGAGCGGCCCGTTGCCAGAGCCTGGGGGCAATGCCTTTCGCACGACCCTGACGGCTCGCCGGGGCGTCGCGTTCGGAAATCTGGCCCATCTCGCCGGCTCGCGCCGGCCTGACGAATGGCAGCCCTGCCGTTCGTGCAGAGCGACGTCGTCCCTGATCCTGGAAACGGCAGTTGACTGCTTGGAACCTTCTCCAAACCCGCATGGCCATGGACGTTGGTGGCTTCTCTTTCGTTCACCACATGGGTGACGCGTCCAACTGCCGTTTCCAGGCTGATTCGCGATTCGAACGCGATTCCGTGCAAGCCATTCGCCGCGGCTTGGACCGGGATGCCCGGTGTTGTCGAGGCCGCGGCGGGGCAGGGCGTCGCGGGGGCGGGCGAGGCTGCGGCGCGAAGGGGGTCCATCCCACCGGCCCGTGGCCGTCCTCGCCATGTCGTTCGGCAGGCGGAAAAAGCCGCGGGAGCTTGCGGCTCCTGCGGCTCGAATGGCTTGCGCCCGCTCGCCGAGGGGGCGGTGCGGGCGCGGGTTCCCGTCAGTACACGTCGTGCTGCGTGTTGTAGACGTTGAACTTGCCGGTCGGCGTGATCAGCCTCGGATCCTTGAGCACGGTCTTGCAGGTGCGGGTCTTGTCGTCGACCACCACGATGGCCGACTGCTTGTCCTTGGCACTCCAGACCGAGAACCAGACCTCGTCGCCGGCCTTGTTGTACTCCGGCTGCACCACGCGCTTGGCGCCGTCGTCCTTCAGGTCGGCACAGGCGGCGATGTCGATGATCTGCGGCTCCTTGGACAGGTCGCGGATGTCGAACACGGCCACGCTCTGGCTCAGCTTCGGATCGGGGTTGAGCGTGGTGTCGACCCACAGGTTGTGGGACTTCGGGTGCGTCTTGATGAACAGCGATCCGCCACCCTGGCCCTTGAGCGACTGCACCACCTTCCAGGCGTTGGCCTTGTGGCCCTTCGGGTCGGTGCCGATCACGGCGATGCTCTCGTCACCCAGGCCCGAGGTGGCCCACACCGGGCCGTACTTCGGATGCTTGAAGTTGGCGCCGCGACCCGGGTGCGGGATCTTGCCCACGTCGATGATCGCTTCCAGCTTGCTCTTCTTGGTGTCGACCACCACGATCTGGTTGGACGAGTTGGCTGCCGTCAGGAAGTAGCGCCGCGTGCTGTCGAAACCACCGTCGTGCAGGAACTTGGAGGAGTCGATCTGCGTCGTCTTCAGGTTCTCGAGGTCCGTGTAGTCGACCATCCAGATCTTGCCGGTTTCCTTGGCGTTGACCAGGAACTCGGGCTTCTCGTGACTCGAGACGATGGCGGCCACGCGCGGCTCGGGGTGGTAGACGTTGTCGATGTCCTGGCCGCGCGTGCCGACGACCTTGCGCGGCTTGAGCGTGTCGCCATCCATCAGCACGAATTGCGGCGGCCAGTAGGTGCCGGCAATCGCGATCTTGTCTTCCCAGCCCTTGAACTTGCTGGTCTCGACCGAGCGCGCCTCGAGGCCGACCTTGATCTCGGCCACGTTGTCGGGCTTCTCCATCCACAGGTCGATCAGGTTCAGGCGGGCGTCGCGGCCGATCACGTACAGGTAGCGTCCCGAGGCCGACAGGCGCGAGATGTGCACCGCGTAGCCGGTCTTGATGATGTTGATGATTTCCTTGGTATCGCCGTCGATCAGCGCGATCGTGCCGTCGTCACGCAAGGTCACCGAGAAGATGTTGTCGATGTTGTACTTGTTCATCTTCTTGGTCGGACGCTTGGCGACCGGGATGTACTCCTGGCGCGTCTTCTCCATGTCCTCGAGCGAGAACTCGGGCGGCGTCGGCGGCGTGTGCTGCACGTAGCGCGCCATCAGGTCCACGGTGGCTTCGTCGAAGTCACCCGAGGTCAGCCAGTTCGGCATGCCGGCCGGGGAACCGTAGGCGATGAAGACCTTCAGGTACTCGGTGCCCTTCTCGAGCGTGATGTCGGGCGTCAGCGCCTTGCCCGTAGCGCCCTTGCGCAGCACGCCGTGGCAGCCCGCGCAGCGCTCGAAGTAGATCTGGCGCGCACGGTCGAATTCCTCCTGCGTCATGGCAGGCATCTTCGGATCGTCCGCTCGGTGCATTTCCTGGCCGGACATCGAATACGGGGCGCCGCGGAACTGTGCTTCGGGGCTCTTGACATCGGTGGTGGGGCCGCCGGGCTTGGCCGGTTCACCACCCGCCTGTTGCGCCGTCGCGGTGAAGGCCAGGGAGGCCAGGGCCAGCGCCACGAGGCTTGCCAGCTTGCGGGTTTTCATGAATTGGCTCCTTCAACTGCCGCAGCCCATGGACTTGACCCCGGTTCAGGATTTCCCGTCGGGGGCTGCGACGCCAGGGGCCGACGGGGGTTTTTCCCTATTGTTTCTGTGGTCAGCATGGTCTTTATTGATCCAAAGCAAATCGCGACGCTTCCGTGCCGTGAGGGTCTCTTTTTGTCCAATAATCGCGGCGCTCCCCTCACCTGGGCGTGCCTTTCTCATGGCGCGCCAGTCTTCTGCGATGATCCGTCCACGAATCTTCCCCGCTGCGGTGCCCGGTGCCGCAGTCTTGCCCACGCTTGGCCTGGCGTTGGCGCTCCTGCACGCCCCGATCGTCCAGGCACAAGCGAACGCCGGGGGCGCAGCCGATGGCAGCTTGCCGGAAGTGGTGGTCTCTGGCGCGGGCAATCACGAACTCGCCGACGAGTTGCCGATGTCGTTCGACGTCCTTGGTGCGGACGCCTGGACCGATCGTCAGGACGAGACCCTGGGGCAGGCGCTGCGCGACCTGCCCAATACCTCGGTACGCAGTACGCCGGCACGCCTCGCGGTGGGCGCGGCCTCGTCCGCCTTCGCGCGCGACGGCAACACCGACATCAACATCCGGGGCCTGGGCGGCAACCGCGTGCTGATGACGGTGGATGGGGTGCGCATGCCGCGCAGCTATGTCTCGCGCTCGGCCATCTTCGACCGCGAATACCTGTCGCTCGAGCTGTACAAGCGCATCGAGCTGATCCGCGGGCCGGCATCGGCGCTGTACGGCTCGGACGGCATGGCCGGGGTCGTCAATTTCGTCACCTGGGATCCCTGGGACTTCCTGCGCAGCGCCGACGGCGGCCCGGCCAGGACCGTCGGTGGCCGGGTTTCCACCGGCTGGAGCCAGGAGGACCGCGGCCGCAGCCTGGCCGCCACGGTGGCGGGTCGCGCCAGCGACAACGTGCAGTGGATGCTCACGGCGGCCGGGCGCGCCGCGCACGGCATCGAGACCCGCGGCACCAATGCGGAGCCGAATGCCAACCGTACCGTGCCCAACCCCGAGCGCGACCGCGACCAGGCGGTGCTGGGCAAGCTGGTGCTGTCGCCCAGCGCCACGCAGCGCCACGTCCTGAGCTTCGAGCACACGCGGCGCCGGTCCGACATCGACCTGCTGTCGAGCCGCGCGCCGGTTCCCACGCGACCCAACGACGTGCTGGACGAGCAGACCGCCTATACCGGCCAGCGCGATCGCCTGGCCTGGGATGGCCGCTTCGAGCCGAATGCCGGCTGGGCCGACAGCGTGCGAGCGCTGCTGGCGCTGCAGCATTCGGATTCGCACCGCATCGGCACCAGCGATCTGTTCGATGGCACCCACCGGGTGCGCGACAACCGCTACCGGGAGCGCGCCTGGCAGGCCGGGCTGCGCGCCGACAAGGTGTTGCGCACGGGCGCGGCGGCGCACCGCATCACCTACGGCGTGGACTACGTGCGCAACCGCATCACCAACCTGTACGACGGGGTCGCGCCGCTGCCGCCCGAGACCTTCCCGCTCAAGCGCTTTCCGGACACGCGCGAGACCTTCAGCGCGCTCTATCTGCAGGACGAATCGATCATCGGCGACTGGACCCTCACGCCGGGCCTGCGCTTCGATCATTTCGCCATCGACGTGACGAGCCAGGACGGCTACTACCCGCCAGCCAGCCAGCCGGGGCGCTCGCTTTCGGGTTCGGCGCTGTCGCCCAAGCTGGGCGTGCTGTACCGCGTCACGCCAGCCTGGAGCGTTTATGGCCAGTTCGCCACCGGCTTTCGCGCGCCCGAGGCGGGACAGCTGAACGACCATTTCGAGGCGCTGGCGCCGTCGCCGGTCGGCCCACCCATACACGTCGTGATCCAGCCCAACCCCGACCTCAAGCCCGAGAAGAGCCGCGGCTTCGAGCTGGGCGTGCGCGGCCGGCTCGAGCGTCTGAGCCTGGACGTCTCGGCCTTCAGCAACCGTTATCGCAACCTGATCGTCGACGCCGAGTTCGTCGAGCAGGTCGGCACCAATCGCCTGTTCCAGTCCGTCAACATCGGGCGCGCGCGCATCCACGGCTTCGAGCTCAAGGGCCGCTACGACTGGGGCCGGGTGGCCGGCGGCGAACTCGTCAGCACCTTCGCCTGGGGCATGGCGCGCGGCAGCAACCGCAGCAGTGGCAAGCCGCTGAACTCGATCGACCCGGCGCAGCTCAGTGTCGGCCTGCGCTACGACGCGGCGCGCTGGAGCGCGTATGCGGACGTGCGCCACCACCGGGCCAAGAAGCCGGGCGACATCGACAGCACCGCAATCATGAATGCGCGCGACGGCATCCAGTTCGCGCCGCCGTCGGCCACCACGCTCGACGTCGGCCTGCAATGGCGTCCCCGCAAGGACCTGCGCCTCAACCTGGGCGTGCGCAACCTGACGAATCGCAAGTACTGGCTGTGGCCCGGCGTCTACGGCGTGGCCGGCACCTCGACCATCCGCGATGCCTATACCCAGCCCGGCCGCAGCGCCTTCGTGTCGCTGGTGATGGACTTCTGAGGGCAGTTCGGGAGCCCTTGTGACAATCGCAAACCGTTCGGGCTGGCGCATCGGAGCCGCTTCTGGCACGATGCGGGGTGCGTGACTGACTGAAGGTGATTGCCGTGAACAACATTGCCCACGTCCTGGCCTCCAAGAAGCAAGCGCCCATGGCCTGGCTGCCGCCCACCGCCACGGTGCGCGAAGCCCTGCAGCTGATGGCCGACCGCGAGATCGGTGCCGTGCTGATCATGCAGGGCGAGGCCCTGCTGGGCATCTTCACCGAACGCGACTACGCGCGCAAGATCGTGCTCAAGGGCCTGTCCTCGATCGATGCCCTGCTGGCCGACGTCATGACGGCACGCCTCTACGTGGTCGGGCCGAACCAGCTGGTCGAGGAATGCATGGACATCATGACCAAGGCCCGCGTGCGTCATCTGCCCGTGGTCGAGGCTGGTGCCGTGATCGGCCTGGTGTCGATCGGCGACCTGGTCAAGACCCAGCTGGAGGAGCAGCGCTTCCACATCGAGCAGCTCGAGAGCTATATCGCGGGCAACCTCGCCTGATCGCGCCTGCCGGGCCCATCCGGCGTGACTGCCGGGCGGGGCGGGGCCCCACGCGATCCGGCAGGCCGGACCGATAATCGGGCCCCATGTCTCTCCTGGTTCTCGGCATCGAATCGTCCTGCGACGAAACCGGCGTGGCCCTGGTGCAGGCCGAGGCCGGCCAGGCGGTGCCGCGCCTGCTGGCGCAGGCCCTGCACACGCAGGTGGCGCTGCACGCCGACTATGGCGGCGTGGTGCCCGAACTGGCCAGCCGCGACCACATCCGACGCGTGCTGCCGCTCGCGCGCCAGGTGCTGGCCGAGGCCGGTCGCACGCTGGCCGAACTCGACCTGGTGGCGTACACGCGCGGGCCCGGGCTGGCCGGCGCGTTGCTGGTGGGCGCCGGCATCGCCTGCGCGCTGGCGGCGGCGCTGGAGCGTCCGGTGCTGGGCGTGCACCACCTGGAAGGTCACCTGCTGTCGCCCTTCCTGAGCGATGATCCGCCCGAATTTCCCTTTGTCGCGCTGCTGGTGAGCGGCGGCCACACCCAGCTCATGCGGGTGGACGGGGTGGGGCGCTACAGCCTGCTCGGCGAAACCATCGACGATGCCGCGGGCGAGGCCTTCGACAAGTCGGCCAAGCTGCTCGGCCTGGGCTATCCGGGTGGACCGGCGCTGGCGCGGCTGGCGGATTTCGGCGACGCCAGCGCCTACGCGCTGCCGCGCCCGCTGCTGCGCGCGGACAACCTCGATTTTTCCTTCGCCGGTCTGAAGACCGCCGTGCTGATGAAGGCGCGCGAGCTCGAGGGCCTGCCCTGCGAGCAGCCGCGCGCCGATCTCGCGGCCAGCACGCAGGCCGCCATCGTCGAGGTGCTGGTGAAGAAGTCGCTGCGGGCGCTGGACGCGACCGGCCTGGATCGTCTGGTGGTGGCGGGTGGCGTCGGGGCGAACCGGGAACTGCGCGCCCAACTGGACCAGGCCTGTGCCAGCCGCGGCGCGCGCGTGCACTACCCACAGCCCGAGTATTGCACCGACAACGGCGCCATGATCGCGCTGGCGGCCGCCATGCGCCTGCAGGCCGGCATTGCCCAGGCGAGCCGCGACTACGCCTTCGATGTGCGCCCGCGCTGGCCGCTCGAGCAGGCGTGAGCTGGGTGGCCGGCGCCCGCACGCCCCACCTGCGGTGCTGGCTTGGGCACGCCGCCGCGGCTGGCGTCCCGGTTCGGCGTAGCATCGCGAGTCTTTCCCGATGATGCCCTGGTCGATGTCGTTTCGTTTCCCGCTGCGTGCCGCCGGCGCCGCGCTGATGACGCTGGCCCTGCTGGGCTGCACTTCGCTCAACCGGACGCCGGTGACGCTGGTGGACTACCAGCCCGAGGCGTTCGACGCCACCACGCACGCGCGCCATTACCTGGGCTCGCCGGGGCGCACCTGCGAGGCCGCGCGCCGCGCCCTGCTGAGCCAGGGCTACGTGGTCACGGCGGCCACGGAGGACGGCGTGGTGGCGCGCAAGTACTTCCAGCCTGACGCCGAGCACCATGTGCAGCTCGAGTTCCGCGTGGTCTGCGCGCCCGAGGGGGCGCAGCCGGGCGCCAGCGTCGCCTTCATCAGCGGCCTGAAGGAGCAGTACATCGTGCGCAAGGTCAAGGAGTCGGCCTCGCTCGGCGTGGGCGGCATCGGTTCGCTCTCGCTGCCGGTCGAAGGCGGCATGGATTCGATGGTCAAGGTGGCCAGCGAAACCATCACCGAGGCCGGCGTCTATGATCGCCTGTTCACCCTGATGGCGGGCTTCTTCGACGCCATCGGGTCGCAGCCCAGGACGACCGTCCAGGCGACCTCCGAGTAGCTCGCGCGATCCAGGCCGCGGCCACGACCGTCACCCTGAAGGACGCTTCCCGATGCCATCCGTTTCTTCGCGCCGGGCGTGGCTTGCCGCCGCGCTGGCCGGCTTGTGCGGGCGCGTGACGCCGGCCGCTTCCGCGCCGCCAGCCGATGAGCCGGCTCCGATCCGGCTGGCCCTGGTCGAATCGCTCAGCGGCCCGTTCGCCAACACCGGCGAGGCAGTGGCGCGCAACCTGGCCTGGTCGGTCGAGCGCATCAACGCGCGCGGCGGCGTGCGCACCGCGCAGGGCCTGCGCCCGTTGATGCTGGAACGCTACGACAACAGCGGCCAGACCGAGGAGGCGCTGATCATGCTGCGCACCGCGATCGACCGGGGTTGTCGCATCGTGCTGCAGGGCAATTCCTCCGCCGTCGCCGCCATGCTGGTCGATGCCATCGAGAAGCACAACCAGCGCGACCCGGCGCGGCGCGTGGTGTTCCTCAACTACTCGGCGGTGGATCCGATCCTGACCAACGCGCGCTGCAGCTTCTGGCACTTCCGCTTTGACGCCCACGCCGACATGCGCATGGCGGCGCTGATGACGGTGCTGCGCGAGGATGCCCGGCTGCGCCGCATCTACCTGATCGGGCAGGACTACAGCTTCGGCCAGGCGGTGCTGCGCGAGGCGCGGCGCCAGCTCGGCCTGCAGCGGCCCGACGTCGCCATCGTCGGCGACGAGCTGCACCCGATCGGCAAGGTCAAGGACTTCCTGCCCTATGCGGTGAAGATCCGCGCCAGCGGCGCCGACGCCGTGCTGACCGGCAACTGGGGCAACGACCTCACCCTGCTGGTGCGCGCGGCGCGCGAAGTCGGCTTCGAGGGGCGCTTCTACACCTTCTACGGCAACGCGCTGGGCGCGCCGGCGGCGATCGGCGCGGCGGGCGTGGGCAAGGTGGTGGCCGTGGCCGACTGGCTGCCCAACGTCGCGACGCCGGAAAGCGAGGCCTTCTACGCCGCCTTTCGCGAGCGCTTTCCCGATCCGCGCGACGACTACGTGCACCTGCGCATGGCGCTCATGATGGAGGCGCTGGCCCAGGCCATCGAGCGCGCCGGCAGCGACGACGCGCTGGCGCTGGCGCGCGCGCTCGAGCACGCCGACGTCACCCTGGCGGGGCGGCGCGGCGTCATGCGCGCCGGCGACCACCAGTTCCAGCAGCCGCTGGTGGTCGGCATGATGGAGCGGCAGGGCACGCCCGGCGTGCCGCACGACGTCGAAGGCTCGGGCTACGGCTTTCGCGTGGTGCGCGAGATCAGCGCCGCGCAGGCCGAGCTGCCGTTCAACTGCCACATGGTGCGGCCGTGAAGTGAAACACCCCCGTTGCTCCACTCGCTGCGCGATGTTGCGCCTCCCCCCTCAAGGGGGCGCGGCCAGTGGCCAGGGAGACCCCGGCCACGGCTGCCGCTGGTGTGGCCTGCTCCGCGGCCATGGGAGCAGAGCCGTTTCATGCGCCCTGGGTGATGCGCAGCGCCATGAAAAAACCGACACGAACTGGCGTTCGAATGACGAAATGACCTGAATTCGTCATGCGCCACCAGGCGCGCCATCGAAGTGCAGCGAGGTCATTCTTCATGGCATGGCGCGCGCCGCCGCCTCGTCCCAGCCCTCGATCAGCAGCCGCACGCGCCGCGCGCCCTGCCATTCGTCGACCTCGAGCCGGAACGCCAGCAGGGCGCGCGCCGGCAGCGGCTCGGTGCGGCCGAACCAGATGCCGTCCACCGGCTCGCCCTGGTGGCGCAGCTTGAGCGCCAGGTGGCGCTCGCCCACCAGGCGCTGGCTGATGACCTCCAGCTCCTCGCTGAACACCGGCGGCGCGAAGCCCTGGCCCCAGACGCCGGCGCGCAGGGTTTCGGCGACGTCCGGGCGCCGGTAGGCGGCGGGCAGCGCGCCGTCGGTGGGCAGGCGCCGCGTCAGCGTGGCCTCGTCCAGCCATTCGGCGGCGATCTGCTGCAGCGCCTGCTCGAAGCGCTCGAACTGGTCCTCGGCAATCGTGCAGCCGGCCGCCATCGCATGGCCGCCAAAGCGCAGCAGCACGCCGGGCTGGCGCTTGCTCAGCAGGTCGAGCGCGTCGCGCAGGTGAAAGCCGGCGATCGAGCGGCCCGAGCCCTTGAGCTCGTGCGCCTTGCCCGGCGCGCCGCTGGGCGCGAACACGAAGGCCGGCCGGTGCCAGCGCTCCTTCAGGCGCGCCGCGACGATGCCGACCACGCCCTCGTGGAACTCGGGATCGAACACCGCCAGGGCGCAGGGCGGGTCGGCCTGCGGGTCCAGCACGCCTTCGGCGATCTGCATCGCCTGCTCGCGCATGCCGCCCTCGATCTCGCGGCGCTCGCGGTTGATGGCGTCGAGCTGGCGCGCCAGCTCCTGCGCGCGCCCCGCGTCGTCGGTCAGCAGCAGCTCGATGCCCAGCGTCATGTCGGCCAGCCGCCCGGCGGCGTTGATGCGCGGCCCCAGCGCGAAGCCGAAGTCGAAGGTGCTGGCGCGCCGTGCATCGCGGCCGGCGACCTCGAACAGCGCGGGCAGGCCGGCCGGCATCTGGCCAGCGCGGATGCGGCGCAGGCCCTGCGCCACCAGGCGGCGGTTGTTGGCGTCCAGCGGCACCACGTCGGCCACCGTGCCGAGCGCGACCAGCGGCAGCAGCGCATCCAGCTTGGGTTGCAGTACTTGGCTCCCACGCTGCGCGGCTTCGCCGGCGGCGCCCGGGTCGGCAAAGACGCCGCGCTCGCGCAGCTCGGCGCGCAAGGCCAGCAGCACGTAGAACATCGCGCCCACGCCGGCCAGCGCCTTGCTGCCGAAGCCGCAGCCCGGCTGGTTCGGGTTGACGATGACGTCGGCGGCCGGCAGCTCGGACCCCGGCAGGTGGTGATCCGTCACCAGCACCTGCAGGCCGAGCGCACGCGCGCGCGCCACGCCGTCGACGCTGGCGATGCCGTTGTCCACCGTGACCAGCAGGTCGGCGCCGCGCGCGGCCACGCGCTCGGCAATCGGCGGCGTCAGGCCGTAGCCGTCGACCACGCGATCGGGCACCAGGTAGTCGAGCCGGCGCGCGCCCAGCAGGCGCAGCCCGCGCAGCGCCACGGCGCAGGCGGTGGCGCCGTCGCAGTCGTAGTCGGCGACGATGCAGATGCGCCGGTCGGCGGCGACGGCATCGGCCAGCAGGCGGGCGGCCTCGGCCACGCCCTTCAGGCCGCCTGGGGGCAGGAGCTGGCCCAGGCCCTCGTCCAGCTCGCCGGGGTGGGTGACGCCACGCGCTGCGTAGAGCCGCGCCAGCAGCGGGTGCACGCCGGCCTGCTCGAGCGCCCAGGCGCTGCGCGGCGGCACGTCACGAACTTCGATCTTCATAATCCTTCGCGCAATTGTGCCAAGCGCTGCGGCTGGATTCGCGTGCCGATCCAGTGCCTCAGGCCGTGGCCGGTCGCCAGCGTGACGGCACGGCGCGGGCCGCACAGCGTGATGCGCACCTTTTCGCCCGCGCGCTGCCGGGTCGCCAGCGGCGCCATGGCCTCGGCATCCAGCGCGCGCCAGGCCGCGGCATGCGCCTCGGCGCTGGCCTGCGCTGGCGGCCGCGCGAGCCGGGTGTCGCCGTGCACGCCGGCGCGTGGTGCGTGCGTCTCGGCCAGCGCGCCGGCGCCGTCGATCCAGAGCGCATTGACGGTCCAGCGCCCGACCTGCTCGCGCGCCTCGTTCACCGGGTGGTTGTGGAGCAGCATCTGCAGTTCGCTTTGCAGGCGGCGCAACCGGGCGTGTTGCGCTGGGTCTGGCGTCCGCGCCAGCTGCCCGCGCGTGACCGGCTGCTGCAGCGCGCGGCGCAGCGACCAGCAGGTCAGTCCCCGCAGCAGCTCGCCCTGTGCCAGCCAGGCGTCGGGGCGCTCGCATTGCACGCGCACGCCAGCTTCGGCCAGCAGGGGCTGCAGGCCCGCGAGCAGGGCGCGTGCCTCGCTCTCGTCCAGCAGCAGCTCGTCCGGATCGGCCAGGGTCACGCTGTCCATGCCCATCTGCCAGTGGCAGGGCACGAGCCAGGCGCAGGGCGTGCCGACGGTGCCGGTCTCGAACGCGGCCCACGGCGTGTGGCCCGCCGCCCCCGGGAGGCCGTGGGCGCGTGCCAGCGCCAGCTCGAAGGGGGTTTCGGGGCTGTCGTCCTCGATCTCCAGCGTGTCGACGACGCGCATGCGCGCGAGCAGGGCGTCCAGCTCGGGCAATTCGGGCAGGGGCGGCTGGGTCGTGCCCGTGGGCAGGGCCAGGGCGGCGCCGTCGACCAGCAGGTGCGGCGGCGCGGAATCGGAGGCGGGCATGGCGCGATTGTCCGGGATGCCACAATGGCGGGCTTGTCTGCCTGCGCGATCCCACCGCCCACCTGATGTCTCTGGCCCGACGCCTGCCGTATGAATGGCTGCTTGGCTGGCGCTACACGCGCGCCGGCCGGGCCAGTCGGCGCAACGGCTTCATTTCCTTCATCTCGGCGGCGTCGATGCTCGGCATCGCCCTCGGGGTGGCGGCCCTGATCGTCGTGCTGTCGGTGATGAACGGCTTTCGCCAGGAGGTCACGGAGCGCATGCTGAGCGTGATTTCCGACGTCGAGGTGTTCTCGCCCGATGGCGAGGCCCTGGCCGATCCGGCGCGCACCCTGGCCGAGATCCGGCGCAACTCCGAGGTGGTGGGTGCGGCTCCCTACATCGGCGCCCAGGCGCTGCTGGCGCGCGGCGAAGCGATGCAGGGCGCGATGGTGCGTGGCATCGACCCGGCGCAGGAGCCGGCGGTGACCGAGGTCGTCGCCCAGATGCGGGATACGCTGTTGCCGCGGCTCGCGCCGGGCAGCTTTGGCGTGATCCTGGGCAGCGACCTGGCGCGCAAGCTGGGCGTGGGCGAAGGTGACGTGGTGACGCTGATCGCGCCCAGCGGCCAGGTCACGCCGGCGGGCGTGGTGCCGCGCCTCAAGCAGATGACGGTGCTGGGCACCTTCAGCAGCGGCCACTACGAGTACGACTCGGCGCTCGCCCTGCTTCACGTGGACGATGCAGCGCGCATCTTCCGGCTGGAGGGGCCGACTGGCATCCGCGTCAAGCTGCGCGACATGGACCGGGCGCGCGAAGTGGCCGACGAATTCGCGCAAACACTCAGTGGCCATCTGCTGATCCTCGACTGGACGCGCCAGAACCGGACCTGGTTTGCCGCCGTGCAACTCGAAAAGCGCATGATGTTCATCATCCTGACGCTGATCGTCGCGGTGGCGGCCTTCAACCTGGTCAGCACCCTGGTCATGACGGTGCAGGACAAGCGCGCCGACATCGCCATCCTGCGCACGCTTGGAGCGAGCCCGGCCAGCATCATGAAGGTGTTCGTGGTGCAGGGTGCGCTGGTGGGCGTGATCGGCACCCTGGCGGGGCTGGCGCTGGGCCTGGCGATCGCCTTCAACATCGATGTCATCGTGCCGGCGCTGGAGCGGCTGTTCCACGCCAGCTTCCTGCCCAAGGACGTCTACCTGATCAGCCAGATGCCGAGCGACCCGCAGGCCGGCGACATCGTGCCGATCGGCGTGATCTCGCTGCTGCTGTCGTTCGTGGCCACGATCTACCCCAGTTGGCGCGCCAGCCGCGTGAACCCGGCCGAGGCCTTGCGGTATGAATGAATCCCCCCTGAGGCGCTGCGCGCCATCCTCTCAGGGGGACAAGGCTGGGGGCCAGGAGGACCCTGGCCTCGGCCTTCTGGCGTCGCCCGCTTCGCGGCGATTCGGGGGGCCTGCTGCGCGGCCCGGATGGTCCGGGTTGGGGTGCCTGTCTGGTGCGCAAGCGTTGTCGTGTCGGACCGGGCCATCATGAACGCGGGCACTGTTTCTGCGCTGCCGGCCCGCGACGGCGCGGTGCTGGAGGCCGAAAACCTGGGCAAGCGCTTCCAGGAGGGGCCGCTCGACGTCACGGTGCTGCAGGGCATCGACCTGCGCGTGCAGCGGGGCGAGACGCTGGCCATCGTCGGCCAGTCGGGTTCGGGCAAGAGCACGCTGCTGCACCTGCTCGGCGGTCTGGATGCACCGACGACCGGGCGCGTGCGACTGATGGGGCAGGACTTCGCCAGCCTGTCACCCGCCGCCCAGGGCACGCTGCGCAACCGGCACCTGGGCTTCGTCTACCAGTTCCACCACCTGCTGCCCGAGTTCAGCGCGCTGGAGAATGTCGCGATGCCGCTGTGGATCCGACGCGGCTCGCGTGCGCAGGCGGCCGAGGTGGCCCGGTCCATGCTGGCCCAGGTGGGGCTGGCCGAGCGTGTGCACCACCGCCCGTCGGAACTCTCCGGCGGCGAGCGCCAGCGCGTCGCCATCGCGCGCGCCCTGGTCACGCAGCCGGCCTGCGTGCTGGCCGACGAACCCACCGGCAACCTGGACCGCGCCACCGCGGACGCGGTGTTCGCCCTGATGCTGGAACTCGCCGCGCAGCACGGCACGGCCTTCGTGGTAGTGACGCACGACGAGCAGCTCGCGGCGCGTTGCGCGCTGGCGCTGCGGCTCGAGCACGGCGTTCTGCTGTGACTCCGGGGCCTCTCGGAGCTCGGCAGCGCCGGCTGGGTGACCACCGCAGCGGCCCATGTTGCGCCGACCTTGTGCGCCCTGGGGCTTGCCGTGGGACTGGAATGCTGGCGGCCGGGCGCTGCATCGGACATCGGGGCGCAGGGCCAGCGCGCGGCGGGGGCGGCCCGCGAACCGCGTCATCCTGGGGGTGCCGGCAGGCGAGCGCGGTCGAAGGGATCGAGGTTCATGTCCACACGCGCTCTGCGGTGTTCACAAGCGGTCAACTGGCGGATTGAGGTGCAAGTCCCGGCCAGGTGCCCATGCTGCCGGCGCGAGCCTGCCCGGCTTCGCCTGTGGCGCGGAAAAACCGGGGCCGTGCCGGATCAGAACACCAGTGCACGCCAACTGCGGTCGATGGCACGCGCCATGAACTGCACGGCACCGCCGCGGCCGCTGCACTCGGGAATCAGGGCCGTGCCCGCGAGTCCTTGCGCCTGCAGCGCGTCGCTGCAGGCATAGAGGCGCGCACCCAGGGACACCGCTTCGCGCAGGTTGTCACCAATCGTCTTGGCCATGTCGGGGCTGGCGCGCAGGCGCTCGGCCACGCCCGGCACCAGCAGGTGCACGCTGGCTGCGCTGAAGTAGATCTCGACCGGCACGTCCATGGCGGCCGCAGCGGCGGCGTGGAAGAAGGGCGTGGCCAGGCGTTCGGGCTGCGCCGCGTCGACAGCCCAGAGCAGGATGGCGACGCCTTCGACGCCGTGCTCGACGAAGCTCATGGGGCGCGTTGCAGCGTGGTGGCGGGCACCAGCTCGAGCCGGCGCGCGCGCGCCTCCTCGGCGGTGGCCGCTTGCGCCGCGGCGCCCGTCAGCAGCGCCGGGCGGTCGAGCTCGAAGTCGTTGAGTTGCAGGCGTGCGATCCAGCCGGTACCGAAGGGGTCTCGGTGTACCAGCTGCGGCCGCTCTTCCAGCGCCGGGTTGCCCTCGATCACGGTGCCGCTGACAGGGGTCTTGACCGGCACGATCGCCTTGGCCAGCTCCACCACGGCCACCGTCTCGCCCTGCGCCAGCGCCGTGCCCGGGCGCTTGGGCCGGCACATGTAGATCTCGCCGGAGAGCTGGATGCCGAGTTGCGTGATGCCCACGGTGGCCGTGCCGTCGCCTTCGAGCCGGGCCCAGACCTGGTGTTCCGGCAGGTAGTGCAACTCTGGCGGGCAGGCGGGTGGAACGGCGCGGTCGCTCATGGCCGGATGGTGACGTGGCGGAAGGAAATGGGAGTCGAACCCACCCGGCGACGCTTGGCGCCACCCACCGGGTTTGAAGCCCGGCCGACCCACCGGGATCGTGTTCCTTCCTGAAGTCTGGTCTGCCCCCGTCGCGCGCAGCGCCTTTCGCCCGCCGCGAGGATACCGTCGTTGGCCGGCGCAGGTCCGGTCACGGGGTTTACCGAACTGGCCTGCGGCGCGGCTCGCGGACGCGCGCGACGGACGGCGACGTTGCGTCGGCGGAGCAGCATGGCAGGGGGCAGGTTCATGTCTCGTACAACTGCGTGTCGGCGCGCAGCAGGTGGGCGTCGCCCACGCGGCGCGTCAGTCCGACACGGTCGAAGTATTCCAGAATCTGGATCGCCCGCTTGCGACCCAGGTTGGTGGCGTCGCGCAGCTCGGCCGCGCGCACCGCGCCACCCTGCTGCCCCGCGATCTCGCGCGTGAGCGCCGCCAGTCGCGCGACGACATCGGGCGCGAAGAACAGATCCTTGACGATCTGGTGCAACTCGCCGCGACGCGCCAGCCGCGCCAGGGTGGTGCGCACCAGCGGCTCGGATTCGCCACTGTCGCGCGCCAGGTCGCGCGCCCAGGCGCCCTGGAAGCCGGCCGCGGCCAGCAGCGGCGCGGTCTTCTGGGCGATGCGCAATTCGGTGGCCGAGAGCTGCACGGCATGCTGTGGCAGGTGCACCACGGGGCCGTGCAACACCACGGTGCCATCGCCGGCCAACCGCGCCAGCAGCAGCTGCCAGGCCTGCGGCGCCAGGCGCGGCGCGGCCAGGCGCCGCAGGCGCGCGGCGTCCGGTCCCAGCTCGTCGGGTTGTTGTGCGTGAAAGTGCGCCAGCGCTTCCAGCACCTGCTGCTGCAACGCCGCGACCTGCGCCGCGCCGATGGCCCATGTCCCGGGACTGGCGAGCGCCGGCGCGGGCAGGATGTCAGCGGGCAGGGCGTGCAGGCCTTGCGCCTGCGCGAAGCGCTGCAGGTCGACGCCTTGTGGCGCGACGTCGAGCAGGGCGGCGAGCCGCTCCGCGGGCACTGCTGCCTCCAGTGCCGCCAGCTCGCGCAGGCGCTGCGGCGTGCGACGGTAACGCGTCGGGCCGAACGGGTCGAGCACCACGCCGCCGGCCAGCGTACGGCTGGCGGCGGCATCGCGCAGCAGCACGCGGTCGCCGTGCCAGGCGCCGATCGGCGCCTGCGGCACGAGCTGCACCAGGGCACTGGCGCCGGGGGCCAGTTGGTCGCAGTCCAGCAGCGCCAGCGTGGCGTTGACGTGGGTGGCGCCCAGGTGCAGCTGCACGTGCGCGCCCGAGACCAGTGAGCGGCTTTCGCCCGGCCACAGGGCCAGGCGTGCGTCGAGGCGGCTGGTCGCGAAGGCCAGCGCGGGATCGGCGAGCCACTGGCCGCGACCCGCTTCATCACGCGCCAGGCCCACCAGCGCCACGGCGCAGCGCTGGCCGGCGTAAGCCTCCTCCACGGCCTGGTTCTGGGCATGCAGGCTGCGCACGCGCGCTCGTCGCACGGCGCCGCGCGCGGCCGGGGTCAGGGCCAGCTCATCGCCCACCCGCACGCGTCCTGCGTGGATGGTGCCAGTGACCACGGTGCCGGCGCCCGGCAGGCTGAAGGCGCGGTCGATCGCGAGCCGGAACCCCCGCGCGTCGACGTGCTCGACGATCGCTTGTTGCCAGCGTTCGGCCTGCTCGAACAGGTGACCCCGCAAGACGTCGATGCCGGCCCCGGTAGCTGCCGAGACGGCAAGCAATGGCGCGTCCGCCAGCGGCGTGTCGGCCAGCAGGGCGCGCATCTCGGCTTCGACCTCGGCGATGCGATCGGGCGTCGCGCGGTCGGTCTTGGTGATCACGATCGCGCCGCTGCGGATGCCCAGCAGCGACAGCACCGCGAGGTGCTCGCGCGTCTGCGGCATCGGCCCGTCGTCGGCTGCCACCAGCAGCAGTGCGTGGTCGATGCCGCTCGCGCCCGCCACCATGGTGTGCACCAGGCGCTCGTGGCCGGGCACGTCGACGATGCCGATGCGCACGCCGTCCGGACCAACCAGGAAGGCGTAGCCCAGGTCGATGCTGATGCCGCGCTTCTTCTCCTCTGGCAGACGGTCGGTGTCGACGCCGGTGAGGGCGCGCACCAGGGTGGTCTTGCCGTGGTCGATGTGGCCGGCGGTACCGACGATCATGGCGCGACTCCGGCAAGCTCAGAAAGAGTGAATGAACCCGGCGTGGCCGAGAGGGCCGTCAAGGCCGGCCCGGCTCAGGCCGGGCGCCGTGTCTCCAGCGGCGCCTGCGTGCCACTGGACGGCACGAGGAAGATCGGTCCCGGGCCGGTCCGCCCCGTGCACGAACAAGGCGCGGCCGCAGCTCGGGCCGCGGCGAGCCTCTGCAACGCAGGGCGGGCGGGTTTGCGCGGTCAGGGCGGGCATGGGGGATTCGCTCACGGCTTCTCAGGGCAGCACCAGCCCGGCGGCGCGCAGCAGGCGCGCGGTACGGATCAGGGGCAGGCCCACCAGCGCCGTCGGGTCGTCGCTGTGGATCGCCTCCAGCAGGGCGATGCCCAGACCCTCGCTGCGGGCGCTGCCGGCGCAGTCGTAGGGGCGTTCGGCCAGCAGGTAGCGTTCGATCTCGGCATCGTTCAGCGTGCGGAAGCACACGCGCACCGGCGCCAGTTCGGCCTGCTCGAAGCCGCGTGCCTGGCAGACCACGGCCAGCGCGGTCTGGAACACCACCGTCCGGCCGCTCATGCGGCGCAGCTGCAGGCGCGCGCGCTCGTGCGTGCCGGGCTTGCCGAGCGGTTCGCCCGCCAGGTCGGCCACCTGGTCCGAGCCGATCACCAGCGCGTCCGGATGGCGCGCGGCCACCGCCTGCGCCTTCGCCAGCGCGAGCCGGGCGGCCAGCGCCGCCGGTGTCTCGCCGGCGCGCGTGCTCTCATCCACCTCGGGGGCTTCCCAGGTGAAGGGCAGGCCCAGGCGCGCCAGCAGCTCGCGGCGATAGGGCGAGGAGGAGCCGAGGATCAGGGCGGGCGGTTGGGCGCGGGGCGGCGGCGAAGCGAGCATCGGCGTGATTCTCTTACACTGCCCGCATGTCGTCCTCCTTCGATCCCCATCGGCTCGACGTCGAGGCTTTCGCGCAGCAGCAGGCGCTGCTCTCGGGCCACGCGTCACTTGCCGATTACCCCCGCCTGGCGAGCGAGGCACGGCCGTCCCCGGAGCAGCCGGAGGCGACAGCCGACGAACGGGCCGAGGTGACCTGGCAGGCCCGAGGCGAACGTCGGCGCGGCGCGGATGGGGTTACCTATCCGGCGTTGCACCTGCAGGCCGATGTGCGCCTGGCGCTGACCTGCCAGCGCTGCCTGGGCGCGGTGCAGGTGCCGCTGCGGGTGGATCGTCACTTCCTGTTCGCCGCCGACGAGGCCGCGGCCGCCGCGCTCGACGAGGCCTGCGACGACGACGTGCTGGCGCTGGCGCACGATTACGACCTGCACGCGCTCATCGAGGACGAACTGCTGATGGCACTGCCTCTGGTGCCGCGCCATGCCGAGTGCCCCGAAGCGGTGCGCCTGTCGGCGCAGGATGCCGGCTTCGAGGCCGCGCTGGCCGAAAAGACCCAGCCCTTTGCCGCGCTGGCGGCGCTCAAGGGCAGAAAAGCCCACTGAATCACACTATAATCAGCGGTTTTTCGCGGCTTGCACGCCAGGGCGTGCGAGGCTGGGCATCGGGATGCGAGATCACCCGGCGCGCGGCCGGAGCGAATTTCCCCCGATCGGGTGCCAGGTCGCCCATTGCACGAATGATCCGGCTCGAGGGCCGGATCGAATTGACGACGAAGGAGCCATCATGGCTGTTCAGCAAAACAAGAAGTCGCCCTCCAAGCGGGGCATGCATCGCTCGCACAACGCGCTGGCGAGGCCTGGCGTCGCGGTCGAGCCGACCACGGGCGAGACGCACCTGCGCCACCACATCAGCCCGAACGGCTACTACCGCGGCCGCCAGGTCATCAAGCCCAAGGCCGAGGCCTGATCGCCGGCATGCCGGGCCGGTCCGCCGGGCGCGCGTGATGGCGGGCCCGGGCGCGGCGCTACCGGTCGCCGGTTCTATACTTGACGAGCCCGGATCCGCGCTGGCGGCTGCGGGCTCGTTTCATTCCCGACTTCGGTTTTCTTCTTACTCGCGGATGCCGCTGCGGCTTCCGCAGGGGCTCGCATGATCGTCTTGGCTGTCGATTGCATGGGTGGGGATCATGGCCCCGCGGTGACCCTGCCAGCCTGTCGCGAATTCCTCGAACGCCACCCCGACAGCCAGCTGCTGCTGGTCGGCCAGTCGCAGCCGCTGGCCGCGTTCCAGCACCCGCGCGCCCGCGTGGTCGCGGCGCGCGAGGTGGTGGGCATGGACGACTCGATCGAGACGGCGCTGCGCAAGAAGAAGGGCTCGTCGATGCGCGTGGCGATCCAGCAGGTGAAGGACGGTGCCGCCCAGGTGGCGGTGTCGGCCGGCAACACGGGCGCGCTGATGGCGATCGCCCGCTACCTGCTCAAGACCCTGGAGGGCATCGAGCGACCCGCCATCGCGACCCAGATTCCCAACATGCAGGGCGGGGCGACGACGGTGCTCGATCTCGGGGCCAACGTTGACTGCTCGGCTGAGCACCTGCTGCAGTTCGCCGTCATGGGTTCGGCCCTGGTGTCGGTGCTCAAGGGGGAGGCCCACCCCACCGTCGGCCTGCTCAACATCGGCGAGGAAGCCATCAAGGGGGGCGATGAAATCAAGCGCGCCGGCGAACTGCTGCGCGCCGCCGCCGCCGCGGGCGACCTGAATTTCGTCGGCAACGTCGAGGGCAATGACATCTTCACCGGCGTGGCCGACATCGTCGTGTGCGACGGTTTCGTCGGAAACGTGGCGCTCAAGACCATCGAGGGGCTGGCGACCATGATCGGCGGCTTCCTCCGGGAAGAGTTCTCGCGCAACCTGCTGACCCGGCTGGCCGCCGTCGTGGCCTATCCGGTGCTCAAGGCGCTGAAGCGCCGTACCGACCACCGGCGCTACAACGGCGCGGCGCTGCTGGGGCTGCGCGGCCTGGTGTTCAAGAGCCATGGCTCGGCCGACGCGCTGGCTTTCGGCCAGGCACTCGAGCGCGCGTATGATGCGGCGCACAACCGGCTGCTGGATCGTGTGCAGGAGCGCATAGCCCATGCGGCGCCGGTGCTTGCGCCGCGTGCGGCCAGCGAGGCGGGTGCGGCACTGGCCGGGCCGGCCGGCGGCACCGGATCGTGAGACCTGTTCCCCGAACCCGATGACGCGACGCTACTCCCGCATCACCGGCACCGGCAGCCACCTGCCGCCCCGCCGCGTAACCAACGCCGACCTGGCGGCCGAACTGGCCGCGCGTGGGATCGAGACCTCCAACGAATGGATCGTCGAGCGCACCGGCATCGAGGCGCGGCATTTCGCCGCGCCCGACGTGCTGGCCAGCGACCTGGCGGTGCCGGCCGCGCACGCGGCGCTGGCGGCGGCCGGCCTGCAGCCCACCGACATCGACCTGATCGTGGTGGCCACCTCGACGCCGGACATGGTGTTTCCCTCCACCGCCGCGATCGTGCAGCACAAGCTGGGCATCAGCGGCTGTCCGGTATTCGACGTGCAGGCCGTGTGCAGCGGTTTCGTCTACGCGCTCACGGTGGCCGACGCACTGATCGCCAACGGCACGGCGACGCGCGCGCTGGTGATCGGCACCGAAGTGTTCTCGCGCCTGCTCGACTTCGACGACCGCGGCACCTGCGTGCTGTTCGGCGACGGCGCCGGCGCCGTCGTGCTCGAGGCGTCCGAGCAGCCGGGCATCCTGGCCACCGACCTGCATGCCGACGGCAAGTACGTCGACATCCTGTGCGTGCCAGGGCATGTTTCCGGCGGTTCGGTGCTGGGCGACCCGCTGCTGCGCATGGACGGGCAGGCGGTGTTCAAGCTGGCTGTGGGGGTTCTCGACAAGGCGGCCCGCGCGGTGCTGGACAAGGCGGGCGTGCCGGCTTCGGACATCGACTGGCTGGTTCCGCACCAGGCCAACATCCGCATCATGCTGAGCACCGCGAAGAAGCTGCACCTGCCGCCCGAGAAGGTGATCGTCACGGTTCAGGAGCACGGCAATACCTCGGCGGCCTCGATCCCGCTGGCACTCGACCACGGCGTGCGCACCGGCCAGGTCAAGCCCGGCCAGGTGGTGCTGCTGGAGGGTGTCGGCGGTGGCTTTACCTGGGGCGCGGTGCTGCTGAGGATGTAGCCGGGCGGTGCAGCGGGGCGCTGCGTGGGAACTTTGGAACAGCAAGGCAGGAGGCGCATGAAACCGTTTGCATTCGTATTTCCCGGCCAGGGCTCGCAGTCGGTCGGCATGCTGGACGCCTGGGGCGAGCACCCGGCCGTGCGCGAGACGCTGCGCGAGGCGTCCGATGCGCTGGGCGAGGATCTGGCGGCGCTGATTGCCGGGGGCCCGAAGGAAGCCCTGGCGCTCACCACCAACACCCAGCCCGTGATGCTGGTGGCCGGCGTGGCCTGCTGGCGCGCCTGGCGCGCCGCGGGTGGGGCGCTGCCCGCCGCGCTGGCCGGGCATTCGCTGGGTGAGTACTCCGCCCTGGTCGCGGCCGAGGCCCTGAGCCTGGCCGACGCCGTGCCGCTGGTGCGCCTGCGCGCCGCCGCCATGCAGGAGGCAGTGCCCGTGGGCACCGGTGCCATGGCGGCCATCCTCGGCCTGGACGCGGCCAGGGTGCAGGCCGGCTGCGCCGAGGCCACGGCCGCGCTCGGCCAGCCGGGCGAAGTCGTCGAGGCCGTCAACTTCAACGATCCGGTGCAGACCGTGATCGCCGGCTCGAAGGCGGCGGTCGACAAGGCCTGCGAGCTGCTCAAGGGCCTGGGCGCCAAGCGCGCGCTGCCGCTGCCGGTGTCGGCGCCGTTTCATTCCAGCCTGATGAAGCCGGCGGCCGAGAAGCTGCGCACGCGCCTGGCCGAGGTGGCGCTGGCGGCGCCGCGCATCCCGGTCGTCAACAACGTCGACGTCGCCATCGAATCCGATCCCGATCGCATTCGCGACGCACTGTACCGCCAGGCCTTCGGCCCGGTGCGCTGGGTCGAGTGCGTGCGAAAGATCAAGTCGCTCGGAGTCGCCACCGTGGTCGAGTGCGGCCCGGGCAAGGTGCTGGCAGGCATGACGCGGCGCATCGATGCCGAACTGGCGGCGGCGGCCCTGTACGATCCGGCCACGCTGGCCGAGGTCCAGGGCCTGTTGGCCTGAACCCGGGAGAGTGACATGAGCGAACCCGCAATGGCTGGCCAGGTGGCCCTGGTGACCGGCGCGTCGCGCGGCATCGGCGCCGCGATCGCGCAGGAACTGGCGACCCGCGGCCTGAAGGTGGTCGGCACCGCCACCACGGAGGACGGTGCCGCACGCATCAGCGCCGCGCTGGCGGCGCATCCTGGCTGCCGCGGCGCGATGCTGGACGTCAACGATGCGCCGGCCGCCGAGTCCCTGGTCGAATCCATCGTCCGGGAGCATGGCGCGTTGCACGTGCTGGTCAACAACGCCGGCATCACGCGCGACATGCTCGCCATGCGCCTGAAGGACGAGGACTGGGACGCGGTGCTCGACACCAACCTGAAGGCGGTGTTTCGCCTCTGTCGTGCCGTCATGCGTCCGATGATGAAGCAGCGCTACGGGCGCATCGTGAGCGTCACCAGCGTGGTCGGCGCCTCGGGCAACCCGGGCCAGGCCAACTACGCGGCGGCCAAGGCCGGCGTGGCCGGCATGACGCGCGCGCTGGCGCGCGAACTCGGCAGCCGCGGCATCACCGTGAATTGCGTGGCGCCGGGCTTCATCGCCACCGACATGACGGCGGCGCTGTCGGACGAACAGAAGGCGGCGTTGACGGGCCAGATTCCGATCGGCCGCCTGGGCCGGCCGGCCGACGTCGCGCACGCGGTCGCCTATCTCGCCAGTCCCGAGGCGGCCTACGTCACCGGCCAGGAACTGCACGTCAACGGCGGCATGTACATGGCATGATCGGCGCGTTGCCACCGAACGCGGCCCCGGGTCGGGCACCTTACCCGGCCGGCTAGAATCCAGTCTTTTTCCAACCCTCAGAGGGAACCCATGAGCGATATCGAAGCACGTGTCAAGAAAATCATCGCCGAGCAACTCGGCGTGGAAGAGTCCCAGGTGACCAACGAGAAGGCCTTCGTGGCCGATCTGGGCGCCGACTCGCTCGACACCGTCGAATTGGTGATGGCGCTGGAGGATGAGTTCGGCATCGAGATTCCCGACGAGGACGCCGAGAAGATCACCACGGTGCAGGCCGCGATCGACTACGCCAACAGCAAGAAGGCCTGATCGCCCATGTTCCGGCGCCGAGTCGTCGTCACCGGATTGGGCTGCGTCGGCCCCGTGGGCAACACGGTGGCCGAATCCTGGGCCAGCCTGCTGGCCGGGCGTTCCGGCATCGATCGCATCACGCAGTTCGATGCCAGTGCCTACGCCTGCCAGTTCGCGGGCGAAGTCAAGGGCTTCAACGCCGCCGACCACATCCCGGAAAAGGAAGCGCGGCACATGGACCGCTTCATCCACCTGGGCCTGGTGGCGGCGGCACAGGCGGTGGCGGATGCGGGGCTGCGCACCGGCGAGGCGCTCGACCCGGATGAGGCGGCTCGCATCGGCTGCAACATCGGTTCGGGCATCGGCGGCCTGCCGCTGATCGAGCAGACACAGATCGAACTGTCGAATCGCGGGCCACGGCGTATTTCGCCATTCTTCGTTCCGGCCTCGATCATCAACATGATCTCGGGCCACGCCTCGATTCGCTTCGGCTTCAAGGGCCCGAACATCGCCACCGTCACGGCCTGCACCACCGGCCTGCACGCGATCGGCGTGTCGGCCCGCCTGATCGAGCATGGCGACGCCGACGTCATGGTCGCCGGTGGGGCCGAGGCCACGGTCTCGCCGCTGGGCGTCGGCGGCTTTGCCGCGGCGCGCGCCCTGTCGACGCGCAATGACGATCCGAAGACGGCCTCGCGTCCCTGGGACAAGGATCGCGACGGCTTCGTGCTGGGCGAGGGCTCGGGCGTGCTGGTGCTCGAGGAATACGAGCATGCCAAGGCGCGCGGGGCGCGCATCTACGCTGAGCTCGCCGGCTTCGGCATGAGCGGTGACGCCTTCCACATGACCGCACCCGACGTCGACGGGCCGCGCCGCTCGATGGTCAACGCCCTGCGCGATGCCGGCATCAACCCCGACCAGGTCCACTACCTCAACGCCCACGGCACCTCGACGCCGCTGGGTGACGTGAACGAGACCAATGCCATCAAGGCGGCGCTCGGCGACGCCGCGCGCCAGGTGGTGGTGAATTCGACCAAGTCGATGACGGGCCACCTGCTGGGCGGCGCCGGCGGCATCGAGAGCGTGTTCACCGTGCTCGCCGTGCACGAGCAGAAGAGCCCGCCGACGATCAACATCTTCCACCAGGATCCCGAGTGCGACCTGGACTACTGTGCCAACACGGCGCGTGACATGAAGATCGAGGTGGCGCTGAAGAACAACTTCGGCTTCGGCGGCACCAACGGCTCCCTGGTATTCAAGCGCATCTGACCTCCAGGCCGGGTGATTCCGGCGCGGATCGGGCGGCACCCGGCCTGCAGCCGGCTGGCGCACCGGCGGTCCGTCATGCGGTCGGGCCCACGCCCTGGCTGGCGCGCCTGTTGCTGGCGCTCTGGCTCGCGGGTGTCGTGGCCGCGGCGGCCCTGCTGCTGGCAGGGGGCGCCAGCCGGCTGCCGGCACCCCGGCTCGCCCTGCTGCTGGCGGCGGCGCTTGGCACCGGCCTGGGCCTGCGCCGGTTCTGGCGCGGCCAGCAGGCTGGCGAACTGGTATGGGATGGCGCCAACTGGTGGTTGCACGTGGATGGGCGCGAACGCCCGCTGGCCAGCGTGGAGGTGCGGCTCGACCTGCAGCGCGCGCTGCTCCTGCACGGCGTCGACCTGGCCGGCGTCGGCGGCCGCTGGTGCTGGGCCCAGGCCGCACGGCACGGTCCGGCGCGCTGGCACCTGCTGCGCTGTGCGCTATATTCCGGCAGCCCACCCCGCCACGGCCCGGCATCGTCGTCCGAGGCCGCTTCCGGCTGAGTGGGTTTTTCGTTCGCGCAGCGCGTGCCACCTCGTGTCCGACCCGTCACCCGCCTCTCCCGCCGACAGCGAAGTGCTGCTGGTGCAGCGTGCCGCTGCGGGGGATGCGCGTGCCTACGAATTGCTGGTGATCAAGTACCAGCGCCGCATCGAGCGCCTGATCGGCCGCTTCGTGCGCGACGTCGACCTGGTGCCCGATATCGCGCAGGAGACCTTCATCCGTGCGTGGCGCGCGTTGCCGCAGTTTCGCGGCGAGGCGCAGTTCTACACCTGGCTCTACCGAATTGCCGTGAACACGGCGAAGAAGACCCTGCTCGAACTCAAGCGTGATCCGGTGGTGACCGAGTCGGCGCTGCGTTCGTCGGAGGACGATGATGAAACTTCCCGACGCGAAAATGAACTAATTTCGGAGTCCACGCCCGAGTCGGAATTGGCGGCGCGGGAAATCGCCGCTGCCGTCAACGCCGCCATGGAGGCGCTGCCCGATGACCTGCGCCAGGCCATCACCCTGCGCGAGATTGAAGGCCTGAGTTACGAAGAGATCGCACAAGCCATGAATTGCCCGATCGGTACCGTGCGCAGCCGCATCTTCCGGGCCCGGGAAGCCATCTCGGCACGGGTGCGGCCGCTGCTGAGCCACCAGTCGGGCAAGCGGTGGTGACCGCCGGTGGCGGCGGTTCGAGCAAGAAGAAGGTCCCCATGCAGCCAGACAGCGACATCATTCCCGAGAACGCCCGGATTTCCGATCTGGTGGACGGCCGGCTGGCCGGCGCCGAGTTCGAAGCGGCGCTGAGCACGTTGGCACACCGCGAGGCACGCGAGTGCTGGCATGTCTACCAGCTCATCGGCGACGTGCTGCGCGCACCGGAACTCGCGGCCTGGGACCGGGGTGCTGACGTGCTGCCGGACCTGGGCGAGTCCGGCCTGCGCGCGGCCAGGGCGGCGGCGCTGCCCGACCCCACCCGGCCAGCCGCCAACGACGCGGTGTTTCGCTGGAAGCTGGTGGCGGGCCTGGCCTCGTTCGCGGCCGTCGCAGTGCTGGGCTGGGGTGCCCTGGCGGGCCTGGCACCGGCCCCCGGGGGTGCTCAGCTGGCGCTGCAGCAGCCGGCGCCGGACGCGGCGGCCGGAGCCGAGCGCACGCCGCGCCCGGTGCTGGCGGATGCGTCCGTCGCGGGCCGCAACACGGTCATGCTGCGCGACCCCGAACTCGACCGCCTGCTCGCCGCGCACCAGCAGAGCAGCGGCGTGGCTGCGTTCGGCAATCCGTCGGGCTTCCTGCGCAGCGCGACCTTCGAGGGATCCGGGCGTTGAGTGCGGTGGTGGTGGACCTGCGGAGCCTGCCGCGCCGCCAAGGCGCGGCGCGGCGCGCCTGCCTGCGAGGCCTGCATCGACTGGCCCTGCTGTGGTGCGCGGGCGGCGTGCTGGGACTGGCGGCGGCGGCGCCGTCCCAGCCAGACTATGGCCCGCCGCAACGCGGCATCGAGCAATGGCTGGAGCGGCTGCAGCACGGTACCACCGTCGCCAGCTATGTTGGCACCTACGTGGTCTCGTCGGCGACCGGCGCGATGTCGAGTGCGCGCATCTGGCATGCGTGCGAGGGCCGCGAACAGCTCGAGCGGGTTGACACCCTGACCGGCGCGCCGCGCAGCACCTTTCGCTACAACGATCAGGTCACGACCCTGTTGCCGCAAAGCCGCCGCATTCGCTCCGAGCAGCGCGATCCGGGGGGCGTTTTTCCGAACCTGCTGCGTCCCGGCGGGAGCGACTCGATCGCTGACCATTATGGGGTGCACGAACTCGGGCAGGGACGCGTCGCCGGCCTGGATGCCGACATTGTCCTGTTCCGCCCGGACGACGATCTGCGCTTTGGCTACCGCATCTGGAGCGAGCGGCAGACCGGGCTGGTCCTGAAGACGCAGACGCTGGACGCCAGCGGCCAGGTGCTCGAGCAGTCGGCCTTCTCGGAACTGCGGCTCGACGTGCCGTTGGAGGCGGTCCGCCCGCACCTGGCGCTGCCCAGTGCCGATGGCTTCCAGAGCGAGCAGGTGGAACGCCATCGTGTCGACGCCGCGGCCACCGGGTGGATCATGAAGCAGCCGGTGGCCGGATTCCAGCCACTGGCGGCCTACCAGCGCCAGATTGCCGGTTCGGCGCAGACCCTGCAATGGGTGTTCTCCGATGGCCTGGCCACGGTGTCCCTGTTCATCGAGCCGTTCGATCCGCGACGCCACCGGCAGGAAGGCATGTCGGCCATGGGCGCCACCCATGCCATGAGCCGTCGCTGGCCGGACGAGGCCGGCGCGTGGTGGCTGACCCTGGTGGGCGAGGTGCCGTCGCTGACCCTGACGCGCCTGGCCGAAGGGTTGGCGCGCGACGGCCAGTGACGATGAATCAACCGCCGGCCGCGGCCGATCGCGATGCATTCTGCTTTTCCAGTTCGTACTCTCCCTTGGTTTTAGTCCATGCGCTTTCTTGATTTCACGCGACGTGCCGCAATCGCCGTCTCCCTGCCCTTGCTGCTGAGCGGTTGCGGCCTGCTGGTGGCGCCCGCGGTGCAGGCCCAGCCCGCGGCGGTGCAGCGCGGCCTGCCCGATTTCACCGACCTGGTGGAGCAGGTCAGTCCCACCGTGGTCAACATCCGAACCCGCGAGCGGGTGCGCATGGGCGATGCCGGCGAGGGCCAGATGGACGAGGAGATGCGCGAGTTCTTCCGCCGCTTCTTCGGCGTGCCGCTGCCCAACCTGCCCAGGCCGGCGCCGCGCCAGAATCGTCCCAGCCCGCAACTGCCCGAGCAGGAGGTGCCGCGTGGCGTCGGTTCGGGCTTCATCCTGTCGGCCGATGGCTACGTGATGACGAACGCGCACGTGGTGGACGGCGCCGACGAGGTGCTGGTCACGCTGACCGACAAGCGCGAATTCAAGGCCCGTATCGTGGGTGCCGACAAGCGCACCGACGT
Source organism: Ottowia sp. (assembly GCF_035325765.1). GTDB lineage: Bacteria > Pseudomonadota > Gammaproteobacteria > Burkholderiales > Burkholderiaceae_C > Ottowia. The sequence goes on from NZ_DAOKZG010000005.1 coordinate 104,696, forward strand.
CGCGCTGGTGAAGATCGAGGCCACCGACCTGCCGTTCGTGCGCATCGGCGACGTGAACCGCCTGCGCGTCGGCGAATGGGTGCTGGCGATCGGCTCGCCATTCGGCCTGGAGAACACCGTCACCGCCGGCATCGTCAGCGCCAAGCAGCGCGATACCGGCGACTACCTGCCCTCGATCCAGACCGACGTGGCGGTGAATCCTGGCAACTCGGGCGGGCCGTTGATCAACATGCGCGGCGAGGTGGTCGGCATCAACAGCCAGATCTACTCGCGCTCGGGCGGCTTCATGGGCATTTCGTTCGCCATTCCGATCGACGAGGCGATGCGCGTGAGCGAGCAGTTGCGCAGCTCGGGCCGCGTCACGCGCGGGCGCATCGGCGTGCGCATCGACCAGGTGACGCGCGAGGTGGCGGAATCGATCGGCCTGGGCCGGCCGCGCGGCGCGCTGGTGCGCAACGTCGAGGCCGATTCGCCGGCCGAGAAGGCCGGCGTGGAGGCGGGCGACATCATCGTGCGCTTCGACGGCGCGGCGATCGAGAAGGCCTCCGATTTGCCGCGCCTGGTGGGCAACACCAGGCCCGGCACGCGCAGCCGCATGACGGTGTTTCGCCGCGGCCAGGAGCGCGAGCTGACGATCACCATCGCCGAACTCGAGCCCGAGCAGGTCGCCGCGAGCCAGCAGCCCGCTCCCGCCGAGAGCGCGGCGGTGCCGACGGGCAAGGCGCAGGCGCTGGGCCTGACGGTGGCTGACCTGACGGCGGCCGAGCGCAAGGAATTGCGGCTGCGTCACGGGGTGCGCGTCGAGGCGGCGACCGATGCCGCCGCGCGAGCCGGCCTGCGCGAGGGCGACATCGTGCTGGCCGTGGGCAACATCGAGGTCGGCAACGTGCGCGAGTTCGAGGCTGCGGTGGCCAAGGTCGACACGGACAAGCTGGTCAACATGCTGGTGCAGCGCGGCGAGTTGGTGCAGTTCGTGCTGGTGCGACCGGCGCGGTGAGGGAAGACGCCCCCCATGGCGCTGCACGCCTTGCCCTGGAAGGGGGATGCGCGAAGCCCCGCTTCGGGGCCTCCGGAGTCGCGGCCCCTCATGCGTTGCGCGTGACTCGGCGCGATGGGCATCCGGGAGTGGGTGTCAATGTTGTTTTATTGCAACGTTTCCAGTTACCAACTGGGGACTTGGGCACGCCAGCTTTTTGCCTACAATGACATTCCAACCATCGCAGTTGCCATAGATTGTTGGTTCAGGGCGCGTCAGCTCAACGGCGCGCCCTTTTTTCGTGGGTCTCCCACCGGGGCCCCGTTGTCACTGGCTCTTGTTGCCGCATGGATCACATCCGGAATTTCTCGATCATCGCGCACATCGATCACGGCAAGTCGACCCTGGCCGACCGCCTGATCCAGCGTTGCGGCGGCCTGGCGGAGCGCCAGATGCAGGCCCAGGTCCTCGACTCGATGGAGATCGAGAAGGAGCGCGGCATCACCATCAAGGCGCAGACTGCCGCGCTGCAGTACACGGCGCGCGATGGTCAGGTCTACCACCTGAACCTGATCGACACGCCGGGCCACGTCGACTTCTCCTACGAGGTCAGCCGCTCGCTGTCGGCCTGCGAGGGCGCGCTGCTGGTGGTCGATGCCTCGCAGGGCGTCGAGGCGCAGACCGTGGCCAACTGCTACACCGCGCTCGAGCTCGGGGTCGAGGTGCTGCCGGTGCTCAACAAGATGGACCTGCCGCAGGCCGATCCCGAGAACGCCAAGACCGAGATCGAGGACGTGATCGGCATCGATGCGAGCGAGGCGATCGCGATTTCGGCCAAGACCGGCATGGGCATCGACGACGTGCTGGAACTGATCGTGGCCAAGGTGCCGCCGCCGCGCGGCCAGCCCGAGGCGCCGCTGCGCGCCATGATCATCGATTCGTGGTTCGATGCCTATGTCGGCGTGGTCATGCTGGTGCGCGTGGTCGATGGCCAGCTGAAGAAGGGCGAGCGCTTCAAGATGATGGCCACCGGCGCCGCCTACGACGCCGGCCAGCTCGGCGTGTTCACGCCGGCGCAGCAGCCGCGCGACGTGCTGCGCGCGGGCGAGGTCGGCTACATCATTGCCGGCATCAAGGAGCTGAAGGCGGCCAAGGTCGGCGACACCATCACGCTGGAGAAGAAGCTGCCGAACAACCTGGGCCCGGCGCGGGAGCCGCTGCCAGGCTTCAACGAGGTGCAGCCGCAGGTGTTCGCCGGGCTCTATCCGACCGAGGCCAACCAGTACGACCAGTTGCGCGACAGCCTGGAGAAGCTCCAGCTCAACGACGCCTCGCTGCACTACGAACCCGAGGTCAGCCAGGCGCTGGGCTTCGGCTTCCGCTGCGGCTTCCTCGGCCTGCTGCACATGGAGATCGTGCAGGAGCGGCTCGAGCGCGAGTTCGACCAGGACCTGATCACCACGGCGCCAAGCGTGGTCTATCAGGTCGAGAAGGCCGATGGCGAGGTGATCCAGGTCGAGAACCCGTCGAAGATGCCCGACCCGGACCGCATCCAGGAGATCCGCGAACCCATCGTCACGGTGCACCTGTTCATGCCGCAGGACTACGTCGGCCCGGTGATGACGCTGTGCAACCAGAAGCGCGGCGTGCAGCTCAACATGCAGTATCACGGTCGTCAGGTGATGCTCTCCTATGAACTGCCGCTGGGGGAGATCGTGCTCGACTTCTTCGATCGCCTGAAGTCGGTCAGCCGCGGCTACGCCTCGATGGACTACGAGTTCAAGGAATACCGTCCGTCGGACGTGGTCAAGGTCGACATCCTGCTCAACGGCGAGCGCGTCGATGCGCTCTCCATCATCGTGCACCGCAGCCAGGCTCAGGCGCGCGGCCGGGCGGTGGTGGCGAAGATGCGCGAAATCATCAGCCGCCAGCAGTTCGACGTCGCGATCCAGGCCGCGATCGGCGCGCACATCATCGCGCGCGAGAACATCAAGGCGCTGCGCAAGAACGTGCTGGCAAAATGCTACGGTGGTGATGTCTCGCGCAAGCGCAAGTTGCTGGAAAAGCAGAAGGCAGGCAAGAAGCGGATGAAGCAGATCGGATCGGTGGAAGTACCGCAGGAGGCGTTCCTCGCCATCCTGCAGGTGGAGGAATGATGCCCCTGCTCACCGCCGTGGTCCTCGCGGCCTTCGTCGCCTACGGCGCCGCCTGGTATGGCGGCGCGATCGAGGGCAATTTCGCGCTGCTGCTGCTGCTGGCGACGGTGGTCACCGGGGTCTACTGGGTCGCCGAGCGGCTGCTGTTCCTGCCGCGCCGCCGCGCCGCCGTGGCGAAACTGGAGGCGCAGCGCGAGCGACGCCGCGCCGAACTGGCGGCCCGGGGCATCAGCCAGGTCGATGACGCGGAGCTCGCGGCGGCGCGCGAGCGCCTGCTGCACCAGCCCTGGTGGCTGGACTGGACGGCCGGGCTGTTTCCGGTGATCCTGATCGTGTTCGTGCTGCGCTCGTTCGTGTTCGAACCGTTCAAGATCCCGTCGGGTTCGATGATCCCGACCCTGTTGGTGGGCGATCTGATCCTGGTCAACAAGTTCACCTACGGCCTCAAGCTGCCGGTCGCCAACACGCGCATCACCGAGGGCAAGCCGATCCAGCGCGGTGACGTGGTGGTGTTCCGCTACCCGCCGCAGCCCAGCATCGACTACATCAAGCGCGTGATCGGCCTGCCGGGCGACGAGGTGGCCTACCTGGACAAGCGCCTGACCATCAACGGCGAGGTGGTGCCTGAAACCGCGCTGTCGGACTTCTTCGACGAGTCGACGATGACGTATTTCAAGCAGTTCGAGGAGCGCCTGGGTGCCAACAATCACCGAATCATCGTCGATCAGCGCCGTGCCGCGCTGATCGGCAACCCCGATGCCTTCGAATACCGCGACAATTGCCGCTACAGCGTCGAGGGGGTCACCTGCAAGGTGCCCGAAGGGCATTACTTCATGATGGGCGACAACCGCGACAATTCACTCGATTCACGCTACTGGGGTTTCGTGCCGGACGCCAACATCGTGGGTCGGGCCTTTTTCGTGTGGATGAATTTCGGCAACCTGGGGCGCATCGGATCGTTCCAGTGATTTGGGAAGGGAGCAACCGTGAAACATTCGATGGCAGCGTCGCAGCGTGGCATTTCCTTCATCGGCCTGCTGTTCCTGGGCGTGGTCCTGGCCTTCGCCGCGATCGTCGGCGCCAAGGTGACGCCCACCTTCACCGAGTTCATGTCGATCCAGAAGGCGGTCAAGAAGGCGGCGGCCGACGGCGACACCGTGCCGGCGGTGCGCGCCTCGTTCGACCGCACGGCCGCGGTCGACTACATCGACTCCATCACCGGCAAGGACCTGGAAGTCACCAAGGTGAATGACAAGGTGGTCGTCAATTTTGCCTACGACAAGGAAATCCCGCTGTTTGGTCCGGCCTACCTGCTGATCAAGTACCGCGGCTCATCGGCGAGTGGTTACAACTGATCGAGGCCAGGCCCCGGTGCGCGCGCCAGATCGGGCGCACGCGCCCTTGCAGGTGCTGCAGCAGCGGCTGCACTATCGCTTTCGCGACATCGCGCTGCTGCAGCGCGCACTGACGCATCGCAGCTTCTCGGCCGACCACAACGAGCGCCTGGAATTCCTCGGGGATTCGGTGCTGGGCCTGGCGGTGGCGCACCTGCTGTACGACGCGCTGGGCGAGTTGCCCGAGGGCGACCTGTCACGCGTGCGCGCGCAACTGGTGCGCCAGGACAGCCTGCACCGACTGGCCCTCGACCTCGACCTGCCGGCCCTGATGCGGCTGGGCGAGGGAGAACTGCGCTCGGGCGGCCAGCGCCGACCCTCGATCCTCGCCGACGGGCTCGAGGCGGTGATCGGCGCGGTCTACCTGGACGGTGGCTTCAGTGCCGCGGCGGCGCTGGTGGGACGGCTGTTCGACGCCGTCGAGATCACGCCGGCGCTTTCCAGCGCCGCCAAGGATGCGAAGACGAGCTTGCAGGAATGGCTGCAAGGCCGCAAGATGCACCTGCCGCACTATGAGGTGACGGATGTGCTGGGCGCCGCCCACCGGCAGACCTTCGAGGTCGCGTGCCGGGTCGCTGAACTGGGCCTGCAGACGCTGGGCCAGGGTGCGTCGCGCCGTGCTGCCGAACAGGCCGCCGCCGCCATCATGCTGCGCGAGCTGCAGAGTCGAGGATGAAACCGCCGGACCCCGTGACCGAGCCAACCGCGCCCAGTGACGCGCCGCAGCCTCCCGCGCTGCCGACCGCCGGCGCGCAGGGCGTGCAGCGCTGCGGCCTGGTCGCCATCGTCGGGCGTCCCAACGTCGGCAAGTCGACGCTGCTGAACGCCCTGGTCGGGCAGAAGATCAGCATCACCAGCCGCAAGGCACAGACCACGCGCCACCGCATCACCGGCATCCGCACGCTGGAGGACGGGCAGGGTGGCGGCACGCAATACGTGTTCGTCGACACGCCCGGCTTCCAGACGCGGCACGGCACGGCCCTCAATCGCTCGCTCAATCGCGCCGTGCTGGGCGCCATCGACGGCGTCGACCTGGTGCTGTTCGTGGTCGAGGCCGGCAACTTCACGCTGGCCGATGCCAAGGTGCTGTCGCTGCTCAGGCCCGGCACACCGGCGCTGCTGGTGGCCAACAAGCTGGATCGCGTGCACCGGCGCGCCGAGCTCGCGCCCTGGCTCAAGGGCATGCAGGAGCGCCACCCGTTCGCCGAATTCGTGCCGATGTCGGCGAAGAACCCGCGCGACGTGCAGCGGCTGCTCGAGGTCTGCGCGCGCTACCTGCCCGAGCAGCCCTGGTGGTACGCTGCCGACGAACTGACCGACCGCAGCGAGCGCTTCCTGGCTGGCGAGGTGGTGCGCGAGAAGCTGTTTCGCCTCACCGGCGACGAACTGCCCTACACGTCGACCGTGGTGATCGACCGCTTCGACGAGGAGGAGAGCCGCGCGCACGGACGCATGGTGCGCATTGCCGCCAGCATCGTGGTCGAGCGCGAGAGCCACAAGGCGATGGTGATCGGCCAGCAGGGCGAGCGCCTGAAGCGCATCGGCACCGAGGCGCGCCAGGAGCTCGAGCGCTCGATGGACTGCAAGGTCCATCTCGAGCTCTGGGTCAAGGTGCGCTCCGGCTGGGCCGACGACGAGGCGCGGGTGCGCAGCTTCGGCTACGAGTGATCCGGGCTGCGCGTGCGCATCTGGACCCTTCATCCACGCTACCTCGACCCCAAGGGGCTGGTGGCGCTCTGGCGTGAGACGCTGCTGGCGCGCGCCGTGCTGGCCGGCCGCACACGCGGCTATACGCAGCATCCGCAGTTGCAGCGCTTTGCCGTCCAGCCTTTCCCCCTGGCCGCCATCGACGGTTATCTGGCCAGCGTGCTGACCGAGTCTGTACAGCGGGGCTATCGCTTCGATGCAAGCAGAATCGGCGTCGTGTCCTCTGTGGTGGTGCCGATTTCCGCCACCACGGGCCAGCGTGATCACGAATGGCGCCACCTGCGCGCCAAGCTGGCCGTGCGCAGTCCCGACTGGCTCGCACGCTGGGCGGACGTGGATACGCCGGCGCTGCACCCACTCTTTGCTCTCACGGCCGGCCCCATTGCGCCGTGGGAGCGGCCGTGAGCCGCTGCAGCACGGTCGGAGCGTGGCGAGGGCGGGCGCCGTGAAGCGCGTCACCCACGAGCCCGGCTACGTGCTGCACCACTACGACTGGAGCGAGTCCAGCGTCATCGTCGAGGCTTTTACGCGCCAGTACGGCCGCGTCGCACTGGTGGCCAAGGGGGCCAAGCGGCCCTCGTCCAACTTCCGCCCGGTGCTGCTGCCGCTGCAGCCGCTGCGCCTGTCCTGGACCGGTGATGCCGAGATTCGGACGCTCAAGGGCGCGGAGTGGGGCGGCGGCCTGGTGATGCCCACGGGTGAGGCCCTCCTGTCGGGTTATTACGCCAACGAGTTGCTGCTGCGCCTGCTGGCGCGCGAGGATCCCTTCCCGCGCCTGTTCGACGCGTACGCGGCGCTGGTGCAGGTGCTGGCCTCGGGTGCTGGCGAGGCGGCAGCCGGTCCGGCGCTGCGCGCCTTCGAACTGCTGCTGCTGCGCGAGAGCGGCCACCTGCCGGCGCTGGACGTCGAGACCACGACCCTGGCCGCGCTGGACCCGGATCAGCGCTACCAGTTGCTGGCGGAGGTCGGCCTGCGTGGTGTGGAAGCCGACGAGCCGGCCGGGCTGGCCGGCAGCGCGTGGTGCGCCCTGGCTGCGGCGCTGGCGCAGGAGGCGCCCTTCGGCGCCACGCTGGAGGCGGCTGCGCGCCTGCCGGCACCCCAGCGGGCGCAACTGCAGCGTCAGTCGCGTGCGCTGCTGCACTACCATTGCGGCGCGGGCATGCTGCGCACGCGCCAGCTCATGCTGGACCTGCAGCGCCTGCGCGCACGTCCATCGCCATGACCGTCCAGCTTTCCGTCAACGTCAACAAGGTCGCCCTGGTGCGCAACACGCGCCATCTGGGCATTCCAAGCGTGACTCGCGCCGCCGAGCAATGCCTGGCCGCGGGCGCACACGGCATCACCGTGCATCCACGCCCCGACCAGCGCCACATCCGCCCGCAGGACGTGTTCGATCTGGCCGCGCTGATGCGGTCCTGGCCACGGGCCGAGTTCAACATCGAGGGCAACCCGACGCAGAACCTGATGGACTTCATCCGCCAGGTGCGGCCGCGGCAGGCGACGTTCGTGCCCGACAGCGAGGACCAGTTCACCAGCGACCATGGCTGGAGCCTGCCCGAGGAGGCCGAGCGCCTGGCGCCCCTGGTGGGGGAGTGCCGCGCACTCGGCGTGCGCGTCAGCCTGTTCATGGACCCGCTGCCGGAGCAGATGGCGTCCGCGCGCGCGATCGGGGCCGATCGCGTCGAACTCTACACGGAACCTTACGCTGCCGCCTGGGGCACGCCTGGCCAGGCGGCCGAGCTGCAACGCTACGCCGCCGCCGCGCGGGCCGCGCGCGACGCTGGCCTGGGCGTGAACGCCGGCCACGACCTGAACCGCGACAACCTGCCCGCCTTCATCGCTGCCGTGCCCGGCCTGGCCGAGGTGTCGATCGGCCACGCCTTCATCGCCGATGCGCTGGAGCTGGGCTATGCGCGAGCCACCCGGGCCTACCTGCGGTGCATCGCCGACGCGCGCGCGGTCGCCTGAGGCAAGTCGACGCATGTGTCGTCACGACCCATGATCCACGGCATCGGCACCGACATCTGCGACATCCGGCGCATTCGTGCCAGCTTCGAGCGCCACGGCCCGCGCCTGGCGCACAAGATCCTGGGCGAGGCCGAACTGGCCGAATGGCAGCGCCGCGGCGCGCGCTGGCCCGAACGTGGCCTGCGCTACCTGGCGACGCGCTTTTCGGCCAAGGAGGCGTTCTCCAAGGCCGTCGGGCTGGGCATGCGCCTGCCCATGCACTGGCGTCGCTGCGAGATCCTGAACCAGGGCAGCGGCGCGCCGCGCATCGTGCTGCACGGAGCGCTGCGCGACTGGTTCGAGGCCCAGGCGTTGATGGCGCACGTCAGTGTCAGCGACGAGAGCGAATACGCGATCAGCTACTGCGTGGTCGAGCGACGCGATGTGCCTTGAGGCAAGGCTGGACCAGTCCCTCGTGCCCCGCGCATCCGGCCTTCCTGATGACTTGTCATGAGTACCTGGCAGCGTGAAGCACCAGGGTGACCTGCTTCGTTGCCAATGCTCGCGAACCTCAGCCATTGCCGTGCCTTGCCCTTGCAGGGCGCGGGTCGACCGGCGGCTGTCCCGCTTCGTGCCGCCCAGGAGTCGGCCGGCACTCCTGGAGCCGCAGCACTCAGCGTCGCCTCCCATTCCCCTGCAGGGCGCGCGTCGGCACGGAGACTGGTCCAGCGTGGCCTCGAGTCGGGTGCGCCGCGCTGCCGCCGGCTGCTGGCCGTGCTGGTGCTGCTCGTGCTGCCGGCCGCATGGGCCGGGGCACAGACGGCTTGCGAGGCGGCGCTTGCAACCCCGGCGGGCACCGAGGCGGCGCTGCAGTCGGCTGACTGGGACGAGGACGCCGTCCGGGCCTCGCGCCGGGTGCTGGCGGACACGGAGCGCGCGGAGCAGGTGTCCGTCGCGGCCGAGTCGCGCGACCTGGTGCTGGTGATCGAGGCCAACCGCGACCAGGTGGCGGTGGTGGACGGCGAGCGGCTGGAGGTGCTGCGGCGCCTGCCGACCCGGCCGGCTCTGTTGGATGCACCGCAGGTCACGCCGGATGGGCGCTACGCTTTCCTCGCTTCGCGCGCGGGCTGGATCGGCAAGCTCGACCTGCGGACGCTGGCGCTGGTGGCCGAGGTGCGCGCCGGCCAGCGCCTGCGCGGGATGGCGCTGAGCAGCGACGGGCGCTGGCTGCTGGCGGGCAACGAGGCGCCGGCCAGCGTGCTGCTGTTCGATGCCGACCTGAACCTCGCGAGCTGGCACGGCGCGAGCGCGCTCGATGGGCGCCAGGTGTCGGCTGTGTCGGCGCTGGCCGACGCAGCGCCACGCCGCAGCTTCGTGGTGGCGTTCGAGCGACTTGCCGAGTTGTGGGAGATCTCCTACGACCCACGGGCCGAGCCGATCTACGACGGCCTGGTGCACGACTACAAGATGGGCGAGGGCATCGCAAAGCCGGGATTTCTGAACATGCGCCGCACGCCGCTGGAGGCGCCGTTCACCGATCTGGGCTTCGATCCGGATACGCGCCTGGTGCTGGGGCGGCTGCGCCCTGCGGCCGGGGATGGCGCGGAGGCGCGGGTACAGGTGGTGCACCTCGACGTGCGCCGCAAGATCGCCGAATTTGCGCTCGCCGGCCAGCCGCGCCTGGGCGCGGCCACGCCGCTGCGGCGCGGCGACGGCGTGCTGCTCGCCGTCCCGAATGCGGCCACGGCCATGATCGACCTGCTGGAACGCAAGTCCTGGCGCCGCGCTGGTTCGATTCCGGTGCCCGGTCCCGGCTGCTTCATCCGGGCTCACCCGCGGGTGGCGCAGGCCTGGGCCGACGCCATGCTGAGCGCCGGCGGGCGGGACCGCCTGATCGTCATCGACGTCGACGCGCTCACGGCCACCGTGCTGCGGGTGCCCGGCCAGGTCGGGGGGGCGGTGGCATTCACGCGCGACGGCCGCCATGCCCTGGTCAGCGTGTCTGCACCAGAGCCAGGCCTGATCGTCTACGACACGCGCACCCTTGCCATGGTCAAGCGCCTGCCGCTGGGCCAGCCGCGCTGACGTCGGCTTGCTCGGCGGCAACCGTGCCCGGGGCCTCCCGGGTCACTGGGCACGCCCCAGCACAACGCCCCCCACGCTGCGCTGCCCCCGAGGGGAGCTTCGCACCTTGGCACGCCCGAGTGGTGCTCAAGGGGGAGGGCGCAACATCGCGCAGCGCGTGGAGCCGCGGGGGTGCCTTGCTTCAGGCGCTGTCCGCGCGCGGCCCGTGCTGGCGTCGCGCCGCCACGATGCGGTGCACGTCGTGCGTGACGACGCCGACCTCGGGCGCCGGCTTGACGAAGAAGTCCGGATACTCCAGGGTTTGCTCCATGTCGGCGTGGCCGTCGGCCCAGTGTTCGTGCTGGGTGCCCAGGCCGAAGGCGTAATCCTTGAACTGGGCCTCGTGTGGCTTGGACTGGTAGATCAGGTGCACGATGTTGAACACGTGCGTACAGGCCCAGGGCGCGAGCGCGCGGCGCAGGCGCGGGTCGAGCGTGCCTTCGGGGGCCTGCGCCAGCACGTCCGAGATCGCCAGGCGCAGCTTCTGCATGCGCGCGCCGTGGTCGGTGACCAGGCGCGTGCGGCTTGAATACTGGATGTCCTTCTGGCGTTCGAGCACCTCGATCATGTTGACCGGGAGCTCGCCGCGAGCGCTCCACAGGTCGACCTGCAGCACCAGGCTGTCGCGGCGTGGCTTGTCGTCCCAGACCCGTTCCAGCGGTGTGTTCGAGACCACGCCGCCGTCCCAGTAGTGCTTGCCGTCGATCTCGATGGCCGGGAAGCCCGGCGGCAGTGCGCCCGAGGCCATCAGATGTTCGGGCCGGATGGTCTCGTGCCAGGAGTCGAAGTAGTGGTCGTTGCCGGTCTCGACTTCGACGGCGCCGACCGTCAGGCGCACGCCACTGGCGCGCGAATTGATGCGATTGAAGTCGACCAGGCGCTCCAGCGTGGACTTCAGCGGGGTCGTGTCATAGAAGCTGGTGGTGGCCGGGCTGCCGTCGCCGATCAGCAAAGGGGGCGGCATGCGCAGGTGATAGAAGCCCTGCTGGCCGAAGGCGAGAGCGCCCAGGGCGCCCATGGAGTTGGCCCATTGGTCCAGCGGCGGGATGTTCGGATACCAGGCCAGCAGGGTGCGGACGCCAGCGGCGACGCTGGCGGCCGGACCGACCGGCTCGCAGATCGTGTCCCAGAATTCATGCAGGCGCTCGACGCGCCGCTCCGGCGCGTTGCCGGCCAGGATGGCCGCGTTGAAGGCGCCGATCGAGGTGCCGACGAACCAGTCGGGGCGCAGGCCGGCTCCGTGCAGGGCCTCGTAGACGCCGCACTGGTAGGCGCCCAGCGCGCCGCCGCCTTGCAGGACGAGGGCGACGGTCTGGTAGGCGCGCGCCAGTTCTGCCGGCGTGGCGGTGCGTCCGGGTGCCGGCGTGACCGGTGCGGGTGCGACAGCCGTCGGCGCGGCGTTGGCCCTGGCGCGGCTGCGGGTGGATCGGGTCTTGGGTGGATTGGCGGGCATCGTCTCGTGCTTGTTCTCGCAAGCTTCAAGTATGGCGCTTGCGCGAACTCCGTGCAGCGGCTCGGGTCGGCGCGGGCGTGTCAACTCGCCGGCCAGGCAGCGCATTGCGACGGGGACGGGTGAAATGAGACGCCCCTTGCGTCGCTGCGCCCCGGCGCTCGCCGCCAGGGGCGGCGGCTGCACGGCCCGTCCGGGCCGGCGCTGGTGGGTCTGGAGCAGCGGGCCTCAGCCCTTTGGAGGGAGGAAGCATCCCGAGGCCAGGGGAACCCGGCCACGGACCCTCGGCACGCCGGCTTCCCGGTCGCTGGACGGACGACGTTCCACGTGGCGCAGGTGATGCAACGGACCATCAAGAATGCACGTGCCGTCTCGCTTGGGTCACGAGCCTTGCCGTGCCCGACCGGTTCGTCCGGCACGGGCACGGCTGACGCTTGTACTTCGGCCTGCGGTGCGCGCTGTGAAGTCCAGCCTGGCAGTCGGGCTGACGCGAGACCAACGCAGCGGCATCAGGATGGATGGCTCGGGTCTGAGGCGTGACGGGGGCCTTGTTCGCAGGCGACGGGTTCATGACGCGACGGGCTGCTGAAGGGCGTGTCTACCAGCCACGGATGCGCGGCCACACGGCCTGGATCCGGTCGTCGGGCGCGTCGATGACGTGGTAGGCATCGTGCTGGAACGCCGTGGCGCAGGCATGCACGGGCAGGATGCGCAGCGGCGTGCCGACCGGGATTTCGGGCAGCGCCAGAGCCGATCCCGGACGCATGCCCAGCACCCCGTGTTCCTGGGTCAGCCACAGCACGCGCAAGTCCGGGATCAGTTCGCCCGAACGATGCGCGACCAGCCCGAAATGCTGGTTTTCGCGCTGTTCCGCAGTTCCGTGGTCGATGGACAGCGCGGTCCAGCCGGCATCGCTCATGATCCAGCCCTTGTCTCGCACACGCCAAGGCCCGCCATCATCAGGTCAAGGAAGACATGGACCCCCGCACGGACTTCGGTGACCCCGGTCAGGTCGCGCGCGGCAAGGGCGGTGGGCGTGGAGCCCATGCTGACGACCGGTGCCGCGTGCCCGGCAGCGCGCAGGCGTTCGGCTGCGCGCGTGGCGACCCGACGCTCGTTCTCGGCCGCAGCCGCACGCCCGGCCTCGGTGTGGCAGAAATAGGACTCTCCGGCGTGCGTCATGACGCCGCGCACTTCGGCGCCGCCAGCCACCAGCGTCCGGGCGAGGTGCAGTAACTGGTCCGAATCCGGTGGAATGCCGCCGCGATGGCCGTCGCAATCGATCTCGATCAGGGCCGGGATGGCTTGTCCGGTCTCGGCGGATGCCGCCGCGACGGCGCGCGCCTGGACTGCGTTGTCCAGCAGTACCACAAGGTCCACGCCGCGCGTGTGCAAGGCCAGCACGCGGCGCAGCTTGCCGGGCGTGATGCCCACCGCGTAGAGGATATCGGTATAGCCGGCTGTCGCGAAGGCCTCGGCCTCGGCCAGCGTTGAAACCGTGATCGGGCCGGGGCCATCCGGAAAGATCAGGCGTGCCACGTCCAGCGACTTGGCGGTCTTCACGTGTGGGCGCAGTGTTGCCCCCAGTGCCTGCACATGCGCCTGAAGGCGCGTTATGTTGCGCCGCGCCTGGCTGCGGTCCAGAAGCAGGAACGGTGTATCGGGGTCGGGGGTCATGCCGGGTTCGCGTCTCTTCCTGACAGGCCGTTCCATCAGCGCGGGTGACTCGGTGACCGCAGGTCGGCGGCCACGCCAGACGATGCTCTGACGCACGGGATGGCCTCGCGCACGATCGGCGCGGCGCTGGCCTGTTCCATGGTGGCGCTGGCCTGCAAGCCGTGACCGCCCTGGCCGGCCAGCCAGAAGGGCCCGGGCGCCGCAGGATCGAAACCACCGGCGAGGCCGCCGTCGGCCAGGAGGGAGCGCAGGCCGGATCGGGTTCGCGGCGACCGGCCGAGCGTGCGCGCCGTGGCGCGCGTCAGGCGATCCTCGGCCGGCGCCATGCGCGGCGCCCCGGGCCGCATGTCCTGCGAAACGACTGCATCGGGATATCCCGGTCGGGACTTGTGCTCCGGCAGCACGGCGCACTCCCGTCCGGTCGGCCAGGGCGCCGGGGACGCACCGGCAATGCCTGCCCCGATCACCCGGAAATCCGCGTCCATGACCGTCTTCCGTGGGGCTCAGGTCCGACGTTCAGCATGCCGCCACCAGTCACTTCCGCTCGCCCGTCAGGGCAGCGCGGCCTCAAGCGGGCGCAGGATGCGCAACAGGGCGGCGCTGGCCTCGGGTATGCGCACGCGCACGGCATTCTTTCCCATGCCCTCGAACCCCGACATCGTGCGCACGCCCCGGGAAAGCAGCAGGTCGTACAGATCGACCGTCGGGTCCGGATGCTGCAGGACGAAGATGGGAACCTCGCTGTCGGTCGCGGCAACCCGCAGCCTGTCGAGTGCGCTGGTGATCTCGGTCTTGACGCGCGCCACGCGAGTTCTGACGTCGGGCAGGTAGTCGGCATCCGACAGCGACGTGATGGCCGCACCCAGCCCGACCGGGTTCACCAGCAGATCGTCCACGAGTCCGTAGCACGCGGTCAACTCACTGCTGGCCGCCAGGTAACCCACCCGCATCGCGGCCAGCGCATAGCCCTTGGAGAAGGAGCGCACGACGAACACGTTGTCCCACCGCGCCAGCAGCCCGATGGCCGAATTGGCGGGGTCCATGTAGTCGCCGTAGGCTTCGTCGACGATGACGCAGATCCCGCGCCGGTGCGCCGCGCGCACGATGGCTTCCACATCCGCCAGGTGCAGGATTTGTCCGGTCGGGTTGTTGGGATTATCCAGGTAGACCAGCTTGTGGCGGCCCTGCTCCAGCTTCTCCAGCAGGTCTTGAGCGGCAAAGCGGTAATCGCGCTCGGGTGCCAGCGCGCAGGCATCGTAGACGCCACCGCGCAGCCGCACACTGTTGACGTATTGGGGGAATTGCGGGCTGTAGCCCAGCACGGCGTCTCCCGCGTCCAGGAAGAGTGAATTGATGGCGTCGACGATGAGCATGGAGCCCGCGCACACCCGGAGTTGCTCGTGCGTGAGTGCCGCGCGGCCGCTCCAGTGGTGGATGATCGCGTCCTTCAGGTCGTTGTATGGAAACGGCGGGTAATGGCTCAGGTCCACGCCGTCGAGCAGCCGGCGCGGGTCGATCCGGCTCGAGGGACCGAAGGGGTTGATGCCGAAGGAGCAATCCAGCAGCGGCGCAGCGCCCGCGTCCGCCGCGGGGTCTGGCTCCTTGACGTATTCCAGCTTCTGGAACGCGCGCAAATGCCTGCGCAGGCTGCCGGTGCAGATCATGATCGTGTGGGGCTCGGGGGCCGACGCGCCGCCGTCTACCGGTCTGCTGCAGGGACCCTTGGCTCGTTCGGGCTCACGCCCCCCGTGCGCCCCGGATCTTCTTCCAGACCATGCACACGATGATGAGCAGGCCGCCCCAGCCCAGCGCCGGGTAGATGATGCCGATCATGGTCGAGAACTTGAGCAGGCCGCCGAACAGCGCAATCACGCCCAGCACGATGGTGATGATCCGGTACCTTGGCGTGCCGTCGAACGGAGCCAGCTTGTTGACCGCCGTCCACAGCATGGGGACCGCCGTCGTGTAGATCGCCAGCATCAACGCCACCGCAAAGACGTTGGAAACCAGGGGCGAATCCGTGCCGATCAGGGCGAGCGCCGGGATCTCCGTGTGGTGCACGTCCTGGATGTGCGCCATCAGGCCGAAGCCGAGCACCATCACGCCCAGCATGAAGCCCACGCCACCGAAGATGCCGCCGCCGACGGCTTCGCCACGTGTCCTGGCCTGCGTGCCCACGCCGCAGATGAAGGGGAGCAGGCCCATGGTCAGGTAGGCCGCGTACATGAATCCGGTGGTCCACCAGTTGGGAAATGGCGCATTGAGGTTCAGGCTGGCAATCAGCTCATCCGATCCGGTCACGCCGGCCGGGTTGCTCGCGATCCCGACCACGCCCACGCCGATGGCGAAGATCGCGATGACGGGCGCGATCACGCCAATCACGTTGACGAGGTTCTTCAGGCCCAGGATCACGGTCAGGATCGTGATGGCGGCCATGAGCAGGCGGCCGACGAGCGGATCCAGCCCGTATTGCTGCTCCAGCGTTGCGCCAGCGCCCGAGAACATGATCGATGCCACCAGGAACATGACGATGGCCACCACCCACTTGAGCAGTTCGCCCAGGTACTTGCCGCAGTAATACTCGAGGATGTCATTCGCATCTTCGTACTGGAGCTTTCGGCCATCTTCCATGATGACGGCGAACACCACCGCGAGGATCAGCATGCTGAACAGGCCTCCAGCCAGGCTGCCGGCAAACCCGAGGTGGGTGTAGAAGGCCAGGATCTCCTGCCCCGAGGCAAAGCCGGCCCCGATGATGAAGCCCATGATGGCGCCACCAAAGACAATGCCGTTCCACAGATGTGATGAAGACATGGTGCTCTCCTCTTTCTGAATATCCGATTTCCGTTTTGGCGACAGCCGGCGCGTGTTTCGCTCTCCGCGCACGGCCCGGCCTGTCATTCAACCTATTTTCCTCAGTTGACCTGCCTGAACGTCCCGCAAGCCTAGACTGGGCGCGG
>NZ_DAOKZG010000006.1:0-101258 GCF_035325765.1 Ottowia sp.
GTGCGACTGTCTCACGCAACAGGCGTGGTGTCTAGGTTATGCAGAGTTTCCCTAGAGCCGGCGTTGGCGCCAGTGCGTTGCACCATCGCTGGCGCCGTCTATACGCCCAGTGAGGAAGCCGGTTCGTGCGAGAAGCTCACCGAAGGCCTGTTCGAGCAGTTGTGTGGCATGGACGGTGTATCCATCCACATGGACAGTCCGGTACGCTACCTGGAGCGACGCGGGGGTCGTATCGTGGCGGCACGCTGTGATGTCCGCCGTATCCAAGCCGATCACTTCGTGATCGCTGCCGGTATGGCGAGCCGGCACCTGATGTTGCCGTTGGGTAGCTCGCCGCTCCTCTATCCGATCAAGGGATACAGTCTCAGCGTGCCCGGGCAGGGCGCGAGTGCTCCCGCCATCAGCGTAACTGACTATGAGCGACGTACTGTCTACGTGAGTCTGGGAGACACCCTGCGCATTGTTGCAATGGTCGGTATTGGCGTGCGCGGGGACGTGGTGGAGCCCGACCGCGTCGCTCTGATGAAGCAGCAGGCGCGCGAGCTGTTGCCGGCCGTGGATCTGGATGCAGCGCAGCCTTGGGCGGGTGAACGTCCAGCAACGCCGGACGGCATGCCTCGGATTGGTCGCAGCCGTGCCGGTGATAACTTGTGGCTCAACATCGGCCATGGCGGCCTGGGCTTCACCCTCGCCTGCGGCAGTGCCGTACTGTTGCAGCATCTGATGGCGGACGAGCCGCCACCGGTGGATCCGGCGCCCTTCCAGCCCGATTGCTGAGACCGCTGTCCGTTTAGGAGCGGAGTCGGCGAAGCCGGCTCTGGCACGAGTCGCCGTGTGACAGCTGTGTCATCGGAGGGGCGCGTTGTCAGTTGTCGTTCGCCGCGCGCGCCCGTGTTCGTGTGAGACCGCGTCGATGGCCGGCTGCGTGGCGAGTGGGTCGGGAGGTTTGCGTATGCTTGCAGCCCATGGAACCTTCAATCCCCCTCGGCCTGCTGGGCGGCCTGTCGCCTGCGCGCTTCATGCGGCGCCACTGGCAGAAGAAGCCCCTGCTGGTGCGCCAGGCGGTCCCTGGCTTCACGCCGCTGCTGTCACGCGCGGCCCTGTTCGAACTGGCTGGCCGCGAAGGCGTCGAATCGCGGCTGCTGAGCCAGGCACAAGGCCGATGGCGCCTGCGTCACGGGCCGTTCGCGCGGCGCGCGCTGCCCGCTCTGAACCAGACGCACTGGACCCTGCTGGTGCAGGGCGTGGACCTGCACCTGGACGCGGCGCACCAGTTGCTGGGGCAATTCCGCTTCGTGCCCGATGCGCGGCTGGACGACCTGATGATCAGCTACGCCAGCGATGGTGGCGGAGTGGGGCCGCACTTCGACAGCTATGACGTGTTCCTGCTCCAGGCGCACGGGCAGCGGCGCTGGCGCATTGGGCGCCAGCGCGACCTGTCCTTGGTCGAGGGCCTGCCGCTGAAGATCCTGGCGCACTTCGAGCCCGAGCAGGAATACCTGCTGGAGCCCGGCGACATGCTCTATCTGCCGCCGCACTGGGCCCACGACGGCGTGGCGGTGGGCGAGTGCATGACGTATTCGATCGGCTTTCGCCAGCCGTCGCGCGGCGAGCTGGCGCGCGAACTGCTGCAGCGCCTGGCCGACGAAGGCGACGCTCGGCACGGGGAACTGGCTTATCGGGACCCGGGCCAGGCCGCTGTTGCAGCTCCAGGCGAGATTCCCGCAGCGCTGTTCGAGTTCGCCCGTGAGACAGTCCGCCGTGCCACCGCCGACGCCAGCCTGCTGGCCCTGGTGCTGGGCGAATGGTTGACCGAGCCCAAGCCCGGCGTATGGTTCGATGCGCCCGTCCGCGCGGCCGCCACGGGCGATCTGGTGCTGGATCGCCGTACGCGCATGATGTACGACGCACGCCACGTGTTCATCAACGGCGAGGGCTATCGGGCCGGCGGGCGCGATGCCCGGCTCATGCGGCGCCTGGCCGATGAACGCAGGTTGGGCGCGCACGCACGCGCGCAGCTCACGGCGCCGGCGCGCGAACTGGTGGATGATTGGTGGCGGGCAGGGTGGCTTCATGCACAGGGCGACTGACGACACGCTGCCGGATGCGCCCGGGGCCGGCTTGCCGCAGGGTGCGTTCATCGGGCGCGAGACCTTCCGCGAGCTGGTGCGCACGGCGCTGGCCGAGGCGGCGCGCTGCCGCTGGCGCGAGCTGATCCTGGCCGACGCGGACTTCCACGACTGGCCGCTGGGCGAGCGTGCCGTGATCGAGTCGCTGACGTCCTGGGTGCTGTCCGGCGGCCAGCGCCTGACGCTGCTGGCACGCCGCTACGACACGGTGGTGCGCACGCAACCGCGCTTCGTGGCCTGGCGCCGCCAATGGTCCCACAAGATCGACGCGCGCGGGCTGCCCGGCGTGGACGCGCAGGACGTGCCCTGCATCCTGTGGACGCCCGCATGGGTGCTGGAGCGCCAGGACGTGCTGCGCAGTCGGGGCTTCAGCGGCAGCGAACCCGAACGACGCCGCCAGTTGCGCGAGACCCTCGAGGACTGGCTGACGCGCAGCAGCACGGCGTTTCCTGCGGATACGTTAGGGTTGTGACGGATTGTGCAGAAGTGACCCAAAAAACCTCGGAAAGCCTTTTGTATCAAAGTGCAGACGCTATAATTTTTGCTTGAGTTGAAAAGGCTCGGGTGCTTTTCTCTCGTGCGGCACGCCGGCGACCCGGACGTGCCGAAATTTTTCGAAGACACCCCCTCATTCATCAAAGCTGGAAACATGCAAATGAACAAGTCTCTCGTCCTGGCGGCGCTGGTGGCCGCCGTTGCCCTCACGGCCTGTGGCCAGAAGGAAGAAGCAGCCGCCCCGGCGCCCGCGCCGGCTCCGGTGGAACAGCCGGCCGAAAGCGCTGCGCCCGCGCCTGCGCCGGCGGAAAGCGCCGCGCCGGCTGCCGAGAGCGCTGCGCCGGCCGAGCAGGCCAGCGATGCCGCCGCCACCGCTGCCAGTGAAGCGGCCACGGCCGCCTCGAATGCCGCGTCGGCAGCCGGCGAAGCCGCCGCTTCGGCGGGCCAGGCGATCAGCGATGCCGCGAGCGCTGCCGGCGATGCCGCCAAGGCCGCGGCGGAAGATGCCGCCAAGGCCGCGGCTGATGCAGCCAGCAAGGCCACCGAAGCCGCCAAGGAAGCGGCCGAATCGGTCACCAAGTGAGCGCTGCTCGGTGCATCGGCCCGCAGATGTGGGCCGATGCCATGAAAAAGCCACCCCGCGGGGTGGTTTTTTCATGGTACGTGGCGGCGCAGCGGGTGTTTCACGCCAAATCCGGCAGTTGGCCGCTCGTGGATTTCTCGAAAGCCGCAGTACTCATCCTTGCCCGGCACGCCGATGACGGCACTGCCGGGCGCATCCAACGGCCGGATTGAGGTTCGCTTCAGAATCGGATGCCGGCCGGGTTCGTGCTGGTGGGTGTTGGCGTGACGGCCGGCTCGGCCTCGCTGGTCGTGTCTTCGACCGGCGGCGCTGACGGCGCGTTGGCGGGACGTGCCAGTTGGGCGGGGGCCAGTGGCGTGGCCGCCGGCTGCTGCCATCCGCTGGGCAGTTGCGAGGTGCGGGCATAGCCGGCGGCATCCAGGTACTGGTTCCAGTCGATGTCCGAGAAGCCCTTGATCTGCTGGGTGCCAACGGTGAGCACGGGCAGTTCGCGTGCGCCCGCCAGGCGCTCCAGCGCCGCCACGTCGGTGGCGGTTTCGACGGTCTTCTCGGTGAACGGGATGCCGCGGCGCACCAGCAACTGGCGCCCGCTGTCGCAGGGCGCGCACTGGGCAGCGCTGTACAGTGTCACCGGATAGCGCTGCATGGCCTGTCGCAGGGCAAAGGGCAGGGCAGCCGTCGCGGCGGCGGAGTGCTCCGCCCGGGCCGCGGACGCCGGCGCGTCCGAATAGGTGACGCGCCCGTCGGGGCCGACCGATCGGTGCACCTGCGCCAGCGTCGTCGACGCGAACAGCGCCAGGCCGAGCCCAGCCAGCAGCGTGGGCATGGAGGTCGTGCGGCGGCGCGCGCGGCGCTGGTTCGGGCAACTTGGCTTCATGTCATCCCCTGGTGGCGCAGCAGGGCATCCATGCTGGGTGCGCGACCGCGGAATTGCTGGAACGATTCCATGGCGGGCCGACTGCCACCGGCCTCCAGGATGGCCTGCCGGTAGCGGCGGCCGGTTTCGACGCTCGGCGTGCCGTCGGGCGCCGCCGTTTCCTCGAAGGCTGCGTAGGCGTCGGCGGACAGCACCTCGGCCCACTTGTAGCTGTAGTAGCCGGCGGCATAGCCCCCGCCGAAGATGTGGCTGAAGGTGTGGGCCATGCGGTTGAAGGGCGGCGGCTGCAGCACCGCGACCTCGTCGCGCACAGCGCGCAGCAGGGGCTGGAAGTCGGCCGCCGGCTCGTGCTCGGTGTGCAGCAGCATGTCGAACAGGGCCAGCTCGACCTGGCGCAGCGTCTGCAGCCCGGCCTGGTAGTTGCGCGCCGCCAGCATCTTGTCGAACAGCGCGCGTGGCAGCGGCTCGCCGGTGTCCACGTGCGCCGTCAAGTGGCGCAGCACGCTCCATTCCCAGCAGAAATTCTCCATGAACTGGCTCGGCAGCTCGACCGCGTCCCACTCGACACCGCTGATGCCCGAGACATCGTGTTCGTCCACCTGGGTCAGCATGTGGTGCAGGCCGTGGCCGAATTCATGGAACAGGGTGATCACGTCGTCGTGGGTCAGCAGCGGCGGCTTGCCGTCCACGCCCTCGGCGAAGTTGCACACCAGGTGCGCCACCGGCGTCTGCAGGGCTCCGGTGTCGGGGCGCAGCCAGCGCGCCCGCGCGTCGTCCATCCAGGCGCCAGCCCGCTTGCCCGCGCGCGCACCGGGGTCCAGGTAGAACTGGCCCAGCAAGTGGCCCCCGCGCTCGATGCGGTAGAACTCGACCGAGGGGTGCCAGACCGGCGCCTCGTCCTTGCGGATCGCCACCTCGAACAGGGTTTCGACGATCTGGAACAGGCCTGCCAGCACCTTGGGCGCGGTGAAGTACTGCTTGACCTCCTGCTCGCTGAAGGCGTAGCGCGCTTCCTTCAGTTTCTCGCCGATGTAGGGCCAGTCCCAGGCCTGCGGATCGGCCAGATCCAGTTCACGCGCGGCGAACGCGCGCAGGTCGGCCAGGTCGCGCTCGGCATAGGGGCGCGCCTTGGCGGCCAACGTGCGCAGGAACTCGGTCACCTGCGCCGGCGAATCGGCCATCTTGGGCACCAGCGAAACCTCGCCGAAGTTGGTGTAGCCAAGCAGCCGTGCCTCTTCGCGCCGCAGCGCCAGGATCTGGTGCATCACCGCCGTGTTGTCGTAGCGGCGCGCTTCGCCCTCGGCCTGGTCGCTGGCACGCGTGACGTAGGCGCGGTAGAGAAGCTGGCGCAGCGACGCGCTGTCGGCGAACTGCATGACGGGCAGGTAGCACGGAAGCTTGAGGGTCAGCTTGTAGTCCGCGCGGTTCTCGGCCTCCGCCGCCGCGCGCGCCGCTGCCTGCACGTCGGCCGGCACGCCGGCGAGCTGGTCGGCACCGACGTAATGGGCAAAGGTGTCGGTGGCGTCGAGCGCGTTTTCGCTGAATTGCTGCGACAGCCGCGCCAGCTGGTCCTGGATCTCGGCAAAGCGCTGCTTGGCCGTGCCAGTGAGCTCGGCGCCGCCCAGCACGAAGGCGCGCAGCGCATTCTTCAGGGCCTGGCGCTGCTCGGCGTTGAGCGTGGCCGGGTCGATCGCCTTGTACTTCGCGTACAGGCGCTCGTCCGCGCCCAGGCGGGTGTGGAAGTCGGTGATGCGGGGCAGGGCGGCGTTGTAGGCCGCGCGCAACTCGGGCGAGTCGAGCACGGCCTTGAGGTGCGAGACGGCACTCCAGGCGCGGCCCAGCCGCTCGACCGGCACGTCCAGCGTGCGCGAAATGGCGGTCCAGTCGGCCGGGTGCCCGGGCTGCGTCGCCTGCTCCAGCGCGGTTTCGGCTGCCTGCAGCAGGGTATCGACCGCTGGCGCCACGTCTTCGGGCCGGATCCGATCGAAGCGCGGCAGGCCGCTGAAGTCGAGCAGGGGGTTGGGTGCGTCGGTGTTCATTCCAGCCAGTTGGTGCCGGTTGACCCTGTGTCAAGGGATCGCCGGATTTTGCCGGAGGTGGCAGGGTGCGTGGCGTCGCCAGTGCCACCCGGCACCGGCTTCATGACGCTTTCGCAACTCGCGCGCTGCGCTCGGCCGCTTCGATGGTGTTCACCAGCAGCATGGCGCGCGTCATGGGCCCCACGCCGCCGGGCACCGGGGTGATCCAGCCGGCCACCCGGCGCACGCCTTCGAAGTCGACGTCGCCGCACAGCTTGCCGGCCTCGTCGCGGTTCATGCCGACGTCGATCACCACCGCGCCGGGCTTGACCATGCCGGCCGTGAGCACGCCGCGCTTGCCCACCGCCGCCACCACGATGTCGGCCTGGCGCGTGTGCGCGGCCAGATCGCGCGTGCGCGAGTGGCAGATGGTGACCGTGGCGTTGGCGGCCAGCAGCATCAGCGCCATCGGCTTGCCGACAATGTTGGAGCGCCCGATCACCACCGCGTGCCGGCCGCTCAACTCGGTCATGCCGATCGATTCCAGCATCTTCATGCAGCCGTGCGGGGTGCAAGGCCAGAAGCCGGGCAGCCCGGTCAACAGGGCGCCGGCGCTGGCGACGTGAAAGCCATCCACGTCCTTGGCGGGCGCAATGGCGGCGATCACCTGCTGCGCATCCATGTGGGGCGGCAGCGGCAACTGCACCAGGATGCCGTGGATCGCGGGGTCGCGGTTGAGCGCGTCGATGCGCGCCAGCAGTTCGCCCTCGGGCAGCGTGGCGGGGTAGCGCTCGAGCGTGGCCGCCAGGCCGGTCTCGCTGCTGTCGGCCACCTTGTGGCGCGTGTAGACCTGGCTGGCCGGGTCATCGCCGACCAGAATGATGGTGAGGCGGGGCTCCACGCCACGCGCCTTCAGCGCCGCCGTGCGCCCTACCACCTGGTCGCGGATCTGGCGCGCCAGCGCGTTGCCATCGATCAGTTGAGCACTCATGAGAAGCCCGCGGTTTTCAAGAGGGGAGCCGGTCCAGCCCACGCCGAATCGGCGGTGGATGCCATGCGAGCCGGAGTCAGGCCTTGGCGGTGCCCGGCCCGAGCGCGACCTTCAGCAGGTCGGCCACGGTGTTGGCACCGAGCTTTTCCATGATGTTGGCGCGGTGCGCCTCCACCGTCTTGATGCTGATGCCCAGGTCGTCGGCGATCTGCTTGTTCAGGCGACCCGCGACGATGCGCTCGAGCACCTGCGCCTCGCGCCCGGTCAGCTTGGCCAGCAGGGCGTCGCGGTTGGCGGCCTGCTGGTGTTCGGCAAAGGCGCTGCGCGCCTGCTCCAGCATGCGATCGACCAGGGGCACCAGGCTGTCCTCGTCGAACGGCTTCTGGATGAAGTCCATGGCCCCCTTCTTCATGGTGTCGACGGCCATCGGCACGTCGCCGTGGCCGGTGACGAAGGCGATCGGCAGCGGCGACGCGCGTTCCATCAGCCGGTCCTGCAGGTCCAGGCCGCTCATGCCGTGCATGCGGATGTCGACCAGCAGGCAGCCGATTTCACGCGGGTCGTAGCGCGCCAGGAATGTCTCGGCCGATTCAAAGCAGCGCACGCGGAAATCCTGGCCCTCCAGCATCCACTGGACGGAGTCCCGGACCGCCTCGTCGTCGTCGACGACGTAGACCGTGCCGCGCTTGGGCATCAGATTCATGCAATGACCTTCATCTGGCCTTCCCCGGCGCTCCCGGGGTCGGCTTGTTGACTCGGGCCAACCGGGATCCAGAAAGTGAAGCGGCAGCCCACGACTTGGCCGGCATTGTAGAGGTTCTCCGCATGGATCCGTCCCTGGTGCGACTCGATGATCGAGCGGCACAGGTTCAGGCCGATCCCCATGCCCTCGTTCTTGGTCGAGAAGAAGGCTTCATACAGGCGGTCGAAGGCTTCCTGCGAGAGCCCGCCTCCGGTGTCGGTGAC
This sequence comes from Ottowia sp., assembly GCF_035325765.1. Lineage (GTDB taxonomy): Bacteria > Pseudomonadota > Gammaproteobacteria > Burkholderiales > Burkholderiaceae_C > Ottowia. The sequence continues at coordinate 8,060 of NZ_DAOKZG010000006.1, forward strand.
GCTGAACTGCACCACGGGCTGCGCTTCGATGTGGCGCGCTTCGACCCGCAATTCGACCACGCGTTCGGCGCCCGTGCGACCGGCGGCGTCGATCGCGTCCGCGCCGTTCTTGATCAGGTTCATCAGCACCTGCTCGATCAGGATTGGGTCGACGTAGAGCGCCGGCAGGCGCGATTCGACGATGCGCGCAATGCGCACCTGGCGTCGGCGCAGGTCGATCTCTGCCAGCTCCACCACCTGGTCGACGATGGTCGCCACTTCGGCCAGCTGGCGGCGTGGCTCGCTGCGCTTGACGAAGCTGCGGATATGCTGCACCACCTGGCCGGCGCGTTGCGCCTGGCGCGCAGTCTTCTCCAGCGCCGCCAGCAGTTCGTCCTGTCCAATCTGGCCACTGCGGATGCGCGAGATCATGCCGGTGCAGTAGTTGGTGATGGCCGTCAGCGGCTGGTTCAGTTCGTGTGCCACGCTGGAGGCCATTTCACCCATGGTGATCAGGCGGCTGGCGGTCTGTGCGCGCTCGGCCTGCGCGGCGGCCTGTTCCTCGGCGTGGCGGCGCACCGTGATGTCGGTGGCGATCACCATCTGCGCCAGGCGACCGTCGACCCAGTTGAGGTAGCGCGAGCGCACCTCCAGCCACTTGTCCAGACGCTCCAGGTAGATCTCGGCATGCTCGGCCAGGGGCGTGGTGGCCAGCGTGTCCAGGGGCAGGCCGGCAAACGAGTCGACCGCGTCCAGGCTTTCGTCCGAGGTCAGCGTGCCGGCCGTGCCGCCACGCAGCACCAGCTTGAGATGGCCCTCGGTGGTGGCCCCGAACCACTGGCGGTACAGCTTGTTGGCGAACAGCAGCTCCTCGCTGCCCAGCGGTGCCACCGAGACCGAGGCGTCGAGTGCTTCGAGGACCGTGGTGAAGCGTTCGTACGAGGCCGAAAGCTGGCGGCGCACGCGGTTGGGTTCGGTGATGTCGGTCATCGACGCCATCCAGCCAGTCTGCCGGCCGCTGGCATCGATCAGGGGTGAGACGTAGAGTCGCGCGTCGAACACCGAGCCGTCCTTGCGCTTGACGCGCATCTGGAAGCCGGCCGGATCGGCCGCGCCGCCGAGCTCTTCGGTCAGGCGTGCGGCCAGCGCGTCGTGGTCCTCGCTCGGCCAGTAGGCAAACGGCTCGGTCTGGCCCAGCAGGTCTTCCTCGCGCCAGCCGGTCATCTTGCAGAAGGCGGGATTGACGTAGGTAATCCGGCCCTGGAGGTCGAGCGCCCGCATGCCGGTGAGCATCGAGTTTTCCATCGCCCTGCGGAAGGTGGTTTCGGCCTCGAGCGCCGCCTGCGCCTGCTGGCGTCGACGCGACTGGCGCCAGTTGGCGATCAGCATCCAGGCGGTCATGGCCGACAGGCCCATCACCAGCCAGAAGATGGCGCTTCCGATCAGGCCCTGCGAGGTGCGCCAGGCCTGGGCGCGCAGGATCAGGCCGTTGCCGACCGGCGAGACCGGGATCTCGAATTCGTTGACCTTGCCGCTCCATGGCAGGTGTTCCGACACGCTGGGCCGCGCCGGAATGTTCTGCCCGGTGAGCAGCTGGCCCTGCGCGTCGAGCAGGGCCACGGCGTACTTGGCCAGCACCTCGCTCGGCACGGCATAGCGCAGCAGGCCGTCGACGCCGTATTCGGCCAGCAGTTCGCCGGTGAACTGGCCACGCGGGGTGATCGGCACGTGCAGTTGCAGGGTCGGCTCGCCGTCGCGCGGCGCCGGCGGCAGGGTGTAGACCGGCTGGCGCAGGTCGCGCGCCAGGCCGAAGCCGTTCTCGGCCTCGTCGGCGCGTAGCGTGCCGCCGTCCATCCAGTCGCGCTGCGGCGGTGCGCTGGGGGTGGTCTGGATCGCCAGCACGCGCCGGCGCGCATCGACCCAGCCGATCGACAGCAGTTCCGGGTACTGCGCGACCAGCGCTTCGGCGCGGCTGCCGAATTGGGCGGCGCCCACCTCGCGGTTGGCGATGTCGCGCGCCAGCCGCATCAGCTGCTCCTGGCGCTCCAGCAGTCGCAGGCGCATGCGTTGCTGCGCGTATTCGACGTCGCGCTTGAGCCCTTCGCGCTCGCGCCGGACTTCCTCCATGCGCAAATAGCCAAAGGCCGCCATGATGACCGCCATGAACAGCAGCACCGTGAACAGCGGTCCGAAGTGAATCCAGCGTTCCCGGTGGATTCCGGACAGGTGGGTCCACCAGCGACGCAAGGCGCCGGCCGGGCCGCGCGGGCGTCTGGACAGGGTGGATGCGGGCATGCGTGCAGTGTAGGGCAGCCGTGCTTGGATCAAGGTGCCAGCGCCCAAAGGCAGGCACTGAATATCGTATTATGAAATATACAATCAAGATTTGAAATTTGATGCGGGATATGCGATGATTCGCTCCAGTTTTTGGTCCACAATGGTTTGAAACAGACGTCAAAGGAGACAACGCGATGCCCGTAGCGCCCAATTCGCCTTTCAATGTCGGCTCCGACATTGATATCCAGGAGACCCGCGAGTGGATGGATGCCCTGTCCGCCGTGATCGAGAAGGAGGGCCCGGAGCGAGCGCACTTCCTGCTGGAGAACCTGCTGGAACACGCGCGCCAGAGCAGCATCGACCTGCCGTTCTCGGCCAATACGGGCTACGTCAACACGCTGGAACCCGAGCAGGAAGCGCGCTGCCCCGGCAATATCGCGATCGAGAAGCGCCTGCGCGCCTTCATGCGCTGGAACGCCATGGCGATGGTCGTGCGCGCGAACCGCTTCGATCCGCCCGAGGGCGGCAGCCTGGGCGGCCACATCGGCTCCTTCGGTTCGCTGGCCAGCATGTGGGGGGCCGGCTTCAACCACTTCTGGCACGCCGAGAGCGAGGGCCACGGCGGCGACTGCATCTATTTCCAGGGTCACAGCGCGCCCGGCATCTACGCGCGCGCCTACCTCGAGGGCCGCATCACCGAGGAGCAGCTCGAGAACTTCCGCCAGGAGGTGCATGGCAAGGGCCTGTCCAGCTATCCGCACCCGCACCTGATGCCGGGCTTCTGGCAGTACTCCACGGTGAGCATGGGCCTGGGCCCGATGATGGCGATCTACCAGGCGCGCTTCCTCAAGTACCTGCACGCGCGCGGCATCGCCAAGACCGACAACCGCAAGGTCTGGGTGTTCCTGGGCGACGGCGAGATGGACGAGCCCGAGAGCAAGGGCGCGATCAGCCTGGCCGCGCGCGAGAACCTGGACAACCTGATCTTCGTCATCAACTGCAACCTGCAGCGCCTCGACGGCCCGGTGCGCGGCAACGGCAAGATCATCCAGGAGCTGGAAGGCGACTTCCGCGGCGCCGGCTGGAACGTGATCAAGCTGATCTGGGGCAAGGGCTGGGACGACCTGCTGCGCCGCGACAAGGACGGCAAGCTGCGCCAGCTCATGATGGAGACGGTGGACGGCGACTACCAGACCTATCGCTCCAAGGACGGCGCCTACATCCGCGAGCATTTCTTCGGCAAGTATCCCGAGACCGCCAAGCTGGTCGAGCACCTGACCGACGAGGAGATCTGGGACCTGCGTCGCGGTGGCCATGATCCGGAGAAAGTCTATGCCGCCTTCCACGCCGCCAACGAGCACAAGGGCCAGCCCACGGTGCTGCTGGTCAAGACCGTCAAGGGCTACGGCATGGGCAAGGCCGGAGAGGGCAAGAACGTGGTGCACCAGACGAAGCTGCTGGACGACGACGACATCCGGTACATCCGCGACCGCTTCAACATCCCGATCCCGGATAGCGAGCTGGACAAGCTGCCCTACTACAAGCCGGCAGATGACACGCCCGAGATGCAGTACCTCCACGAGCGGCGCCAGGCGCTGGGCGGCTACCTGCCGACGCGTCGCGAGAAGGCCGACGAGAGCTTCACCATCCCGTCGCTCGAGACCTTCAAGGCCGTGCTCGAGCCCACGGCCGAAGGTCGGGAGATCAGCACGACCCAGGCCTACGTCCGCTTCCTGACTCAGCTGCTGCGTGACAAGGCGCTGGGCCCGCGCGTGGTGCCGATCCTGGTCGACGAGGCGCGCACCTTCGGCATGGAAGGCCTGTTCCGCCAGATCGGCATCTACAACCCGAAGGGCCAGCAGTACACGCCGCAGGACCGCGAGCAGGTCATGTACTACAAGGAGGCCGAGGACGGCCAGATCCTGCAGGAAGGCATCACCGAAGCCGGTGGCATGTGTTCGTGGATCGCCGCGGCGACGTCGTATTCGACGAACAACCGCATCATGATTCCCTTCTACATCTACTACTCGATGTTCGGGTTCCAGCGCTTTGGCGACTTCGCCTGGGCCGCGGGTGACATGCTGGCACGCGGCTTCATCCTGGGCGGTACTTCCGGGCGCACCACGCTCAACGGCGAGGGCCTGCAGCACGAGGACGGCCACAGCCACATCCTGGCCAACACCATCCCGAACTGCGTCACCTACGACCCGACCTTCGCGCACGAGGTGGCCGTCATCCTGCACGCCGGGCTCAAGCGCATGGTGGAGAGGCAGGAGAACGTTTTCTACTACATCACCCTGCTGAACGAGAACTACCCGATGCCGGGCCTGACGACGGGCACCGAGGAGCAGATCCTCAAGGGCATGTATCTCTGCCAGCCGGGCGCAGAGGGCGACAAGCGCGTGCAGCTGCTCGGCTCGGGCTCGATCCTGCGCGAGTCGCTGGAGGCGCAGAAGCTGCTGGCCACCGACTGGGGCGTGCAGGCCGACGTCTGGAGCTGCCCGAGCTTCAACGAGCTGACGCGCGAGGGCCAGGACGTGGACCGCTGGAACCTGCTGCACCCGCTCGAGAAGCCGCGCGTGCCCTTCGTGACGCAGCAGCTCGAGGGCCACCCGGGTCCGGTCGTGGCTTCGACCGACTACATGAAGAACTACGCCGAGCAGGTCCGGCCGTTCATCCCGCGCGATCGCGAGTACCTGGTGCTGGGCGCCGACGGCTACGGCCGCAGCGATTTCCGTTCCCAGCTGCGCGAGCACTTCGAGATCAACCGCCACTACATCACGGTGGCAGCCCTCAAGGGCCTGGCGGACGAAGGCAAGCTGCCGCTGCAGAAGGTGGCCGACGCCATCAAGAAGTACGGCATCGATGCCGACAAGATCAACCCGCTGTACGCCTGACGCGAGAGGGGGAACGACATGGCCATGGTCGAAGTGAAAGTGCCGGACATCGGGGATTTCTCGGACGTCGGCGTGATTGAGTTGCTGGTCAAGCCCGGCGACAGCGTGAAGGTCGAGCAGTCGCTCGTCACGGTGGAGTCGGACAAGGCCTCGATGGAGATTCCTTCCAGCCACGCCGGCGTGGTGAAGGAGCTCAAGGTCAAGCTGGGCGACAAGGTGAGCGAGGGCAGTGTGATCCTGCTGCTGGAGAGCGCCGGCGCGGACGCGCCGGCGGCTGCTGTGCCCGCACCGGCGGCGACGCCTGCGGTCGCGGCGGCTCCGGCGGCCCCGGCTCCTGCGCCGTCTGCTGCGGCAGCCGCCAGCGGTCCGATCGAGGTGCGCTTGCCCGACATCGGCGACTTCAAGGACGTTGGCGTGATCGAGTTGCTGGTCAAGCCGGGCGACACCGTGAAGGCCGAGCAGTCGCTGTTCACCGTCGAGTCCGACAAGGCGTCGATGGAAATTCCCTCGCCCGCCGCCGGCGTGGTGAAGGAGCTCAAGGTCAAGCTGGGCGACAAGGTCAACCAGGGCGACCTGGTGGCGATCCTGGAGGGTGCGGGCGGCAGTGCGCCGGCCGCAGCGGCGCCCGCAGCGGCCGCTGCCGCGGCGGCCGCGCCGGTGGCCGCTCCGGCACCGGTGGCTGCAGCCCCGGCGGCGGCGCCGATTGCCGCGCAGCCGCCGCACGAGCCGACGGCGTCGGTGGTCGGCCTGCCGCACGCCAGCCCGAGCGTGCGCAAGTTCGCCCGTGAGCTGGGCGTGCCGCTGGCGGAGGTGCAAGGCACGGGCCCCAAGGGACGCATCACGCAGGAAGACGTGCAGGGCTTCACCCGCTCGGTCATGAGCGGCGCGGTGCAGACCCAGGCACAGGCTGCGCGCGGCGGCGTCGGGGGCGGCGGTGTCGGCATGGACTTGCTGCCCTGGCCCAAGATCGATTTCGCCAAGTTCGGCCCGGTCGAGCGCAAGGAACTGTCCCGCATCAAGAAGATCAGCGGCGCCAACCTGTCGCGCAACTGGGTGATGATCCCGCACGTCACCAACAACGACGAGGCGGACATCACCGAGCTCGAGTCCTTCCGCAAGCGCACCAACAAGGAAAACGAGAAGAGTGGCGCGCGCGTGACGATGCTTGCCTTCGTCATCAAGGCGGTGGTCGCGGCGCTGAAGAAGTATCCCGAGTTCAACGCCAGCCTGGACGGCGACGCCCTGGTCTACAAGCAGTACTTCCACATCGGCTTTGCCGCCGATACCCCGAACGGCCTGGTGGTGCCGGTGCTGAAGAACGCCGACCAGAAGGGCATCCTGCAGATCAGCGCCGAAATGGGCGAACTGGCTGCCAAGGCGCGCGAGGGCAAGCTCGGCGCGGCCGACATGCAGGGTGGGTGCTTCACCATCAGCTCGCTGGGCGGCATCGGCGGCACGCACTTCACGCCCATCATCAACGCGCCCGAGGTGGCGATCCTGGGCCTGTCGCGCAGCGACATGAAACCGGTGTGGGACGGCAAGCAGTTCAATCCCCGCCTGATGCTGCCGCTGTCGCTGTCCTACGACCACCGCGTGATCGACGGCGCCGCCGCCGCACGCTTCAACGCCTACCTGGCCCAGGTGCTGGCGGACTACCGCCGCATCGTGCTGTGAGGGAGACGCTGACATGGCCGTGATAGACATCAAGGTGCCGGACATCGGCGACTTCAGCGACGTCGGCGTGATCGAACTGCTGGTGCAGCCGGGCGACAGCGTCAAGGTGGAGCAGAGCCTGATCACCGTCGAGAGCGACAAGGCGTCGATGGAAATCCCTTCCAGTCACGCTGGCGTGGTCAAGGAAATGAAGGTCAAGCTGGGCGACAAGGTGGGCGAGGGCTCGGTGATCCTCACGCTGGAGGCCGCCGGTGAAGCGGTAACGGCCGCGCCTGCCCCGGCAGCCGCGCCGGCGCCTGCCCCCGCAGCCGCTGCACCGGCGCCGACGGCGGCGAGCTTTGGGGGCAGCGCCGACCTGGAGTGCGAGGTGCTGGTGCTCGGTGGCGGCCCGGGCGGCTACTCGGCCGCCTTCCGCGCTGCCGACCTGGGCCTGAAGGTGGTGCTGGTCGAGCGCTACGCGACCCTGGGCGGGGTTTGCCTGAACGTCGGCTGCATCCCGTCCAAGGCGCTGCTGCACGTGGCTGCGGTGATGGACGAGGTGAGCCAACTGGCGGCCCTGGGCATCGACTACGGCGGCCAGCCCAAGGTCGACATCGACAAGCTGCGCACGCACAAGGAGAAGGTGATCGGCAAGCTGACCGGTGGGCTCGCGATGATGGCCAAGATGCGCAAGGTCACCATCCTGCGCGGCTATGGCACGTTTGCCGACCCGCACCACGTGATGGTCGAGGAGACGTTGGGTGGTGGGCAGGCCAAGACCGGCCAGAAGCAGGTGGTCCGCTTCAAGCATTGCATCATCGCCGCCGGCTCGCAGGCCGTGCGCCTGCCCTTCATGCCCGAAGACCCGCGCGTGGTCGACAGCACCGGCGCGTTGGCGCTCAAGCGCGTGCCCAAGCGCATGCTGATCCTGGGCGGCGGCATCATCGGCCTGGAGATGGGCACCGTCTACAGCACGCTGGGCGCGCGCCTGGACGTGGTCGAGATGCTCGATGGCCTGATGCAGGGCGCCGACCGCGACCTGGTCAAGGTCTGGCAGAAGCTGAACGCGCCGCGTTTTGACAACATCATGCTCAAGACCAGAACGGTGGCCGCCAAGGCCACGGACGCGGGCATCGAGGTCAGCTTCGAGGGCGAGAACGCCCCCGCGCCGCAAACCTACGACCTGGTGCTGCAGGCCGTCGGCCGCAGCCCCAACGGCAGGAAGATCGGCGCCGACCAGGCCGGTGTGGCGGTCACCGACCGCGGCTTCATCGACGTCGACATCCAGATGCGCACCAACGTGCCACACATCTTCGCCATCGGCGACATCGTCGGCCAGCCCATGCTGGCGCACAAGGCGGTGCACGAGGGGCACGTGGCGGCCGAAGTCATCTTCGGCGAGCTCAAGGGCGACGAGGCGCATGCCCGCGCGGCCTTCAACGCCCGCGTGATCCCGAGCGTGGCCTACACCGACCCCGAGGTGGCCTGGGTCGGCCTGACCGAGGACCAGGCCAAGGCGCAGGGCGTGAAGGTCAGGAAGGGCCTCTTCCCCTGGTCGGCCTCGGGCCGGGCCATCGCCAACGGACGCGACGAGGGCTTCACCAAGCTGCTGTTCGAGGAAGCCACGGGCCGCATCGTCGGCGGCGGCATCGTCGGCACGCACGCGGGCGACATGATCGGTGAGGTCGCGCTGGCGATCGAGATGGGCGCCGACGCGGTCGACATCGGCGGCACCATCCACCCGCACCCTACCCTGGGCGAGAGCATCGGCATGGCGGCCGAGGCGGTGCTGGGCGCCTGCACCGACATGCCGCCGCAGCGCAAGTAGAGCGCTCCGTGCCGCGGCTGGCCGCGCGTGCCCGGGCAAGGGCCGCGCGGCTTTTTTCGTGTCGGGTCGATGGAACGAGGGCGCCCCGATTGCGCCTCGGTCACAGGCCACACCTCCGGGGCTTCCAGGCCCCGGTGAGTTGCCCGGCGGCCACGCACCTGTTTCTGACGTCTGTCAGTGCCTGACATTTCGAAACGCTGCGCCATCTCGACGTCCCCGAGAGACCGGGGTTGTGAGCCGGCGTGCACGGGATCCTCGCTGCGAGGCAGCGGGCAGGATGTCGCGCGGGTATGCTCGCTGATAGCCGCACGCGCCAAGCCGCCTTCCATGCAACTGCACACCTGGTTCATCTACTTCCTCGCGGCCGTCGGCCTGTCGCTGTCGCCCGGGCCGAACGGCCTGCTGGCGCTGACCCATGGCGCGCTGCACGGGCGCAATCGCACGCTGTTCACCGTTGCTGGCGGGGCGGTCGGCTTTGCCACCATCATCGCGCTGTCGATGTTCGGCATCGGCACGCTGCTGCAGAGCTCGCTGCTGTGGCTGGCGATCCTGAAATGGCTGGGAGGCGCCTACCTGGTGTGGCTTGGCATCCAGGTCTGGCGCGCGCCGCCGATTGCCGCGCTGGAGCTCCAGCCCGCTGTCGTGCGGATAGGCGGCTGGACCCTGTTTCGCCAGGGCGCGCTGTCGGCCATGACGAACCCGAAGGCGATCCTGTTCTTCGCCGCCTTTCTGCCGCAGTTCATCGACCCGGCCCGGAGCCTGGCGCTGCAGTTCGCGATCATGGCCGGCACTTTCGTCGGCATCGAGATCGTCACCGAGGTCTTCATCGCCAGTCTGGCGCAGGGGATCAGTCGCTGGCTGGCGCGCGTGGGGCGCGGTTTCAACCGCGTCTGCGGCGGCATCTTCATCGCCATCGGCGCGTTGCTGCCGCTGCGGACCTGATCGTGGGCGTGTGCGGCTCGGCGCTTAGGGAGCCAGGCCCGGGGGTTCGGCGTGCTGCAAGGCGCGTGAGAGCGCCTGTGTGACCTGGGCCAGCAGGTCGGAGCGGGCCTGGCGACCGAGCATCTGTGCCACGCTCACGGTGCGGGCCGGGTCGTAGCGGCGGCCGCTGCCGATGGCCTGCTCGAAGCCGTTGGCCCAGGCGTGTGCGGCCGACAGGTCGGGCTCGACCAACAACACGGCGTGCGCCAGCACGGCGTGGCTCGGGGCGCCGGGCTCGGCACTGGCGGGCAGCCGGCGCCAGTATTGGGCCGTACCAGCGATCTTGCGCGCCTGATTCGGCGTGCCGCTGGCGAGATTGAAGCGGCCATCGCAGAACGAACCGGACACCGCCTGCCAGTGGGTCTCCATGCCGAACCCCCGCAGCGCCTGCTGCAGCAGGCGGCACAGGTGCAGGTAGACCGCCTCCATCCATTGCCCCGGCGGGCCGGGCAGGGGATAGGCCAGGCTGAGGGTCAGGAAGCCGGGCCCCAGCGGCACCAGGCCGCCGCCGGAAGGGCGCTCGAAGACCGGGCAGCCGCGCGCGCCGAAGTCGGCGCGCGCGGCCTCATAGCCCGTGAACTGTCGGTAGCTGCGCGGCACCACCAGGCATTGCCGGGTGGACCAGAGCTGGGCCACCGGGCGCGTGGCCAGCGGCAGCAGCTCGAGTTCGGCGGCGATCGGGTCGGTCGCCACGCCGCGAGGCTCGATCAGGCAAAAGTGCATCGACGCATTGTGGCCCGGCGACCGGTCCGGCCCCGGGATTTAGGTATCCAGGTGCTTGCGCAGCAGCGTGTTCACCTCGCTCGCCTTTTCCATCTGCGGCATGTGGCCGGCGCCCTCCAGCACGGTAACCTGGGCCCCCGCGGGGGCCGCGGCGGCGTGGTGACTCGGAATGACCTGGTCGGCCTGGCCCCAGACCAGCAACACCGGCTTGCCGAAGCTGCCCAGCGCCTTGCCGGGCTGCTCGGCCTGGCGGCCGCCGGCAAACAGCTGGGTGCTCAGCGTTTCCAGTGCTTCGGTCACGCCGTCGAGGCGCTTGTACTTGAGCAGGTCGTCGAGCAGCTGGCGACTCACCAGGTCGGCGTCAGCAAACAGCAGTGCCGCTACCGGCTTGAGCTCGCGCCGCGATTCGGCGTGGATGAAGCCGTTGATGTAGTCCAGGTTGATCTCGTCGCCGAAGCCGGCGCTGTCGATCAGCGCCAGCGAACGCACCCGGTCCGGCGCGTCCAGCGCCAGCTGCGCCGCGATGCCGCCGCCCATCGAGTGGCCCACGAGGTGCGCCGAGGCGATGCCGATGGCGTCCAGGAAACGGCCGACGAAGGCCGCCATGTCCTTCAGCGTGGCACCTGCGAGCTGGACCGTGGTCTGGCCGTGCGCCGGCAGGTCGAGCGCGATGACGGGGTGCTTTTCGGCCACCGGGTCGAGGTTGAACAGCCAGTTGTTCAGGTCGCCGCCGAAGCCGTGGATGAAGACCACGGCGTTGCCGTCGTCCGGTCCGCGGCGCGCGTAGCGCACGCGGATCCCGTCGAGCTCGGCGTAGTCGTAGGCGGGCCCGCTGTCCTCCTCGCCGGCTCCTACCTCGGGCACCTCGAAAGCGGCCACGTAGGCGTCGATGTCGGCATCACTGACGGCGCTGTCGGCCAGCACGCCGAGCAGCGCCTTGACCGGCAGCGTCTCGCCCGTCTGCGCGACGATGCGGCGCAGCAGGCCGGCGTCGGTGGCCTCGACCGAGTTGGAGATCTTGTCGGTCTCGACGTCGACCAGCGGCTGGCCGACCTCGATCCGATCGCCTTCGGCAACCAGCCAGTCGTGCACGATGCCCTCGCGCATTTCCAGGCCCCACTTGGGCATGACGATGGGGGTGATGGTGGCGCTCATCAGTGCTTGCCTCCCTTGCCGAGCGTGCGGCGCGCGGCTTCGACGATGCGTTCGGCGCTCGGGATGTAGAGGTCTTCCAGCACCGGCGAGAACGGCACCGGGACGTGGGGCGGCGCCACCATCTCGATCGGCCCCTTGAGCGCGCCGAAGATCTGCTGCGCGACCTGAGCCGAGATGTCGGTGGCGATGTTGCAGCGTGGGCTGGCTTCGTCGACCACCACCAGGTGGCCGGTGTTCTCGACCGACTCCAGCACGGTGTCCAGGTCGAGCGGCGAGAGCGTGCGCAGGTCGATCACCTCGGCCTCGATGCCGTCCCGGGCCAGCGCGGTGGCGGCCTCCAGCGCGCGGTGCACCATCAGCCCGTAGGCGACGATGGTCACGTGCTTGCCGTCGCGCACGATGTTGGCCTCGCCGAACGGGATGGCGTAGGGGTTTTCCGGCACCTCGCCCTCCAGGCCGTAGAGGTTCTTGTGCTCGCAGAAGATCACCGGGTCGTTGTCGCGGATCGACTGGATCAGCAGGCCCTTGGTATCGTAGGGCGTGCTCGGGCACACCACCTTCAAGCCCGGGATGTGGGTGAAGATGGGGGTCAGCATCTGCGAGTGCTGGGCGGCGGCGCGAAAGCCGGCGCCGACCATGGCGCGGATCACCACCGGGGTCTCGGCCTTGCCGCCGAACATGTAGCGGAACTTGGCCGCCTGGTTGAAGATCTGGTCGAAGCAGACGCCCATGAAGTCGATGAACATCAGTTCGGCCACCGGGCGCATGCCGCAGGCGGCAGCGCCGACCGCGGCGCCGATGTAGGCGCTTTCGGACAGCGGGGTGTCGAGCATGCGGTCGCCGTGCTTGGCGTGCAAGCCCTTGGTGACGCCGAGCACGCCGCCCCAGGCGTCCTGCTCGCCCTGGGTGCCGGTGCCGCCGACGATGTCTTCGCCGAGCTTGATGACGCTCGAATCGCGTGCCATTTCCTGGTCGATCGCTTCATTGACCGCCAGCTTCATGCTGAGTTTTCGGGCCATGGTTCAGGTCTCCTGTTTGGGGGTGTTCAATACTTGACGTAAACGTCGGTGAGCAGGTCGGCCGCGGTGGGCAGGGGCGCTGCCTTGGCCTCGTCGACGGCGCGGTCGATCAGCGTCAGCACCTCCTGGTCGATGGCGTCGAGCTCGGCCTGGCGGATCACGCCGGATTCGGTCACGCGCGCGGCAAACGCGATCAGACAGTCGCGGTTGGCGCGGATGTCCTCCAGTTCGCCCGGCGCGCGGTAGGTCTGGGCGTCGCCCTCGAAGTGGCCGTAGAAGCGCACCAGCTTGCACTCCAGCAGGGACGGGCCGCCGCCTTCGCGCGCGCGCCGGATGACTTCGCCCGCGGCCTCGTGCACGGCAAAGAAGTCGATGCCGTCGACGGTGACGCCGGGAATGCCGAAGCCGGCGGCGCGATCGACGTAGCTGTCGGCGGCCGTGGCGTAGTCGCGCGAGGTGGCCTCGGCGTAGCCGTTGTTCTCGACCACGAAGATCATCGGCAGGTTCCAGACCGCCGCCAGGTTCATGCTCTCCAGCACAGTGCCTTGGTTGGAGGCGCCGTCGCCCATGAAGGTGATGCCGACTTCGCCTTTGCCGCGGAACTTGGCCGCCAGCGCGGCGCCGCAGATCAGCGGTGCCCCGGCGCCGACAATGCCGTTGGCGCCCAGCATGCCCTTGGACAGGTCGGCAATGTGCATCGAGCCGCCCTTGCCGTTGCAGGAGCCGCCGATCTTGCCGTAGATCTCCTTCATCATGGCGACCACGTCCACGCCCTTGGCGATGCAGTGGCCGTGGCCGCGGTGCGTGCTGGCGATGCGGTCGCCATCGAGCAGGTGATGCATGATGCCGACCGCCGAGGCTTCCTCGCCGGCGTAGAGGTGGACGAAGCCGGGAATGTCGCCGCGCGCGAATTCCACGTGCAGGCGTTCCTCGAACTCGCGAATGGTGCGCATCTTGCGATAGCAGTCGAGCAATTCGTCGCGGCCGAGGGGCTCAGCAGACGATGGGTAGGTTCCAGCCATGTCGGGTCTCCTTGGGTTGTGGGTCTGGGGGGTGAGGGTCAAACTAGCGTGGCGGTCGTGGCGTCGCCGGGGTGGGTGGCAGCCGATGCGCTGCGCAGCAGGCCCGCGCAGGCGGCGTGGCGCAGGCAGGCGGCGATGTCCACCGAGCAGAAGGCGCGTTCGCGTAGCGTCACCGTCAGGTCGTCATCGGCACCAAAGGCGATTTCGCGCTCGCCGTCGAGCGCGACGACGCCGGCGTGCTGGCGCACCCGGGCCGGTTGGCCGTCGGCCAGGGCGGTCCAGCCGTGGATCGGGACCGGCTGCAGCAGGCCGGGCGCGATCGGGGCGCGCAGTTGGAACAGGGGTTCAGCCGCAGCGCCCGCGAGCGTTGCCTCGGGGGGCGGCGCCAGTTCGACGCACAGTCCGCCCGGTTCGCGACGCCCGACCGGCGCCAGCAGGCCGCCGATCGAGGACAGGCCAAGCGCCTGCGGCTCGGCAAACGCCAGGTAGACGGCGGCCAATGAGTCGGCGCGCCATAGCGCCTTGGCGCCGATGTAGCGTTCGCGTGCAATCGCCACGTCGACCAGGGCGATGTCGTGGCGCGCGTCCGCGCGCCCGGCATTCAGCGCCACGTCCAGGCGCTTGTTGAAGGCCAGCGCTGTCTCCGGCGCGATGCGCCCGGTCGCGTAGAGCCCGACGGCGAGGCCGGCCAGGGTCGATTCGCGCAGCTCGGGATAGGCGTTGTTGGTGCCGGTGGACAGGCCCGCGATCGGCACCTGGCCGCATTCGCGCACCACGGCGCGGTGCGTGCCGTCGCCGCCGAGCACGATGATGGCGGCGGCCCCGGCCTCGCGCAGCAGGCGCGCCGCGCACAGGGTGTCGTCGACGCGACCGGTCACCGGCATCTGCAGCCATTCCAGCTGCGGCCAGCGGTAGCCGGGGCGGGCAGCGGCGCGCTCGCGCGTCAGGTGGCGCTGCAGCAGGGCCCGCAGGCCGTCGCGGTCCGGCATCATGCGCACGCGCTCGATGCCGCAGGCGCCCAGCGCCGCCAGTGCGCGCAGCACGATGTTGACGCGGTCGGTCAGCTGCAGGCTGCTGGCGTTGGCCACCACGCGTCGGATGTCGCGCGCCGAGACCGGGTTGGCGATGATGCCGACCAGGGGGCCGCCTGCTTCGTCCGCGGCCGTGTCGCGAACCGGCGTCGGCGTTGTGGGGGCCGGCGTCCGCGCACTCTTGCGCATGCTTGTCTCCTGTCTTGTGCTCCACAGACAGGGGATGCAAATGGCGTGCCAGCGTGGGGGGTCGGGTCTTGTGCCCGAAAAGTCAGGGAATACCCGCAGGGATTCGGCGCTTCAGTCAGCGGCTACACATCGGCGTGTGACAGGTGTCACGCGTGCAGGCCGTGCACGTGGACAGCTGGCACGGCCTGGATTTCCGTGCTGCTGGAAAGACGGCGAGACGGACTCGGGAGCAACGCCGCAGATCGCCGCAGGCGGGGATGCGCAGCGCGCGAGGGACTCATTCAGCGTTGCCCTAGAGCGCCTTCTGCTTGCGCGTCGTGTCCTGCTGGTTCGGCGAGCGGATGCCGAAGCGTTCCATGCGACGGTAGACCGTCATGCGGCTGACGCCGAGCTGGCGTGCCACGGCGCTCAGGTTCCAGCCGGCCGCGCGCAGGGTTTGCAGCAGCAGCAGGCCGTCCGGCGGTAGGTGGTGCGGGTCGGACGCCAGGGCTGTGGGCGGCGGCGCGGGTGCTGGTGCTGGTGTCGCGGCGATCGGCGGCGCGGCAAGACGCACCGGCGCCTGGCGCGCCAGGCCTTCGGGCAGGTCGTCGGGCTCGATCAGGCCCTGGTTGCAGACGGCGCGCGCGTATTCGAGCACGTTGGCCAGCTCGCGCAGGTTGCCCGGCCAGCGGTACGCCACCAGCAGGGCCCGCGCTGCCGTGCTGATGCGCACGCCGTCGCCCAGCAGCTTGTCGATCAGCCAGCCGAGGTCGCTACGCTGGCGCAGCGGCGGCAGGGTGACGAGGGCGCCGTTCAGGCGGTAGTAGAGGTCTTCGCGGAAGCGCGCCTGGCGCACCAATTGCTCCAGCGCGTGGTGGCTGGCCGAGATGACGCGGATGTCGACCGGCACCGGGCGCGCGGCGCCGATGGCCAGCACCTCGCGCTCGGACAGCACGCGCAGCAGGCGCGATTGCAGCGCGTGCGGCATGTCGCCGATCTCGTCCAGGAACAGGGTGCCGCCGTCGGCTTCCTGGATCAGGCCGCGCTTGGCCTTCGGGCCGGCGCCCGAGAAGCTGCCGGGCAGGTGGCCGAACAGCTCGCTCTCGATCAGGTTTTCCGGGATGGCGGCGCAGTTGACGGCGATGAACGGATGCTGGCGGCGTGCGCTGGCGGCATGCAGCGCCTTGGCGAAGTATTCCTTGCCGGTGCCGGTCTCGCCATGCACCAGCAGGTTGATCGGTGAATCGGCCAGGCGCGCGGCGCGCTGCAGCTGGCGCTCCAGCGCCGCATCGCCGCCGCTGAGCGCGGCCAGCGGCGGCGGCAGGCGGGGTGCCTCTTCGGCGCCGGCGCGGCTGCTGGCGATGCGCGCCGACGGCGGCACGGCGCCGAGGAACAGGGTGCGGCCGCTGTGGCGGAGGGTGATCACGCGCCGCTCGGCCGGCAGGGCCACGAGGTAGTGTCCGAGCCCCTCGAACGGGGTGTCGAAGATCGTGTCGAAAGGCTGGCCCAGCACCTGGCTGGGTTGGCCCGGCGCGGCGGGCGCCAGGCCCAGCTCCCGCTCCAGCAGTTGCTGCGCGCGCCGGTTGTGGCCGACCACGCGGCCGGCCGCGTCGAGCGCCAGCAGGTAGTCGGGGTTGACGTCGACGAAGGCCGGCGCGCTGGACAGGCGCAGCATCCAATCGCGGCAGTGCATGCGCGTGAAGTGCGCGTTCTCGATGTGGTGGGCGTAGATGCGCACCAGCTGCAGCGCCAGCTGCTGGCTGGACTTGGGCCCGGGCGAGACCAGTGCCGAGATGTCGATGATGGCGTTCAGGCTGCCGAGCGAATCGAACACCGGCGCGGCGGTGCAGGTGAGCGGGATGTGGGTGGCGTCGAAGTGGTCGGACTGGTGCACGGTGAGCGCGTGGCCGGTCGCCAGCGCGGTGCCGACGGCGCAGGTGCCGGCGTGGGCCTCGGCCCAGTCGGCGCCCAGGTAGAGGCCGGCGCGGCGCAGTTGCGCCGCCGCCTGCTGGTCGCCCATGTAGTCCACCGTGACGCCGTGGCTGTCGGTCAGCAGCACCACGTAGCCGGCGCCGGCGACTTGGCGGTAGAGGTCGGTCAGGCCGTGGCGCGCGATGTGGGTGAATTCCTCGATGCGTTCCTGGTGCTCGCGCAGGCGATCCCAGGGCAGGATGCGGGCCTCCTGCATGCGGGTCGGGTCGAGCCCGTGGTCGTCGACGCAGCGCTGCCAGGAGTGGCGGATGATTTCGTCGTGCCGCACCCGTGCCGTCGCCATGCGGGCGTCACCAGGCCTGCTCGTGAGTCCGAGCACAGTGTCGATGTGCTGGCGCTGTTGATGGTCCACCGGGGGTCTCCTGCTCGGTGGTAACGAGGCTCAAAGGTGCACTATAACGGCTGCATGCCCCGCCAGGGGCAACAAATGATGACGCCGGCGGGCGCTACAGCCGCGCCAGCCGCGCCAGCGCCGCGCGCAGGGTGTCGTCCTGCTTGGCGAAGCAGAAGCGGATGGTCTGCTGCTCGAAGCCGTCGCCATAGAAGGCCGACAGCGGAATGGCGGTGACGCCGACTTCGCGCGTGAGCCACTGGCAGAAGTCGGCTTCGCCGAGGTCGCGCTCGGGGCCGGCCAGGTCGGCATAGGACGCGGTCTGGAAGTAGGTGCCTTCGCAGGGCAGCAGTCGGAAGCGCGTGCCCGCGAGGCCGGCGCGAAACAGGTCGCGCTTGGCGCCGTAGAACGCCGGCAGCTCCAGGTAGGGTGCGGAGTCCTGCATGTGGGCCGCCAGGCCATGCTGCATCGGCGTGTTGACGGTGAACACGTTGAACTGGTGCACCTTGCGGAATTCTGCCGTCAGCGCCGCCGGCGCCGCGACGTAGCCGACCTTCCAGCCCGTCACGTGATAGGTCTTGCCGAAGCTGGAGATGATGAAGCTGCGCGCCGCCAGGCCCGGCCAGCGCGCCACGCTCTCGTGGCGCAGCGGGGCGTAGACCATGTGCTCGTAGACCTCGTCGCTGATCACCAGCACGTCGGTGGGCGCGAGCAGATCCTGAAGGCGCTGCATGTCGGCCGCGGACCAGACCATGCCGCTGGGGTTGTGCGGGCTGTTGACGAGGATGGCGCGCGTGCGCGGCGTGAGCGCGGCGGCGATCCTGTCGAAGTCGGGGCGGAAGCTGCCGGGCGTGAGCGGCACGCGCACCACGGCCGCGCCGGTGAGCTCGATGTTGGGCACGTAGCTGTCGTAGCAGGGCTCGAGCACGATGACCTCGTCGCCCGGACCGGCGCAGCACAGGATGGCCGTCAGGATGGCCTGGGTGGCACCGGCGGTGACGGTGATCTCGCTGGCCACGTCGTAGCGACGGCCGTAGAGGTGCTCGACCTTGGCCGCGATGGCGGTGCGCAGCGGCAGCGCGCCCGGCATGGGCGGGTACTGGTTGTGGCCCTGGCGCATGGCTTCGGTGACGGCGTCGACCAGCTTTGGATCGCAGCCGAAGTCGGGGAAGCCCTGGCCCAGGTTGACGGCCTGGTGCTCCAGCGCCAGCGCCGACATGACGGTGAAGATGGTGGTGCCGACGTTGGGCAGGCGCGAGGGAAAGGTCGGGGTGCGTTCAGAGCTCATAGTCCTGGGACTGGCCGTTCATGGCCTTGAGGATCAGGTCCTTGTCCAGCCGGTCGGACAGCAGGCTGGCGAAGTGATAGACGAAGTCACGCAGCCAGGCGCCGCGCTTGAGTGCCAGGCGCGCCACGTTCTGGCCCAGCAGCTGGCCCAGCGGGCGTGTCGCGAGATCGGATTCGGGCTCGCCCTGGACCGCCATCTCGGCGACGATGCCGATGCCAAGGCCCAGGCGCACATAGGTCTTGATGACGTCCGAATCGATCGCCTCGAGCGCGATGCGCGGGGCCAGCTGGCGCTGGGCAAACGCGTGGTCGATGCGCGCGCGCCCCGTGAACGAGGGGTGGTAGGTGACCAGCGGATGGGCGGCGATGTCTTCCAGCGTCAATCGCTCCTTGCTCGCGAGCGGATGTCCCACGGGCAGCACCAGCATGTGCTGCCATTCGTAGCAGGGCAGGGTGATCAGGTTCGGATAGTCGGCGAGCGACTCGGTGGCGATGCCCAGGTCGGCAGTCTCGTCGATCACCATGCGCGCCACCTGGTCCGGCGCGCCCTGGTGCAGGCTGATGTTGACCTTGGGGTAGCGCTCGCGCAGGCGCGCGATCGGCGTCGGCAGCACGTAGCGGGCCTGCGCGTGGGTGGTGGCGATCGATAGCGTCCCGCTGTCCTGGGCACTGTACTGCTCGCCGATGCGCTTGAGGTTGCCGACTTCGCGCAGGATGATGGCGATGCTGTCGAGCACGTGCTGGCCCGGCTCGGTGACGCGCTTGAGGCGCTTGCCGTGACGCGTGAAGATCTCGACGCCGAGTTCCTCTTCCAGTTCGATGATGGCCTTGGAGACGCCGGGCTGCGAGGTGTGCAGTGCCTTGGCCGCCTCGGTCAGGTTCAGGTTGCGGCGCACCGCCTCCTGGACGAAACGGAACTGGTGAAGATTCATCGCGCTGGCATGGGAAGGCCCGCCATTATGGCGTCCCGGGTGCGCGGCCGGGGCGGGCGCGGCTCATTGCCGCAGCACCAGCCAGCTGAAGGCTCCGAGCGACAGCGCCGAATACAGCAGTCCGGGCGCGGCCGCGGCGAGCCAGGGTTCCCAGTCGCGCAGGTTGCCGATGAAGCCGAACACGTTGTTCAGCAGGAAGAAGCTGATGCCTACCAGCACGCCCAGGAACACGTAGCCGGCGATGTTGCCGCTGCGGAAATGCAGGTAGGCGAAGGGCAGGGCGAGCACCATCATCACCAGGCAGCTGATGGGGTAGAACACCTTGCGCCAGAACTCGATCTGGTAGCGCTGTGCGCTCTGGCCGTTGCTTTGCAGGTGGTTGATGTAGTGGAACAGGTCCAGCGTCTGCATGCGGTCGGGGCTGAGCAGGGCGGCGGTCACCATGTCCATGGTGATTCCGGTGTGCCAGGTCCATTCGGGCAGGTGCTGGATGCCGATCTCGGGCAGCGGCGCATCCACGGTTGCCAGTTCGCGCCGCTCGACGTCCTGCAGCTCCCAGGCACCGGCGGCAAAGCGGCCCGAGGCGGCGCGCGTGGTGGACAGCAGGCGCTGGTCCTGGTTGCTGAACTCGAAGATGCGCACCGTCCCCAGGCTGCCGTCCGGGCGCAGGGCGCCGACGTTGACCGAATAGTTGCGGGTGTCCGTGCGGTCCTTCATCCAGGCGCCGGTGCGCCCGACCGTGATGTCGCCGAGGAACCGGGCCTGCAGGTTCTTGGCCGCCTGGTTGGCGGCCGGTGCCAGGTAGTCGCCCACGGCGAAGGTCAGCACGACGAACGCCAGCCCGAGGGCGAGCAGGGTGCGCAGCGCCTGCAGCGGCCCCAGGCCGCTGGTGCGCAGGATGGTGTATTCGGAGCTCTCGGCCAGGCGCGCCATCACGTAGATGGTGCCGATCAGCACGGCGATCGGCAGCAGTTCATACAGGTGGTTGGGCACCTGCAGGGTGACGTAGAGCAGGGCGTGGGCCAGCGAGTAGCCGCGCAGCGCGTGCTGGTCGATGGCACCCAACTCGTCGACCAGGTCGAAGAAGAAGAACAGCGCCAGGAAGGCGAGTGCGATGAAACCCACCGCGCGCAGCACCTCGGCGTGAATCAGGTGGCGGATCGTCCTCATGGCGTGACTGCCGGCCGGTTGCCGCGACGCACGCGCCAGTTGCGCTGACGCCAGTACAGCCAGACCAGCGCCGCCAGGCAGATGCCGCCGTGCAGCAGCAGCAGGTAGGCGCCCAGGCCCAGGCGCTGGCGCGCGATCCAGTTCTGCCCGGCGCCGATCAGGTTGTAGTAGGTGGTGAAGGCGAAAAGGGCGAACACCAGGCCGGCGCTGCGGCCCACGCGTGGGTTCACACGCGTGGCAGCCAGCGCGATCAGCACGCAGTTGAAGCCGGCCAGGGCCAGCCCGAGGCGCCAGGACAGCTCGGCCTGGTTGCGCGGCGTGGGCTCCAGCAGCAATTCGAAGGTGGATGCCAGGCTCGGCGAGTCAGAGCGCACTCGGGTCGGGATGCTGGCGTCGATGCGATTGCTGTACTGCGCGAACTCGGTCATGCGCAGCGTGCCTTGGGTGCGGTTGACTTCCAGTCGCGATCCATGCTCGAGCTCGAGGAAGCGCTCCGCGTCGCGGGTCACGACGCGCCCGCTCTGGGCCGAGACGACCGACTCGACGCCGCCGTCGCTGGTGGCGATGAAGATGTTGCTGCCGCTGTAGGCGTCGGCAGTGTCCTTGTCGATGAAGAACACGCGCTGACCGCTGGCCGATTCGATGAAGCGGCCCGGCGCCACGCGCTCGATGTCGCCACGCGCCTGGTAGCGATCGCGCAGTTCGCGGATCTGCTGGTGCGACCAGGGCCAGACGAGCAGCGCCAGGACCACCACCGCCAGCAGCACCGGCCAGGCGAAGCGCAACAGTGGACGCACGAAGGCGGACAGCCCCTGGCCGCAGGAAAACCACACCACCATCTCGCTGCTCGCGTACATGCGCGTGAGCGTCGCCGTGATGGCGACGAACAGGCTGAGCGTCAGGATGGTCGGCAGGTGGCCGAGCACGGTGAAGCCCATCACCAGCATCACCTCGGACGGATTGACACGACCGGCCGAAGCCTGCCCCAGCGTGCGGATCAGCAGCACCGTCATGACGATGGTGATCAGCACCACCAGGGTTGCGCCAAAGCTGCGGCCGAGCTCTTTGCGAAGGGCGGAATCGAATAACATCAATCAGAAGGAGAATGCATCGATTATGGACGTTGAATTGAGTTCGCTGCGCTTGGAAGCGGTGCATCGACGCGCTGCGGCGGCGCTGGTGGTGCTGGTCGCGGAGGGTTTCGAGGCCGGTAAGGACGCCTTGTCCGCGCTGATCGAGCGGGCGCTCGCGAGCGGCGATCTCCGGCACAAGCCGGGCAGCCTGCTCGCCAGCTACGGCGTGGCGGGGGTCAAGGCCGAGCGCGTGCTGCTGGCCAGCGTGCAGGGTGGCCAGCCGGCGGCGGTGCGCAAGGCGGTGGCGGCGGCGACCAGCAGCCTGCGCGCCGGGCCGGCGGAGGCGGTGGTGTTCTGCTTCGCGCAGGAGCCGCAGCCGGGCGCGGTGCAGGCGGCGACGCTGGCGGCGGCCGAGGCTGCCTATGTCTATCTGACGACGCGCGGCAAGAGCCGGGCCGAAGCGCAGCCCCGACTCGCGCGCGCCGTGATCGCGGTGCCCCGCGCCGCCGCGGTGCAGGCCGAATTCGAGCAGGCGCGCGCCACCGCCCTGGGGGTGGAATACGCGCGCGAATGGGCGAACCGGCCCGCCAACCACGCGACGCCGACGCTGCTGGCCGGCGCCGCGCAGGACCTGGCGCGCCTGCGACGAGTGCAGTGCACGGTGCGCGGGCCCCGGGAGATGGCGCGCCTGGGCATGGGCGCCTTCCTGGCGGTGGCCCAGGGTTCGGCCGAGGAACCGCGCTTCATCGAACTGCGCTACAACGGCGCAGCCAAGGGGACGGCGCCGATCGTGCTGGTCGGCAAGGGCGTGACCTTCGACACCGGGGGCATCTCGCTCAAGCCACCGGCCGAGATGGACGAAATGAAGTTCGACATGAGCGGCGCGGCCAGCGTGCTCGGCGTGTTCCGCGCGCTGGCCGAACTGCAGCCGGCGCTCAACGTGGTCGGCCTGATCGCGGCCAGCGAGAACATGCCCGGCGGGCGCGCCGTCAAGCCGGGCGACGTCGTGACCAGCATGAGCGGCCAGACCATCGAGATCCTGAACACCGACGCCGAGGGCCGCCTGGTGCTGTGCGATGCCCTGGCCTATGCCGAGCGCCTGAAACCGCGCGCCGTGGTGGACATCGCCACGCTCACCGGTGCCTGCGTGATCGCCCTGGGCAGCGTGCGCAGCGGCATGTTCGCGAGCAGTGACGCGCTCGCCGAGGCGCTGCTGGCGGCTGGCGAGCAGGCACTCGATCCGTGCTGGCGCATGCCGCTCGATGACGAATACGCCGAGGGCCTGAAGTCCAACTTCGCCGACGTCGCCAATGTCGCCGGGCGCCCCGCCGGCGCGGTCACGGCGGCGAAGTTCCTGCAGCGATTTGCCGGGGCCTTCGACTGGGCGCACCTGGATATTGCAGGCACGGCCTGGAAGGGTGGCAAGGAGAAAGGCGCCACCGGTCGACCGGTGGGCCTGCTGCTGCGCTACCTGCTCGGCCAGGTGCCGACGCCCGCGCCGGCCCGGCGCGCCAAGCCTGCGCCCGCGCGCGGCTGAGGCCGGCAGCCGGTGCGCGCGCTGGTGCGGAACGGGACTTGCCGATGACCGAGGTGATGTTCCACTTCAATGTGGCCGACAAGGTCGACTATGCCTGCCGGCTGCTGCGCAAGGCGCATGCGCACGGCGCGCGTGTCGGCGTGCTGGCCGAACTCGAGGCGCTGCATGCGCTGGACACCGCGCTGTGGAGCTTTGCGCCCCTGGCATTCATCCCCCATTGCCTGGCGGACGCACCGGCGCCACTGCGCGACGCCACGCCGATCGTGCTGGCGAGCCGCTGCAGCGAGCTCGCGGACAGCAGCCTGCTGGTGCACCTGGGCCAGGCGCTGCCCCAGGGCTTCGAGCGCTTCGAGCGGCTGATCGAGCTGGTGGGCTCCGACACCGCCGATCGCACGCACGCGCGACTGCGCTGGCGCCACTACGCCGAGCGCGGCTACGCCATTGCATCCCACGACGCCGCCAGGCCGCAGGAGCCGCATGCCGATTGAAGCCGATGATGTCCCCTTCCGCCCGGACCCGCGGCTGGTACCGACCCTGACCGAGGTGGTGCGGCAGGTCGAACCTGAGGTCCACGATTCGTTGCAGGAGCCGCCCGGGGCGGCGGCGCAAGCCGATTCGCCATCCGTTCAGGCGGCGGGAGGGCCGGCAGGTGAGGCGGTTGTGCCGCCGCCGGCGTTGCCGACCGCGCAGATCCTGGCGCGTCTCGGGGACGAGTTGGACCGGCGCCTGGACGAGGCGGTCGCACGCGTCCTGCACGAGCAGATGGGGAGCCTGACCGCGCGCGTGCGCGCCGCGGTGGTCGAGGCGGCCCAGGCGGCCGTGGCCGAGGCCGAGGCCTCGCAGCGCGGTCTGTCGGACTCGGACGCCAGTAGAAACCCCTAAGTCGAAGCGTCGCAAACCTAGCGTGATCCCTATATGCCAGGGCCGGCATTTGCGCTATCGTTCGCGCCCGTCGAGCAGGCAAGCTCGCCACAACAGTTCCACTTCCCGGAGATTCGTATGCAATTGAAACTGACCCTGGTTGCCGTGGCAGCGGCGTTCGTGGCCGCTGGCACGGCATCCGCGCAGGACGTGCAGGTGGTGAAGATCGCCAGCGTGGCGCCGATGTCGGGTGGCCAGGCGCACTATGGCAAGGACAACGCCAACGGCGTGGTGCTGGCCATCGAGGACCTGAACAAGCAGAACATCGTCATTGGCGGCAAGAAGATCAAGTGGGAGGCCGTGCTGGAGGACGATGCGGCCGATCCCAAGCAGGGCACGGCCGTGGCGCAGAAGCTCTGCGACATGAAGGTGAACGGCGTGGTGGCCCCGCTGAACTCGGGGGTGGCCATTCCGTCGTCGAAGGTCTACCACGAGTGCGGCATCCCGATGGTGACGGGCGCCGCGACCAACCCGGACATCACCAAGCCCGGGTACGCCGAGATCTTCCGCATCATCGCCAACGACAGCTCGCTCGGCTCGGGCCTGGCCAAGTATGCGCACGACACGCTCAAGCTCAAGACGGTGGCCGTGATCGACGACCGCACGGCCTACGGGCAGGGTCTGGCCGACATCTTCGCCAAGACCGCCGAGTCGCTCGGCATGAAGGTGGTGGACCGCCAGTTCACCAACGACAAGGCCACCGATTTCATGGCCATCCTGACGGCTATCAAGGGCAAGAAGCCGGACGGTATCTTCTACGGTGGCATGGATCCGCAGGCGGGCCCGATGCTGCGCCAGATGGACCAGCTTGGCATGAGCAATGTCAAGTTCTTCGGCGGCGACGGCATCTGCACGCTCAAGCTGGCCGAGCTGTCGGCCAACGCCAAGTCGCTCGCCAACGTGGCCTGCGCCGAGGGCGGCGCGTCGCTGCAGAAGATGCCGGGTGGCCTGGAGTGGAAGAAGCGCTACGACGAGCGCTTCCCGGGCGAGTTCCAGGTCTACAGCCCGTACAAGTACGACGCCACCATGCTGCTGGCCGATGCCATGAAGCGCGCCGATTCGGTCGACCCCAAGGTCTTCGTGCCCAAACTGATCGAGTCCAACTACAAGGGCGTGACCTCGACCATCCAGTTCGAGCCGAACCACGAGATCAAGAATCCGTCCATCACCATCTCGGTCTACAAGGACGGCAAGAAGACGCCGCTCGACTGAAGCGCGCACGCGCGGTACCAGGGCCACCTCCGGGTGGCCTTTTTCACGTGCACCGCCCGGAGAGGCCTCGCGCCGGCCTTCAGCGCGCGGCCAGCCCGCGCCGCAGGCGTGGCCAGAGCAGGTTGAGCGCCAGGCCGCCCATGACCAGTGCCGTTGCGCCGAGCTTCCACGCCGGAAGCGGCTCGGCGAGCAGCAGGGCCGACGTGCCGATGCCAAATACCGGCACCAGTAGGGCAAACGGCGTCACGGTGGCGGCCGGATAGCGCGCCAGCAACCAGGCCCAGGCACCGTAGCCGAGCAGCGTGTTGCCGACGGTCTGCCAGGCCACCGCGGCCCAGGTGAGGGCGTCGGCGTGCGCCAGGCCGGTCGCCATGCGCGACCAGCCTTCCAGCCACAGGCTCAGCAGCAGCAGGGGCGGCACGGCAAACAGGCTGGACCAGGCGATGTAGGCCAGCACGTTGACCGGCCCGGCGGCGCGGCTCGCCATGTTGCCGAGCGCCCAGCAGGCCGCCCCGCCCAGCGTCAGCAGCAGGCCGAGCAGGTTGGTCTGGCCGTCCGTGTGGCGCGCGATCACCCACATGCCGGCCACGGCAATGAGCGCCGCCACGCCCTGGAACGGACGCAGGCGCTCGTTATCCACCGCCATCGCCAGCGCGACGGTGAAGAACACCTGGGCCTGGATCACCAGCGACGCCAGGCCGGGCGAGATGTCGTGATCCATGGCGTAGAACAGCAGGCCGAACTGGCCCACGCCGATGGTCAGGCCGTACAGCGCCAGATTGCCCCAGGAGGCGCGGGGGCGCGGCAACAGCAGGGCCAGCGGGAACGCCGCCAGCGCGAAGCGCAGCGCCGCCATCAGCAGCGGCGGCAGGTGGATCAGCGCCACCTTGATGACGACGAAGTTGCTGCCCCAGATGGCAACCACCAGCAGCGCCAGCAGCAGGTGGCGCGGGTTGAGCAGCGTGGGGCCCGGCGGG
This sequence comes from Ottowia sp., assembly GCF_035325765.1. GTDB lineage: Bacteria > Pseudomonadota > Gammaproteobacteria > Burkholderiales > Burkholderiaceae_C > Ottowia. Next base: position 34,225 of record NZ_DAOKZG010000006.1, read on the forward strand.
TTCATGCGGCAAAGCGACGAGCGCGCAGCAGGCGTGCCAGCGAGCGTGCCACCGGCAGGGGTTCACCGTGCAGTTCGGCCGCGAGCAGTTCGCCGCACAGCACGGCCAGGGTCAGGCCGCGTGCGCCCAGACCGGTGCACAGGTGCAGCGGCAGGCGGGGTGTCTCGAGCGCGGCCTCCGTGTCCCCCGGGCCGGGCGATTCCGTCGAGGATTCATGGCCGGCGTCGTGATGGGGGTGCCAGGCGCCAATCGCCGGCAGGCGGTCAGGCAGGGTGGCGCGCACGCCGGCCCAGCCCTGCGCGCGGCCGTCGGCCCACTGGGCATCCAGCGCGGCGGCGGCGGGCGGCAGCAGGGCGTGCAGCCGTGCGCGGTTCGCGGCGTGGTCGGCGTCCGTGATCCGCGAACTGGTGCTGGCCCGTTCGAAAGTCGAGCCACAGACCCAGCGCGGCCCGCCGGCGTCGGGCAGATGGGCGATCAGGCTGCCGCGGCCGTTCACCGGAAACGGCGGCAGGGCGGCATCCAGCACGCCGCCGGGCATGGGTCCCGACGCCAGTTGGCCACGCAGCGCGTGCAGGGGCAGCGCGCCGCCCGCCAGCATGACCGAGTCGTAGCCGGCGGCGATGATCACCAGCTCGGCTTCCGCCAGCACGCTGCCATCGGCCTGTGCCAGGCACCAGCCGGCAGGCGTCGGCGTGATCCGTGCCACCGCCATGCGGCAGCGCCAGGAGACGCCGGGCGTGGCCAGCATCGCGCGCACCAGGGCCGCGGGTCGCACCCAGCCCGCCCGTGCATGCCACAGGACAGGCTGCGCCGCGTCCGCCAACAGGCCGACCCGCGCGGCCTGGGCCCGGGTGAACGCGACGTCCAGGTCCAGCGTCTCGGCGCGCGTCGCGGGCGAAGCGGCGTATTCGCGCCAGCCGGCCGGCACGCGGCGCTTGTCCGGCTCGTGGCGCTCGAGCACGCCGCTGGCGGCGAAGTCGACCCCTTCGAGCAGCAGCAACCCGGCCCGCGCCAGCGTGGCCCGGGCGCCGGCCCGCGTCAGGCGCGACAGCGGCCGGTCGTCGGGCGAGACATGGGGCGCGACCACGCCCGCCGGCAGACCGCTGGCGCCGGCCGCCGGCTCGTTCGCGCGGTCGAGCACCGTCACCTGCCAGCCGCGCAGCGCCAGGCTGCGCGCGGCCGCGCCACCCGCCAGGCCGGCACCGACGATGACGCAGCGGCCCGTCGGCGCCTCGTCCTGCGCGCGCGTGGCGCGCGGCGGCGGCCGCCAGTGGGGTGCCAGGCGGGCGCGTAGGGCGTGCTTCTTCGGCGGCAGGCCGGCGACGCGCTCCACCTCGAAGCCGCAGCTCACGAGGTGCTCGCGCACGCTGCGTGCAACGCACCAGCTGGCGGCGCGGGCACCGTGCCGCGCCAGCCGGGTCACGCCGCGCAAGACGTCCAGGCTCCACATCTCGGGGTTGCGCTCGGGGCTGAAGCCGTCGAGGTAGATGCTGTCGTGCGCGCCGGACAGCTCGGCCAGCGCCGGCTGCACGTCGCCGATGGCGAGCGTCAGGTGCACGCACTCGCCGTCAAGGCTGAGGCGATGCACGCCGGGCAGCAGCCCGTGCCACTGGCGCGCCAGCTCTCGCGCCAGCGCGTCCAGTTCCGGAAACGGCGCGGCGCTGCGCAGCAGGTCGTCCGCTTCGACGATGTGCGCCTCGACCGCACTGTAGAAGAGCTGGCGTGGGCGTCGCGCATCCTCGCGCCAGGCCAGCCAGGTGGCGAGGAAATTCAGGCCGAGGCCGAAGCCCGTCTCGAGCACGGCCCAGCGCGGTGCCTGCGCCCAGGCCGGCGCCCCGGCTTCCGGCAGCAGGCCGCAGCCGCGCAGGAACACTTCGCGCGCCTGCGCCAGGCCTCCTTCGCCCGCGCTGCGGTAGATGTCGCCAAAGCGCGGGCTGACCGGGGTGCCGTCGGCACGCCAGTGGACGATTTCTTCGGACATCGGGTGGATCGTGGGGCAGGGCGGGCCGCGCCCGCCGATGGCTTGGCAACCGGCAGGCAACCCCGCAGCATACTGTGTTGCGCCGCTGCACGTCGGGCCGAGGGTTGGCGTCGACGCGCCCTGTGCCGCCGGCACCACGCTCCGCCGAATCTGGCGGATACTGCGACGCATCCGAGTTGACTGCCCAGACCCCACATGACCAACCGCCCGACCTTCCCGACTCTGGATGCGGACCTCCTCGCCCGCGCCTTGCCCCTGCTGGACGCCGAGTGGCTGGCACGCGACGCCGACCTCGCCCCGGTGCTGCCGCTGGTGCTGGCGCGCGGCGTCGGCCAGGACTGGCACAAGGCCGGCACTTTCCGCCACCACCTGGTGGGCGTGGCGCGCACCCTGGCGCTGTGGCGCCAGCCGCGCGACGTGCGCCTGCTCGGCCTGCTGCACAGTGTCTATGGCAACGCCTTCGTCGACCTGGTCAAGTTCGATCCGGCGCGCGAACGCGCACGCCTGCGCGAGGCCGTGGGAGCCCCGGCCGAGGAGCTGGTGCACGTGTTCTGCACCGCCTCGCGCGCCCAGTTCATCCAGCGCGTGCTGGACGGTCGCATCGAGCCGGACGGCAGCGTGGAGCTCCAGGATCGCACGTTGGCGCCCGACGTGGTGGCGGCCTTCATCGTGGTCAGCATGGCGGATGCCGCCGAGCAATGGTTTGCCTGGCAGGAAGACATCTACAGCGGCTTCCCGCAGGTGCCCCGGGTGGCGCAGGCGACGCACTGGATGGCGGCGCTGTGGCCCGGTCCGATGCGCCCGCCCAGCCGCATGCTGGCGCAGATCAGCCGCCTGGGGGCGGCGCTGCAGCATCCGGCGCTGCAGGGCCGGCTGCCCGTGCCGCCGGTGTTCGATCACTGCCAGCAGACGCTGCCGGCGGATGCCGAGGCCGCGGCCTGCTCGCTTTACTGGTCGGTCATCATGCAGGAGCAGCCGCTGGTGCAGATGGACGCCGCCGTGGCCGCGCTCGAACATGCCGTGCGCCTGAACCCCTGGGTCGGCGAGCCGCAGATGGCGCTGGCCCAGCTCTACCTGATCGACGGCCGGCGGGACGACGCGCTGGCGGCCGCGGAGGGCGCGCTGCAATGCTACAGCGCCTGGGGCAATGCCTGGGACAAGCGCGTGCAGTGGGATGCCTGGTTCGCCTGGGCGCGCCTGTTGCGCCAGGGCGCACGTAGCGGCGACTGGCCCGAGCGGCTGGACCGGCTCAACAACGTGGCGCTGCGGCTGGACGAGGCCTGAACCGGATTTGCCGGTACCCATCGCGGGCCCCGAAGTGCGCGCGTGCGCGCGTCGACTGCCCGGTTGGGCCGGATTCCGGCGGTCTCGATGCCGCGCGGTAACGCGCGGGCGCCGGAATGCGCATGATGCGAAGATGGACAGTCACGCCGGAGGGCCCGATTCCATGCACGACTCAGCAGCGATGCACGCGCGCGCCAGCGCCGCGCCCGATCCCGACCCGGTCGAGACCGCCGAATGGCGCGACGCCTTCCGGGCCCTGGTCGCCAGCCAGGGTGCCGGGCGCGCGCGCTTCGTGCTCGACGAACTGGCACGGCTGGCGCGCGAGCAGCGGCTGGGCTGGCAGCCCGAGCTCAACACCCCGGCGGTGAACACCATCGCGGCCGCAGACCAGCCCGTGTTCCCCGGCGATCTGGCGATCGAGGAACGCCTCGGTTCGCTGATGCGCTGGAATGCGCTGGCCATGGTGGTGCGCGCCAACAAGGCCTATGGCGAGCTGGGCGGCCACATCGCCAGCTACGCCAGCGCCGCCGACTTGTTCGAGGTCGGTTTCAACCACTTCTTCCACGCACGCGAAGGCCTGGCGCCGGGCCAGCACCGCGGCGACCTGGTGTTCTTCCAGCCGCACAGCGCGCCGGGCGTGTACGCGCGCGCCTTCCTCGAAGGCTTCCTGACCGAGCAGGACCTGCTGCACTTCCGCCAGGAGATCACGGCGCCCCGGGAGGGCGCACGCGGCCTGTGCAGCTACCCGCACCCCTGGTCCATGCCGGACTTCTGGCAGTTCCCCACCGGCTCGATGGGCATCGGCCCGATCAGCAGCATCTACCACGCGCGCTTCATGCACTACCTCACGGACCGCGGCCTGCTCGACTGCCGGGGTCGCAAGGTCTGGGGCGTGTTCGGCGACGGCGAGATGGACGAGCCCGAAAGCACCAGCGCGCTCACGCTGGCCGCGCGCGAGCGGCTGGACAACCTGGTCTGGGTGGTCAACTGCAACCTGCAGCGCCTCGATGGCCCGGTGCGCGGCAACGGCCGCATCGTCGACGAACTCGAGCGCCTCTTCACCGGCAGCGGCTGGAACGTCATCAAGCTGCTGTGGGGCAGCGACTGGGACGGCCTGTTCGCGCGCGACCGCAGCGGTACCCTGGTGCGCACCCTGGGCGAGACGGTGGACGGTCAGATGCAGACCTTTGCCGCCAAGGACGGGCGCTTCAACCGCGACAACTTCTTCGGCCAGCACCCCGAACTGCGGCAGCTCGCCCAGGGCATGACCGACGAGCAGATCGATCGCCTCAAGCGCGGCGGCCACGACCTGGTCAAGATCCACGCCGCCTACGCCGCCGCCGCCGCGCACCGCGGCCAGCCCACCGTGATCCTGGCGCACACCAAGAAGGGCTACGGCATGGGCACGGCCGGCCAGGGCAAGATGACCACGCACAGCCAGAAGAAGCTGGACGAAGCGGCGCTGATCGAGTTTCGCAACCGCTTCAACCTGCCGCTCTCCGACGACGAGGCGCGCGAGCTGCGCTTTCTCAAGCCCGAGGAGGACAGCGCCGAGATGCGCTACCTGCGCGCGCAACGCGAACGGCTCGGCGGCCACCTGCCGCGGCGCCAGACGCAATGCGAGCCGCTGGCCGTGCCGCCGCTCGCCAACTACGCGCAGTTCGCGCTGGCTCCCCAGGGCAAGGAGATGAGCACCACCATGGCCTTCGTGCGCATGCTCGGCGGTCTGCTCAAGGACGAGGGACTCGGCCCACGCGTCGTGCCCATCGTGGCCGACGAGGCGCGCACCTTCGGCATGGCCAACCTGTTCAAGCAGGTGGGCATCTACAGCGACGTGGGTCAGCGCTATTCGCCCGAGGACATCGGTTCCATCCTCTCGTACCGCGAGGCGCGCGATGGCCAGATCCTGGAGGAGGGCATCAGCGAGGCCGGTGCGCTCGCGAGCTGGACCGCCGCGGCCACCAGCTACAGCGTGCACGGCCTGGCGGTGCTGGCCTTCTACATCTACTACTCGATGTTCGGCTTCCAGCGCGTGGGCGACCTGATCTGGGCCGCGGCCGACCAGCGCGCGCGCGGCTTCCTGCTGGGCGCCACCTCGGGGCGTACCACGCTCGCGGGCGAAGGCCTGCAGCACCAGGACGGCACCAGTCAGCTCGTGGCCAGCACCGTGCCCAACTGTCGCGCCTACGACCCGGCCTTCGCCGGGGAGCTGGCGGTGATCCTGGACGCGGGCATGCACGAGATGCTCATCGAGCAGCGTGACGTCTTCTACTACGTCACGCTCATGAACGAGAACTACGCCCAGGCCGACCTGCCGCAAGGTGCGCGCGAAGGCGTGCTGCGCGGCGCCTACCTGCTGGCCCGCCACGGGCCGCAGGCCGGCGCGCCGGCGGTGACGCTGCTGGGTTCGGGCGCCATCCTGCCCGAGATCGTGCGCGCCGCCGAGCAACTGGCCTGGCAGGGCATCGGCGCCAGCGTGGTCAGCGTCACGAGTTGGAGCGAGTTGGCACGCGACGGGCGCGCCAGCCAGGCGAGCGGCGCCGCGCCCTGGGCGGCGCAGTTGCTCTCGGGCACGCAGGGCCCGATCGTCGCCGCATCCGACTACGTGAGCGCCGTGCCCGAGCTGATCCGTGCCCACCTGCCGCCGGGCCGGAGCTACCGCACCCTGGGTACCGACGGCTTCGGCCGCAGCGACACGCGCGCGGCGCTGCGCGATTTCTTCGGCGTCGACGCGGCGCACGTCGCGCAGGCCGTGCGCGAGGCGCTGGCCTGACCCGCGCCGGCCCCGGTGCCGGGCCGGCCTGCCGGCGTGGCGCATAAGCTCATGCGCAAACGGTCTGAGGCGACGCGCGGCAGGGCGGGCGTTCGGGCTAGACTGCCATGTTTCCCGTACGCGCGGCCGTTGCCATGGCCTGTAGCGCGTCGGGCCCGAGCTTTCTCCGCTGAAGCGCCTGCCTGGCGGGCGCTTCCGGCCCTCGATTCAACAGTCCAAGAAAGGAATCCGCAATGTCCGATGCATGGAAATTCGAAACCCGTTCGGTGCACGCCGGCTACACGGTCGAGCCCACCACCAAGTCGGTGGCGGTGCCGATCTACCAGACCGTGTCGTACGCCTTCGACAGCGCCCAGCACGGCGCCGACCTGTTCGACCTCAAGGTGCCGGGCAACATCTACACCCGCATCATGAACCCGACCACCGATGTGCTGGAAAAGCGCGTCGCGGCTCTGGAGGGCGGCATCGGCGGCCTGGCGCTGGCCTCGGGCATGGCGGCGATTGCCTGCGCGATCCAGACCATCACCGTCTCGGGCGAGAACATCGTCGCCTCGAGCAAGCTCTACGGCGGCACCTACAACCTGTTCGCCCACACCTTCCCGCAGCAGGGCATCGAGGTGCGCTTTGCCGACCCCGACGATCCCGAAAGCTTCGGCAAGCTGATCGACGACAGGACCAAGGCGGTGTTCATCGAGTCGGTCGGCAACCCGGCCGGCAACGTCACCGACATCGCGGCGATCGCCGCCGTCGCGCACCGCCACGGCGTGCCGCTGATCGTCGACAACACCGTCCCCAGCCCCTATCTGCTGCGCCCGTTCGAGCACGGCGCCGACATCGTCGTGCACGCCCTCACCAAGTTCCTCGGCGGCCACGGCAACAGCATCGGCGGCATCGTGGTGGACAGCGGCAAGTTCCCCTGGGCCGAGCACAAGGCGCGCTTCCCACGCCTGAACCAGCCCGACGAAAGCTACCACGGCGTGGTCTATACCGAGGCCCTGGGCCCGGCGGCCTACATCGGCCGTGCGCGCGTGGTGCCGCTGCGCAACCTGGGCGCGGCGCTGTCGCCCTTCAACGCCTTCCTGATCCTGCAGGGCATCGAGACCCTGGCGTTGCGCATGGAGCGCATCTGCGCCAATACCCTGGCCTGCGCGCAATTCCTGCAGAAGCACCCCAAGGTGGCCTGGGTCAGCTACGCCGGCCTGCCGGACCACCCGCACCATGCACTGGCCCAGCGCTACATGGGCGGCCAGGCGTCCGGGCTGTTCACCTTTGGCGTCAGGTCGGCGGACGGCGGCCGCGAGGCCGGCGCGCGCTTCCTGGACGCGCTCCAGCTCTTCACGCGCCTGGTCAACATCGGCGACACGCGTTCGCTTGCCACGCACCCGGCCAGCACCACGCACCGCCAGCTGTCGCCCGAGGAGCTCGAGAAGGCCGGCGTGAAGGAGGAAACCGTGCGCCTGTGCATCGGCATCGAGCACATCGACGACCTGATCGCCGACCTGGAGCAGGCGCTGGCGAAGGTCTGAGCGGGCACTCGCATCCGCACGCCGCGGGGCTGCGTCGCCGGTGCGGCGCGGCACGGCGCTCAGGCCGAGCCGGGTGATTGCGCCGTGATCGTCCTCAGCTGCCAGCGCATGCCGGCGCGGCCATCGGGCAGCGTGTCGATGCCGAGCCCGTCCTCGATCGCAGCCAGGGTCTTGGCCGGGCTGGCGCGGCGCAGGTCGAACAGTCCATGACAGAAGTCGGCGAGCGCCTGGCGATCGTCGAACACCCAGTGGAAGTCCACGAGTTCATCGGATTGCACGATCCAGCCGGCCTCGCGCAGTTCATGCAGGCTGTGGCGATCGAGGAACACGCCCTCGTGCCCGGTGCTGTTGTGCGCACCCACGTAGCCATCGAGAAATCGCGCCACGTCCGAACCTGCCGCCACGTCCGACAGCACGAGCCGTCCACCTGGCCGGATGACGCGCCGGAACTCCCCGAACAGCCGCACCTTGACGTCGAGGTGATGAACTCCGGCGATGCTGAGGATGGCGTCGACGCTGGCATCGCTCCAGGGCAGGGGCAGCAGTGATCGCGTCGGGTCGGCGCGATGATGGCCGCCCGGCGCGGAAAAGCTGGTGCATGGCTCGTGTCCGCGCCAGTGGCAGCCAGAGGGCAGGTACTCGCGCAGATAGCCGCCGCCCGCAGGCACGTCGGCAACCACCTGGCCCGGACTGAGCTGCGCACGTTGCACTGCCTGCCGGAACTCCGCGCTGCGGGCGTGGGGCTGGGCACGCATCGCGCGGTCGTAGGCCGAGCCGCGTTCCTGGAATATGTCGTCGTAGCTTTTCATGTGGGATCCGCGCGCACGGCGAGCCACCTCGCGGGCCGGCTGGTCGAACGGGCCGCGTTCCCGGATCGACCGCAGCCCTGACCGCGCCGCAGGAACGATGGCCGCGCCGCTGCTGGACAGATCGCGGTTTTTATCATGGCGGACCGCCCGGGGCGCCCAGGCAGGCAGGATGCGCGTGACTCCGTCCACCCGGGGCGGCGCGGCGTCCGCTCAGGCCGGCACGGGCCTGAGCGGACCCAGCTTGCGCCGCGGGGCGGGTCAGGCGGCCAGGGCAGCCGGACTGCCCACGGCACGCCGCAGCGCGTCGCGCAAGGCCGGGCCGGCGTCTGGCACGCTGACGGCGGCGATGTGGGCGTCGGGTCGCACCACCCAGACCTCGTTCGGGCGAGCCTGCAGGGCTTGCTGCAGCGCACCTTCGCAGTCGATGTCGGCGATGCGCAGGATGCGCAGTGGCGCCGAGGTGGCACCTTGCACCTGCTCGCCCAGACTTGCGACGTCGACCGCACTGCCGGCCAGCAGCAGCAGGCCGTCGCGCGCCACCTGGCGCAGGCGCGTGCAGTCCGTGCCCTCGATGCGCACCGGCACGTCGGGCAGGACGACGCCAGGCGCCGGCGGCGGCACGTGGCCGCGCGGCGGGCGGCCGGCGAACGGGCGTGTCGCATCGGGCGTGGTGAGCGGCGAATCGACGTACCAGAAGGGTTCGGACAGGCGGCCCGAATCGATCTGGGGGTGTACAGAGGGGTCGGTCAGCGCGGCCGTCAGGCGTTCGACGCGGATTCGGTGCTGCTCCTCGGTGTGCGGCACCAGGAAGTCCATGGTGTGGCCAGTGACCTCGATGTTCTCGCGCGACGCCGCGCGGCGCTCGCTGTCGTAGCTGTCCAGCAGGTCGTCTGTGGCCCAGCCGCGCAGCACGAAGGCCAGTTTCCAGGCGGCGTTCTCGGCGTCCATCACGCCGGTGTTGAGCCCGCGCGCGCCGAACGGCGAGACGATGTGGGCGAAGTCGCCCGCCAGCAGCACGCGCCCGACGCGCATGCGGTCGACCATGCGCGAGTGGAAGCGGTAGACCGACTTCCAGACGATCTCGTAGGGCTGGTCGCCGATGATCTTGCGGATGCGCGTGTCGAGCGCGCCGCTCGCCTCTTCCTGCTCCAGGTCGTAGTCGCCCGGCACCTGCCAGTCGATGCGGAAGGTCGAATCGGGGCAGGGGTGGATCAGCACCTGGCGGCCGGGGTTCCACTCGGGATCGAAATAGAAGCGTCGCTCGCGCTCCCAGCCCGGCAGCTCGGCGCGGATGTCGCAGATCAGGAACTTGTCGTCGAAGCTGCGGCCGTTGAACGTGACGCCGAGCTGGTGGCGCAGCTCGCGCGGGGCCGAGCCGGCGGCGACGATGGCGTACTGCGCGCGAACCTGGACCGGCGTGCCGTCGGCGCGCCGGCAGTGCAGGGTGACGCCAGTCGCGTCCTGCTCGATCTGCTCGACGCCGTGGTCCCACAGCGGCGTGATGTGCGATGCGCGCGCGATCTGCTCGTCCAGCAGTTCCTCGGTGCGGGTCTGCGAGATGTTGACGAAGGGCGGGAACACCGAGCGCCCGGTGTCGACGAAGGGCTGGGTAAACAGCGTTGCGTCCTTGTAGAGCGTGGTGGCCCGGTCCCAGGTGACGCCTTCGGCGGCGATCTTGTGCCCCACGCCGACCGACTCCCACACGTCCAGCACGTCGCGCTGCTGGCAGATCGCCTTGGAGCCGATCACGTCGCGCTGCGCCCGGCGATCGACCACGATGCAGTCGACGCCCCAGCGGGCCAGCAGCAGGGCGGCGGTCTGGCCGACCGGACCGTTGCCCACCACCACCACCTGGGTGTCGTGCGTGGTCGGCGCCGAGTCTGGCCTGGTCGTGCGGGGATCATGGGTGTTCATGGGTTTGTCTCCTGTCAGTCTCACTTGGTGGCGGCTTGATCGGGGCCGCGCCACGACCTCAGTGGGGGCCGACGTGGCCGCTGCCGTCGTGCATCCAGCGCGCGTGCTCGGGGGCCTTTCGGGTGCGGTCCCATTCCTCGAGCATGTCCCACTTGACGTCGTCGAGCGCCTTGTCCATGGCCGGTGTCGACGTGTTGGCGCACAGCTCCAGCCGGTGGCCGCTGGGGTCGCGGAAGTAGATCGACTGGAAGATGGTGTGATCGGTGGGGCCGACGACCTCGATGCCGTCCGCTTCCAGCCGGGCCTTGGCCTTCATCATGGTTTCGACCGAATCGACCTTCAGCGCCAGGTGCTGGGTCCAGGACGGGGTGTTGGCATCCGACGGCGCGATCATCGGCGGCTTGGTGGGCAGCTCGAAGAAGGCCAGCACGTTGCCGTTGCCGGCATCGAGAAAGACGTGCATGTAGGGATCGGGTTCCTTGGTCGACGGCACTTGGTTCTCGGCGATCGCCAGGATGAATTTCATGTCAAGGTACTTCTGGTACCACTCGACGGTTTCCTTGGCGTTCTTGCAGCGGTAGGCGACGTGGTGGATTTTCTCGATTAATGCCATGGGCTTGTCTTCTCTTGACGGGTCGGGAATCGATGGGATGCGTCAGTCCTGCAGCGCGTGCCACATCTGCTGGTCGCGCTCGGCGGTCCAGATGCGCGGGTCGCGGATGCCGCTGACCTCGTCGTGCGCGCGCGTGACGTTGAACGGCAGGCAGTGCTCGTAGATGAAGACGTGGCCGAACTTCGGGTCCATCTGCGTACGTGCATGCGCCATGGTGGCCTTCAGGTCCTTGCCCTGGGCGACCGCCTCCTGCGCACTCCTGTAGAGCGTGCTGACATAATCGCGCGTGTAGGCCAGGCCCTGGCGGACCTTGTCGGCGCCGATCAGGGTCGGGCCACGACCTGGCACCAGCTTCTCGAAGTTCATGGCGGCCAGCTTGTCCAGCGTCTGTGGCCATTCGGCCAGGTAGGCATCACCCGAGTAGCAGGCGGCCTCGTACTCGACCAGGTCGCCCGAGAAGCAGATGCCCTGGCTCGGCAGGTAGACGATGGTGTCGCCCTTGGTGTGGCCGCGGCCGATCTGCTTGATCTTCACCTCGAGCTTGCCGAGCCACAGCGTCATCTCTCCCTGGAAGGTCAGGGTCGGCCACGTCAGGCCGGGCACGCTCTCGACAGCCTGGAACAGGCGCGGGAAGCGACCGATCTCGGAGTCCATGTCCTGCTGGCCGCGCTCGACGATCAGGTCCCAGGTGTCCTGGCTGGCGATGATCTGTTCCAGTCCTTCGTCCTTGTAGCCCGAGGCGCCCAGCACGCGCACGGCGTGGTAGTGCGTCAGCACCACGTACTTGATCGGCTTGTCGGTGATCTCGCGGATCTTCTTGATCACGCCTTGCGCGGCCACCGGCGTCGCGGTCGCGTCGATGATCATGCAGCCGTCGTCGCCAATGATGACGCCGGTGTTGGGATCGCCCTCGGCGGTGTAGGCGTAGGCGTTGTCGGACAGCTTGTCCCAGCTCACCTGCTTTTCTTCGAGGTCGGCCTGGGAGGCAAATTTCTTTTCGGTCATGCGGTAGGTCTCCTGATCAAGGCATCAATACCGCGATTCTCCGGTAAAATTAGTTAGTTGTCAATTGATTAGCAAATGTTTAACGCAATGAACGCGTGACCGTCGGTGACGCATGGCCGAGTCGACGCGAGGCCTGCTCGGCATGGTGACGCAGCAGGCGGCCGGCAGGGCTGTCGATCTCGGCGTCGAACACGCCCTGCGGGCCGAACAGGGTGATCACCAGCGCGATGTTCCCGTCGGCCCGGAACACCGGGGCGCACAGGGTGTTGACGCCCGGCAGCGGCACCGACAGGCCGCGTCCCATGCCGTGGGCACGGATCTCGGCCAGCAGCCCTTGCACTTCGGGCGAATCGAAGCTGCCGATCTCGGCCGAGGCGCCGCCGACGACACGGCGGTGTTCGTCCTCGAGCATGCTGCGCACCATGCGCTCAGGCAGATAGGCGGCAAAGACGCGGCCGGTGATGGTGTTGAACACCGACATCACCGTGCCCACGCGCAGGTTGACGTGCAGCGGATAGCGGGGTTCATCCAGGCGCACCACGGTCGGGCCAAGCTGGCCCCAGACCGCCAGGGCCACGCTCAGGTCGGTCTGGTTCGCCAGCAGCGCGGCCTCCTGGCTGGCTTCGGTCAGCGGGTCGAGCTGCTCCAGCGCCGCCAGCCCCAGCCGCAGGGCGCCCGGGCCCAGCTCGTACAGGCCGGTCAGCGGATTCTGCTTGACCAGCCCGACATTCATGAAGCTGACGAGGTAGGGGTGCGCCCTGCCGGGCGGCATGTCCGCGTGCCGGGCGATCTCCTTCAGCGGCAGCGGCTGGCTGGCCTCGGCCAGGGCATCCAGCACGCGCATGCCGACCTCGATGGACTGGATGCTGCGCTGGCGCCGGGGTGCGCTGTCGGGGGCGTGGTCGTCCATCTCGACCGGTGGGGTCCTGGTTCTGGGCATGGCCGCATTATCGGAACTCGCCGGTTGGCGCTACAGTTGCACCACGCGCGGCGGCGCGCCCATGGGGGGCCGGTGCGGCGCGTGCAACGGAGAACATCTGATGAAGCCACTGAACATCGCCGTCGTCGTCGGCAGCATCCGCAAGGATTCGTACAACCGCCAGTTCGCGCAGGCGCTGGTCAAGCTGCTGCCGGCAGATGTGCAGGCGCATTTCATCCGCATCGACGACCTGCCGCTGTACAACCAGGACAGCGATGGCGCGCCACCGGTACCGGCGGTGGCGCGGCTGCGCGACGAGGTGGCGGCCGCCGACGGCGTGCTGTTCGTCACCGCCGAATACAACCGCTCGATCCCGGGCGTGCTGAAGAACGCGATCGACCAGGCCTCGCGTCCCTGGGGCCAGAGCAAGTGGGCCGGCAAGCCGGCGGCGGTGGCGGGGGTGTCGATCGGTGCCATCGGCACGGCGGTGGCGCAGGCGCACCTGCGCAGCGTGCTCGGCTTTCTCGCGATGCCGGAGCTGGGCCAGCCCGAGATGTACCTGACCTGGAAGGAGGGCCTGGTGGTGGACGGCGAGATCGGTCCGGCGAGCCGCGAGCACGTGCAGAAGTTCGTCGACGCCTTTGTTGGCTGGGTACGCCAGCACGTGGGCTGAACCGGGCCAGGCGCGAGCCGCGGCCGAGCCGCTAAGATTTCAAGTTCCGCCGGATCCTGGAGCTCGATCGATCGTGCTTGATTCCTTGCTGGCGCGGCCACGCCGCGTGTTTGCCGCGATCGCGGTCGTGTGTGCCGCGATGCTGGCGTTCGGCATCCTGTACCTGCAGAACGTGGTCGGGCTGGAGCCCTGCCCGATGTGCATCGTGCAGCGCTATGCGCTGATCATCGTCGGCGTGTTCTGCCTGCTGGCCGCGCTGTCGACGCGTGTCGCGAGCTGGCGCCTGTGGGGCCTGCTGGCAGTGGCGATGGCCGGCTTCGGCGCCTTCACCGCAGCGCGCCAGAGCTGGCTGCAGTGGAATCCGCCCGAGTTCGCCACCTGCGGGCGCGACCTGTACGGCATGATCGAGTCGTTCCCGCTGCAACGCGCGATCCCGATGATCTTCCGCGGCGGCGGTGACTGCAGCGCGGTGGACTGGACCTTCCTGGGCGGCACGATCGCCAACTGGTCCTTCGTCTGGTTCCTGGTCTTTGCGCTGGTGATCCTGCTGACTCTGGCCAGGCCGGCGGCGCGACCGTTCCGATCCTGAACCGCCGCGCGGCCCGGGTTCCCCTGGCCGCTGGGTGCGTCCCCCTCCCGCAGGAAGAGGGGGAAGGCGCGTCAGCGCCTCAGGGGGAGTCGTTGTTCACGCTATGACGGTCTGCTCGACCACCCGGTCGTCGCCCAGCACGATGAGCGCGAACAGCAGCTCTTCCAGGTTCTGCGCGCGTTCGCTCTTGCGTCCCAGCAGCGGCGTGGCCTTGGGGTCGAGCACGATGAAGTCGGCCTCGGTGCCGGGCTGCAGGGTGCCGATCACGCCTTCCAGGCCGAGCGCGCGCGCGGCGCCGCCGGTGTGGTTCCACCACAGGCGCGATGGCGCGACGGACAGGCCGGGTTTGGTCTGGCCCTCGCGGCCGACGTAGTAGGCGGCGAGCATGGTGTGGAAGGGGCTGAAGCTGGTGCCGCCGCCGACGTCGCTGGCCAGGCCGTGGCCCATCCCGATGCGATCGGCACCCTCGTAGTCGAAGAAGCCGCTGCCGAGGAACAGGTTGCTGGTCGGGCTGACGGCGGCCACGGCACCGGTGTCGCGCATCAGTGCGCGGTCCGCGTCGTCGAGGTGGATGCAGTGCGCGTAGACGGCGCGCCGGCGCAGCAGGCCGAAACGCTGGTAGACGTCGACATAGGAGCGCGCCGCGGGGAACAGCTCGCGCACCCAGCGCACCTCGTCCCGGTTCTCGGCGGCGTGCGAGTGCACCCAGGTATCGGGGTATCGCGCCGCGAGCTCGCCGGCGCCGCGCAACTGGGCCTCGCTGCTGGTCGGCGCGAAGCGCGGCGTGATGGCGTAGCCGAGGCGGTCCTTGCCGTGCCAGTGGCGGATCAGGCGCTCGCTGTCGAGCAGGCTCTGCTCGGTCTCGTCGCGCAGGCCGTCGGGTGAGTTGCGGTCCTGCATCACCTTGCCGCTGATCATGCGCAGGCCGCGCTTCTGGGCCCCCTCGAAGAAGGCGTCGACCGAGGCCGGGTGCGCGGTGGCGAAGGTGAGCGCCGTGGTGACGCCATTGCGCAGCAACTCGGCGAAGAACACGTTGGCGACCTCGGCGGCGTAGGCCGGATCGGCAAAACGCGTCTCCGCCGGGAAGGTGTAGTTCTCCAGCCAGGGCAGCAGGCCATCCGCGGGCGCGCCGATGATGTCGGTCTGCGGATAGTGCACGTGCATGTCGATGAAGCCGGGCGCGATGATGCGGCCCTGCCAGTGCGTGACGCTGACCTGGGGGTGGCGCGCCGCCACCGCGCGGTAGGGACCAGCCGCGACGACGCGCTGCACGCCGTCCGGCCCCAGGTCGACCACCAGCAGGCCGTCGCTTTCGTAGCGCGGCGTGCCGTCGGCGTCGAAGCGCAGCAACTGCGCGCGATAGCCTTGCATGGCGGCTCAACCCCCGGGGACGTAGAAGAACTTGAACAGGAACAGGGCGGCGATGATCCAGACCATCCAGTGCACTTCGCGGACGCGGCCGGTGAGCAGCTTGATCGCGGCGTAGGCGATGAAGCCGAAGGCCAGGCCGTTCGCGATGGAGTAGGTGAACGGCATCATCAGGGCCGTGATGGTGGCCGGGATGACCTCGGTGGAGTCGTCCCACTCCAGTTCGGTCAGGTCGCGCATCATCAGGCAGCCCACGAAGAACAGCGCCGGCGCCGTGGCGTAGGGCGGCACCGCGCCCGCCAGCGGGGAGATGAACAGCGCCGCCAGGAACAGCACCGACACCGTCAGCGCCGTCAGGCCGGTGCGCCCGCCGGCCTGCACGCCGGAAGCGCTTTCGACGTAGGCCGTGGTGCTGGAAGTACCGAGCAGCGAGCCGGCGAAGATCGCGGCGCTGTCGGCGAACAGCGACTTGCTCAGGCGGTCCATGCGGCCGGGCACCAGCAGGCCGGCGCGGCGCGCCACGCCCATCAGGGTGCCGGTGGCGTCGAACAGCTCGACCAGGAAGAACACCAGCACCACGTTCAGGAGGCCCTTGGTGAGCGCGGTCATGATGTCGAGCTTGAACAGGGTCGGCTCGATCGAGGGCGGGGCGGAGAACACGCCGCGGAACTCGTTGCCGCCAAAGAAGAACGAGGCGATGGTGACGGCCACGATGCCGATCAGGATGGCGCCGCGCACGCGCAGCTTGTCGAGCGCCACCATCAGCAGGAAGCCGAGCACGGCCAGCACCACGTTGGGCTTGTGCAGGTCGCCCAGGGTCACCAGGGTGGCCTCGGAGCCGACCACGATGCCGGCGCTCTTGAGCGCGATCAGCGCCAGGAACAGGCCGATGCCGACGGTGATGGCGTAGCGCAGCGACTGCGGGATGCCAGCGATGATCAGGCTGCGGATGCCGGTGATGGTGACGAACAGGAACAGGCAGCCGGAGATGAACACCGCGCCCAGCGCCGCCTGCCACGTGAAGCCCATGTGCAGCACCACGGCGTAGGCGAAGTAGGCGTTCAGCCCCATGCCCGGCGCCAGCGCGATCGGGTAGTTGGCGTACAGCGCCATCACGGCCGTGCCCAGCGCGGCGATCAGGCAGGTGGCGACGAACACGGCGTCCTTGGGCATGCCTGCGTCGCCCAGGATGGCCGGGTTCACGAAGATGATGTAGGCCATCGTCAGGAACGTGGTCAGGCCGGCGATCAGCTCGGTGCGCACATTGGTGCCGTGTTCCTCGAGCTTGAATACGCGCTCGGCAAGGCTTGCAGTCATAGGCGGGTCTCCTCCGGGGTCTGTGTGGGTCTTGGGGTTGGAAGGTCGGATGCCGCGCGCAGGTCGGGAATCACCTGGCGCGTGCGATCACGCAGCCAGCGGGAGGCGCTGGCATGCTGGCTGCGGCTGTGCCAGAGCATGTAATAGAGCATGGGTGGCATGGGGATCGGGCAGGGCAGGATCGCCAGTGGCAACTGCGTCACGACGCGCTCGCAGTACTGGCGGCTGGTGGTCAGCACCAGCAGGCTGCCCGCCACCATTTCCGGGATCAGGCCAAAGTACGAGCAGCGCACCGTGATGCGCCGCTGCAGGCCACGCTCATCCAGCACCTGGTCGATGATGCCGCGCGCGCCCGGGTAGTTGGGCATCGGTGCGATGTGCTCGGCGTCCAGCCACTCGGCCTCGGTCCAGCCGCGGCGCACCGCCGGATGGCGCTGGCTGACCAGGGACACGACCTCGTCGCTGAACAGGTGCGCCATGTGCAGCTCGTCGGGTGGCTGCAGCCAGTTGCCGATCACCAGGTCGACCTCGCCCTGCGCGAGCTGGGCACGGTAGTCGGCCTCGCCCGTGAGGGCGTGGATCTCGACGCGCGCCAGGGGGGCCTGGCGCTTGATATCGGCCACCAGGTGCGGCAGGAACAACGGATCCAGGTAATCGCTGGCGGCGATGGAAAAACGCGGCGCGCTGGTGCGCGGGTCGAACTGCTGGGCCTCGGTGAACAGGGTTTCGGCGGTGCGCAGGATGGTGGCTGCCGGCTCGATCATGCGACGGCCGGCGTCGGTCACCACCATCTGGGCGCCGTGGCGCACCAGCAGCGGGTCGCCAGCCAGTTCGCGCAGGCGCTTCAGGGCACCCGATACCGCCGGCTGGTGCATGCCCAGGCGCAGCGCGGCGCGCGAGACGCTTTGTTCGGTCAGTACCGTGTGCAGCACGCGGATCAGGTGCAGGTCGATGCGATCGAACAGGTTGCGCTCCGTGCTGGCCGCGTTGGGGGACACGGGCGGCGTGGGGGCGCTCGGACTCATCGGAGGACGGGGTGGTTCGCAGCGGAGCCCGGATCCTGGCCAGGAGCGGGTCAGCCCTGAACGGCGGTCAGGGCGCGCAGGATGGCCTCGCTGGTGGCCGGGATCGACAGCGGCGGGTCGACCCGGTGGCCACCGGCCGCGGAGACGGCATCGCGAATGGCAAAGAACACCGAGAACGGCAGCAGCAGCGGCGGCTCGCCCACGGCCTTGCTGCGGTGGATCGCATCCTCGGCGTTGCTGCCTTCGAACAGTCGCACGTTGAACACCGGCGGACAGTCGTTGGCGGTGGGGATCTTGTAGGTGCTGGGCGCGTGCGTCGTCAGCAACCCGGTGTTCGGATGCCAGACCAGTTCTTCCATCGTCATCCAGCCCATGCCCTGGATGAAGCCGCCTTCCACCTGGCCGATGTCCACCGCCGGATTCAGCGAACGGCCGACGTCGTGCAGCAGGTCGGCGCGCAGCAGCTTCCATTCGCCCGTCAGCGTGTCGACCACGACCTCGCTCACGGCGGCGCCATAGGCGTAGTAGTAGAAGGGGTGGCCCTGCATGGTCTTCGGGTCCCACGACAGCCCGGGCGTGGCGTAGAAGCCATCGGACCAGAGCTGCACCCGATCCAGGTAGGCCTGGCCCACCAGTTCGGCAAACGTCAGCGTCTTGCCGTTCACCTGCACCTGGTCGTTGGCGAAGCGCACGTCGGCCGCCGCGCCGCCGTGATGGGTCGCCGCGCAGGCGGCCAGGCGCTGACGGATCTGGCGCGCGGCGTCCTGGGCCGCCTTGCCGTTCAGGTCGGCTCCGGTGGAGGCGGCCGTGGCCGAGGTGTTGGCGACCTTGCTGGTGTCGGTGGCCGACAGGCGGATGCGTTCGTAGTCCACGCCCAGTTCGTGCGCCACCACCTGCGCCACCTTGGTGTTCAGGCCCTGGCCCATTTCGGTGCCGCCGTGGTTCACGAGGATCGAGCCATCCAGGTAGACATGCACCAGCGCGCCGGCCTGGTTCAGGTGCTTGACGTTGAAGCTGATGCCGAACTTGACCGGCGTGAGCGCGATGCCGCGCTTGAGCACCGGGCTGCCGGCGTTCCAGGCGGTGATGGCGTCGCGCCGCGCGGAATAGTCGCTGCTGGCCTCGAGCTGGTCCACCAGTTCGTGGATCACGTTGTCGCGCACGGTCTGGCGGTACGGCGTGACGTTGCGCTCGTCCCGGCCGTAGAAATTGGCGCGGCGCACGGCGAGCGGGTCCTTGCCCAGGCGGCGCGCGATGCTGTCCAGGACGTACTCGATCGCGATTGCGCCCTGCGGGCCGCCAAAGCCGCGGAACGCCGTGTTGCTCTGCGTGTTGGTCTTGCCGCAGTAGCCGTGCATGGCGACCTCGGGCAGCCAGTAGGCGTTGTCGAAGTGGCAGACCGCGCGCGTCATGACGGCCGCCGACAGGTCGGCCGAATGGCCGGCGTGCGACACCATCTGCAGCGTCGCGCCGAGGATGCGACCGACGTCGTCGTAGCCGATGTCGTACTCGTACCAGAAGCCGTGGCGTCGGCCGGTGATCAGGAAGTCGTCGTCGCGATCGACGCGCAGCTTCACGGGCCGCTGCAGGGCGCGCGCCGCGATGGCGGCGATGCAGGCGAACTGCGCCGACTGCGATTCCTTGCCGCCGAAGCCGCCGCCCATGCGCCGGCACTCGACCAGCACGGCGTGCGCCTGCACGCCCAGGGCGTGTGCGACCAGGAACTGCATCTCGCTCGGGTGCTGCGTCGAGCAGTGCACGTGCATGCCGCCGTCCTCGCGTGGCGAGGCGTAGCTGATCTGGCCTTCGAGGTAGAACTGCTCCTGGCCGCCGACGTCGAGGCTGCCGGTGAGGCGGTGCGGCGCAGCGGCGATCGCGGCCTTGACGTCGTTCTCGTCCTGGCCCGAGGTGCTGCGCACCAGGTGCAAGGGTGGCACCACGTACTGGCCCTTTTCGTGTGCCTGGCGCGGTGTGAGTACCGGCTCGGCCGCCTCCACCCGCAGCACCTTCCTGGCCAGCGCGGCGGCGCGGCGCGCCTGGTCGCGCGTCTCGGCGATCACGGCAAACACCGGCTGGCCGAGGAAGCGGATCTCGCCGTCGCACAGGATCGGGTCGTCGTGCAGCACCGAGCCGCAGTTGTTCTCGCCCGGGATGTCCACCGCGGTGAACACGCGCACCACGCCCGGCATGGCGCGCACGGCCTCGAGGTCGATGCCGAGCAGCCGGCCGGCCGCCACGGGGGTCAGGCCGAGCGCGCAGTGCAGCGTGCCGGCGAGTTCCGGCAGGTCGTCCGTGTAGGGCGCGCTGCCGGTGACGTGTAGCGCTGCCGATTCGTGCGGCCGCGCAATGCCCACGCGCGCACCGGCCTGCAGTGCCTTCGCTTCGGCGTCCGGGTTGAAGCGCGACGCGAGGTTCTGCCGATAGTCGGCAAAGGGCTGGGCGGCGCGCAGCAGGTGTTCGGCGACGGGCTGGTTCATGGTGTGTCTCCTGGCGGGCTCGGCTTCAGGCCGCGGCGTGCGGCATCACGCTGAATACATTGGTGGCGTGCGCCTCCAGCGGTGCTCCCGGGCGCGTTTCCAGCCACAGGCGCTGCAGCAGGTTCTGTGCCACCTGGAGCCGGTACTGCTCGCTCGCGCGCATGTCGGTCATGGGGCGAAAGTCCTGTGCCAGCGCCTGCTGGGCCGAGCGTACGGTGTCCTGGGTCCAGGCCTGGCCGAGGATGGCGGCTTCGGCCCGCGCCGCGCGCTTGACCACGGCCGCCATGCCGCCATAGGCCAGCCGTACGCTGGCGACACGCTCGCCGTCCAGCCCGATCGCCAGGCCCGCGCACAGCGCCGAGATGTCGCAATCGAAGCGCTTGCTGATCTTGTAGCCGCGCACCTGACGCTGGAAGGCGGCATCCGGCACCACGATGGCCTGCACGAATTCGCCGTCCTCGATCGCGTTCTTCATGTAGTCGAGATACAGCTCGGTCAGCGGCAGGCGGCGCACGCGATCCCCCTGGCGCAGCTCGACTTCGGCGTCCAGCGCCATCAGGATCGGCGGCGCATCGCCGATCGGCGAGCCGTTGGCGACGTTGCCGCCCATGGTGCCTGCGTGGCGGATCGGCAGCGAGGCAAAGCGCAGCCAGACGTCCATCAGCGACGGTGTGCGGCGCACCAGGGCGCGCCAGGCGTCTTCCAGGGAGGCGGCGGCGCCGATCCACAGCGCCTCGCCGCGTTGTTCGACCACGCGCAGCTCGGCCACATTGCCGACGTAGATCAGGTCGCCAACATCGCGGAACTGCTTGTTGACCCACAGGCCGATGTCGGTCGAACCGGCCAGCAGCCGGGCTTGCGGCTTGGCCGCGCGCAGGCGCGCCAGTTCAGCGATGCTGCGCGGCGCGTGGAAGTGGTCGATGCGTGCGCCCTCGGGGGTCTGCAACGGCGCCGCGTAGTCGAGCTCGGGCTCGCGCTGCAGCGCCTGCAGCGCCGCGGTCACGGCCTTGCGATCGAGCCGCGCCGCCGGCAGGTCGAACATGCGCTGGCCGGCGTCGAGGATGGGGCGGTAGCCGGTGCAGCGGCACAGGTTGCCCGACAGGTCGTCGGCCAGCTGCTGGCGCGACGGGCGCGTGCCGGCCTGCTGGTGCGCCTCGTAGGTGCCCCAGAGCGACATCACGATGCCGGGCGTGCAGAAGCCGCATTGCGAGCCGTGGCATTCGACCATGGCCTGCTGCACCGGGTGCAGCGCGGCGTCACCGGCGGCACTCATGGCCTGCAGGTCCTCGACCGTGAACAGCGCCTTGCCGTCCAGCGTTGGCAGGAACTGGATGCAGGCGTTGACGCTGGCGAGCCGGAGCTGGTCGTCGGCGTCGAGCTCGCCCAGCACCACGGTGCAGGCGCCGCAGTCACCCTCGTTGCAGCCCTCCTTGGTGCCGGTGCGATGCTGGTTCTCGCGCAGCCAGTCGAGCACGGTGCGCGTGGTGTGGACATCATCCACGGTGACGACCTGGCCCTGGTAGAAGAAGCGGATCGGCCGGGTGGATGCGGGTTGTGCCTGGGTCATGCCTTGCCTCGTGATTGCGTTGTCGCGCCGCGCGGGCCGATACCCATGCTTGCGGCATGCCCTTCATGATGCACCTGCTTCATCCGACCCGCCATATCACAACCCCCATAGTTCATATGAGAGCGTGTATATGAACCCTGGGTTTACCCGGGTTCGGCGGCGCAGGCGCCTCAGAAAGCCGGCCGATGCGGCGGAAAATCGCGCAGCAGCTGGGCGACCGTGGCCACCGCGATGATTTCGGGTTCCTTGCCGACGATGCCGGGGATGCCGATCGGCGAGGTGATGCGTGCCTGCTCCGTTTCGGAAAAGCCGCGCGCCGTGAGGCGGTGGCGAAACGTGGCCCATTTCGTCTTGCTGCCGATCAGGCCGATGTAGGGCAGGTCGTCGCGGGCGCGCAGGCGCTCCAGGCAGGCGATCACGATGTCCAGGTCTTCGGCGTGGCTGAAGCTCATGATCAGCACACGGCTGCCAGGCGTGATGTCGTCCACGGCGGCCTGTACCGGTTCGCTGAACTCGGTGCGTACCTGGCTCGGCAGTCCCGGTGGAAACACGCCGTCGCGGCTGTCGATCCAGTGCACGGCATAGGGCAGGGTGGCGAGCAGGTGCACGATCGCCTCGCCCACGTTGCCACCGCCAAACAGCGCCACCGGCGCCAGCGCCGGCGCCAGGCGCTCGCGCAGGGCCGCGGCATCGGCCGCGCCGATGCGGGCAAAGCGCGCGAACACCACGCCGCCGCAGCACTGTCCGAGCGCCGGTCCGAGCGGATAGCGGCGCACCTCGTCCTGTACCGGAGCACCGGCGCTGCCGGCGAGCATGGCGCGCGCGTCGGCCATCACCTGGTATTCCAGGTTGCCGCCGCCGATGGTGGCGCTGATGGCATCGGGCCAGATCACCATCCAGGTGCCGGCAGCGCGCGGTGTCGACCCCTTGGTCTCGGCGACCTCGACCAGCACGCCGTCGGCATGCGACAGGCGGGCCAGGCATTCTTCAAGCGCGGTGATCGTCGTCATGCATCGATTGTGCGCAGCATGCGCCGTCGCGGCATGCGCCCGCGCTGATGGGCGCCATGCGCCAGGCGCGCGTCACAGCTCCTTCACCAGCACCTGGCTGCGTCGATCCCAGTTGTACTTGCGCTTGCGTGCCTCGGGCAGCCATTCGGGGTCGACCTGGCGAAAGCCGCGCTTCAGGAACCAGTGCATGGTGCGGGTCGTGAGCACGAAGATGCTGGCCAGGCCCTGGGTGCGCGCGCGCTGCTCGATGCGCTTCAAGACCTTCTCGCCGTCGCCCTGGCCCTGGCTTTGCGGCGACACGGTGAGCGCCGCCATCTCGCCGGTCCTGGCCTGCGGGTAGGGATAGAGGGCGGCACAGGCAAAGATCACCCCGTCATGTTCGAGCACCGTGTAGTTGCCGATGTCGCGCTCGATCTCGGTGCGGTTCCTCTTGACCAGGGTGCCGTCCTTCTCGAACGGCTCGATCAGGGTCAGGATGCCGCCGACGTCGTCCGACGTCGCTTCGCGCAGGCTCTCCAGCTTCTCGTCCACCACCATGGTGCCGATGCCGTCGTGCATGTAGATCTCGAGCAGCACCGCGCCATCGGTGGCGTAGGGTAGGATGTGGCTGCGCTCGACGCCGTGCTCGCAGGCGTTGACGCAGTGGCGCAGGTAGTAGCTGGCATCGGTTGGCTGCTGCGGCGGTGCCAGGCGCGTCAGCAGCGCTCGCGCCTCGGCCAGCGGGATCTCGGTGTCGATCGGGTTGTCGTCGCCGGCGGGTTCCTGCGGGCGCAGGCGGATGCCCGGACGCTCGGTCAGGAACATCAGCTTGTCGGACTGCAGGGCGATCGCCACCGAGGTCGCGACCTCCTCCATCGAGAGGTTGAAGGCCTCGCCCGTGGGCGAGAAGCCGAACGGCGAGATCAGCACCATGGCGCCCGCATCGAGCGCGTGACGGATGCCGGCGGCATCGACCTTGCGCACCACGCCCGTGCTCTTGAAGTCGATGCCGTCGATGATGCCCAGCGGCCGCGCCGTGATGAAGTTGCCCGAGATGATGCGCACCGTCGAGCCGGCCATCGGCGTGTTGGGCAGGCCCTGGCTGAAGGCGGCCTCGATCTCGAAGCGCAACTGGCCGGCGGCCTCCTGCGCACAGTCGAGCGCGACCTCGTCGGTGATGCGCAGGCCGTGCGCGTAGTGCGCCGGGTGCCCCTTGGACTTGAGCTGCTCGGTCACCTGTGGGCGAAAGCCGTGGATCAGCACCACCTTGACGCCCATGCTCTGGATCAGCGCCAGATCGGTGGCGATGCCGGCCAGCTTGCCGGCTGCAATCGCCTCGCCCACCATGCCGATGACAAAGGTCTTGCCCCGGTGCATGTGGATGTAGGGCGCGACCGAGCGAAACCAGGGGACGAAGGTGAAGTCGAAGACAGTGGACATGCCGGGCGGGGTTGCAGAGCGGTGCGGGTGCGGCGCAGCGTCGAAGTGTAAGGCGGCGCCGCACGGCCGACCGGGCAGGCGCCAGTCCGATGCGTGACAGCGTGGCGCGCCCCTTGCCGCCATGCTTGCGCGGTGCGCCCCACGGCGCTTCTGGGTGGTTGACCAGCGATGTTCCTGCGCTTGCGCCAGCTCTGCCTCGTCGCCGAGCAACTCGATCCCGTCATCGCGGATCTCCGTGCGGTGTTCGACGTGCCGGTCTGCCACCGCGACCCGGCAGTGGCCTGCTTCGGCCTCCACAACGCCCTGGTGGCGCTGGGCCCGGGCTTCGTCGAGGTGGTGGCGCCGCTGCGCGCCGGGACTACGGCGGGTCGTTACCTGGAGCGGCGCGGAGGCCCGGGCGGCTACATGGTGATCCTCGAGACCGACGACCTCGGCCACTGGCGTGGGCACGTCGACGCGCTCGGCGTGCGTGTGGCGGCAGCGCTGGCGCAGGGGGACTACGAAGGCTTGCAGCTGCACCCGCGCGATACCGGCGGGGCGTTGCTCGAGATCAACACCACGCGTGGCAACAGTGCCGACCCGTACGGCCCGTATGGGCCCGCCGGCGTGCACTGGCAGGACAGCGTGCGCACCGGCCGGGTCCGGGCCATCACCGGCGCCGTGCTGCATGGCCGGGATCCGGCTCGCCTGGCGCAGCGCTGGGGCGAGATCCTGCAGCGACCGGCGCGGCTGGGCGCGGACGGCTGGCAGCTGGCACTCGACAACGCCGTGCTGCGCTTCGTCGAAGCGACCGAGGGCCGCGGCGAGGGACTCGGCGCCATCGAGATCGATGCCGTCGACGTTCCGGCCATCATCCGAACGGCGCGGGCGCGCGGTTGCGACGCGACCGAGCGCGGCGTCGTCGTTGGGGGCGTCGTGTTTCGCTGGCGCGCCGAGCGATGACGGGGCGCGACTTCCCGTCTTCCAGGTACTCCGCCGATGCCGCGACGCCCCGGGCTGGATGGATGAACCGCACGTGCCGGCGCCGACCCCGGGCCAGTCCGAACGGTGCAGCGCCCGTGCCGCCGCGCACGGACACCACGCTTTGCACATCGCCGACCACCCGGCCCTCCGCGAGGCACCATGAACCCCCAGGAAATCACCACCGAGCAAAGCGGCCACGTGCTCACGCTCACCCTCAATCGGCCCGAGCGCGTGGACGCCGGTGCTGGCGTCCGAGTTTCGCCGCGCGATCGAGCGACGCCGGCGTTACCGGTGAGATCACCGCCGATGACCCGCAGGTCAGTGTCCCCGCGCCCGTGGCAGCGGGGCTGCAAGCCAACCACCAGCACCGCTTCAGCTGGCTGCTGCGCACGGGCGAGCCGATCTTTGCCGCGATCAACGGGCCGGTGGCCGGTATCGGCCTGTGCATGACGCTGTTCTGCGACTTCCGCACCATGGCCGAGGGTCACAAGCTCACCACCGGACTTGGCCAGCCGCGGCCTGATCGCGGGGCATGGCGCGTGGTGGATGCTGCCGCGGCTGACCGGCCCGGCCCACGCCATGGATGTGCTGTTCAGTGCCCGCAAGGTGGCGACCAACGTGGTCGCGGGCGGCCAGGCCATCGCCGTGGCCTGCAACCGATCACCGGCACGACCGTGGAGGTCGACGGCGGGACGACCGTCGACGGGGAGTGACGGGCACGCGGGCCGGTTGACGGCGCCCCGCCATGCCGCCTTGCCCTTCCCGGCGCGCAATGGAGCAGGGCGCGCGCACCCTGCTGGAGGGCGCGGCGCGGAGGCGCGTGCACCGGATCGCTCTGCCCCGTGAAGCCGACCGTCAACCGGGCGACCGTCGGGTCGCCGCCAGGCGCCGATAGACGGTGGCGCGGCTCAGGCCCAGCGCCCTGGCGGCCTCGGCCACGCGGCCGCCGGCGTCGCGCACGGCCTGATGGATCAGTTCGGTTTCCAGCGTCTTGAGGGATGGACGCGATGCTGGCCCGCGGTCCGGCCGCGCCTGGGTGGCCGACGCGTGCGGTGGGCTGGCCGGCTCGGCGGCGACCTGCAGGCGCAGCCCGGACCACAAGGGCACCGTGCGCACTTCGCCGCGGCGCGCCAGGTCGAACAGTTCCATCCACGGCAGGGCGAACAGCGCTTCGGCGTGCAAGGCCTCATGCGCCAGGGCGTGCAGCGCGGGCAGCATCTGGCGCGCCGTCTGGTTTGCACCCGTCACGCAGCCTTCGGCGTCCAGGCACAGAAGGCCGTCGTCCACGCCGCCGCCGCTGACCTGCCAGCCTGCCGGCCAGGCCAGCCGCAGGCGCAGGCGGTGCGGCCGCGCCAGCACCAGCGCGTCCTCGATCTGGCGCGCCGATTGGGCCACCAGGTGCCGGAGCTCCGGGCGCTCGGGCGCTTCGACCCCCGTGACATCGACCATGCCGACGCACTGGCCGGCCGGATCGAACACCGGCGCGCCGGCGCAGCTGTAGATGCTGGTGCCGTGGAAGAAGTGCTCGCCCCGGTGCAACCAGACCGGGACGCGCTCGCCCAGCGCGGCGCCGATCGCGCTGGTGCCGATGCTCCGCTCCGACAGGTCCACGCCGATACGGGCGATCGCCTGCACGTGGCGGTCGTGGCGGTCGATCGCGCCAGCCGTCTCCAGCACGCGGCCCTGGGCGTCGGTGAGCAGGGCGAAATAGCGGATCGGGGCCACCGCGCTCGCGAGCTGGCGCAGGCTGGACTGGGCGGCTGCGCGCAGTTCGCCGTGGGATTCGCTCGCGTGCGCGGCAGCGGTGCGCGAGACGTGCTCGAGCGCAAAGGATTCGTCCGGGCGCGCTCCACGCGCAAGGCAGCGGCGCCAGCTCTCGATGATCCAGCCGCGGTCGCTCCAGAGGCCATCCACCATGGCCATCGGCTGCGGGCCATCGGAGAACACCGCACGGCGCACGCGCGCGATCTCATCGAGCCTGGCGTTGTTCCTCATGCCTGTCGTCACGGATATGGGTCGTGGCTGAATGCTGCCCGCTTGTCTCAAATTGAGAATTCTTGTCTGCGCCGGGATGAACTCAGGATTTCCCCCGAATCGATGCTTCGGCACGCCCCTGAAGAATAAGCCAATTCGTCCACCCGACCTTTTTGCTACACCAAGGAGGCGCTTGCAATGAGAGCTGGGTTTGTGTCGGCCGCCGGAAGGCCCGTCCCGGACTGGATGCACGGCGCGGCGCGTCTGCCGCGCCAGCGCCGCCAGGCGGTGCTCGCAGCCGCAAGCCTGGCTTGCTGGGTGGGGCAGGCTTGCGGGCAGGCGCCGGCGCAGCCGCCCGACAGCGCGCCCAGCCTGCCCGAAGTGACGGTCACGACGCCCGCCGGCGCGGTCCCGAGCTTCGAGCTTGCGGGGTCGGCCGACCGGGTGGAGGGCGAGGCGCTGCGCGAGGACCGCCTGCAGGTCAACCTGTCCGAGGGCCTGGCCGGCGTACCCAGCCTGCAACTGCTGAACCGCTCCAACTACGCGCAGGACCTGCAGTTGTCGATCCGCGGCTTCGGCGCGCGCTCGACCTTTGGCGTGCGTGGCGTGCGCCTGTACGTCGATGGCATCCCGGCCACGCTGCCCGACGGACAGGGCCAGACCTCCAACATCGACCTCGGTTCGGCGGACCGGGTCGAGGTGCTGCGCGGGCCGTTCTCGGCGCTCTACGGCAATTCATCGGGCGGTGTCGTTCAGGTGTTCACCGAGGAAGGGCGCGGCCCGCCCGCGCTCGATGTATCCACGGCCGTGGCCAGCCATGGCACCGGGCGGGCGGGCTTCAAGCTGGGCGGCAGCAACGGGCGCCTGAGCTATCTCGTCAGCGCCAGTCGCTTCCACACGGACGGCTGGCGCGCGCACAGTCGCGCCGACCGCGAGTTGTTCAATGCCAGGCTCGGCCTGGACCTGGGCGGCGGTGACAAGCTGAGCCTGGTGGCCAACCATGTGACCGTGCGCGCCCAGGATTCGCTGGGGCTGAACGCGCAGCAACTGCGCACCGACCCACGCCGCGCCAGCGCCGCGCTGGCGGACCAGTACGACACCCACAAGGACGTCGAGCAAACCCAGTTCGGTCTGACCTATGAAGGGCGCCTGGGCCACGCCAGCGCGCTGCGCCTGATGGCGTACGTGGGCCGGCGGGACATGCTGCAACTGCTGGCGATCCCGGTCGCGCCGCAGCGCAACCCGACGCATTCCGGCGGGGTGGTTGGCTTCGTGCGCGACTACGCGGGCGCCGATGCCCGCCTGAGCACGCGCGGCGACCTGGCCGGCCGGCCCTGGGACCTCGTTGCCGGGCTGGCCTGGGATGACCTGCGCGAGCGGCGGCGCGGCTACGAAAATTTCATCGAGAGCGGCGGGCAGACGGAGCTGGGCGTGGTGGGTGCGCTGCGGCGCGACGAGCGCAATCGGGTCAACAACCTCGACCCGTACCTGCAGGTCGGCTGGCGGCCCGCGGAGCCCTGGCGACTGGAGCTGGGCCTGCGCCGCAGCAGCGTGCGGTTCTCGTCACGCGACCACTATATCGTCGGGGCGAACGGCGACGACAGCTACGCCGCACGCTACCGGAAGCTGCTGCCCACGGCCGCGCTGCGCTGGCAGCCGAGCCGCGACCTGGCCGTGTACGCCGCCTTCGGCCGCGGCTTCGAGACGCCGACGCTGAACGAACTGGCCTACCAGGCCGGTGGCGCGGGCGGCATCAATGCCGAACTGCGGCCGGCGCGCAGCAACAACCTGGAACTCGGCCTGAAGGCCCGGCTGGGCGGCGGCCTGCTGACGGCGGCCGTGTTCCAGACCGGCACCCGGGATGAGATCGTCACCCTCGCCAATGTCGGGGGCCGTTCCACCTACCAGAACGCCAGCCGCACGCGGCGTCGCGGGCTGGAGCTGTCCTGGCAGCACGAGACGGCGCGGCACTGGCGCACCCAGATCGCCTATACGCTGCTGGATGCGACCTATCGTGCATCGTTCTGCGCGCCCGCGCCGTGCACGCCCGCCAGCCAGGTGGCCGCGGGCAATCGCATCCCCGGCATCGCGCGCCAGGTGCTGTATGCGAACGTGGGCTGGATGCCGCCGGAGGGTTGGCATGCGGGCGCGGAGTTGCGCGTGCTCTCCGGCATCCATGCCGACGACCGCAACAGCGCCCGCGCGCCCGGCTACGGCCTGGTCTCGCTGCACGCGGGCTACCGGCGCCAGCTCGCCCGCTGGCGCCTCGCCGTCTTTGTCCGGGTCGACAACGCGCTCAATCGGCGCACCGTCGGCTCGGTCATCGTCAATGAAGGCAACGCGCGCTACTTCGAGCCGGCACCGGGACGCAACTGGGTGCTGGGCCTGAGCGCCGTGCATGCCTTCTGACCACGGCCATTGCCACCCCTTCCAACCCGACCGAGGAGACACCGATGAGACGCTTTACCATCCCCGCTGCGCTGGCCAGTGCCGGCCTGCTGCTGGCCTGCGCGCCCACCGTGACGCAGCACAGGCAGGCCGCGCAGGTCGATACCCGGTTCATCGAGGCCAACGTGGCGCGTGGCACGCCCGAATGGCCTGCCGTCGGCCTGGACCACGGCGAAACCCGCTTCAGCCGCCTGGACCAGATCAACACCGGCAACGTCGACCAGCTCGGCCTGGCGTGGTCCTACAACCTCGAAAGCACGCGCGGCGTCGAGGCCACGCCGCTGGTGGTCGACGGCGTGATGTATGTCAGCGCCGCCTGGAGCGTGGTGCACGCGATCGACGCGCGCACCGGCCAGCGACTCTGGACCTTCGATCCCGGCATCAACAAGGAGGCCTGGGGCTACAAGGGCTGTTGCGACGTGGTGAACCGCGGCGTTGCGCTGTGGAAGGGCAAGGTCTACGTGGCAGCCTTCGATGGCCGGCTGATCGCGCTCGACGCCGCCAGCGGCAAGCCGGTCTGGCAGCAGGACACCTTCGCGGGCCAGAAGGGCAGCTACACCATCACCGGCGCGCCGCGCATCATCAATGGCAAGGTGATCATCGGCAACGGCGGCGCCGAGTACGGCGTGCGCGGCTACGTCACGGCCTATGACGCCGAGACCGGCAAGCAGGCCTGGCGCTGGTTCGTCGTGCCGGGCGACCCCGCCAAGCCGTTCGAGAACGCCGCCATGGCCCAGGCCGCCAAGACCTGGGATCCGGCCGGCAAGTGGTGGGAGGTGGGCGGCGGCGGCACCGTCTGGGATTCGATGGTGTACGACCCGCAGCTCAACCTGCTCTACATCGGCACCGGCAACGGCTCGCCCTGGGCGCGCGCCAAGCGCAGCCCGGCCGGTGGCGACAACCTCTACCTGGCCTCGATCGTCGCGCTCGATCCCGACACCGGCGAATACAAGTGGCACTACCAGGAGACGCCGGGCGACAATTGGGACTTCACCTCGACCCAGCCGCTGATCCTGGCCGACCTGAAGATCGAGGGCAAGCCGCGCAAGGTGATCCTGCACGCGCCCAAGAACGGCTTTTTCTTCGTCATCGACCGCACCAACGGCGCGTTCATCTCGGCCAAGAACTTCGTCGACGTGAACTGGGCCAGCGGTTATGACAAGCAGGGCCGGCCGATCGAGAACCCGGCGGCGCGCGACGGCAGCCAGGTGTTCGACATCCGGCCCAGTGCCTATGGCGCGCACAACTGGCATCCGATGTCGTTCAACCCCCAGACCGGCCTGGTCTACCTGCCGGCGCAGCACGTGCCACTGGGCCTGGTCGACGACAAGAACTGGAAGCCGAACCAGCCGGTACCGGGCGTTGCCATGCCGGGCCGCGGCTGGAACCTCGCGCGGAGCCCGAGCGGCTCGACGACCCAGCCCATGGGCCGGCTGCTGGCCTGGGACCCGGTGGCGCAGAAGGAAGCCTGGCGCGTCGAGTACATCTCGCCCTGGAACGGCGGCACGCTGACCACGGCGGGCAACCTGGTGTTCCAGGGCACGGCCGACGGCCGCATGGTTGCCTACGATGCCACCAACGGCAAGAAGCTGTGGGAGACGCCCACCGGTACCGGCGTGGTGGCCGCGCCTTCCACCTACCTGGTCGACGGCAAGCAGTACGTCTCGGTGGCGGTCGGCTGGGGCGGGGTGTACGGCCTGATGAACCGGGCTTCGGAGCGCCAGGGGCCCGGCACGGTGTTCACCTTTGCGATCGGTGGCAAGGCCAAGGCGCCGGACTTCGTCGCCTACCGCAATACCCGCCTGCTGCAGGGCGTCAAGTACGATGCCGCCAAGGCCCAGGCCGGAGGCGCCGTCTACCTGGCCAACTGCCTGTTCTGCCACGGCGTGCCGGCGGTGGACCGGGGCGGAGCGATTCCCAACCTGGGCTATTCCGATGTCTCGGTGATCCAGAACCTGGACCGCTACGTGTTCGATCGCGCGTCCGCCGAACGTGGCATGCCCAACTTCAGCGGCCAACTGACGAAGGATGACGTCGAAGCGCTGAAGGCCTTCATCCAGGGCACGGCCGACTCGGTGCGCACCGCGAAGAAGTGATGAGCCCATCGGTCGCCCGGCCCGGGCGGCCTCCTGCTTGGCGCCGGCGTCCGGGTTGGCCGCTGCGGGTGGCCGGGGCGTGCCCGACCCCGCCTGCCGAGACCCGGGCACGTCTCAATCTGAGAATATTCGAGCTCTCCGGGAGAAAACCAGGGTTTGTCCTAGGTGCAAGACCGCCACTTGTTTCAAGAATAGAAAAGTTTCCCCATCCACCTTCAACCCCCATGACAAGGAGACGCCCGCGATGAAAGTCGAGCTCAAGGTCAATGGCCAGGCGGTGACCGCCGACGTGCCACCCAACACGCTGCTGGTGCAGTTCATTCGCGAGCACCTGCGCCTCACGGGCACCCACGTGGGCTGCGACACGGCGCAGTGCGGCGCCTGCACGGTGCTGGCAGACGGCCGCTCGATCAAGTCCTGCAACACCCTGGTCGCCCAGATGCAGGGAGCCGAGATCACCACCATCGAGGGCGTGGCCGCTGCCGACGGCACGCTGCATCCGGTGCAGGCCGCCTTCAAGGAGCAGCACGGCCTGCAGTGCGGCTACTGCACGCCCGGCATGGTGATGAGCACGATCGACCTACTGAAGGATCATCCCAAGGCGAGCGAACAGGAGATCCGCGAACTGCTCGAGGGCAACCTGTGCCGCTGCACGGGCTACCAGAACATCGTCAAGGCCGTGCAGGCCGCCCAGCAGGCCATGGGCGCCTGAGGCCAACGAGAAGGAGACACACCATGGGTGCCAACGAATTTGCCAAGCTGCCGCACATCGGCGAGTCGATGAAGCGCAAGGAGGACGTGCGCTTCCTCACCGGCGTGGGCAACTACACCGACGACGTCGTCCAGGCGAACCAGAAGTACGCCGCCTTCGTGCGCTCGCCGCACGCGCACGCCATCATCAAGGGCATCGACACGGCTGCTGCCGCCGCCATGCCGGGCGTGGCGCGCATCTTCACCGGCAAGGACATCGAGGGCAAGATGGGCGGGCTGCCCTGCGGCTGGCTCATCAGCAACCCCGACGGCTCGCCGATGAAGGAGCCGATGCACCCGATCCTCGCCATCGGCAAGGTGCGCTACGTCGGCGACCATGTCGCCATGGTCGTCGCCGATACCCAGGAGCAGGCCAAGAACGCCGCCGAGGCGGTCGAGGTCGACTACGAGGTGCTCGGCGCCGTGATCGACATGAAGAAGGCCAAGGATGGGCCGGCCCTGCACGACGAGGCGCCCGACAACCACTGCTACAAGTGGACGCTGGGCGACAAGGCCGCCGTGGACGCGGCGTTCGCGTCGGCCGCGCATGTCACGAAGCTGGACATCACCAACAACCGGCTGATCCCCAACGCGATGGAGCCGCGCGCCGTCAACGCCAGCTACAACCGCGCCACCGACGAGTCCGTGCTCTACGTGGCCAACCAGAACCCGCACGTCGAGCGCCTGCTGATGACGGCCTTCGTGCTGCAGTGGCCCGAGCACAAGGTGCGGGTGATCGCGCCCGACGTCGGCGGCGGCTTTGGCTCCAAGATCTTCCTGTACGCCGAGGACGTGGCCGCCACCTGGGCCGCCAGGCAGCTGAACTGCGCCGTCAAGTGGACCGCCGAGCGCAGCGAGTCCTTCGTCAGCGACGCACACGGGCGCGACCACGTCACGCATGCCGAAATGGCGATGGACAAGGACGGCAAGTTCCTGGCCATGCGCGTGCACACCGACGCCAACCTGGGCTCGTACCTGTCCACCTTCGCCTCCAGCGTGCCGACCATCCTGTACGGCACGCTGCTGGCGGGCCAGTACACCACGCCGCAGATCTACGTGGAGGTGGATGGCTGGTTCACCAGCACGGCGCCGGTCGATGCCTACCGCGGCGCGGGTCGCCCCGAGGCCGCCTACCTGATCGAACGCCTGGCCACGCGCTGCGCCTGGGAGATGGGGCTGTCCCAGGACGAGATCCGCAAGCGCAACTTCGTCACCCAGTTCCCCTACCAGACGCCGGTGGCGCTGCAGTACGACACGGGCGACTTCCATGCCTGCATGAACGAGTCGCAGAAGCTGGCCGACGTGGCCGGCTTCGAGGCGCGCCGCAAGGCGAGCGAGGCCAGGGGCCTGAAGCGCGGCATCGGCTACTCCAGCTACATCGAGGCCTGCGGCCTGGCGCCGTCCAACATCGCCGGGGCCCTGGGCGCGCGCGCCGGCCTGTTCGAGGCTGGCGAGGTGCGGGTGCACCCCACGGGCAGCGTCACCGTGTTCACCGGTTCGCACAGCCACGGCCAGGGGCACGAGACCACGTTCGCCCAGGTGGTGGCGGCACGCCTGGGGATCGACCCGAGCCAGGTCGACATCGTGCACGGCGACACGGGCCGCATCCCGTTCGGCATGGGGACCTACGGCAGCCGCTCGCTGGCGGTGGGCGGCTCGGCCATCATGCGGGCGCTGGACAAGATCGAGGCCAAGGCCAAGAAGATCGCCGCGCACCTGATGGAGGCCTCGGACGCCGACATCGAATTCTCCGGTGGCGAGTTCAAGGTCAAGGGCACGGACAAGAAGATCCCGTTCGCCCAGGTGGCGCTGACCGCCTACGTGCCGCACAACTACCCGCTCGACAAGCTGGAGCCGGGCCTGAACGAGACCGCGTTCTACGATCCGACCAACTTCACCTATCCGGCCGGCACCTACATCTGCGAGGTCGAGGTCGATCCGCAGACGGGCGTGGTGCGCATCGACCGCTTCACCACCGTCGACGACTTCGGCGTCATCATCAACCCGATGATCGTCGAGGGCCAGGTGCACGGCGGACTGGCGCAGGGCATCGGTCAGGCGCTGCTGGAGCACGGTGTGTACGACCCCGATTCGGGCCAGCTGCTGACCGGCAGCTACATGGACTACCCGATGCCGCGCGCCGACAATTTCCCCGAGTTCAAGCTCGGCCACGTCTGCACGCCCTGCACGCACAACCCGCTGGGCAGCAAGGGCTGCGGCGAGGCCGGCGCCATCGGTTCGCCGCCGGCGGTGATGAACGCGGTGCTGGACGCGCTCGCCGGCCTGGGCGTGAAGGACCTCGACATGCCCGCCACCCCGAACCGGGTGTGGCAAGCCATCCAGAACGCCAAGGCCTGAAAGGAGCAGTCACATGTACGCATTCACCTACGAACGCCCCGCGACCCAGGCTGACGCGGCGAAGCTGGCCAAGGCCGGCGGCAAGCTGCTGGCCGGCGGCCAGACCCTGCTGGCCTCGATGAAGCTGCGCCTGGCCGCGCCCGAGCAGCTGGTGGACCTGGGCGCCATCCCCGAACTGGCCGGCATCCGACGCGAAGGCGGGCAACTCGTCATCGGCGCCATGACGCGCCATGCCGACGTGGCCGCCAGCGCCGAGGTGCGCAGCGCGATCCCGGCGCTGGCGCAGCTGGCCAGCCTGATCGGCGACAAGCAGGTGCGCCACATGGGCACCCTCGGCGGCTCGGTCGCCAACAACGACCCGGCGGCCGACTACCCGGCCGCCTTGCTGGCACTGGGCGCGACCATCCACACCACGGATCGCCAGATCAAGGCCGACGACTTCTTCCAGGGCCTGTTCGCCACGGCGCTGGAGGAAGGCGAGCTGATCACGGCCGTGAGCTTCCCGATTCCCAAGCGCGCCGCCTACGCCAAGTTCGCCCAGCCGGCTTCGCGCTTCGCCCTGGTCGGCGTGTTTGTCGCACAGTCCGATGGTGGCGTGCGCGTCGCCGTGACCGGAGGTGGCAACGGCGTGTTCCGCCATGCCGGCATGGAGGCGGCACTGGCGCAGAACTTCTCGGCCGATGCGGTCAAGGGAGTGGCGACCGACGAAAGCCAGATGTCGAGCGACCTGCACGGCAGCAGCGCGTATCGCGCCCACCTGGTCGGCGTGATGGCCGGACGCGCCGTGGCTCAGGCGCTGGCCTGACATCGGGCGTACCATGGCCCCAGGGCCGTCCGGCAGCGGATGGCACTGGGGCCTCGCGCTTTGCGGGCGGGCAGGTGGCGCCTCATCGGCGCATCCTGGCCCGTGCCCCTTCATTTCATTGCGTCTCGAATGCCCATGCCTGTACCTTCCGCGCCCGCGGCACCTGTCTCATTTGCCTCGATCGACGCCTTGATGGCCGCGCTCGAGGCCCAGGGCTACTTCCCCGACCGGCGCCTGGCCACGGCGGTGTTCCTGGCGCTGAAGCTGCAGCGACCGCTGCTGCTGGAAGGCGAGCCCGGGGTCGGCAAGACCGAGCTCGCCAAGACCCTGGCGGCCGTGCTGGGGCGCGAGCTGCTGCGGCTGCAGTGCTTCGACGGCCTGGAACAGCGCGAGGCACTCTATGAATGGAACTACGCCGCCCAACTGCTGCACCTGCGCGCCGCGGAGGGCAGGGCGCCCACGGCCGAGCTGGAACAGGAGGTCTATCAGCCGCGCTACCTGGTGCGTCGGCCCCTGCTGCAGGCGCTGCAGGCACCCGAACCCGGCGCGCTCCTGCTGATCGACGAGGTCGATCGTGCCGACGAGCCGTTCGAGGCCTTCCTGCTCGAATACCTGGGCGAATACCAGGTGAGCATCCCGGAGCTCGGCACGGTGCGGGCGGCCGTGCCCCCGGTCACCATCCTGACCAGCAACCGCACGCGCGAGCTCAACGACGCGGTCAAGCGCCGCTGCCTGTATCACTGGCTCGACTATCCCGAGCGCGAGCGCGAACTGGCCATCGTGCGCGCCCTGGTGCCCGAGGCACCGCAGGCGCTTGCGGCGCAGGTCGCGGCGTTCGTGCAGCAGTTGCGCAGCACGCCCTACGGCGGTCAGTTCCAGCGCGCACCCGGCATCGCCGAGACGGTGGAATGGGCGCGCGCCCTGGTCGCGCTGGACACCGTCAACCTCGACCCCGAGGTGGTGGTGGACACGGCGGGCATCCTGTTCAAGCAGCGCGACGACGTTGCAGCACTCGACCAGGCGCTGGCGGCCGAGGCCCTGCAGGCGGCGCGTGCGGCGGCCTGATCCGGGTGGTGCGGGAAGGAATCCGAGCATGACGCAGGAGCCCGGCGCCGCAGCCGCAAGCGCGGTCCCGCGCGTGTCGCAGCTGGGCGATGCACGTCGCGGCAAGCTGGCTGGCAACCTGAGCGCCTTCGGCCGGACGCTGCGCCGTGCCGGCGTGCGCGTGGACGCGGCGCGCATGGCGCTGGCACAGCAGGCATTGCAGCACGTCGGGTTGACGCACAAGGCCGACGTCGGCGCGGCACTGGAGGCCGTGCTGGTCAGCCGCGAGCAGGACCGCGCGGTGTTTCGCGAACTGTTCGACGCCTTCTTTCGCGATCCGGACCTGGCGCACAAGCTGCTCGCTCAGATGCTGCCGACCGCCGAAGGGCGGGCCAACCCGAGCCCGCAGCGCCCGCGCGTGCGCGAAGCGCTGGCGCCGCCCAGGGCGCGCCCGCCCGGCGAGGCGGCCAAGCCGGACCAGGAAATCGACCTTGATGCCGCCATGACGGCGAGCGAACTGGCGCGCCTGAAGTCGGCCGACTTCAATCAGCTCAGTGCCAGCGAATACACCCTGGTCGAACGCCTGGTGCGCGACATTCCGCTACCGCTGCCGACGGTGGCGGCGCGCCGCACGCGCGTCGGCAGTCGCGGCGCGCGCATCCACTGGAGCCGCACGCTGCGCGGCGCGGCCCAAAGCGGCGGCGACGTGATGGTGCTGCGCCGCCTGCAGCGGCGTCGCCAGCCGCTGCCGTTGCTGGTGCTGGTGGACGTGTCAGGCTCGATGGAGCGCTATGCGCGCCTGCTGCTGGCCTTCCTGCACGCCGCCACCGGGCGCGTGCGCGTGGGTGGGCAACGCATCGTGCTGCGGCGCGACGTGTTTGCCTTCGGCACGCGCCTGACCGATCTGAGCGCCGCGTTTCGCCTGGCGGACACCGACGCCATGCTGGTCGAGGCGGGGCGCGCGATCCAGGACTTTGCCGGCGGCACGCGCCTGGGCGAATCGCTGGCCACGCTGCGTGCTCGGCACGTGCGCCGGCTCGTGGGCCGCCGTACCCTGGTGCTGATCGTGAGCGACGGCCTGGACACCGGCGAGCCCGAGCTGCTGGCACGCGAACTGGCCTGGCTGAGGCTCCATTCGCGCCGCATCCTGTGGCTCAATCCCTTGCTGCGCTTCGATGCCTACGAGCCGCTCGCGCGCGGCGCCGCCGTGCTGCACCGCGCCGCCGACGGCATGCTGGCGGTGCACAACGTGACCAAGCTGAAGGAGCTGGCCAGCGCCATTGCCAGCCTGATGAAACAGTAACTTGAGAGGAGTGAACCCATGGACATGCAAGGCAGCCGCCAGCTTGCAGTGACCCAGCAACAGGCCTGGGACGCGCTGAACGATCCCGAGGTGCTCAAGGCCTGCATCCCGGGTTGCGACAGCATCGAGGCGACGGGCGAGAACGCCTATGCGCTCGTGAACGCGATCAAGATCGGCCCGGTGTCGGCCAGGTTCAAGGGTTCGATCCAGCTCGCCAACGTCAACGCGCCCACCAGCTACACGCTCAACTTCGAGGGCAACGGCGGCGCTGCCGGCTTCGGCAAGGGCAGCGCCGACGTCACGCTGACGCCGAGCGACGCCGGCTGCGAACTGGGCTACACGGTCACGGCCACGGTGGGCGGCAAGATCGCCCAGGTCGGCCAGCGCCTGATCGACGGCGTCGCCAAGTCGATGGCCGAGAGTTTCTTCAAGCGCTTCGACGAGGAAATGCAGGCGCGCCATCCGGCGCCCGCCGAAGCGGCAGCGGCGCCGGTGCAGGCCCCTGTGCCCAGTGGCGGCATTCCAGCCTGGGTCTGGATCCTGGTCGCCATCGTCGTCATACTGGCCATTGGCTACGCATTGCGCTGAACATCGCATCGGCGCGCGGGAACACCGGACCGCGTCGCAGAACCAAGGAGTTATCGGCATCGAGCGAAAGGAGTCGCGACATGGAAAACCTGGACGTCACCGTATTGCGCGCGCTGCGTGACTGGCGCCAGGGCGGCCGGCAGGCCGTGCTGGCCACCGTGGTGCGCACCTGGGGTTCCTCGCCGCGGCCGATCGGCTCGATCATGGCGCTGCGCGACGATGGCGCGGTGATGGGCTCGGTCTCCGGCGGTTGCATCGAGGACGACCTGATCGCGCGCTACCGCAACCCGGACGCCGCCGATGCCCTGCCGCACAGCGGGCCGCCGCAGTTCGTCAAATACGGCGTCACCGCGGACGAGGCGCACCGCTTCGGCCTGCCATGCGGCGGCACGCTGGAGGTCCTGCTGGAGTTCGACCCCGAGGCCGACCAGCTGGTGGCGCTGCTCGAAGCCCAGGAGCGTGGACGCCTCGTGCACCGGCGCGTCCGCCTGGCCGATGGCCATGTGACGCTGGAGCCGGCCGAAGTGCCGGCCGACCTGATCCTGACGCCGACCGAGCTCGTCAATACCTTCGGCCCGGTGTACCGCATGCTGATCATCGGTGCCGGCCAGATGAGCGAGTACCTGGCGACGATGGCGCAGTTCTGCGGCTTTGCGGTCACGGTGTGCGATCCGCGTGACGAGTACCGCAGCTCCTGGAGCGTGCCCGGCACGCGCGTGGTCTCGTCCATGCCGGACGATACGGTGACCGAGATGCAACCCGACGCCCGCACCTGCGTCGTGGCGCTCACGCACGATCCAAAACTCGACGATCTGGCACTGCTGCAGGCGCTCGACACCCCGGCCTTCTACATCGGTGCCATCGGCAGTCGGCGCAACAACGCCGCCCGCCACCAGCGCATGATCGAGCACCTGGGCCAGACCGAGGAATCGCTCCGGCACCTGCGCGGCCCGATCGGCATCTACATCGGCAGCAAGACGCCGCCGGAGATTGCTGTCAGCGTGATGGCCGAGATCCTGGCCGTGAAGAACGGCGTGCCGCTGCCGCGTGACATGGACGTGGCCTACGTGAAGGACCAGCAGGGGCTGCTCGCCTCCGAGGCGGTGTGCCTGCTGCCGCGGGCCGAGCAGGACGCAACGGTTGACGGCTGAGGTTCGCCCAGCCGGCGCGGCGGCCGACCCCGGCCCGATTGCCGCGGTCGTGATGGCGGCGGGTGCGGGGCGCCGCTTCGGCTTTCGGCCCAAGTGCCTGCTGCGGCGCGACGGCGAGGCGCTGCTGGCACGCCAGTTGCGCCTGCTGGCCGAGGGCGGGGTGGGGCGCCAGCAGGTCGTGCTTGGCCACCACGCGTCGGACATGGTGCCCCTGTTGCAAGCGCTGCGAAGCGAGCCGCGGCACGCCGGCTTGGCCTGGACGGTCAATCCCGCGCCGGACGAAGGTCCCGGCTCCTCGCTGCGCTGCGCGCTGGCGGCGCTGCCGGCCGATCTGGAAGGGGTGCTCGTGCTGCTGGGCGACCAGCCACTGCTCGAGGTCGGCGACATCCGCGCCGCCTTGCAGGCGTGGGACGCGCGCGCCCCGGGCATCGAACTGGTGCTGCCGGTCCATGCCGGCGAGCCCGGCCATCCGCTGGTGTTCGGTGCGCGGGCGCGGCAAGCCGTCATGGCCGCCTCCGGCGGCGCGGGCCTGCGCGAATGGCGCCGTGCCCACCCCGACCAGGTGCAGGCCCTGGCAGTCGACCACGCGCGCTGCACCACCGACCTCGACAGCGAGGAAGACCTGGCGCGGCTGGCAGCCCGGCAGGGCGTGGCACTGCTTTGGCCGCCCGAGCTGATCCGACCCGTCCAGTGATCCCGCCCGGGTCGTGGCCCGATCCCTCGAGTCGGAAGCTGCGAAACCGACGTGGCGTTTCATGTTGTCAGGTGCCTGGGACGAGCCCCGTCGCGGCACGGATCGGCGCATTCCGCCGCGGTTTCCAGGGTGAACGAATCCGGTGTGGCCGAGAGGGCCGTCAAGACCTGTCCGGGCGAGGCGCGAAGCGCCGCAACGGCCTCAGCCATTGCTCCGCCCTGTGTCTCGCGTTTGCGAGGCGACCGTCACCGGGGACCGGTTCAGCGCTGCCCCGATTTCCCGGTGCAGTCTCGCCAAAAAAGAGGGCCCTTGCGGGCCCTGTACCTTTGGAGGAGGTAAAAGCAGAATTCGGTTGCGCCGCCGGCCAGTGCCTGGCGTAGTGTTTCAGATGTTGCCAGATGCCGGAAATACCTCGGTCGACGGCAGCGGTGCCGGCGCCAGCGCGCCGCCCAGGCGTGGCACGGTGTCGTGCAGCACGGCCGGCGCAGGCGCGTCGGCCTCGTCCCGCGCCGGGGAT
Organism: Ottowia sp.; assembly: GCF_035325765.1. Classification (GTDB taxonomy): domain Bacteria; phylum Pseudomonadota; class Gammaproteobacteria; order Burkholderiales; family Burkholderiaceae_C; genus Ottowia. Next base: position 75,185 of record NZ_DAOKZG010000006.1, read on the forward strand.
GAGGCCGCCAGCAGCGCTGGCACGCGCGCGTGCAGGGCCCGGCGCGCGCCATTGAAGCGCGCCTTCCAGTAACGCGTATTCATGCTTTCGATGCGCACCGTGGCGCCGCGGCGTGGGGCATGGATGAACTGGCCATCGCCCAGATAGATGCCAACGTGGCTGTAGGCGCGGCGCAAGGTGTTGAAGAACACCAGATCGCCCGGCCGCAACTCCTCCTTGCCGATCTTGTCCGTCGCGGCCGCCTGTTCGACGGCGCGGCGCGGCAGCAGCAGGCCCAGGGCCTGCTCGAAGGTCGTGCGCACGAAGCCGCTGCAGTCGAAGCCGGTGTCCGCGGAGTTGCCGCCACGCCGGTAGGGAACCCCCAGGAACTGCATTGCGTTGCGCACCAGTTCGTGCGCGTGGTCGGTCGCCTGGTGAATCGCCTGCCCCAGTTGCGGCGCGGCGCTGGCGTGCGCGGGCGCCGGCATCAGCCGACCTGACGCTGGTTCGGCGTGTGCCAGTGGCAGGCTGGCGCTCAGTGCGATCGAGATGAAGAGGATCCTGCGCATGTCCCGAGAGTCGAGAGGAGTTCGGGTTCGCCAGCACGCTGGCCGCGAACCCCGGACAACGCTCGAAGACGGTGCCCAGCTGTTGCTTTCCGGCTGCAAGAGCCTTGCTGCCGCGAAGCATTGTAGTGTAGGGGTCGAAACGGGACAATGGGGCGCAGGCCCCCGATCTCTCGGGGGTTGATGCCGTGCAAGGCGGCCGAGGTTGGGCATGAGACGGACATGGCTGGGGCGTCGATTGATGCGGGCGGGTGTGATCGCCGCGCTCGCCGTGCCCTGGCTGGCAGGCGGGGCGCAGGCGGCGCCGCGGGTCGAGACGGTGGCCGGTGGCCTGGAGCACCCCTGGGCCGTGGCCTTCCTGCCGGCCGGGCGCTTCCTGGTCAGCGAACGGCCGGGTCGCCTGCGCGTGATCGAGGCCGACGGCCGCCTGGGCGCGCCGCTGCAGGGCCTGCCGCCGATGGCTGCCGGAGGCCAGGGCGGGATGCTCGACGTCGTCACCGACAGCGACTTCGAGCGCAATCGCACGATCTACTTCTGCTATTCCGAGCCAGGGCCTGGGGGCAGCAATGGCACGGCACTCGCGCGGGCGCGGCTGGGTGCCGACCTGAAGGAGCTGGAAGCGTTGCAGGTGATCTTCCGCCAACACCCCAAGGTTGCCAGCCGTCTGCATTTTGGCTGCCGCATCGTCGAGCGGCGCGTGGACGGCAAGCCGGACGGCACCCTGTGGCTGACCCTCGGCGAGCGCTTCTCGCGCCGCGACGCGGCGCAGCAACTCGACAACCACCTCGGCAAGATCGTGCGCGTGGGCAAGGACGGCCAGGTGCCGGCCGACAATCCGTTCGTCGGTCGCGCCGACGCCTTGCCCGAGATCTGGAGTCTCGGCCACCGCAATGGCCAGGGTGCGACCCTGGCGCCGGACGGCGCGTTGTGGATGACCGAGCACGGCCCCATGGGTGGCGACGAGATCAACCTGCCCGAGCCCGGCCGCAACTACGGCTGGCCCGTGGTGAGCTTCGGCGTCAACTACGACGGCAGCCCGGTGGGGACGGGTGCCAGCGGCCAGCCGGGCATGGCGGCGCCGCTGCATCACTGGACGCCGTCGATCGCGCCGTCGGGCCTGGCCTTCCTGGCCAGCGACCGTTACGGCCCCGCGTGGCGGGACAATCTGTTCGTCGGCTCGCTGAAGTTCCAGTACCTGGCCCGGCTCGAACTGCGGGATGGCCGCGTGGTGGCCGAGCACCGGCTGCTGGAGGATCTGGGCCAGCGCATCCGGGACGTGCGCCTGGGCCCCGACGGCCTGCTCTACGTGGTCACCGACAACGCGGACGGACGGCTGCTGCGACTGCTGCCGTGACGAACCGGGCGCGGGCGCGAAACCGTGGCCCGAGACCCGGGCACGGCCGGCACGCGGGCATTACTTGAAGCCGACGCGATCCAGCATCTGCTGCACCTGAACCTGATGCGGGCCGACCGAGGCCACGGGGATGGTCTCGGCCTTGAACTCGCCGCTGCCGCCGGTCATGGCCTTGAGCGCCGGGTTGTCGGAGGTCACGCCCTTGGCCACCGGCCACTCGTTGTTGCCGTTGGCGAAATAGTTCTGCGCCGTCGGGCTGGCCAGGTATTCGAGGAACTTGATGGCACCTTCGACGTTCTTCGAATGGCGCGCCACGGCAGCGCCGCCGATGTTGACGTGCGTGCCCCAGCTCGACTGGTTGGGGAACACCACGCCGACCTTCTCCGCCACCTGCCGATCCTCCGGCTTGCTGGAGCGGATCAGGCGCGCCAGGTAGTAGCTGTTGGTGACCGCGATCTGGCATTCGCCGGTGGCCACCGCCTTGATCTGGTCGGTGTCGCCGCCCTTGGGCGACCGCGCCATGTTGTCGACCATGCCCTTCAGCCAGGCCTCGGTCTTCTCCGGGCCCATGTGCTCGAGCATGGCGCCGAACAGGCTCAGGTTGTACGGATGCGAGCCGCTGCGGATGCATAGCTTGCCCTTGTTCTTCGGGTCCGCGAGCTCCTCGTAGGTGTCCACGTCCTCCCGCTTGACGCGCATCTTGTCGTAGACGATGACGCGGGCGCGCGTGGAGAAGCCAAACCAGGGAATGCCGCCGTCGGCATCCGGATGCGCGCGCAACTGGGTGGGAATCGCCTCTTCCAGCACCTTCGAGCGGATCGGCAGGAACAGGCCGTCGTGCTCGCCGCGCCACAGGCGCGCCGCATCCACCAGCAGGATCACGTCGGCCGGCGAGGCACTGCCTTCCGCCTTCAGGCGCGCGATGATGCCGGCATCATCGGCGTCGACGCGGTTGATCTTGATGCCCGTGGTCTTCGTGAAGTCGCTGTAGAGCTGTTCGTCGGAAGCGTAGTGGCGCGCAGAGTAGAGGTTGATGGCGGGTTCGTCGGCATGCACGGGACCGGTGAACAGGGCGGCCGCGAGCGACAGCGTCGCGGCCAGCAGGCGGGTGGAACTCATGGGAGACCTTCTGGGAAACGAGGGGGGTCCGATCGGATCGGGCCGCCATGATAACGCAAACGAGAATCGTTCGCATTGTTGGGAGCGATGGATCCGTCCTGCGCCGACCCCGGACAAAAAAAAGGGCCGGTCTTGCGACCAGCCCTTGAAGGGATCCCTGAACCTGTGCGGTGTCGAAAGGATCCGAGGAGACAACCGGTTGGAGGACCGTGTCGGATCACCCAATGGGAAGAGCATTGCAGATGACATGCCATGCCCTTTTCATTGAGGCCTGACCCATTTGGGCCAGGCATCGGGAAACGTCCGGTGCGAGCCGGCGGCAGCGCGCTGGGGCGCTACCGCCTGCCTGCATCAGCGCTTCTTGCTGGCGGTCGTGGCGCTCTTGGCGACGTTGGTCGCGCTGGCGGCCACGGCGTTGAAGTTCGCCTCGGCCATGTCGGTGGCCTGCTTGACGGCCTTCTGCACCGACTCGAACGCGTTGTTGGCAGCAGCCACGGCGCTCTTCATCATCGCCACGGCGGTGTCCGAGCCAGCCGGTGCGTTCTTGGCGGCAGTGTCGACCATGTTGGCGAACTGGGCCTGGCTTTCCGCGACCTTGGCTTCGAAGGTCTTGCTGAACTCGCTGGTGGTGCCAGCGGCGATGTCATACAGGTGGCGGCTGTAGGCGGCCGTCTTCTCGGCCAGCGGCTGCAGCATGCTGGCTTGCAGGGCCAGCAGTTCCTGCGCGTCGCGCACCGACAGCAGGGCGTTGGCGTGCTCTTGCGACTCGGCCAGCGCGGCCTTGGCGGCCTGCAGGTTCAGCTCAACCAGCTTCTCGACGCCTTCGAAGGCCTTGTTGGTCAGGCCGTTGAGGGTGTCCAGGTTGGCCTTCTGGGCGGCCAGGAATTGGTCAGGGGTCAGCATCATGAAGTCTCTCCAGGGATCAGTGGTGGAACAGGTACTACGTTTCTCTGCCACACTGCTTCAGTTGTTTATGTTGCAGTGCAGCATGAGTTGAATTCTATGGATTCCGGGCCACAAATCAAGCTCTTTTGCTGCGGTGCATCAAATTTAGATGCACCTTTCTAACTGCGCTGCTCGCCCGGCGTCGCGCGGGCGCCGGGACGTGCCGCAGCGAGCCGCTGGCAGAATCGGGCCGATGAACGCCACCGCCCGACCGCAGCCCGGGATGCGCAGTCACTATCGCGCGTTTCGCCCCATCACCACGCGCTGGATGGACAACGACCAGTACGGCCACGTCAACAACGTCGTCTACTACGCCTGGTTCGACACCGCGGTGAACGCCCACCTGATCGAGCATGGTGCGCTGGATCCCGCGCACGGCAGCACGATCGGCTTCGTGGTCGAGACCCAGTGCCATTACTTCGCGCCGCTGGCATTTCCGCAGAACGTCGAGGCAGGCATCCGCGTGGCGCACATCGGTGCATCGAGCGTGCGCTACGAGGTGGGCCTGTTCGCCGAGGGGGCCGAGACGACCGCCGCCAGGGGGCATTTCGTGCACGTCTACGTGGATCGCACCACCCAGCGTCCCGTGGCGCTGCCATCGGTGCTCAGGAAGGTATTGGAGGAGTTGCTATGAACCAGTTGCATGCCGCCATCGCGGATCCCGCCAGCGTCGACGCGGCGATCGAGAATCGCTACTGCGTGCGGGCGTTCCGGCCCGATCCCGTGCCGCGCGCGATCCTGGAGGAGATCCTGCGCGTGGCGAGTCGCGCGCCCTCGGGCAGCAATGCGCAGCCATGGCGTGTCTACGTGCTGCAGGGCCGGTCGCGCGATGCGCTGGTGGAGCAGGTGTGCCAGGCCTACGACGCCGCATACCACGACCCCGAGCAGGCGGCGCGCTACCAGGAGGAATACGACTACTACCCACGCCATTGGGTCGAGCCTTACCTCGGGCGGCGGCGCCAGAACGGCTGGAGCCTGTACGGCCTGCTCGGCATCCGCAAGGGCGACAAGGACGCCATGCATGCCCAGCACCGGCGCAACTTCCGCTTCTTCGATGCACCGGTGGGCCTGATCTTCACGGTCGACCGGGTGATGGGGGAGGGCTCGCTGATCGACTACGGCATGTTCCTGCAGAGCATCATGGTGGCGGCGCGCGCGCGCGGCCTGCACACCTGCCCGCAGGCTGCCTGGAATTTCTACGGCAGCATCATCCTGCCGCATGTCGGTGCCGGTGCCGATGAGAAACTGGTGTGCGGCATGTCGCTCGGCTGGGCCGACGAGCAGGCGCCGGTGAACAGCTTCTGGAATCCGCGCGAGCCGGTCGAGTCGTTCACGCACTGGCTCGATTGAGCCGCGACGACCACGCTACACTGGGCGGAGCACGCCAGGCCCAGCGCGCGCGCCAGCCGCAGTGCACAGAGGAAGACAAACGCGCCATGATCATCGAGAGCCTGCTCGACACCGACCTGTACAAGTTCACCATGATGCAGGCCGTGCTGCATCAGTTCCCCGGTGCCCAGGTCGAGTACAAGTTCAAGTGCCGCACGCCCGGCGTGGCGCTTGCGCCCTACATCCACGAGATCCACGACGAGTTGCGGTCGCTGTGCAGCCTCGGTTTCTCCGAGGACGAGCTGGCCTACATGCGCGGCCTGCGCTTCATCAAGAGCGACTTCATCGACTTCCTGGGGCTGTTCCGGCTCAGCGAGCGCCACATCACCCTGACCCCGCTCGACACGGGCGAGATCGACATCCGGGTGCGTGGGCCGTGGTTGCACACCATCCTGTTCGAGATCCCGGTGCTGGCCATCATCAGCGAGGTCTACTTCCGCAACACCCAGCCGGGGCTGGACCTGGGCGAGGGGCGGCGGCGCCTGGCGGCCAAGATCGATCTGCTCAAGGCGCCGGACCTGGCCGAACTGCGGATCGCCGACTATGGCACGCGGCGGCGCTTCTCGCGCGCCTGGCAGCGCGAGGTGCTCGAGACCCTGCGGCAACGCCTGGGCAGCGGCGAACAGGGCGGTCAGCTCACCGGCACCAGCAATGTGCTGTTCGCCAAGGAGCTGGGCCTGCGCCCGATGGGCACGATGGCGCACGAGTACCTGCAGGCCTGCCAGGCGCTCGGGCCCCGGCTGCGCGACACCCAGGTGTTCGGCTTCGAGAAGTGGGCCCAGGAATATCGCGGCGACCTCGGCATCGCCCTCTCGGACGTGTATGGGATGAATGCCTTCCTGCGCGACTTCGACATGTACTTCTGCAAGCTGTTCGACGGTGCGCGCCACGATTCGGGCGACCCCTTCGTCTGGGGCGAACGCATGATCGAGCACTATCGGGCCAATCGCTGCGACCCGCGCACCAAGACGCTGATCTTCAGCGACGCGCTCACCGTGCCGCGCTGCATCGAGCTGTTCCGGCGCTTCCACGGTCGCATCCAGGTCGCCTTCGGCATCGGCACCAACCTGACCAACGACGTCGGGCCCGAGGCACTGCAGCTGGTGCTGAAGATGGTGCAGTGCAACGGGCAGCCGGTGGCCAAGATCTCCGACGCGCCGGGCAAGACGATGGTCGAGGACGAGGGCTACCTGGCCTACCTGCGCCAGGTGTTCGATCTGCCGGCGCCGCCGGAGCCCAGCAGCGGCCCCGTGCTGCGGCAACCGCCGGCGATGATCATGTCCAAGCCCTGATGCGGTGACGATCGCGCCCTGAGGAACGAACCGCAAACGAGAGGAAGAGCGAACGCCATGCCGCCAGCCACGAACAAGTTGCGCCGAGCGCGCGCGGGACGCACCGCCGCCGGGCTCCTCCTGCTGGCGCTGGCCACCCCGGCCAGCGCCGCCGAGTTCGATGGCAGCCAGCTCGCGTTCTGGTGGGCCGTGCCCTTCATCGGAATCCTGTTGTCGATTGCCGTCTGGCCGCTCGCGGGCCCGCGCTTCTGGCACCATCATTTCGGCAAGATCTCGGCGGCCTGGTCGCTCGCCTTCTTCATCCCGTTCGGCCTCATGTTCGGCCTGCGGATGGCGGGTGCCGGCCTGGTGCACGCGCTGCTGGCCGAATACATCCCCTTCATCCTGCTGCTGACGGCGCTGTTCACGGTATCGGGCGGCATCTACATCCGCGGCAACCTGAAAGGCACGCCGCTGCTCAATTGCGCGATCCTGCTGGTCGGTGGCGTGCTGGCCAGCTTCATGGGCACCACCGGCGCCTCCATGCTGCTGATCCGCCCGCTGATCCGCGCCAACGACGACCGGCGCTCGGCCGCCCACGTGGTGATCTTCTTCATCTTCATCGTCAGCAACATCGGCGGCTCGCTCACGCCGCTGGGCGATCCGCCGCTGTTCCTCGGCTTCCTCAAGGGCGTGCCGTTCTTCTGGACCGTGGCGCACCTGCTGCCGGACACCGTCTTCCTGATCGCCGTGCTGCTGGTGCTGTTCTTCCTGCTGGACAGCTATCTCTACCGCAAGGAGGGCGTGCGACCGGTCGACCCGACCCCCAGCGACGAGCGCTTTGGCTTCGATGGCGCGGCGAATTTCGCATTGCTGGGCGTGGTGGTCGGCCTGGTGCTGATGAGCGGGGTGTGGAATCCGGGCATCGTGTTCGACATCTATGGCACGCCAGTGGCCCTGCCGAGCCTGGTGCGCGACCTGGGCATGGTCGTGGTGACACTGGTCTCGCTGGCCATCACGCCCGGGGGCGTGCACGAGAGCAACCAGTTCAGCTGGGCGCCGATGCAGGAGGTGGGCATCCTGTTCGCCGGCATCTTCCTGACCATCATCCCGGTGATCGCCATGCTGCAGGCGGGCGTCGATGGTCCGTTCGGGGCGGTGGTGCGCGCGGTCACGCGTGCCGACGGCTCGCCCAACCCGGCGATGTATTTCTGGGTCACCGGCACGCTGTCGTCGGTGCTTGACAACGCGCCGACCTACCTGGTGTTCTTCAATACCGCGGGCGGCAACACCGCCGAGCTGATCGGACCGCTGGAGACCACGCTGGCGGCGATCAGCGCCGGCGCCGTCTTCATGGGCGCCATGACCTACATCGGCAACGCGCCCAACCTGATGGTCAAGGCGATCGCCGAGGACCAGGACGTCAAGATGCCCAGTTTCTTCGGCTACATGCTCTGGAGCTGCGGCATCCTGCTGCCGCTCTACGCGCTGCAGACCTGGCTGTTCTTCCGTTGAACCGAATCCGATCCGGGTCGAATTTTCCATGCGCATCGACCACGCTCCGCTGCTGATCGACCTGGCCGGGCCGACGCTGTCGGCGGCCGATCGCCGGCGCCTCGCGCACCCGCTGGTCGGCGGCGTCGTGCTGTTCGGGCGCAACTGGCAGAGCCGGGCCCAGTTGACCGCGCTGTGCGCCCAGGCCCGGCGGCTGCGGCCGGACCTGTTGATCTGTGTCGACCACGAAGGCGGGCGGGTGCAGCGCTTTCGCACCGACGGCTTCACGGCGCTGCCGCCGATGCGGCGCCTGGGCGAACTCTGGATGCGCGACGCCATGCGCGCGCAGGATGCGGCCACCGCCTGCGGCCACGTGCTGGGCGCCGAACTGCGTGCCTGCGGCGTCGACCTGACGCTGGCGCCCGTGCTGGACCTCGACTGGCAGGACGAGGCCGCTGCGCCGGCACCGGCGCGGGCTGTTCCTCGAAGGGGCGCGGCAAGTCCAGGGTGGCCCGGCACTTCGCGCTCCGGCGTCATCGGCGACCGCGCCTTCCATGCGGACGCACGCGTGGTCACGATGCTGGCCAAGAGCCTGATGCACGGCCTGCTGCAGGCCGGCATGGCCCACTGCGGCAAGCATTTCCCGGGCCACGGCTTCGCCGCCGCCGATTCGCACACCGATGTGCCGCGCGACCGGCGCACGCTGGCTGCCATCCTGCGCGACGACGCCGCTCCGTATGGCTGGCTGGCCACGGTGCTGCAGGCCGTGATGCCGGCGCACGTGATCTACACCCGGGTGGATCGCCGGCCCGCCGGATTTTCGCCGCGCTGGCTGCAGGCCGTCCTGCGCCAGCGGCTGGGCTTTGCCGGAGCCATCATCAGCGACGACCTGAGCATGGCAGGCGCGCGCAGCATCGAGGGGCGCACCGTGACGCCGCTCGAGGCGGTGCGGGCGGCGCTGGACGCCGGCTGCGACCAGGCGCTGCTGAGCTGCCAGGCGGCGGGAGAAGCCGGCGGTGCCGTGATCGACGAGGTCATCGACGGGCTGGCCCGGGCGCACGACGGTGGCCGCTGGCAGCCCCAGCCGGGCAGCGCCGGGCGGCGCCTGGCCTTGCTGGGACGTGGCGCGGCGCCGGATTGGGCGCTCCTGATGCGCGCGCCGGCGTATCGGCACGCGCTCGAACGCCTGCCGTGAACTTGGCGCCCGGATGCGGCTCCAACCGCCCATGAATCAAATGCCCTTCGGATACCTTACGCCACCTTCCGGCACGCCCGCCGGCGGTGGACTCGAACGCCTGCTGCGCCGCCTCGCCGGCTGGGCGGCGTGGGCCATGCTCGCGCTGCTCGGCCTGGTGTTCCTCGCCAGCCTGCTGATCTGGCTGGTGGTGATGGTGGTGTTCAGCCTGGTGTCCAGCCTGGTCACCGGCCGGCCGGCCACCGTGACCCTGCTCTGGCAGCGTTACCGCGACCTGGCGCGCCGGCGCTGGCCCCAGCACCCCGGCGGTGCGCCCGAGTCCAGCACGCCGCGCGCCGACGCGGCCCAGGCGACTGGCGCGTCCATGGACACCGGCGTGTCGGATGTGCGCTGGCGCGACGTCCCGCGGGAACGGGGCGGGGCGGACGATTCGTCGCGGCCCTCCTCGTGAGCCCCCTGACCCCAGAAACGGCCGTTGACCGCTTGCGACCTTCTCCAAACCCGCATGGCCATGGACGTTGGCAGCTTCTTTCCCGCTCACCACACTTCGGTGAGCACGCTACACGCCCGCCAGCACCACTCTCGGCGCGCCATGCGTCGTTGATCGTCCTTGCAGGCACGAGCCTGCCGCGTCCTCTCGCCTCGCCTGCCATGCCGATAGCGGCACTGGCGAACGCGTCCAACTGCCGTTTCCAGGCTGAATTGATGGGTTGGCGCGCTTGATTGGCAGGCGCGGGAGTCTCGCTTCGCGCTGGATCGCGGGGCAGGATGGATGGGGTCTCTGGGGGCGATGTGGTCGAGGCCGGGACATGCGCCCGATCTCCGCGCTCAGATACCAGATATCCCGCAACGATCGGCGACAAGCGGTCGCCAATGTCGCTCAGGTCTCCTTGCGCAAGGCCGGAAACAGGATCACGTCGCGGATGCTCGGGCTGTCGGTGAGCAGCATCATCAGCCGGTCGATGCCGACTCCGCAGCCGCCGGTCGGCGGCATGCCGTATTCGAGCGCGCGGATGAAGTCGGCGTCGTAGAACATCGCCTCCTCGTCGCCCGCGTCCTTGGCACTGGCCTGGGCGGCGAAGCGGGCGGCCTGGTCCTCCGCGTCGTTCAGCTCGGAAAAGCCGTTGGCCATCTCGCGGCCGGTGATGTAGAGCTCGAAGCGCTCGGTGACCTCGGGGCGCGCGTCGTTGGCGCGCGCCAGCGGGCTGATCTCGGTCGGGTGCTCCATGATGAAGGTCGGCTGCCACAGGTGTTGCTCGACCGCCTCCTCGAAGTACATCACCTGCAGGCTGGCCAGGCTGCGCTGGCCGAGCTTGTCGCGGGCCTCGCTCAGGCCCAGCTTCTTCAGCCGTGCGATCAACGCGGCGGGATCGTCCACGCCGGCGCCGATGTCGGTGTGGGCGGCGATCGCCTCGCGAATGGTCAGGCGCGCGAAGGGTCGCTCCAGGTCCACCGGCTTGCCCTGGTAGGCGAGCTGCAGCGTGCCGGTGGCACTGCGGGCGGTGTCGCGAATCAGCGCTTCGGTGAAGTCCATCAGGTCCTGGTAGTTCCAATACGCCGCGTAGAACTCCATCATCGTGAATTCAGGGTTGTGGCGCACGCTGATGCCTTCGTTGCGAAAGCTGCGGTTGATCTCGAACACGCGTTCGAAGCCGCCGACGATCAGGCGCTTCAGGTACAGCTCGGGCGCGATGCGCAGGTACATGTCCTGGTCGAGCGCGTTGTGGTGGGTGACGAAGGGCTTGGCGTTGGCGCCGCCGGGGATCGGGTGCAGCATCGGCGTCTCGACCTCCATGAAGCCGTGCCCGGCCATGAAGTCGCGCATCGTCCCGAGCGTGCGGCTGCGCAGCGCAAAGCGCGCCCGCGTCGTCTCGTCCATGATCAGGTCGACGTAGCGCTGGCGGTACTTGAGTTCCTGGTCCTGCACGCCATGGAACTTGTCGGGCAGCGGGCGCAGGCTCTTGGTGAGCAGGCGGATGCGGCGGGCCTGGATCGACAGTTCGCCGGTGGGCGTCTTGAACAGGTGGCCCTCGACCGCCACGATGTCGCCCAGGTCCCAGTGCCGGAAGGCCGCGTAATCGGCTTCGCCGACGTCGGCGCGCGTCACGTAGATCTGGATGCGGCCGGTGGCATCCTGCAGGGTGGCGAAGCTGGCCTTGCCCATCACCCGCTTGAGCATCATGCGGCCGGCCACGCTCACCTCGACCGGTCGGCCGGCCGCCAGCTCGGCCTCGAAGGTCGCGCCGTCGGTTGCGCCGTGCGCCTGGAGCAGCGCGGCAGCGCGGTGCGCGGGCTTGAAGTCGTTCGGAAAGGCGATGCGGCCGGTTGCGGCCTGTCCCTCGCGCAAGGCCCTGAGCTTCTCGCGTCGCTCGGCAATCAGCTTGTTCTCGTCGGGGTCCGCGATTGCGGAAGGGGCGGTGGGCTGGGTCATGGCGTGGACAAACCGGCGCTGTGCCGGGGCGCGCCTGCATGCAGGCAAACCTGAGATTCTAGGCGGAGCCGGCATGGCCAGCCCGGCGCGCCGCGGGGCCGCCTCATCCGGCGTCGCCGTCGATGCCGGCGCGCTCCAGCAGGTCGCTCACCAGTTCCAGCCGCAGCAGCGGGCTGTCCAGGCCCAGAAGGCGCTGCTTGAGGGCGAGCGGCAGCGGCAGCAGTTCGCACCAGCGATTGGCCACCCAGCCGCAATCCTCGAAGTGTTCGCTGCCGGCCGTGGGGACGGGCAGGGTGGACGGTCCGCGCCGCAAGCCGGCGTGGACGCGGCGCAGCGCCTGGGCCGTGTGCTCCAGGTCGCTGGGCACGGGCAGGGCCGGCTCGGGAGGCAACACCGTGACGTCGGCGATCCACAGCCCGTGGCGCAGGCGCTCGCTGTGGTCGATGCGGAAGCGCTCGGTGCCTCGGCACTCGATCAGCAGCAATCCCGGCTGGACCTGTTCCAGCGCGTCGATGTGCGCGAGGGTGCCGATCGACTCGAGGTGCTCGAGCGGAGCACCGGGATGGCGCACTTCCTGCCCCTGGCGCAAGGCGACGACACCGAACGGTGCTCCCGTGCGCTGGCACTTGCCGACCAGGTCCAGGTAGCGCACCTCGAACACGCGCAGCGGCAGTCGGCCACCGGGGAACAACACCGTGCCGAGCGGGAACAGGGGCAGCGAGTGGAGCGTGCGGTCGGTCATGGCGCGGCGTCCCGCCGGCGCCGGGCGCAGCGCGTCGGCGGAGCGTGACGCTATCATCGCACGCGTGTCTGGATTCGGCTCGGCGCTGCGGCGAGCTGCAGCGCCGAGGAGCTCAACCCATGCTTTATGAAATCCTGACCTTCCTGGTCGAGGTCGCTGTCACCCTGGTCGGCGGCGCCTGCCTGCTGCGCCTCTACATGCGCTGGCGCCGCATGTCGCTGGCCAACCCGGTCGGCCGCCTGGTGCTGGCCTTCACCGACTGGCTGGTGCGTCCCCTGCAGCGCGTGCTGCCCGCACGCGGCAGCTTCGACCTGGCCAGCCTGCTGGCGGCCTGGCTGCTCAAGCTGCTGCAGTATGCGCTGCTGATGCTGATGCTCGGGCTGCCCGGCTGGGGCCTGTTGCCGGTGCTCGGGGTGCTCGGCGTGGCACGGCTGGCGGTGTCGGTGGCCAGCGCCATCATCATCATCGCTGCCGTGCTGTCCTGGACCGGGCAGCGCACGCTGATCACCGACGTGCTGCAGAGCCTGGCCGAGCCGATGCTGGCGCCGCTGCGCCGGCTGCTGCCGCTGGTCGGCGGCATTGACCTGTCGCCCCTGCTGGCGCTGGTGCTGCTGCAGGTGGCCGGCATCGCGGTCGGCTCGCTGCAGGCCCAGCTGCTGGGCAGCACCGTCGTGCTGGGCACCGGCTGAGAGCCTGGGAAAAAAACGCCTGGCACCCGCCCTGGCCGCCAAGACGCGCCCGCTCGTCGTTGCAGATGCTCGCCGCAGCGCGGGCCATGGCTGCGCCTTGCGTCTGGATCGGACGCGTCTTGACAACCCTTTCGGGCGCCATCGATTCATTCACGGGACCTGAGGCCGGCGCGGCCGTGCCGCGCTATTGCACCGCGTCGGCGGGCTGGCGCTGCAGCATGGCGAGGATGGCGGCGATGCGCTCGCGCAACTGGCGCCGGTCGCAGATGAAGTCGACCGCACCCTTGTCCTGGAGGAATTCGGCGCGCTGGAAGCCCTCGGGCAGCTTCACGCGCACCGTGTTCTCGATCACGCGCGGACCGGCGAAGCCGATCAGCGCCTTGGGCTCGGCGATCACGACGTCGCTGACAAAGGCGAAGCCGGCCGAGACGCCGCCCATCGTGGGGTCGGTCAGCACGCTGATGTAGGGCAGGCCCTTCTTGGCCAGGCGCGTCAGCGCCGCGTTGGTCTTGGCCATCTGCATCAGGCTGAACAGGCCTTCCTGCATGCGCGCGCCGCCGGTGGCGGTGAAGCAGATGAAGGGCACCTTCTGCTCGATCGCGGTGTGCACGCCGCGCGCGAAGCGCTCGCCCACCACCGAGCCCATCGAGCCGCCCATGAAGTCGAATTCGAAGGCGGCCGCCACCACGCTGATCGAGCGCACGGCGCCGCCCATGACGACCAGGGCGTCGGTCTCGCCGGTGTTCTCCATCGCCTCCTTGATGCGCTCGGGATACTTGCGGCTGTCCTTGAACTTGAGCGCGTCCACCGGCACCACTTCCTGCCCGATCTCGTAGCGACCCTCGGCGTCGAGGAAGCCGTTCAGGCGTTCGCGCGCGCCGATGCGGTGGTGGTGGTCGCAGTGCGGGCAGACATTCTGGTTGTGCTCCAGGTCGGTCTTGTAGAGCACGGTCTCGCACTGGGGGCACTTGATCCACAGGCCCTCGGGCATCTGACGGCGCTCGGCGGCGTCGGTCGGTTGGATCTTGGGCGGCAGCAGCTTTTCCAGCCAGCTCATCGGATGAACTCCTCGTTTGATAGCGCGATTATGCGTCCAGCGCCGCGCGGATCGGACGCAGGAAGTCGATCGCCGCGGCCACCACGCGCTCGTGCGGCTGCGTCTCGATCTGCTGGATCAGGCGGCTGCCGATCACCACGGCGTCGGCGACGCGGCCGATGGCGGCCGCCGTGCGCGCGTCGCGGATGCCGAAGCCGACGCCGACCGGAATGTGGACGTGCTGGCGGATGCGCGGCAGCATGGCCTCGACCTCGCCCAGGTCCAGCGCACCCGAACCGGTGACGCCGCGCAGCGAGACGTAGTAGACGTAGCCGCTGGCCACGCGCGCCACCTCCTGCATGCGCTGCTCGGTCGAGGTCGGCGCCAGCAGGAAGATCAGGTCCAGCCCGGCAGCCTGCAGGCTGGCCGAGAACTCGGTGCATTCCTCGGGCGGGTAGTCCACCACCAGCACGCCGTCCACGCCGGCGTCGGCCGCATCGCGCACGAAGGCGCCGGAACCGTGCGCGAGGTCGTAGCGCTCGATCGGATTGGCATAGCCCATCAGCACCACCGGCGTCGCCGCATCCCGCGCCCGGAAGGTTCGGACCATGGCCAGCACCTGGGCCAGGCCGATGCCCAGCGCCAGCGCGCGCTCGCCGGCCTTCTGGATCACCGGGCCGTCGGCGCTGGGGTCGGAGAACGGCACGCCCAGCTCGATGATGTCGACGCCCGCCTGCACCATGCCGTGCATCAGGGCGGGCGTGATGTCGGCGTAGGGAAAGCCGGCCGTGACATAGGGGATCAGTGCCTTGCGGCCCTGGGCCTGCAGCGCGGCGAGGGTGGCCTGGATGCGGCTCATGCGCGTGCTCCCTTGACGACGTGGCCCCGCATCGACGGACGGTCGAAGAAGTCGGCGCCTTCCAGGTCGGCGACGGTGCCGATGTCCTTGTCGCCGCGGCCCGACAGGCACACCAGGATCGACTGTTCGGGTCGCATGGTGGGCGCCAGATGCATGGCGTAGGCCATGGCGTGGCTGGATTCCAGCGCTGGAATGATGCCCTCGGTGCGGCACAGGTGATGGAACGCGGCCAGCGCCTCGGTGTCGGTCGCGCCCACGTATTCGGCGCGCCCCGTGTCCTTGAGCCAGGCGTGCTCGGGCCCGACGCCGGGATAGTCCAGGCCGGCCGAGATGCTGTGGGTTTCGGTGATCTGGCCGTTCTCGTCCTGCAGGATGTAGGTGCGGTTGCCATGCAGCACGCCCGGGCTGCCGCGCTGCAGGCTGGCCGAGTGGCGGCCGCTGTCCAGCCCCTGGCCGGCGGCCTCGACCCCGATCAGGCGCGTCCTCTCGTGCGGGATGTAGGGGTGGAAGATGCCCATCGCGTTGCTGCCGCCGCCGACGCAGGCGATGACCGCATCCGGCTGGCCGGCGGCCAGGTTCAGCTCCGCCAGCAGCGCCGGCATCTGCGCCAGGCACTCCTGGCCGATCACGCTCTGGAAGTCGCGCACCATCATGGGGTAGGGGTGGGGACCGGCCACGGTGCCGATGATGTAGAAGGTGTCATCGACGTTGGCGACCCAGTCGCGCATGGCTTCGTTGAGCGCGTCCTTGAGCGTGCGGCTGCCGCTTTCCACCGGCACCACGGTGGCGCCCAGCAGCTTCATGCGGTAGACATTGGGGCTCTGGCGCCGGACGTCCTCGGCACCCATGTAGACCACGCATTCCAGGCCGTAGCGCGCGCAGATCGTGGCCGTCGCTACGCCGTGCTGACCGGCGCCGGTCTCGGCGATGATGCGCCGCTTGCCCATGCGCCGCGCCAGCATGGCCTGGCCGATCACGTTGTTGATCTTGTGCGCGCCGGTGTGGTTGAGATCCTCGCGCTTGAGGAAGATCTGCGCGCCGCCGAGCTCGCGGCTGGTGCGCGCGGCGTGGTAGATGGGCGATGGGCGGCCCACGTAGTGCGCCAGTTCATAGCGGAATTCGGCCTGGAACTCGGCATCGTGCTGGTAGCGCCCGTAGGCTTCCTTCAGCTCGGTGATGGCGTAGGTCAGCGTCTCGCTGACGAAGCTGCCGCCGTAGCGGCCGAAATGCCCGCGCGCATCGGGCTGGTGGTATTCGTTCATGGGTTCGGGTGTCTCGCAAGGAGCGCGTCGACCGCGCGCACGGCGGCGACGAACTCGTGAATCCTGTTGGCGTCCTTGATGCCCTGGGTGGGCCGGCCATCGGCTCCGATGGCTTCGACGCCGGATGAAACGTCAACCGCGAGCGACCACCCGCGGCCCTGCAACTCGCACAGGCCGGCGCTCACGTTTGCAGGTGTGAGTCCACCAGACAAGACGAGGTGAGCAGGAACGCTTGGTGGCAGCCGTGACCAATCGAATGTCCTTCCACCGCCGCCGAAACCCTCCACATGGGCGTCGAGCACGATGGCACTGGCGGTGCAAAAGTCGCGTGCGAATTCTAGCAAGTCGAAGCCGCCGTCGGCCGGTGTCGGTATTCGCGCAGCGCGCCAGTAGGGGCGTCCGCAGCGGCGTGCCACGGCGCTGCAATCGGCGGCGCCCTCGTCGCCGTGGAACTGCAGCACCGCGCCCGGCAGCAATGCGCAGTCCTGCGCGATCTCGTCGGCGTCGGCGTTCACGTACAGCAGCACCGGCGTCACCATCGGCGGCAGGCGGCTTGCCAGCCGCGCCGCCTGTGCGGCCGTCACGTAGCGTCCACTGGGCGGGTAGCGCACGAAGCCGATGGCGTCGACGCCGGCGGCCACCGCCGCGTCCACGTCCGATTCGCGCGTCAGGCCACAGATCTTGATGCGCGTGCGCGCAGCCGTCACCCCGCCGCTGGGCCGTCCCAAGGCGGGGTGGGCCCCCTCGGGGGGCAGCGCACCATGCGCAGCAGGAAGCGTGGGGGCCGTCACCCCGCCGCTGGGCCGTCCCAAGGCGGGGTGGGCCCCCTCGGGGGGCAGCGCACCATGCGCAGCAGGAAGCGTGGGGGCCTGTACCTTCCTCATGGCAGCCAATCATAGGCCGCCGTGCGCTCGGGCAACCCCCATTCGGGTGCGTAGACCGGACCGAGAAAGTACAAGCCGTCCGGGGCGAAGGTGGGTGCCGCCGCGTCCCGGTGGCGCGCCTGCAGCACCTCGCGCAGCCAGTCGGGGCGCTGCAGGCCCTGGCCGACCTGCACCAGGCAGCCCATGAGGTTGCGGATCATGTGGTGCAGGAAGGCATTGGCCTCGAAGTCAAAGCGCCAGTAGGCGCCGCACTGGCGGATCGTGACGGGAGCCAGGGTCTTGACCGGCGTCAGGGCCTGGCACGAACTGGCGCGAAACGAGCTGAAGTCGTGCTCGCCCGTCAGGTGGCGCGCGGCGGCGCGCATGGCGTCGCCATCCAGCGGCCGGAAGCTCCAGCCGACGCGTCCGGACTCCAGGCTGGGACGCACCGGCGATTCGAGCAGCAGATAGGCGTAGCGCCGCGCGCGCGCACTGGCACGGGCGTGGAAGGCCGGCGGCACCGTTTGCGCCCACTGCACCGCAATGTCCGGCGGCAGGAAGCGGTTGGTGCCGCGCACCCAGGAAAAGGCGGCGCGCTCCAGCGTCGTGTCGAAATGCACCACCTGCATCAGGGCATGGACGCCGGCGTCGGTGCGGCCGGCGCACAGGGTCGGCACGCGCTGGGTGGTGAACTGGGCGAGGGCGTGCTCCAGCCGGTCCTGCACGGTCTGCCGGCTGGGCTGGCTCTGCCAGCCCTGGTATGCCGTGCCACGGTAGCTCAGGCCCAGTGCGATGCGCGCCATGTCGCTATTCTGAGGGTGCCGCGGGCCGGCCGCAGCCGCCACCGCCGCTTCGCGTTCGAGAAGGCGGCGAGCGACGCCGGCTCACGACGGCACGCGTGACGACTGGCGCGTCATCGAAGCGCAGCGCGGCCATCGGTCATGCCCCACGCGAACGCGCGCCCGCATCCCATCCAGAGACGCCGGCGCCACGGAGGGCGCCGGACGGTCGAACGTGAAGCCGCTGGCTCAGAGTTCGGCCAGGAAGCGCTCGGCCTTGATCTTGAGCGCCCCGCTGGCCTCGGCCACCACTTCCTGCGCCAGGCTGCGCGCGCCCTCGACGTCGCCGATGCTGCGGAACTCCTGGGCCAGCGAAAGCTTGGTCGACAGCGGGTCGTCGTCGGCGTCCTCGGGTTGCTCGGTGTGGATGTCCGACCCCGAGCGCGAGTCCGGATCGACGGCGAGGGCGCTCATGTCGAAGTCGATCATGCCCGAATCGCCCACTTCGATGTCGCCCAGCGCGGCAGGCGCAGACGCCGGAGCCGGCGATTGCGTCGGCGGCGTGAAGTCCATGCCCAGGTCCAGGTCGACCGGGTCGTTGCTCAGTGCTGCGGATGCGGCGCTCATGCCGGCTGCCGTCGCGGCTGCCAGTGGCACCGTACTGGCCGTGTCCGCCGAACTGGTGTCCGGCAGGGGGGGCAGGGGTGCCTCCCCGGTCTCGGCGGTGCCTGCCAGATCCAGGTCGAGCGGCGCGCGGCCGGTGCTTTCCGGCTCCTTGCTCAACACCACCGTCGCGGTCTGCGGTTCGGTGTCGGCGCCGAACTGGCGTCCCTCGGGGGCCGGGCCGGTCTTGGGCCGCGGCTTGCCGCCCGGCTGGTACATCGGGTTGTTGGCGTCCAGTTCGGCGCCCAGGCTGGCGATGGCCTGCCACTCGGGGCCTTCACCCTGGGTCACCTCGTAGGCCTCGGTGGCGATGGCATCCAGCGCGCGCATGTCGCGCCGCTTGGCGTAGATTTCGGCCAGCTTGCGGTGCAGCGAGAGCCGGCGCGGATGCACCAGCAGGGCTTCCTTGAGGATCTCCTCGGCCTGCATGTCGCGCCCATAGGCGAGGTAGACATCGGCCTCGGCGACCGGATCGACGTCGCCGGCGGCATCGAGCTGGCTGGGCGAATACGACATCGACGACGCGCCGGTGCGGCTGATGCCTTCCTGCGTGTTGACGCGCTGGCCGCCGCTGGCGCCAAAGAACGAATCGGGCTGCATGCGGCTTTCGATGAACTCGCTGTCCATCGAGGCTTCCTGCTTCTTGCGCTGGCGCGAGCGGTAGAAGCCCAGACCCGCCAGCAGGGCGATCAGGGCTGCGCCGCCTACCGGCAGGAGCGGGTTTTCCATCAGATCGTCCAGGAACGATGGCGTGGCCGCCGGTGCGGGTGCGGGCGCAGGAGCCGCCTGAGCCGGTGCCGGCGCGGGCTTTTCTTCCTCGGCCGGGGCCGCGGGCTCGGCCACGGCACTTTCGCTGGCCGGGGCGCCATCGGTCGGTGCGGCCGCGCCGTCGCTCGCGGGCTGCACGTCGGTGGTGCTGGCGCTATCGGTGGTCGCGGCGGCGGGATCGGTGGTCGGGGCCGCGCTGCTTGCTGACGTGTCGTCCGCCGCGCTCGTTGGGGTGCTGCTGGCCGCTGCGTCGGCCGCGGCGCTGGCCTCGGCCGGCGGCGTCGGCGCGGTTTCGGCGGCGGGCGTGCTGCCGGCCACCGGCACCTCCAGGCCACTGCCGGTGGGCACACTGCCGGTTGTCGCAGCGGCGGGACTGCTCGCTGCCGACGACTGCAGGCGCTCCAGTTCGCTCAGGTTCTTGCTCAGCTCGGCGACGCGATCGGCCTGCTCCTGGGCCTGGCGCGACAGCGCGGCTTCGGATTCCGTGCCTGCGGCCCCGCCGCCTGCCTTGGACACCGTGAGCCGGTCCGCCGGGGCGGGTGCGGCCTGGGTTTCCTTGACCTCGGCCTGCACGCTGCCGGTAGCGCTGCGGCCGGCCGCGGCGGTGCTGGCTTCGGCGGCGGGCGCGGCACGCGCCAGGCCGCTGCGATAGGTCTGGAAGTCGCGGCTTTGTGCCAGCACCAGGCGGCGCGCGTCAGCGCGCGAGACGGCCTGAGCCTGCTCGGCGGTGGGCAGCTGGACCACGGCACCGGCCTTCACCAGGTTGATGTTGCCCCGGATGAAGGCCTGCGGGTTCGCCTGCAGCAGCGCGATCAGCATCTGGTCGAGCGAGGCGCCCGCGACCGCGTGGCGCCGCAGGAGGCCGGAGGCGGTATCGCCGCGCTGCACGGTCACCTGGTCGCCGCCCGGGGCGGGTGCCGTCACCGGGGCCGGCATGGAAGCCGCGCGCCGGCGCGCGGCCGGACGGCTGGCGGGTGCCGGCGTGATCTGTTCGGCCGTGGCCGGCTGCGCCTGCGGTGCCGCGGCCTGGGCCGGCGTCGCCACCACGGCTGCCGCGGGCGCATGCTGTGGCGGATCGATCAGCATGGTGTAGTCGCGCACGATCTTGCCGGTCGCCCAGCTGGCCTCGATCACCAGGCCCAGGAAGGGTTCGTTGACCGGTCGGTCGCCCACCACGCGCAGGTAGGCCTGGCCGTCCGCGCGCCAGTGCAAGGTGACGCGCGCGCCCGCCAGCGCGGCGTTGTAGTCGACCCCGGCGGCGCGGAAGCTCTCGGGCGAGCCGACCGTGGCCTGCAGGCTGGATGCTTCTTCCGAGGAAATCTGCGGAATCACGATCTCGGCGCGCAGCGGCTCGCCCAGCGCGGAGCGCACCGTGACGGCACCCAGGGCCAGCGCCTGCGCACTCAGATGGGTACCCATCAAGGCGATCACCGCCGCCGAAGCCAGCAGGGCCTGCTTCAGCGCGGGTCGGCGGGCCGTTCCCAGGGGTCCAGTCGATCCGTCACGGATCAGGGCAGTCGTTTTCGGCATAGAAGGTCGGGCAGGGCGGATTCCTGCCGATGCAAAGGTCTGGATCGACGTTAGCAGCAAGCGGTTGGACTGACAAGCTGAGACACCGTATACCTAAGCTAACAAGTTCACAGTTCGCCAATCCGCGTCACGGATGTTGCCCCTTGACAACGGAAGCGGGCGCTCCACCAACGAGCCCGGGCGAAGCGGATGAAGCCGACGTGGCCGCGAGGGCCGGCAAAACCCGCGCGGTCAAGCCTGAGCGCCGTGGCCCCAGGGGCCACCTGGGTGCCGCGGGGCGGCACGAAGAGCAAGACCGGTTTCCGGCTCATCCGCACCCCGCAGCCGCGACTCGGGCCGCGGCGAGCGTGTGCGGCGCGGAGCAGGCGGATCCTGGCGGTCCGGGCGGGCATGCGGGCTGCGCTCGAACCCGCTCAGGCCTCCAGCAGAATGCGCAGCATGCGGCGCAGGGGCTCGGCGGCCCCCCACAGCAACTGGTCGCCGACGGTGAAGGCCCCCACGTATTCCGGGCCCATGGCCAGCTTGCGGATACGACCGACCGGGATATCCATGGTGCCGGTGACGGCCACCGGAGTCAGCTCGCGCATCGTGGCCTCGCGCGTGTTCGGCACCACCTTGACCCAGTCGTTGTCGGCCGCGATCAGGGCCTCGATGTCGGCCACCGGCACGTCCTTCTTCAGCTTGAAGGTCAGCGCCTGACTGTGGCAGCGCATCGCCCCCACGCGCACGCAGAAGCCGTCGACCGGAATGGCTGGCTGGCCCGTGCCCTGGCCGAGCCCCATGATCTTGTTGGTTTCGGCCATGCCCTTCCATTCCTCGCGCGACATGCCATCGCCCAGGTCCTTGTCGATCCAGGGGATCAGGCTGCCGCCCAGCGGCACGCCGAAGTTGGCGGTCTCGCTGGCCGACAGCGCGCGCTGGCGACCGATCACCTTGCGGTCGATCTCCAGGATGGCGCTCTTCGGGTCGTCCAGCATGTTGCGCACCTCGGCGTTGAGCGTGCCGTACTGCTGCAGCAGTTCGCGCATGTGCTGGGCGCCGCCGCCCGAGGCGGCCTGGTAGGTCTGGGTGTTCATCCACTCGACCAGGCCCGCCTTGTAGAGCGCCCCCACCCCCATCAGCATGCAGCTGACGGTGCAGTTGCCACCGATCCAGTTGTTGCCGCCCTTCGCCAGTGCGTCCTGGATCACCGGCAGGTTGACCGGATCGAGGATGATGACGGCGTCGTCGTTCATGCGCAGCGCCGAGGCCGCGTCGATCCAGTGGCCGCTCCAGCCGGCGGCGCGCAGCATGGGGTACACCTCATTGGTGTAGTCGCCGCCCTGGCAGGTGATGATGATGTCGCACTGCTTCAGCGCCTCGACGTCGTGGGCGTCCTTCAGGGTGCACTCGTTCTTCGCCATCTCGGGCGCGCTGCCGCCGGCGTTCGAGGTCGAGAAGAAGATCGGCTCGATCAGGTCGAAGTCGCGCTCTTCCTTCATGCGGTCCATCAGCACCGAGCCGACCATGCCGCGCCAGCCGACCAAACCCACTACCTTGCTCATTTTTCAGCCCTTTTCTGGTCCATTTGAGAAATGTCCGCGCCGGACTGGTCCACTGGCTCGTCTGGCCAGGAAGGGCGCACGACGAGCCAGGCTGGATCAGCCGGTCGTCTTCTTGGTGATGACTGCGCGCACGGCCACGCCAGCCAGGGTGGCGGCGCTGTTCCGGGAACACGGGCGGGCGGCAGACATGCCTGCAATTGTAGCGGAGCCGGCCGATCTGGACAGGGCGCTGGCTGCATCCGACGCTCTCGCTTACATTTCGCGTGGAGCATTCACCACATCCGCAGATGGCCGCAGCGTCCCCCATCAGCAAGGCGCGCCTCGAAGCGCTGTCGGACGGCGTCTACGCCGTGGTGCTGACGCTGCTGGTGCTCGAACTCAGATTGCCGCCGCTGCCGGCATCCTCCGGCAGCGCGCTGGATGCCGCCCTGCTGGCGCTGCTGCCCAAGGCCCTGGTCTGGATGCTGAGCTTCTGGGTGGCGGCGCTGTTCTGGCTGGCGCAGGGCCGCGTGTTGCGCCAGAGCGGCGAGCCGGATCGCATCGCCCTGCTGATCGAGCTGGGCCACCTGGCGCTGGTCACGCTGCTGCCGTTTTCCAGCGCCGTGATCGGCGAGCACGGCGACCAGGTCGGCGCGGCGCTGCTCTACAGTCTGCACCTGGCCCTGCTGGCCGCGCTGTCGCAGCTGCGCGTGACGCGGCTGCTGCGCCACCCGGAACTGCACGCCGAGGCTTTCGACACCCCCGGCATTCGTGTCCAGGCGCGGCGCGGCTGGATCGTGCTCGTGTGCGCGCTGGCGGCGGTCGCGCTTGCCTTCGTGATCCCGGGCTGGAACATGCTGGCCATGCTGGGTGCGCTGCTGCACCCACCCCGGCCGCGCGGGTCCAGCACCGCTTCGCACCGGCACTGAGCCCGCCGCTGCGCCCGGCGATCAGCCCAGCGCCTGCACCACCGCGTCGCCCATGGCGCGCGTGCCGACGCGGGTCGTGCCCTCGCTCGCGATGTCGGGCGTGCGCAGGCCCTGCGCCAGCACGGCCTTGACGGCGGCCTCGATGCGGTCCGCGGCCTCGCCCTGGTCGAGCGAGTAGCGCAGCATCATCGCCGCCGACAGGATGGTGGCCAGCGGGTTCGCCAGGTCCTTGCCCGCGATGTCGGGCGCGCTGCCGTGGCTGGGCTCGTACAGGCCCTGCCTGCGGTCGTTCAGGCTGGCCGAGGGCAGCATGCCGATCGAGCCCGTCAGCATCGCGGCCTCGTCGCTCAGGATGTCGCCGAACATGTTGCCCGTGACGATGACGTCGAAGGCCTTGGGCGCGCGCACCAGCTGCATGGCGGCGTTGTCGACGTACATGTGCTCCAGCGCCACGTCCGGGTAGTCCTTGTGCACCTCGACCACCACGTCCTTCCAGAACTGGAAGGTCTCCAGCACGTTGGCCTTGTCCACGCTGGTCACCTTCTTGCCGCGCTGGCGCGCCGCATCGAAGGCCACGCGCGCGATGCGCTCGATCTCGGGTCGCGAGTAGCGCATGGTGTCGAAGGCTTCCTCGGCACCGGGGAAGTGCCCGTCCACCGCCGTGCGGCGCCCGCGCGGCTGGCCGAAGTAGATGTCGCCCGTCAGTTCGCGAATGATCAGGATGTCCAGCCCCGCCACCAGCTCCGGCTTCAGGCTGGAGGCGTGCGTGAGCTGCTCGTAGCAGATCGCGGGCCGGAAGTTGGCGAACAGCCCCAGGTGCTTGCGCAGCCCCAGGATCGCCTGCTCCGGCCGCAGCGCGCGCTCCAGCGTGTCGTACTGCCAGTCGCCGACGGCGCCGAACAGGATCGCGTCGGCCGCCTGGGCCAGCGCCAGCGTCGCCTCCGGCAGCGGATGGCCGCTGGCCGCGTAGGCGGCGCCGCCGACGGGTGCCGTTTCCATCTCGAACTTCAGGTCCAGGGCGTTCAGGACCTTGACCGCTTCGGCGGTGATTTCCGGGCCGATGCCGTCGCCAGGGAGGATTGCGATTTTCATGATTTTTAATATTTGACTGTTGATTATCTGAGCGTGATTGGTCAATGTTAACGTCGTATTTGTCCTCGATCCTACATTGACTATGGTGCTATCCAAGACGGACGCAGCACATTATTCAATTGGCTTATCAAAATAAGAAATTACCGTATGGCCTAAATTTTTTAAATTCTCTGAATTAAACAAATAGTCCGTAAAATATATTCTCATTCGTATTGACATAGAGATTATTTTTCTTGGTGCTGTTTCAATATCAGGAGAAAGAGATAAAAAACCAATCCGATAAAAAAGCCAAAGAAAATTGATATTGGGAAATCAAAACGCCAAGGATTCTTGCTGTAAAACCATATTTCCCATTCGGTTGGTATTGTTAGACCGCAAATTATGGGATGTTTATTTAAATAGGATCCACAATCAAACAATCCGTAGATTATCCAGTTGTTAAAAATTGTCGTTATTATATCATAAATGAATGCGGCGCATATACCAATTATCATAGATGATGATGTGATTATCCCCTTCGTCAATTTTATTTCTCTTATAGCAATTAATATTTTCATGATCGCATATTTTGTTGACATATAGGGATGGTCTGCGCAATGCGGATTGAGTTGTGTTGATGCTATCTGATCGAGTAGGGCGCATACCGTGGCGGGTCCGGTTGGCCGATTGGTTAGGCATCGCCTCATCGAGCGACTAGTGTTGACACGTACAACTCCGCCCACTTCAAGGCTTCAAAAACGAGGGGGCGGAGGATTGGCTTTGAACCGTGTACATCGCCCATCTTCGACCTGAGAGTCTGCATGATGTAGGCCCCTTGGTTCATGGCTCCCTCATAGTTCTTCCGGAACGGAACGATCTCTTCTTCTGGCCAACCAAGGTCTCGAAGCTGCGCCTCAAGTGATGGCATGACCCCGCGAGCGGCACTGGCCTTCTTGCACCGCTCTTGGAATGACGCTTGCGCTGGATCCCCGAGGCCTTCCTCAAGATAGACAGCAGCGGTGGCCGAGTCGACGGCTCCGCACGCTGCTGAGATTGCGCCGGTGAGGTCGCCGTCTCGAAATCGCGTTGCAGCCTTCCGTAGGTCATTGTGGCTGACGGGCGGAGCCTCCTCAATGTCGCCAGGATCAAATACCTGCAACGGCGCGAGAGTCCCTTCGGCGTAAGACCACCCCAGTCGAGCAAGTAGTTCAGCGAGCCGATCCGCTAAGCGCGGACAACGCCGGAGCACCTCCTCGATTGTGAGTACGACAAAGCGGCTCTTGGCGCCCTCGTCCATTCTGCCGACGACCCCATCGACGGCAGTCATCAACTGACCCTTCGTCGCACCCTTGTCGGACTTCTGGTCGAGGTGAGCCAAGGCCGCAAGATCCACTCCGGCAAGGCCTACCATTTCCTTGATGTCGGAAAATGTGAACTCTTGGAGGCACGCACGCACCGGCGGCCATGAATGGGCGAGGGAGGGCATAGTGGGTGTTCTCCGGTGCCGAACGTGTGAGTTCAGGGGTGCGCCGCCGGTAGGCGAAACGTCCTTTGCGACGATGGGCTAGGGAAACCCTGAACAACCCACCTTTTCAGTCCACCGAGGCGTAAAGTTGT
>NZ_DAOKZG010000007.1:0-76048 GCF_035325765.1 Ottowia sp.
CGTGGATAACGCTCATCGTGGCTTCTTGGCGTCCATCAAAGGGGGACCGGTTCAGGGTTCCCTGCCTGCTCAAGGGCATTCAACCCAAGGCGACGCTGAACAAGTCTCCGTGATGCGGCGCACCCCGCATGGGGATGGGATGCAAGGCGCGAAGCGCAGCAATAGCCGAAGCTATTGCGAGCATTTGCAACGCCGCAGACCGCCGCAGGCAGGGATGCGCAGCGCGCGAGGGACTTGGTCAGCGTTGCCCTGAAGACCGCAAGCGGACGTGTCCCAGCGAGATGCCAGGGCGCACGCAGGTGCATCGGGTCTGCCGCGACGGCCAGCCGCAGAACTGAAATCGGCGGTGCCTGGTCAACTGCGGGCAATCCTGCGTGCCCCGAATCGGTTCAGTGGCATGTTGCCCGAAGTGATGGCGTTCGTTCCAGCTCTGGACGCCGCGAAGATCACCGTGGCCATGACCCGGCTCGACGCGATCCGGGATCAGCCGTTCCCGGCCGAGCAGACCCGTATCGCGGCGTTGCTGGTGGAAAAAGCCATCGTGTCGCCCAACGACATCAAGGTCCGCCTGCGCGCCAACGGCATCGAACGCCTGCCGCCGGAGCTGCGCCCCGAGCCAGTGCAGCAGGGAGCAGACGCACTGGCATGAGCGACATCCGCATCCGGAAGACCGGCGAGCCGGACATCCTGCAGACCAGTGATGGCAAGTTGACCCTGTCCGTGCCGATCCGGGTCAAGCGCCGCGGCGGCCGCAAGCTGGTCACCTTGCCGAACGGCGAAACCGTGCCGGTCAGACTGTGGGATGTGGCACCGACATCCATCCAACTGGCGCTGGCCAGGGGCCACCGCTGGCTGAACATACTGGAATCGGGGGAAGCGAAGTCCTTGAAGGAGATCGCCACGCGGGAGGCGATCGACAACAGCTACGTGAGCCGGATGGTCAACCTGACTACGCTGGCGCCCGATATCGTGGCCGCCATCCTGGACGACGCCTTGCCGAACCACATTACGCTGTTTGATTTGGCGGTGGACCCGCCTGCTCTATGGGATGAGCAGCGCGAGAGAGTCGGTCTCTGAGGCGAAGACGCCCCTTAGCTCAACATGCCCTTGAGATCCTTGAGCATCAGGAACAGATGGTACGGATCGGTCGGGCTGGGCTCGAATTCCCATGACTCGTACCACTGCCGCGCCGCCTCGTCCTTGGCATGGACCAGCAGGCAGCGAATGCCGGCGATGTCGGCGGCCTGCGCGGTGCGCAGCAGCGCGTCCTTGAGCAAGGCCTGCCCCAGTCCCTTGCGCTGATGCTCCTTGTCCACGGCCAGCCGGGCCAGGATCATGACCGGTACCGGGTGACGCGCCAGCCCCTTCATCACTCTTGACGGCGCGGCCTCCGGATCGACACTGCCGACGGCGAGGCTGTAGAAGCCGACCACCACGTCACTCTGGCAGCAGACGTAGGTCTGCGCGCTGTTGGCCTTCTGGTTGACGAGCGCGTAGCGCTGCAGGAACTGGTTCAGCGCGGCCTGGCCGCAGTCGAACGCATCGACCTGATCCGTTGCAGCGAGCTTGCGAACGGGTGAGTAGCCATTGCTCAACCCAGCACCCCAGGTTCACGCAGCAACTTCTTCAGGCGCGGCTTGCTCTGCACAGGCCGATCCAGCGCTTCCTGGAATGCCTGCCACTGCGTCTCGTCGAGTACGAACTGGCGACGATCTGCCAGCGTCTGCGCGGCCGCGGTCACGCCCGCGTCGAGCAGGAACTCGCTCACGTTCTTATGGCAGGCACGCGCGGCCCCCTGCAGCAGCTGCTTGACCGGTGTGCTTGCACGAACGTCAATGCGCTCGGTCTTGGAAAGATTCAGGGTGCTCATGGTGCCCCTCCGGACTGATCTTGAATGCCTTATTGTAGTTGTCCGGACGGTGTCCTGACAAGTAATCTCTGCCGTCAGCCATCCTGGCGCATTCTCTCGATGTTGCAATTTGCCGGTACATCTCGACAACTACCGACAAAACGCAACCGCCGCGTTTCCCTCGCCACCCAATGCCGCAATCCAACCGCTTGATTCGTCCGCGCGTAACCCGTTGATCTGCATGGGCCTGCGTTGCGGCCTTTGCGGACTTCGGGTCCGTTCCAGGGAGCGAGGTCGGAGCGAGGAATGGCCAGGAGAGAGTGGAATATGGCCCGGAACGGGCCGAGACGCCGACCGGCGTAGTCCGCAGGCTTCCGCAGGAACCCCCAAGAACACGCGGGAACTGGCGCGATAAGACAAGAAAAAGCCCCAACTGATAACAGTTGGGGCTTCAGTATTGGTGGGCTGGGGTCTATTGAATGATGGCCTGAAAGCCGCATGGATACTTGATTACCAAAAATCAGATGCCGATTCGTTCCCCGGTTTGTTCCCCGGTCATGACTTCGCTGGGTGCTTTTCGGGCAACGTCATGCGTCCCAGCCATCTGCCGATCGCGCGGGCTGGTGGCCACAGTGCAGCTGCACGATGCCGAGATCGAGCTGGCCAGAGATCGCGGTGGCGTCGCTGCACGATTGCCCGCAGGCCTCGCCCAGGACGCCGATCGGCGCCAGGATGGCAGCGCGCCGCTACGGCGGGCAGCCTCGCTGGGCCGCGCGGCCCGATCATGCGGGTCGGTGGCCATGATGAAGTCGCTGCCGATCGTCCAACCACCGTTGGTGATCGGGCCGCCTGGCGGCCATGGTGCCGCTGCGCGGTGGCCCGCAGGCCTCGCCCAGGACGTCGAGCGGCGCCAGGATGGCAGCGCGGTGCTACGGCCGGCCGCCTCGCCGGGCCATGCGGCGGTCGAGCGCCTGGTGGCCAGGTTGCTGATCTGGCGCCTGGTGGCCACGACGCAGCTGCACGATGCCGAGATCGAGCTGGCCAGAGATCGCGGTGGCGTCGCTGCACGGTGGCCTGCAGGCCTCGCCCAGGACGTCAAGCGGCCACTGAGCGTAGCCGCAAGCATCCGCTGGTAGGCCAGCTCAATCTCGCGCGCGTCGGCCAGGCCCGCGACGATGGGGGCGAGCATCGGAGGGACGCGGCAAACGGCTGCACGAACCTGATCGAACGCCTCGCACACTGCGCGTCGCGCTGTCCCCGCGTCGATAATCACGCCGAGCAGGTGAAACCGAGCGATTACAGGTAGCAAGCGGCGATCGGACGCGATCCGCTGAATGGCGAGAAGATGCGGATCTCCCAGGTGCGCAAGCGACGGTCCTCAAGCGACGTGGACTGGCGTAGGCTGCTGGCGATGATGGAGCAGTCCATCATCGCTTGGCGTGGGGTCGCATTGGACGTGATGTTGATGTAGCTGTTGCTGAGGATGTTGGGGTCAACCTCGCATTGGGTTGCCGCGCCGCCGCGCTTGAGCAGGGAGCACATGGCATCAGCGGCTTCGTAGACGGTGACGACCATCGGCGCTGATGGCGCTGGCCTTGATCTCGGCGCGGTGGCGCTTGGCTGGGCAGATGAAGGGCTCGACGGGGTGGGCTTGGGCGGCGCTGGTCGCGGGATTGGCGGCCGCACCACGTTGCCTTGCGCATCAACCTGGCTCGCGTCGGCCGGGCAGGCGTCGCGCGTCTGGAAAGTGATGGTTTTGCCGTTCGGCATCAGGCAGTCGATGGCAGCGCTGGCGGGCGCGGCCAGCAGCGCCGCGCCGATCATCACGACGATGTGCCCTGCGGCGGTGCGCCCGATCGTTGGAGTCATTGGCGGGCACAGTTGCGCATGGTTTCGATCTCGCGCCAGCGTGCGCGTCGTTCCTCGGCGCTCAACGTGCCACTGCTTGCGGACACTTCGGCGTTCCGGATCGTGAGCGAGCTTGGGCAGTCGCGCGCAACGGGCTGGCGCGCCATGCGGGGCTCCGGGTCACTGCGTTGGATCGAATCGACGACGTCGTTGATCGTGTAGACATACCAGGTCGCGTCCTGGCGGTAGTAGACAAGCTGGTCTTTTCGGGTGCCGCTGATGTTGCTGGCGTTGACGGTGCTGGGCGTGCCCATGGCCTGCTGCAGCTGCTTGGCATCCATGCCGATGCGCGGAATGCCCTTGCGGATCGCTTCAGCCATGGCGTTGCGGGCTTTCAGTTTGGCCAGCCGCGCCTGAGCGTCGTTGGCTGTGGATGGAGTTGACGCGCCGCTCGCCGGGCGTATGTCCAGCGTCTGACCGGCGCTGCCTGCGCACGGTGTTTGCTGGATCACGGTGCCGCCTTGAGTGTCCGGGCATTTGTAGATCTGCGCTGCTGCCGGACTCGCTGCGCACAGGGCCAAAGCCAAACAGGCCCCGCCTGCGATCGTGTGCATTCCATCTTCCCGATGCCGTCTTCAGATGTTGCGATGATGCATTTGTTTACAAGCAGCGGCAAGGCACTGCGTCACGTTCTCTCATCCAGGACTTCGTGGGGCGCCTCGCGCAGGAATCGCACGTCGGCGTCATTGCGACAGAGGTCGCGCGCCACCTCCAGCAGCGCATAGACCTTGTTCGTCATCGGCGCATACGGCATCAGGGCGGCGCGGATCTGCGATTTGAGCGTCTGGATCTGCGCTTCCTGCTCGGCGGCGTTTTGCAGGTGCTGCGGCGCGGGCTTGCGCGCGCTGACCTGCTCGCCCGCAGCGGCGCGGTCGATCAGTTCCTTGCGCTCGTGCTCCGGCATGGCCTTGAGCGCGTCCAGCTCGACGCCCTTGTCCAGGCTGGTGCCGACCACGCGGTTGATGTCGTCGCCGAGAGCGTCGGCGCGGGCGATGTGACGGTTGATGTCTTTCTTCGATTGGCCGGTGACGGCGGCGGTGTTGGCCGCGAAACCGCGTTCTTGCGACGGCGGCTTGCCGTAACCAATTTCAGGTGGGACAAGTTGTCCCACCTGAATTTCGCGCGGATGCAGCGTCTCCCAAATCTGCTTCCGCCGCTTGATCTTGCTGGCCCGCTGCGCCGCCGTCAGCTCCGAACGGCACAGGTTCTCGTCGATCTCGATCAGCTCGGCGCGGATGTATTCGATCCCCTCGTCGATCACGATGGCGTCGTGCGGCTCGAGCGCCTAGTGGCCATGCTGCCGATCGAGCGCCTGGCGGCATGCTACCGATCGAGCGCCTGGTGGCCATGGCGCCGCTGCACGATGGCCCGCAGGTGAAGCTCAGGACGTCGAGCGGCGGCAGGTCCAACCTCAAATTGAGGACGAACCCGCCCCCGCAGGCCTCGCCCAGGACGTCGAGCGGTGCCAGGATGGCAGCGCGGCGCTACGACCGGCCGCCTCGCCGGGCCATGCGGCGGTCGAGCGCCCGGTGGCCAGGTTGCTGATCTGGCGCCCGGTGGCCACGACGCAGCTGCACGATGCCGAGATCGAGCTGGCCCGCGATCGCGGTGGCGTCGCTGCACGATGGCCCGCAGGCCTCGCCCAGGACGTCGAGCGGTGCCAGGATGGCAGCATGGTGCTACGGCTGGCCGCCTCGCTGGGCCATGACCTGC
Organism: Ottowia sp.; assembly: GCF_035325765.1. GTDB lineage: Bacteria > Pseudomonadota > Gammaproteobacteria > Burkholderiales > Burkholderiaceae_C > Ottowia. The sequence continues at coordinate 5,471 of NZ_DAOKZG010000007.1, forward strand.
AGGCGCCCGGAAATATCACTGAGCGTAGCCGCAAGCGTCCGCTGGTAGGCCAGCTCAATCTCGCGCGGGTCGGTCAGGCCCGCGACGATGGGGGCGAGCATCACGGGAACGCGGCAAACGGCCGCGCGAACCTGATCGAACGCTTCGCACACTGCGCGGCGCGCTGTCGTCGCGTCCATCAGCGATGCCCCCAAACGATGAAGCCGCAGCTGTGCCAAGTGCGCCTCGGCGGCCTCGCGCTGCGTTTTGGCCTTGTGGTAGTCGGTGACTGGTGCGGCGTGGCCGGCCTGGCTAGGTGGCGCCGCTTGCTCGTCGGTCGATTCGATCCCGATAGGCGCGCTCGGCATGCGCGGCCTCACGTTGGCACTGCGCCAGGCGGCCGCTTCCTCGACCGAGCAAACGGGCATGCCGCGTCGCTTCCATCGAACGATCATCGCCGGATGAACGCCCAACGCCTCTGCGATCCTAGATTGAGTCAGTTTCATAGCTGAAATCTATCACCATTGACCACCATCGTGGCTGGTTGACATACCAAAAACCCGAGGCACTAGCGCCAGATCGGGGGTCGAATTGCCCTCGCTGGGGGGGTGGCTGGAAGAACCTACTGGGGGGCGGTAGCGGTCCACCAGCCACGGCGCCGGCAGCGGCTCCCCTCCCGGCCGGCCACGCACACGCACGCACGGATGACGCCTGATAAACGTGATAAACGCGATAAACGAGGTGCTGGCCTGCAGATGGGTTTGTCACGTTTATCGCGTTTATCATGGGGTCCGGCTGCGTGCGTGCGTATGTATATAGAAAAAAAGAACTTCTCTCTATTCCTCTATTGGACAAACGAGACATCCGTGAGAAACAGGCGCGGATTCACCTGCCAGATGTCGGTCGCCCTGGCGCCCTTGTTCGCCCGCTTGGAGTGCCGCAGGCAGCCATTGGCCTGCAGACGCTGCAGCGCGGCGACCAGGCGCTCCTTGCGCGTGAACCGGCTGCGCATCGCGTGGTGCAGCTCATGCTGGGTGAACTCGCGCGGGTCGTCGCGCCCAAGCACCCACTGCAGCACGTGGTCGGCATCGTGGTCCACCTGGTCGGCAGCCAGCAGGCGGAAGGCGGCGCGGGCGTGCGGGATCAGCGCGTGGCACAGCTTCACCGCAGCGCGCATGCTGTCGGCCGGGATCACCTCGAGGCCCGGCCCACTGGTCACCAGCTCGAACAGCAGCGCCACGCGCGCGGCCTGGCCCGCCAGCTTGGCCGCCCAGTCGCCCACCGCTTCCAGGTCGCCGCCAGCGCCCAGGCGGTCCTCGACCTCTTGCGCAAAGTCCAGGAACACCTCGCGCGCCTCCTCGTTCAGCGGGATGTCGATCGGCGGCAGGTGCGGCCCCTCGGTCGGATCCGGCAGTAGCGCGTCGATCTCGCGCCCGTATTCCTCGCGCAGCGCCCGCGGCACCGGTGCGAACTGGCGCACGTCGCGCCCACCGACGAACGGCGCCGGCACGAAAAACAGGAAGCGCGCCATCAGCCCGGACGCCCGGAAGCGGTTGCTGCCGGCTGCTTCGGCCACCAGGCCGGGCTGCAGCATCAGGCCCAGCGTGATGGCCGCCCGGTCCACGTAAGCCGAGCGCGTGCTGCGCTCCACGCGCAGCGCGCCGCCCGAATAGCCCTGCAGCAGCACATCGAGCGCCGGCCCGGCGCCGCCGCCGTAGCTGCCCGAGATCGTGCTGAACAGACCGCCCTCGTCAGACAGGACGGCCGCGCGGCCTCCCTGCTCGGTCAGGACGCCCTGCAGGCGCTCCACCGTGGCATCGCCCAGGAACAGGCGCGGCGGGTAGAGCCGCTCCGGCTTGGCGGTTTCCTCCAGCTCGATCTGCTCGCGCAGCCGCTCGCGTTCGCCCGGGTCATCGGCCTTACCGGCCTGCGCCTGCAGGCTCTTGATGCGGCTGTCGGCGACGAGGATGCGCGACAACACGGCGTTGATCTCGCGCCGCATCCGGTCGCCTGCGTTCTTCTCCCAGCGCTGCAGCGGCCAGGTGAATGCGTCCACGATGGCCGACTTGCGCGAGCCCGATGCGGCGACGCCCTGCGTGAAGACCGAGGCCGACTCTCGATACTCGGAGTCCAGGCCATAGGGCGCCACGCGGTAACGACGCTGCACGGTGGTGGCCACGGTCGCCAGCGCCATACCGATGGCCAGCGCCGGCGGCGTTTGCGTCGATCGCGCCACGGCAGCGACGTAGCGACCCAGCCAGCCGGGCACCAGGTCGGCCGGCAGGTCCGGCGCGTTGCCGCCGTCCTGCAGCGGGATCGGCCAGCCGTCCAGATCCTGCGCCTGGCGCTCGGCAATGTCGTCATCAAGTGCAGCAGCGGCGCGCCGCTTCTGCACCTGGTTGAAAGGGACCACCGGCGCGCTCATGCGAACAGCTCCCGGATGCGACGGACACGGCCGGCCGCCGTCAGGACGCGCGCGCGGTCTTCGTCGTTGAGTGCCGCGCCACGACCGACGCGCGCGCCGGCCAGGGCGATCAGATCTGCCTCATCGGCCAGCAGGCCCAGCGCGTCACGCGCACTGATCGGCGTCGGGCGAATCGGCGCCGGCTTGCCGTCCTCGATCCAGGCGCCCAGCGCCTTGGCCGCCGTAGCGAAGTCGCGGCCAGCGCTGGCCATCTCATAGGCCAGGACGTCGCCGCCCCGGGCGCCGCAGCCGGCCATGCAAACCCATCCGCCCGTCTCCAGGTTGACGCGCATGCTGTCGCTACCGCCATGGAAGATGCAAGGCGCCGTGCGCCATTTGCCTCGTCCGGTCAGCTTCAGCCCGCTGCCCTCGAAGTAAGTGAGGGAGTCGGGCAATCGGGTGCGGTCAAACGACATGCGGCCGCACCACGTAGCGCCGCTCGCCCAGCGACGCGCCGGTGCGCGCGTCCTTTAGCAAAACCACCAGCGCGCCGGCCTCTGCCAACAAGGTGGCCTCGATCTTCGCGCCATCCGTGTGGGACCGGAAGCTCCACCGCTTGACCGGAACCCCGTGTGGGAACATCCGCCGCAGCGCATCATGCGCGGCCTCGGCTAGGCTTGAACTGGCGGTTTTTCGTGAAATAATAGTCATCGCAATATCCCCATGAAGCCGCCCGGTGCCAGCCGGTGCGGCGTTTTTTTTCGGGTCTCACTGAGCGCGCGACGCAGCGAGCGGCCCCTGGATATGCCGATCGAATCCGCGCCCAGCGTCGCATCGCCAGGTGGTCCTCGTCGGCAGGTGTTGACCCAGGCCCCCCGGCCGGTGCACCGGGGGGGTTTTGCGCCTGGGGCCGACCGCGTGCGTGAAAGGTTCCCACAGGCACCGCCGGCTGTCGGGGTTGTTGGTTTCGCGGCACTTGCCGACTAACCCGCGCCCGGCCTTCAGTCGCCGGGACGGAGCATCCAATCCTCAGCGCCGAAAGCGCGCAGCGGCTCCGCGTGCAGACTGCGCCGGGTCACGCTTTCGCCGGCCGAGGCCGCTGGCTGATCGTGGAAGCTCATGACAGCGCTGCCGATCATGCTTGCACCTCTGCGCTGGCGGTCGGCTCCTCGGAGGTCGTCGTGGCGTCGTCCCCCTCGCGAAAAATCCCGCGCGGCAGCACTGTCTGCGATCGCATGCGGCGCAGCGATTGGAGTGTGAAGCCAGAGATGCGCCCGAGGGCATCGGCGCGGCGCAACGGCGCGTGGGCTGGCGTATAGAACGCGATATGCAAGCCGTCCATGCCGCCCGGGTCCGATGCCCCGGCTTCGCACGCTGCGGCGTAGGCCAGCAGCGCCGCAAGGGCAGCGCGATCGAACTCGACGCGCGCGACGTCCGCAGCGGCGCCGCGCTCGGACTTGACTGCCTCCGGCAGTGCGCGGTCCGCGGCGGCCAGCTGCTCGCGACGCTCGTTCACGATCTCGGACAACGCCTGAAAGAGCTTGTCAGTCTCCCTGGTTGACACATGGGCAAGTTCGGCTTGCGCGAACTCCAGCATCGTTGCCCGCTTTGCCATCAGTTCGAAATCCGCCTGCGCCTTCGCAGTAGCCAGAGCCGCTTCGGCCTCGGCAACGCGTTGCCGGCGCGGCGCTGCGATGCGGTCAATCTCCGCCGCACGCTCGGCCAGCTTCGCCTCGGCCTCGGCCAGGGATTCGCGCGCCTGCGCCTCTGCGGTCTCTGCAGCCTGAACAGCACCTTTCGCAGCCTTCAGCGACTGGGCTGCCGCCTTCGCGCTGGCCGCGATGCGCGCCGGTGCGCCGCGCTCGCAATCGTCGATCAGCTCCAGCGCGCCATGCACTTCGCGCGCGGCAGCAAGCCGAACCTGGGCGGCCGCGCGGCGCCGCTCCAGCTCACGCAGGCCGGATGCCTGCGCGAGCGCCTCCACCTTGTCCAGATACTGCTGCTCCCGGATGTTTCTCGCCTGGTGGAGATCGACATCCGGCAGGGCGTTGTGCAGGGGATTGAGCAGCGGCTGCGCGATCACCTCCTTGTCGTGCTCGAACTTCGCGCGGCCTCGCTCGATCTCGCCATCGATGGCAGCCAGTTCGCGCTCGAACGCCTCGACCTGCCCAGCCGCGCCGGACAGCGTAGCCATGGCGCGCTGCACGCGCTCATACTCGGTTTCGGTTGCGGCGCCAGCGCCGCGCTTCAGAAAATCAAACATGACTTACCTTTCTGTCGTGTGAATCAGGCGGCCGCCGGCGCTTCATCGCGCGCCGGCGCCATCAGTGCCTCGCAAAAGGAATCGAGTTGCCGGCGCGAGCGCCAGGCGTTGAACAGGGCCACACGCACGCGCAACACGCGATCACGCAGTGGGTCGCCTGGGTTTGCGCGATCGCGCAGATGCACAAGCAGTGCATCGGCCTGTGGTGGCGTCAGCAGCGCCCGCACTCGCGCGCCGCTGGAGACCGTCGGGTCACGATGCAGCCGCACGGGCGCATGCCGCTGCAGCACCGGCAGGGCATCCAGCAACGCGGCAACCAGCGTCGTGCGCGGCAGCGCCAGCGCGCCGGCCAGAACGTCAACGGGCACGCCCAGCGGCGGGCGCGGCTGGCGCGTCACTGGGCAGCCCCCACGGTGCGCCCATGGGCCTGCCGTCGGGTCGGTGCGGCGTGCGCCTTGCTGCCGGCAATCGATGCGGCCGCGCGCGCGCGCATCCATGCCTGAATGGCGCCCTCCGACCAAACGGAGCGCCGCCCCGTGAGCTTGATCTGCGGCGGAAATTTACCGGCCCCAATCAGCTCATAGATCGTCGATGCCGACAGATTGGTCATCTCTCGCACGTCGGCAATCGATAAAAACCGATCCGGCACGCTGCCGGGATCAGGCGTTACAAAGGTGCTCATTGCGTTCTCCGGGTGGATTGCTGAAAGACCGCCGGCATGCACTGCGCACCGCTCGGCTAGGACCGGGTTTTGCCGCGTGCAACACTCCGGCGTCAAAGGTGCAAACAGGGCGCATCGCGCATGCGCGCGGTTTCACTCTCAGCGGATGCGGCGTGGGCGGATGCTTGCACCCATCCGGTGCGCTTGGTTACTTGGCCTGCGGGTGTCTGACGTCACGCCCGGCGTCCTGGAATCGATGCCAATCGAGCGCAGGAACGCTTGCCGACTGATCCCGATCTCATTGGCCAGATTGGTGGCCACCGCAGATTTGCGCCCTTGCTCGTAGCCGCCCAGCCGCTCGAATTCATGGCGCGCGGCCTCGACCTGCCGGTCGGTCCAACGCTCTCGCTTCCCGATCGCGGCGCGCCGCTCCTGCCGCGCCTCATCCCACGTCAGCGGCTGATCGTCGGCAACGACAGGGGGCCACGGAACGGCACACATCTCGAACCATGCCGCGATCAGCGGCGGGACGTCCGAACGATCCTGGTGAAGCAGCAGCGCGAAATTCTCGGCAGTGATTGCGGGCACACGGAGCATGCTCAATTCGCCATCCGGCGTCAGTGCACCGCTGAACTCGATTGCCTCTAATGCCGTTCCGTGGCGCTCGATCGCGTCACCAATCGACCACAGGTAATCACGCGCGCGAGCGCGGTGGATTTCCGACCCGGCGGGCTCGCCTTCCTGCCAGGTCGCCAGCATCGCCAGCGCGTGCGTGGATAGGCGATCGGGCACAGGACGTCCGATCGTATGCACGAGCGGAATGGAGTGCAGTAGGCAGACCCTGATTGCTCCTTCGTATCGGCTTGGCATATTCCATCCTCCTTAAAGCATCCCGCGCCCGGCCATGGACAGCGCCCTGCCGCCAGCGACGATCATGTGATCCAGGACGCGGACATCGATGGTGCGCAGCGCCGCCTTGAGCGACTGCGTAAGCGCCTCATCGGCCCGGCTTGGCGTGGTGTCGCCGCTCGGGTGGTTCTGTACCAGGACGACGGCCGCCGCGCCATGCCTGGGCGCGGCGCGGACGACCTGGCGCGGGTAGATGCTGGCCTGATTTATCGTCCCCGTGACCAGGCACTCGAATACGATGCAGCGGTGTTGTGAATCCAGCAGCAACATGCTGAAGTGCTCGACCGGCTCGCCACGGAGCTGGAGCGCTAGGTATTGCCGCACCACGCCCGGAGAATCGAGTGCAGAGCGCCCGTCAACCAGGACGCGCCCGACGATCCGCAGCGAGCGATCGAGCGTGGCACGCTCTGTTTTCGATAGTGAGTAGCGCAGGGAGCAGGCGCCATCGGCAACGCCGTAGGTGGACAGGACAGGCGGCCGGGTGTGCGGCTTCGTCATGACAACACCTCCCCGCCCTTGTCGCCGGCCGCGTCGACCACGGCCCGGAACTCACGCACCGCGTGGCCCGCCGTCACCGTGTCAGAGAATCGGCCGGTCGCGTCGTGGAATGCGTCCGGCGCGGTTGCGGCTGTCATCGTCGCCAGGGCTTCGGCCTGGCGCTGCTGGCAATGCCGCTCGATCGCGGCAGTGGAGAGCATCAAGGCTTGCGCGTCGTTCATGGCTGCACCCCCTCCCGATCCTTGACCATCACCAGCGCGAGCGCGCCCTGGCGCAACAGATGCGCGGCCAGGCGGTTGGCCTTCTGCCACGCCCGGTGCCCGTTCTGCGCACCGGCGATAACGTCGAGTCGGTCTGCCTCCCAGCGCAGCCGCTGCGCCTTGCGCGCGTCGGGATGGTCGCCCTGCACGATGGGCAGCGCGGCCCACCATGCGACGCAGGCGGCCAATGCCGTGGTGCGCCTGGCCACCCGTTCACGGTGCTGCATCACGCGTAGCCTCGAAGCTAGGGCCATAGAACCAGCATTCCGCGTCGCCGACCCTTTGCCCGCCCACCGCGCCGTCAGCCATTGCGCCGATGAGCGCGGCCAGACCTTCCGCAGCATCAACACATACCGACCGCTCCCAGTCGTCATCTTGAGTGGCTGCCAGCATAAGCAACTTGCGTAGTGATGCCGTACGTTCGGCAATTTCACCCAGCGCGATGCGGTATTGCTTCGGCGTCCAGGTATTCGCTTTGCTTCGCATGGTTCAAGCCCTCCTGGTGCGCACGTCCGAGGAGGTGGCTGCGCTCTTGTGACCGCTGCGCCAAGACAGTGGCGCAGGCCTGGCGCGCCGCTTGGGCGCGCCCGTGTTGGCAGGCGGTAGCAGTTCGGACACCGGGCGCTCATGCAGCCACGCCTCCAGCTCGGTGCGGATCCATGCCACACGCCGGCCCGAAAGCTGCCGCGGCCGCGGCGCGCGGCCCTCGCGCACCAGGCGTTCGAACGTGCTGACGCTCAACGCCAGGAACTCGGCTGCGCTGGCCTTGTCGAGTGCCGCCGACGCGAGATGCGAGGCGGTGCAGATGTTCAAGGTGACATCCATGTTCACTCTCCTTGACGCGCGTCCGCGATGGCCGCTCGGGCCTTCCAGTAGTCGCGATCGGGTGGAGATTTGTGGGCGCAGCCGACTCGCTCGGCCTGGTCTGCAATCAGATCGACCGTAGTTTCGGCCGTGCCCCATATGGCGCGCAGAGCAAAAAGGATGTTTTCGGTGTGCATGAGGCCCTCAGCGGTGCCCATGCTGGCGACCGCCAACTTCGCAATAGCGGCAATTTCCTGAAAGCCATCCTGCGAAAAGCAGTCTATGGCTTCCACTGCGTCGCGCAGTTCGCGGACGGTGGCAGATTTGTTGTCAGTCATGCCGCACCTCCTTCTACCGCTTGAACGATCGCACGCGCCAAATCCAGGGCCAGGGCATCCAGCCATGGCGACCCCCCTTTCGGGGTGACCCCTTCCATACACATCGCCCGCTCGGTGGCCGCGTCCGACGCTTCGGCAAGCAGTGCCGAGAGCACATTCATGGCATCGGCCCTGGGCACGCCAGCGTTGACGGTCAGCAGATCCACGCCGAAGACCTGAACGGGCACGGCGGTAGTAACGGGGCCGGTGTTGCCGCCGGGTGCTTGGGTGTTCGCCAGATCAGAGTGTTTCATTGCGCGACCTCCTTTTCGTCACGTGATTGGGCTGCGATGCGCAGCTCCTCGGCCAGTGCAAGCGCCTGCTGGCGCGTCAGGGACAGCTGCAGCGTGACGGCGCCGCTGTAAATCCCGATGGTGGCGAAGCGTTCGCCTTCGGTCAGCGCGCCCACCGTTACCGAGTCGCCAAATAGGCGCCCCGTTCGGTAGTGCGACCAATCCGAATTCGGCGCCAGGGCCGGCGCCTCGAAGATCGGAGCATCGGAAGTCATTGCACGCCCTCCTGGCTCAGCTGCTGCAGCAGCTGCAGGGCGCGCCGGCAGCGCGATAGCGCGGCCCAGCAGTCGGCACCGCCGGCGTGCGGGTTTTCAGTCAGGCGACGGGTGAAGGACAGCGCCAGGCCGAGGGCGGTTTCGGTGGCGATGATGCGCTGCTCGCGCGTCATGGTGCGCCCGGTGCGGACGCGGGGGGATGGCTGCAGTGCCATGGGTCGATCTCCTTACCGAGATTCAAAACCCATCCGCAACCGTTTTCACGCAGCAGCGGATGGACGGGATGTTGAAAACACGCAGTAAGACGTGCGGGCGGCCTTGCGGTTCGCCCCATCCCGTCCAAAGCGTTCGGCCTTGCAGCCAGTGTTCAGACGCGACGAAAGCCCGCTGTCGGGGGGCTTCAACCGCTTACTGTGAGGTGTTTTCAAGCACCGGCGCCAATCAGGCGCTGGCGGCAGTGTAGCGTGGCTGGGCCCGGATGGGAAGGGGTACCGCCGGTGGAGGTGAAAAAAGCCCGCTCGGGGCGGGCCTTCTCATGCCCAGCGCTCACCTCTCGGTGTGGCGCTGCTTCCAAGTGAGCACTACTCCACACCGCACACAGGCGTAACCGTCTGGAACCAGCCGAAACCTGACTGGTCAGGAACGAATCGGCCGTGATACAGTCGTAAACCACACCCAACACAGCGGCGAACCATGGCGGCACGGCTTCGAATGCGGACGCGGTTGCCGAACAATTTCTTGGGTTCCTTGGGTGGATGGGCTGGCGGCGCACGCAGCGCCAGCAAGCGAGGCAACCCGGCAGCAACGGTGCTACCGGCTTCAATGCACAAGGAGTCCTGCGCGCGGTGGGGGAACCATGGTGACAACCAAGTCAAAACCTAGCGGCGTCGCGCCGAGGTCGGCCACCAAGAAGGTCGGCACGAAACAGCCGGCTGGGCGTTTCGTGCTATCGCGACAGGAGCAGACCAAGCTGATGGTCAGGCATTTGAAGAGCCTGGAATCAAGCGACAAGAAGGCCGCCACAAAGATCCTGCAGCGCGCCGGCATTCTTGACGCGGAGGGACAGCTTGCTGAGCCCTATTGCAGCGCAGCGTGAGCGACGCAGCACGCACCTACGAGTTTCAGCCTAGCTTCATCCTCGGCTTTCACGGCTGTGAAAAATTGGTGGCCGAGGATATTTTGAGTGGCGCCGAGCCGCACCTGCTCCCGTCCGAGAAGAAATACGACTGGCTCGGGAAAGGCATCTACTTCTGGGAAGGCAGTTATGCCCGCGCCATGGAATGGGCGCGTGCCAAGCACCGCGATGGGGTGATTGCCACGCCGGCCGTCATCGGCGCCGTGATCGACTTGCGCCACTGCCTGGATCTATTCGACTCCGGCTCAATGGCCGAGGTCAAGCGCGCCCATGCGCTGCTCAGCAAAATACTGGACTCTGCCGACCTCAAGATGCCACGCAACGTGGGCAAGACGCCGGACAAAGCGGGCCGCGAGCTGGATTGCGCGGTCATGAACCTCCTGCTGTCGCTGCGCGACGCGCAAGCCAAGCAGGTCAAGGGCCTTGAAACGTTCGACTCGGTGCGCGGCCCGTTCCTGGAAGGCGATCCGATCTACCCCGATGCCGGATTTCGCCAGCAGACGCACATTCAGATCAGTGTGCGCAACACCGCCTGCATCAAGGGCTATTTCCGCCCCTTGGTCTAGGCAGCCTGGTGCCGGGATGCGGACGGCATGACGCTTCGGCCAGGCAGGCACTACTCCGCACAGCCCCAAGGCGGTAGTCCATACCCGGCGATCGATCAAGGCGGCCGGCGACGTTGGCATTGGAGCGCTGCCGCACTTCGTCCAAAGCCTGGACGGAATCCGACTTCGGATGCAGCGTCTCCCAAATCTACTTCCGCCGCTTGATCTTGCTGGCTCGCTGCGCCGCCGTCAGCTCCGACCGGCGCAGAGACCTCTGCCACCACCGCCAGCGGCAGCGGCGCGCGGTGGAGATCGCCACGCGGCAGTCAGGCCCGAGTAGTCGCGCGCGATGCCCCGCCTCACGCCGGTGGCCGGCTCGGGTGGCGGCTCCGGCCCTGATCAGCCGGCACCTGACCGGGCGCGCTCGGGAAACTGGATCACGTCGGCGCCCTGGCGTAGCTTGTCCAGGTAGTCGGCCCACTGCTGGATCTGCTCGAACCGCTTGGCCAGATACTGGGTCCGGTTGTAGCTGCGCCCGTTGGCGTCCCGCACCGCGTGAGCCAGGTTGGCCTCGATCGCCAGCGGGTCGAGGTCGAGCTGGTCCACCAGCATCGTCCGGGCGCTGGCGCGAAAGCCGTGCCAGCTCTGTTCCTTGCCGAAGTTCAGGCCATACAGGGCGCTGCGCACCGAGTTGTCGGATAGCGGCCGGTCGTGGTCGCGCTGGCCTGGGAACACGTAGCGGCCGGCGCCGGTGAGCGCGTGCAGCTCACGCAGCAAGGCCACCGCCTGGCTGGGCATGGGAACGATGTGGGGCTCGCCGTTGGCCTTCTCCTGGACGCCGCGCTTCATCTTGGCACTCGGGATCGTCCAGAGGGCGCGGTCCAGGTCGACCTCGGCCCATTCCATCATGCGCAGGTTGCCAGGACGCTGGAACAGGATCGGGGCCAACAGCAGCGCGGTGCGCACAATCGGCCCGCCCTTGTAGGCATACATGGCGCGGAGCAGCTCGCCGAATCGATCGGGCTCGAGGATGGCCGCAAAGTGCTTGCCGCGATACGGCGTCAGGCGCTTCTTCAGCCCCTCGGTGATGTTGCGCTGCTCCCGGTCGGCGGTTGGCAGCCAGTATTCATACACCTGGCGCGCCAGCATCAGGCCGCGGTCGGCAGTCTCCAGCGCGCCGCGCTCTTCCACCTTCTGCAGCACGGCCAGCAATTCCATGGGCTCGATGGAGGCCATGTCCCGATCGCCCAACCAGGGGAACAGGTCGCGCTCGAGCTGGCGTAGCGTCCGGTTGGCATGCTCGGGGCTCCAGTTTTCGAGCTGCCTGGCGTGCCACTCCAGGGCCACGGCTCTGAAGGTTTCGCCGCCCTCGCGTTGGCCCTTGAGCCTGTCACGCCGGCGGCCCTCGACCGGATCAACGCCTGCGGCCTTTTGCAGCTTGGCGGCGTCCCTGGCCTTGCGGGCCGCCGTCAGGCTCACGGCCGGATAGCTGCCCAGAGCCAGGCGCCCCTCCTTGCCGTCGGCATAGGTTTTCCAGAACCAGCGTTTCGACCCGGCGGGGCTCGCCTCCAGATACAGGCCCTGCGCATCGGTGATGCGCGCGCGCTTTCTGCCAGGTGGGCAGGTGAAGTTCTTGCACTGCAGATCGGTCAGCATGGGCGCCCCCGGGTGAGGTCAGACGTGAGACCGGGGAACAAACCCCCGATTTGCGGACTTTACCCCGGTTCGCTCCCCGGTTTGTTCCCCGGTTTTGGTTCGGCTGTAGACGAACGATGTCGGACGTCACTGGACAATAAGCTGATGATCTGCCTATGAAAAAGGGCGCCTGCCGGACTTCGGCGGACGCCCTTGGATGATGTGGTGGTGGAGCTGGGGGGACTCGAACCCCCGTCCGCGAACCTTCCCCGCCCAGTTCTACATGCTTAGCGATCTGATTTGGATCTCGCCACCCGCGTCGCGCAGTCGCACGCTACGCGGGCCGCCAGTGCCCTTGCGTCTCGCCCGCCCCCAAGGCACCCGGGGACGAGCCAGCCGATGTGAATGCCCTCGCAGCCTGGACGGCTTGCGCCACCCTTGCCCAGCCCATCGGCCTGCTGTTGCGAGGCTCACCGGTGTTTAGGCGGCGAGTGCGAAACGTTCGTCGTTTGCAGTTAGTTTTTTTCAGCGGTTTTACGAGGTGACTGAACCTCGGCATGCCCTGAGGCGATTCCAACCCACGTCGAAACCAATGCAGCCCCTGGACCGCGTATCTTAAGCCATTTGGAGCAATTTCAAGAGCTCCAGCGGCCGGTCGATCACGGCATCGGGTTCCCACTGCTCGACGCGGGCGCCGACGCCCAGGTAGCCGTAGCGCGCCGCCACCGTGCGCACGCCGGCGGCGCGGCCGGCCTGCATGTCGCGCTCGTCGTCGCCGACGTAGATGCAGTGCGCGGCGGCCACGCCGGCGCGCCGCATGGCCTCGTGCAGGGACGCCGGGTGCGGCTTCATGTGGGGGGTGGTGTCGCCACTGACGATGACCGCGGCGCTGTCGAACAGCGGCATGGCAGCGACCAGCGGCCCGGTGAAGCGCTCGAACTTGTTGGTGACCACGCCCCAGCACAGGTCCAGCGCCTCCAGTCGCGCCAGCAGCGGCGCCACGCCCTCGAACGGCGCCGTGGAGTCGAGCATCACCGTCTCGTAGCGCAACAGGAATTCGGCCCGATAGTCCTCGAAGCGCGGGTCGTCCGGCGCCATGCCGAAGGCCACCTGCAGCATGCCGCGTGCGCCGGCGCCGGCCCAGGCCCGGTAGGCGGTTTCGGGCAGCGACGCCAGCCCGCGCGCCACCCGCATCTGGTCGGCGGCCCGGCCCAGGTCGCCGGCGCTGTCGATCAGGGTGCCGTCCAGATCGAACAGCACGCAGCGCACGTCAGGCAGCAGCGCCATCGGCCGCTTCGGCCGGCTTGCGCGCGGCCAGCAGGTAGTTCACGTCCAGGTCCGGCGCCAGCCGGAAGCGCCGCGCCAGCGGGTTGTAGACCAGGCCGGTGGCGTGCGCGACCTCGAGCCCGGCGGCACGGCAGTGGCGCGCCAGCTCGCTCGGACGGATGAAGCGCGCGTATTCGTGCGTGCCGCGCGGCACCATGCCCAGCAGGTACTCGGCGCCCAGGATGGCGAGCGCGAACGATTTCGGGTTGCGGTTGAGGGTCGAGAAGAACAGCCAGCCGCCGGGGCGCGCCAGCGCGGCGCAGGCGGCCACCACGGCGGCCGGGTCGGGCACGTGCTCGAGCATCTCCATGCAGGTGACGACGTCCCAGGCGCCGGGCTGCTCGGCCGCCAGCGCCTCGGCCGAGACCTGGCGGTAGTCGACGCGCGGCGTCTCGGCCTCCAGCGCGTGCAATCGGGCCACGCGCAGCGATTTCTCGGCCAGGTCGATGCCCAGCACCTCGGCGCCGCGGCGCGCCATGGCGTCGGCCAGGATGCCGCCGCCGCAGCCGACGTCGACCACGCGCGCGCCCGCCAGCGGCGCGATGCCCTCGATCCAGCCCAGGCGCAGCGGGTTGATCTGGTGCAGCGCGGCGAATTCGCCGTCCAGGTCCCACCAGCGGTGGGCCAGCGCGGAGAAGCGGGCCAGCTCGGCCGGGTCGACGTTGGCTTCGGCGGCAGTCATGGCCGCGATTGTCCCACGCCGTCCAGGCCATGCTGCTCGGCAAAGCGGCGGCGCTCGCGCGCCACCTCGGCGCGGGTGATGCAGGCCTTGGGCGGCGCCTGGCCACGCGCCTGCCAGTGGGCGCGCCAGGCCTGGCTCTGGTAGGGATCGACCACCACGTAGCCGGCCTGGCGCGGGCAGCGCGCGCGGTCGTCGCAGTCCTGCCAGCTCGCGCCATAGATGACGCGTCCGTCGCGCGTCAGGCCGGGAAACGCGCTGGCCTGCACGCGATCGCGCGCGCGGTCGAGGCGGAACCCCTGGCCGAGCGCGCGGTCGTGCAGGTAGACGCTGCCCAGGTCGCTGTAGACCAGCCAGGCCGCGGCGTCGGGACGCGCGAAGCCGAACACCGCCTTGCTCACGGTCCGCCCCAGGTCGGCGTCGAGGTCGCAGGACGGCGCGCCGGCGCCGGGCCGCGGCGCCAGCCGGTACACGCGCATCGACGGCGCGCCGACGCGCGGCGCCTGCGGAATGGCGGAGAACTCGCTGCCGTCGACCGAGAGCATGGGCAAGGCGTAGGCATTGCCGTCGATGGCGACGCGGCCGTCGCAAATGAAGCGCGGCCCGAGCGTGCGCACCAGGCGCGCCTGCCGCCCGTCGTCGCGCACCCCGATGGTCGCCACCTGCAGCGGGCCCACGCCCTGGCGGTCGGGGTCGGCGTCCTGCGGCCAGCTCAGCGAACGGATGCGGACGAGCGCGCCGCCGCCGGTCGACGCGTCGGCGGCGGCGGTCGGCGGCAGTTCCGAAGCAGCCGCGTAGAAGCCCGTCATGCCGCCGCGAAACAGCGGCCGCGCCCGGCGACCGTCGCGCAACACCTCGGCGAAGCGGTAGTGCTCGCCGTTCACGTCGACCAGGTAGCGCCAGCTGCCCTGGACCGGGAAGGCCTCGTTGGACAAGGGCGTGGGGTGGGCCCGGACCGGCCCGCCCGGCTCGGCGGGCAATTCGACCAGGCTGACTTGGCCGAGCTGCGCGCCGGAATAGGAGCGCAGCACGAAGCGCCCGTCGGGGCTGATGCGTTCGTAGGTGCCGAGCGCCGCCGTGCCATCGGCATCGGCGCCGAATTCGCGCACGTCCAGCGCGTGGTAGGCGAGCGGCGCGATGCAGTCGGCCGCCGCCTCGGTCGCCCCGGCGGCGCTCGCCCCGGCCAGCAGCAGCGCGGCCAGCCAGTGCGCGCCGCGCGCCCGGCCCGGCGTCTGGACCAGCGCAGCCCCGCTCGCCGCGGGACCGGTTCGCCGCGGCCACCCGTGGCTGGGGCTGGTCCAGATGCAGGCCCAGGACAGCGGGGAGTGCTTCATCTCAGTTCTTCGTGGAGCTACGGGGGTGTTTCATTTCAATGTCCCCGCACGCTGGCGCAGCAGGCCGAGCCAGGCCGCATCGGGCATCACGCCCAGGATCGGCCAGGGATGGCGCGTGCCGCAGCGCTCGACCATGCTGCTGGGCGCGTGGTGCAGCAGGCCCAGCGCGCGCCCGGTCGGCTCGTCCAGCAGCGGGGCGTCGGCCAGTTCGGGCAGGTCCACGGCCCGCACCGCGGCCTGCCATTCTTCGTCCGGCACGCGCGGGTCGCGCAGCGCCGACACCCGGAAGCCGGCGTCCTCGGCGGCGCGCCGCATGCGCCGCCATTCGAGCAGCGCGTAGGGCATGCGCGGCGACAGCACCATGCGCACGGCCGCCGGCTCGGCGCAGGCCGCGCGCGCGCCCGCCGGAGCCGGGGCCGCCAGCGCGGCCAGCAGGCCCAGCGCAGGCAGGCCGCCGCGGCGCAGCGCGCGCGCGCCCATGAAAAAAGCCCTGGGAGCTTGCGCTCCCAAGGCCCTGGAAGGATACCCCGTCGGGGTCTCGATCACTTGGCGGCTTGCGTGCCCACCACCTCGATCTCGACGCGGCGGTTCTTGGCGCGGCCAGCAGCGGTGCGGTTGTCCGCGATCGGCTGCGACTTGCCCTTGCCTTCGGTGTAGACGCGGTTGCGCTCGATGCCCTTGGACACCAGGTAGGCCTTCACGGCCTCGGCGCGGCGCACCGACAGCTTCTGGTTGTAGGCGACCGTGCCGACCGAGTCGGTGTGGCCGACGGCGATGATGACTTCCAGGTTGATGCCCTGGATCTTGCTCACCAGGTCGTCCAGCTTGGCGCGGCCTTCGGGCTTGAGCACCGACTTGTCGAAGTCGAAGAAGGCATCGGCGGCGTAGGTCACCTTCTGGGCGGCGACCGGGGCGGGTGCCGGAGCCGGCGCCGGAGCGGGCGCAGCAGCCGCCGGGGCAGCGGCCGGAGCGGCCTTGGGCGCCTCGAGCGCGCCGTCGCAGCCCGGGGCAGCGGTGGCCGGGGTCCAGGCGGCATCGCGCCAGCACAGTTCGCTGGTGCCGTTCTTCCAGATCAGGTTGCCGTGGCCGTTGCGCCAGTTGTCGGTGTTGATCGTCGAACCCGCGGCGAATGCCGAACCAGCCACGGATGCGACGGCGAACAAGATCGCTACTTTGTTCAGTTTCTTCATGATTCTCCTCACAGGGAAAAAAGCCGCAGCCGCGCTGCGAAAAATCGGACGCTTCAAGTGAGCACCACCAAAAACGCTGCAATCGATTGTGCCACACGCTCTTTCGCAAACGCAGCCGAACAGGGCCCGCAAACGCCATGGGGACGTGGAAAACTCCGATTATGTTGCCAGTTTGCAACAGTCGAATGCCCCTAGAATCAACCCTTTTTGCCACGTCGCGCTGCTTGCATATATATGACCTCATTCGCCAAGGAGATGCTTCCGGTCAGCCTGGAAGAGGAGATGCGACGCAGCTACCTCGATTACGCCATGAGCGTGATCGTGGGCCGGGCCCTGCCCGATGCGCGCGATGGCCTCAAGCCGGTGCACCGGCGCGTGCTCTTCGCGATGCACGAGCTGAACAACGACTGGAACCGGCCCTACAAGAAGTCGGCGCGCATCGTCGGCGACGTCATCGGCAAGTATCACCCGCATGGGGACAGCGCCGTCTATGACACCATCGTGCGCATGGCGCAGGACTTTTCCATGCGCCACATGCTGGTCGACGGCCAGGGCAACTTCGGCAGCGTGGACGGCGACAACGCCGCGGCCATGCGCTACACCGAGATCCGCCTGGCCAAGATCGCGCACGAGATGCTGGCCGACATCGACAAGGAGACGGTCGATTTCGGGCCCAACTACGACGGCAGCGAGCAGGAACCCCTGGTGCTGCCCACGCGCCTGCCCAACCTGCTGGTCAACGGCTCGGGCGGCATCGCCGTCGGCATGGCCACCAACATCCCGCCGCACAACCTGAACGAGGTCGTCGACGCCTGCCTGCACCTGCTGCACCAGCCCGAGGCCACCATCGAGGAATTGATGGAGATCATGCCGGCGCCGGACTTCCCGACGGGCGGCATCATCTACGGCATGCAGGGGGTGCGCGACGGCTACCGCACCGGGCGCGGGCGCGTGGTGATGCGCGCCAAGGTGCACTTCGAGGACATCGACCGCGGCCAGCGCCAGGCCATCATCGTCGACGAACTGCCCTACCAGGTCAACAAGAAGACGCTGCAGGAGCGCATGGCCGAGCTGGTGCACGAGAAGAAGCTCGAGGGCATCAGCCACATCCAGGACGAGTCGGACAAGTCCGGCATGCGCCTGGTGATCGAGCTCAAGCGCGGCGAGCTGCCCGAGGTGGTGCTGAACAACCTGTACAAGCAGACCCAGCTGCAGGACACCTTCGGCGTCAACATGGTGGCGCTGATCAACGGCCAGCCGAAGCTGTGCAACCTGCGCGAGCTGGTCGAGGTGTTCCTGCAGCACCGGCGCGAGGTGGTGACGCGGCGCACGGTGTTCAACCTGCGCAAGGCGCGCGAGCGCGGCCACGTGCTGGAAGGCCTGGCGGTGGCGCTGGCCAACATCGACGAGTTCATCCGCATCATCCGCGAATCGCCGACGCCGCCGGTGGCCAAGGCCGAGCTGATGGCACGCAGCTGGGACAGCGCGCTGGTGCGCGAGATGCTGACGCGCGCGCGCGCCGACGGCAGCACCATCAGCGCCGACGACTACCGCCCCGAGGGCCTGGAGCGCGCCTACGGCCTGCAGGCGGACGGCCTGTACCGCCTCTCGGACACGCAGGCGCAGGAAATCCTGCAGATGCGGCTGCAGCGCCTGACGGGCCTGGAGCAGGACAAGATCATCGCCGAGTACCGCGACGTGATGGCGCAGATCGACGACCTGCTGGACATCCTGGCGCGGCCCGAGCGCGTCTCGACCATCATCGGCGAGGAGCTCACGGCGCTGAAGAACGAGTTCGGCCAGACCAAGGCGGGAGCGCGGCGCTCGACCATCGAGCGCGACGCCCAGGAGCTGGAGACCGAGGACCTGATCACGCCCACCGACATGGTGGTGACGCTCAGCCACAGCGGCTACATCAAGGCCCAGCCGCTGTCCGAATACCGCGCGCAGCGCCGCGGCGGGCGCGGCAAGCAGGCCACCACGACCAAGGAAGACGACTGGATCGACCAGCTCTTCATCGCCAACACGCACGACTACATCCTGTGCTTCTCGAATCGCGGGCGCGTCTACTGGCTCAAGGTGTGGGAGGTGCCCTCGGGCTCGCGCGGCTCGCGCGGCCGGCCCATCGTCAACATGTTCCCGCTGGCCGAGGGCGAGAAGATCAACGTGGTGCTGCCGCTGACGGGCGAGATGCACAGCTTCCCCGAGGACCGCTACGTCTTCATGGCGACCTCCATGGGCACGGTCAAGAAGACGCCGCTGTCGGACTTCAGCAACCCGCGCAAGGCCGGCATCATCGCGGTCGGCCTGGACGAGGGCGACTTCCTGATCGGTGCCGCGCTGACCGACGGCGCGCACGACGTGATGCTGTTCTCCGACGGCGGCAAGGCGGTGCGCTTCGACGAGAACGACGTGCGCCCGATGGGACGCAACGCGCGCGGCGTGCGCGGCATGTCGCTGGACGAGGACCAGAGCGTGATCGCGATGCTGGTGGCCGAGGGCGACGCCGACGCCGAGAGCGCCGATCCGCGGGCGCGCACCAGCGTGCTGACGGCGACCGAGAACGGCTACGGCAAGCGCACCCACATCAGCGAATACACGCGCCACGGCCGCGGCACCAAGGGCATGATCGCGATCCAGCAGAGCGAGCGCAACGGCAAGGTCGTCGCCGCCACCCTGGTGGGCGAGGACGACGAGATCATGCTGATCACCGACAAGGGCGTGCTGGTGCGCACGCGCGTGGCCGAGATCCGCGAGATGGGCCGGGCGACACAGGGCGTGACCCTGATCGCGCTGGACGAGGGCACCCAGCTGAGCGGCCTGCAGCGCATCGTGGAAAATGACGCCCAGGACGGAGAGGGCGACCCCCAACCCCAGGACCCAACGGAGTAATCCATCTTGAAAATCCCATTCATGCGGCTGCCCGCCGCACTTTGTCTCGTGGCGGCCTGCGGCCTGTCGATGGGCGCCTACGCCCAGAACGGCAAGCAGGCGCTGGCCACCAAGCTGGCGCAGTTGCAGGCGCGCAGCGATGGCGCCGCGCTGGCCGAGCAGCTCACCGCCGACGCGGTGTCGTTCCCGCTGAACGTCTGGTCGCAGCGCCTCGATGAAAGCGTGCCGCCGGCGCGCCAGAAGGAGGTGCGCGAGAAGCTCGACGTCGAGCTGAAGAAGTTCGCCGACACCACGCACAAGACGGTGGAAGCGCAGGTCGCCCCGGCGGCCGAGGCGGCGCTGGTGCCGATCTTCATGGAAAAGCTCAGCGAGGACGAGATGAAGACCATCATCGCCTACCTCGAGTCGCCGGTGAGCCAGAAATTCCAGACCATCGCCGGCGAGGCCGGCAACGCCTGGGCGCAGAAGGTGATCGACGCCACCCGCGCCTCGGTCGAGAGCAACCTCAAGGCCTTCGATGCCACGGCCACGCGCATCGTGGGCGCGCCCGCCGCCTCCGGGGGCGCGGGCGGTGGCAGCAAGTAGGCACCGCGACGCGGCGGCCGGCTCCCCGGCCGGCCGCCCCGGATACACCCCGAGATGAGCGATTCCCCGATCCAGACTGAAGCGCTGGCGCACCTGCGCACGCGCATCGACGAGCTCGATTCCCGCCTGCTGGCCCTGCTCAACGAACGCGCGCGCGTGGCCGAGGAGGTGGGCGAGCTCAAGCGCCGCGAAGGCACGCCGTTCTTCCGTCCCGACCGCGTGGCCCAGGTCATCGCCAAGGTGCAGCAGGCCAACACCGGCCCGCTGCTGAACCAGCACGTGGCGGCGATCTGGCGCGAGATCATGTCGGCCTGCCTGGCGCTGGAGGTGCCGCAGCGCGTGGCGGTGCTGGGCCCGGAGGGCACGTTCACCGAGCAGGCGGCGATCGAGTACTTCGGCAGCGCCGCCAACCTGATCTATTGCAACAACTTCGACGAGGTGTTTCACGCCACCACCGCCGGCACCGCGCAGTTCGGCGTGGTCGGCATGGAAAACACCACCGAGGGCGTGGTGGCGCGCTCGTTCGACCTGTTCCTGCATTCGCCGGTGCACGTGATCGGCGAGGTCAGCCTGCTGGTGCGTCACAACCTGCTGCGCAGCAGCGCCGGGCTGGACGGCATCGAGGTGGTGCTGGCGCACCCGCAGGCGCTGATGCAGTGCCAGCGCTGGCTGAGCGAACACCTGCCGCAGGCCGAGCGCCGCGCCGTCTCCAGCAACGCCGAGGGCGCGCGTCTGGCGGCCGACCACCCGAACTGGGCGGCGCTGGCGAGCGAACGCGCGGCGGCGCGCTTCGGCCTGCACATCGTCGCCCATGCGATCCAGGACGAGGCCTGGAACCGCACGCGCTTCGCCGTCATCTGCCTGCCGCAGACCATGGCCATGCCGGGCCCGAGCGGCCACGACTGCACCAGCCTGGTGGTGTCGGTGCCGAACAAGCCGGGCTCGGTGCACGACATGCTGACGCCGCTGAAGAAGCACGGCGTCTCGATGACGCGCTTCGAGTCGCGGCCGGCCAAGTCGGGCAAGTGGGAGTACTACTTCTACATCGACCTGCAGGGCCACCCGAGCGAGCCCAACGTGGCGGCGGCGCTGGCCGAGCTGCAGGCCTGCTGCGCCTTCTACAAGATGCTGGGCGCCTACCCGCTGGTGCAGGATGTTTGAGCAGCTCGGCCTGATCGGCTGCGGCCTGATGGGCGGCTCGTTCGCCCTGGCCGCCAAGCGCGCCGGCCTGGTGCGGCGCGTGGTGGGCTACAGCAAGTCGCCCTCCACCACCGAGCGCGCGCGCCAGCTCGGCGTGATCGACGTCGAGGCGCCGTCGGCCCTGCTGGCCGCCTCGGGCGCCGACCTGGTGCTGCTGGCGGTGCCGGTGGCGGCCACCGAGTCGACATTCAAGGCGATCCGCCACCTGCTGACGCCCGGCATGCTGGTGATCGACGTCGGCTCGACCAAGCGCGACGTGGTGGACGCGGCGCGGCGCGCGCTCAAGACCGAGGTCGGCGTGTTCGTGCCGTGCCACCCGATCACGGGCCGCGAGGTGGCCGGGGTCGAGAACGCCGACCCCGACCTGTACGCCGGCCGGCAGGTGATCATCACGCCGATCGAGCGCACGCTGACGCAGAAGATCGAGCAGGCGACGGCGCTGTGGCGGGCGCTCGGCTGCCGCGTCACGCAGATGTCGCCGGATGCGCACGACGCCGCCTTTGCCGCCGTCAGCCACCTGCCCCACCTGATCGCCTTTGCGCTGATGCAGGGCATCACGCGCCAGCCCCGGGGCGCCGACTACCTGGCGCTGGCCGGCCCGGGGTTTCGCGACTTCAGCCGCATCGCCGCGGCCGACCCCCAGATGTGGCGCGACGTGCTGCTGGCCAACCGCGAGGAGCTGGCGCGCCAGACCGCCCTGTTTCGCGGCGCGCTGGACGGGCTGGAACAGCTCATCGCCACGGGCCAGATCGACGCGCTGGAGCAGGCCATCACCGAGGCCAGCCACGCACGTGCCACGTGGCGCATGACGCCGGGCCAGAAGTGAGGGCGGCCGCACGCGCGGCCACCACGACCTGCCGTGTACGACATTCCCTTTCTTGACCTGCCGCCGCTGCGCGCGCTGCGCGGCCGCGTGCGGCTGCCCGGCTCGAAGAGCATCTCCAACCGCGTGCTGCTGCTGGCCGCGCTGTGCGAGGGCCGCACCACGATCCACGACCTGCTCGATTCGGACGACACGCGCGTCATGCTGCAGGCCCTGCGCACGCTCGGCTGCGGCGTCACCACCGATGGCGCGCAGACCACCGTCGAGGGGCTGGGGGGACGCCCGCCGCAGCGCCAGGCCGAGCTGTTCCTCGGCAACGCCGGCACCGCCATGCGCCCGCTCACGGCGGCGCTCGCCGTGCTCGGCGGCGACTACCGGCTGTCGGGCATCCCGCGCATGCACGAGCGCCCGATCGGCGACCTGGTGGACGCCCTGCGCGCCCTCGGCTGCACCATCGACTACGCCGGCGCCGAGGGCTATCCGCCCCTGGCGATCGGCACGCCCAGCCTGCGGCTGGGCCAGCCGATCCCGGTGCGCGGCGACGTCTCGAGCCAGTTCCTCACCGCCCTGCTGCTGGCGCTGCCGCTGGCGGCGAGCCGGCCGGAGGCGCCCGACATCGCGATCGAGGTGGTGGGCGAGCTGATCTCGCGCCCCTATGTCGAGATCACGCTGAACCTGCTGGCGCGCTTCGGCGTGGCGGTGCGGCGCGAGGGCTGGCAGCGCTTCGTCATCCCGCGCGGTAGCCGCTACCGCTCGCCGGGCGAGATCCACGTCGAGGCCGACGCCTCCTCGGCCAGCTACTTCATCGCCGCCGGCGCCCTGTCCGAGCCGGGCGCGGACACGGCAGGCCTGTTCATCGACGGCCTCGGCCTGGATTCGATCCAGGGCGACATCCGCTTCGTGGAGGCGGCGCGCCAGATGGGCGCCGAGGTCGAGGGCGGCGCCAACCACCTCGTCGTGCGCCGCGGCGCCTGGCCGCTCCGGGCCATCGACCTGGACTGCAACGCGATCCCGGACGCCGCCATGACGCTGGCGGTGCTGGCGCTGTACGCCGACGGCCCGAGCACGCTGCGCAACATCGCGAGCTGGCGCGTGAAGGAGACCGACCGCCTGGCCGCCATGGCCACCGAGTTGCGCAAGCTCGGCGCCACGGTGCAGGAAGGCCCGGACTTCCTGCGCGTCGAGCCATTGGCGCGCGGCCAGTGGCGCGCCGCCCGCCTGCACACCTACGACGACCACCGCATGGCGATGTGCGGCTCGCTCGCGGCCTTCAACCCGGACCGGCTGCCGGTGCGCATCGAGGACCCGAAGTGCGTGGCCAAGACCTTCCCGGACTATTTCGAGACCCTGTTCGACCTCGCCGAGCCGGCGGCCGGGGTGCCGGTGATCTGCATCGACGGTCCCACGGCATCGGGCAAGGGGACGCTCGCCAGCCGCATGGCGCGCCAGCTCGGCTACCACTACCTGGATTCGGGCGCGCTCTACCGGCTGGTCGGCCTGGCGGCGCGGCGCCACGGGCTGGCGCTGGAGGACGGCCAGGCCGAGGCGATCGCCGCCCTCGCGCGCGCCCTGCCGGTGCGCTTCGAGGGCGATCGCGTCTGGCTGGATGGCGAGGACGTGAGCGACGCCATTCGCACCGAAGCCGCCGGCATGGACGCGTCCAGCGTGTCGGCCTTTGCGCCGGTGCGCGCCGCCCTGCTCGGGTGGCAGCGCGCCTGCGCGCGCCTGCCCGGGCTGGTCGCGGACGGCCGCGACATGGGCACGGTGGTCTTCCCCGATGCGCCGCTCAAGGTGTTCCTCACCGCCAGCGCCGAGCAGCGCGCCGAGCGTCGCCACAAGCAATTGATTTCAAAGGGAATTGACGCTACAATGGCGACCCTTCGCGCGGACCTCGAGGCGCGCGATGCGCGCGACCGATCGCGCGCATCGGCGCCCCTGAAGCCCGCGCAGGATGCCTTGCCGCTGGACAACTCGCAGCTCACGATCGAGCAATCGCTCGCGCAGGTGCTGGCCTGGTGGCAAGCGAGGCAGCCCTTCTGACGCGCCCGGCGCGCGCGGGCGCGGCCTCACACGGAACGCCGGTCCGGCCGGCTTCCACCTGGTTCCAGCAGGCTTGCCTTCGCGCCTCCCGCGCGGCGGGCCTGCTGGTCGTGCAACCCTGAACCCATGGCATCCCGCCATTTCAAACCCTTCCGCCAGCAGCCTCTGGAAACGATCGCAATCGTGCGGCCGTGAACCTGCCCGAGCGGACAAGGAATCCCTTCATGTCTGAATCCTTTGCCGAACTGTTCGAAGAATCCCTGCAGCGCACCGTGATGCGCCCGGGAGAAGTCATTCCCGCCGAGGTGGTGCGCGTCGAGCACAACTTCGTGGTGGTGAATGCCGGCCTCAAGTCCGAAGCCTACATCCCGATCGACGAATTCAAGAACGACCAGGGCGAGATCGAGGTCGAGCCCGGCGCCTTCGTGCCGGTGGCCATCGGCTCGATCGAGAACGGCTACGGCGACACCATCCTGTCGCGCGACACCGCCAAGCGCCTGGCCTCCTGGCTGGCGCTGGAGCAGGCGCTGGAGTCCGGCGACTTCGTCACCGGCACCACCTCCGGCAAGGTCAAGGGCGGCCTGACGGTGCTGGTGAACGGCATCCGCGCCTTCCTGCCCGGCTCGCTGGTGGACACGCGCCCGACCAAGGATCTCACGCCCTACGAGGGCAAGACCATGGAGTTCAAGGTCATCAAGCTCGATCGCAAGCGCAACAACGTGGTGCTGTCGCGCCGCGCCGTGATCGAGGCCAGCATGGGCGAGGAGCGCGAGAAGCTGCTGGCCACGCTGAAGGAAGGCGCGGTGGTGCACGGCGTGGTGAAGAACATCACCGAGTACGGCGCCTTCGTCGACCTGGGCGGCATCGACGGCCTGCTGCACATCACCGACATGGCCTGGCGCCGCGTGCGCCACCCGAGCGAGGTGGTGCAGACCGGCCAGGAGATCGACGCCAAGATCCTCAAGTTCGACCCGGAGAAGCAGCGCGTCTCGCTCGGCCTCAAGCAGATGGGCGACGACCCCTGGCTCGGCGTCTCGCGCCGCTACCCGCAGGGCACGCGCATGTTCGGCAAGGTCACCAACATCGCCGACTACGGCGCCTTCGTCGAGCTCGAGCCCGGCATCGAGGGCCTGGTGCACGTCTCCGAGATGGACTGGACCAACAAGAACGTGGCGCCCAGCAAGGTCGTGACCATGGGCGAGGAAGTCGAGGTCATGATCCTCGACATCGACGAGGACAAGCGCCGCATCAGCCTGGGCATGAAGCAGTGCCGCGCCAACCCCTGGCAGGAATTCGCGCAGAACACCAAGCGCGGCGACCGCGTCAAGGGCCCGATCAAGTCGATCACCGACTTCGGCGTGTTCGTCGGCCTGGCCGCCGGCATCGACGGCCTGGTGCACCTGTCCGACCTGTCCTGGAACGAGCCGGGCGAATCGGCGGTGCGCAACTACAAGAAGGGCCAGGAAGTCGAGGCCATCGTGCTGGCCGTCGATGTGGAACGCGAGCGCATCAGCCTGGGCATCAAGCAGCTCGACCAGGACCCGTTCACGACCTTCGTCTCGGTCAACGACAAGGGCCAGACCGTGACCGGCACCGTCAAGAGCGTGGATGCGCGGGGCGCCGAGATCGACCTGGGCCACGACGTGGTCGGCTACCTGCGCGCCTCGGAGATCAGCCGGGATCGCGTCGAGGACGCCAGCCAGGTGCTGAAGGTGGGCGACGAGGTGACCGCGGTCGTGATGAACGTCGACCGCAAGAGCCGCAACATCCAGCTTTCGGTGCGTGCCAAGGACGCGGCCGACCAGCACGAGGCCATGGCCAGCCTGAGCCAGAGCTCGGGCAGTGCCGGCACCACCAGCCTGGGCGCCCTGCTGCGCGCCAAGCTGGACAGCAACGACAAGAGCTGAACGGGCAGCGCGTCCGGGACCCCGGACGCGCGCGCCTGCTGCAAGCATGACCCGTTCCGACCTGGTGCAACGGCTGGCCGAGCGCTTTGCCGACCTGCCGGCGCGCGATGCCGAAGCCGCCGTGAAGGCGATCCTCGACGCCATGGGCGACGCGCTCGAGCGCGGCCACCGCATCGAGATCCGCGGCTTTGGCAGCTTCTCGGTGAACCACCGGCCGCCGCGGCTCGGGCGCAACCCGCGCACCGGTGAAAGCGTGCCGATCCCCGAGCGCCGCGTGCCGCATTTCAAGCCGGGCAAGGCGCTGCGCGAGACCATTGCCGCGCAGCCGGTGGACGGGCCGCCGTCGGCCCAGGCCTGAACCGCCGCGCGACGCGCACGCCAGCCACCCCCATGTCGCCCGTCTATTGGCTGCTGAGATGGGTCCTGAAGGCGGCCGTGTTCTTCGCGCTGTTCGCCTTCGCACTCAACAACCAGCAGGAAGCCACCGTGCACCTGCTGTTTGGCCGCGCGTGGAGCGCGCCCATGACCCTGATCGTGCTGGCCGCGTTTGCGCTGGGCATGGTGGTCGGCGTGCTGGGCATGCTGCCCGGCTGGTGGACGCGACGTCGCGCGATGCCGCCCGGGACAGACCCGCAAACCATGGCGCCGCCGCCCGATGGAACTTGAGCTGAGCTGGATCCTGCTGGGGCTGCCGATCGCCTTCGCGCTCGGCTGGCTGGCCTCGCGCCTGGACCTGCGCCAACTGCGCATCGAGAACCGGCAGGCGCCCAAGGCCTACTTCCGTGGCCTCAGCCACCTGCTCAACGAGCAGCAGGACCAGGCCATCGACGCCTTCATCGAGGCGGTGCAGAAGGACCCCGAGACCTCGGAACTGCACTTCGCGCTGGGCAACCTGTTTCGCCGCCGCGGCGAGTACGAGCGCGCCGTGCGCGTGCACGAGCACCTGCTCTCGCGTGCCGACCTGAGCCGCAAGGACCGCGAACGCGCCCAGTATGCGCTGGCCCAGGACTTCATCAAGGCCGGCCTGCTGGACCGCGCCGAGGAGGCGCTGCACAGGCTCGAGCACGGCAGCCACCAGGAACAGGCCTGGCTCACCCTGCTGGCGCTGCACGAGCGCGCGCGCGACTGGGAACGCGCCAGCGACATCGCGCAGCGCCTGCAGCAGTCCGGGCATGCCGACTTCAGCGCGCGCCTGGCGCACTACCGCTGCGAGCTGGCCGATCACGCACTGCGCAAGCGCGGCGACGCCGCGGCCGCGCGCGCGCTGCTCGAGCAGGTGATCGCCGAGACCCCGGGCGCCGCGCGGCCGCGCATCCAGCTGGCCGGCATGCTGGCGCGCGCGGGCGACGACCCGGGCGCCTACGACCAGCTGGTCGGGCTGCAGGAGCGCGCCGCGCATGCGGTGCCGCTGATCGCCAGCGAATGGGTGCGCCTGGCGCGCGCCTGCGGGCGCCTGCGCGAGGTCCAGGAGCGCCTGGCGCAGGCCTATGCCCAGTCGCCCTCGATCGACATCGCCGATGCCCTGGTGCAGACCCAGGTGGCGCTCGGCATGCCGATGGCACAGGCACGCGAGGGCTATGTGCGCCACATGGAGCAGGAACCCTCGCTGATTGCCGCCGCGCGCTGGCTCGGCCACGAGCCCTTCGCGCACGACGGCGTGCACGCCGTCGTGCAGCAGTCGGTGGAACGCGCCACGGCACCGCTGGCACGCTACCGCTGCGCGGCCTGCGGCTTCGAGACCCAGGGCTATTTCTGGCAGTGTCCCGGCTGCCTGGCCTGGGACAGCTTTCCGCCGCACCGCATCGAGGAGCTGTGACGCTCCGGCCAGGCGCTGGCGCGCCGATCGCCGCATCCGAAGACGCGTTCGAATGACGAACGGCGGATCACGGGCGACTTCGCTGCGCCTCGACGACCGGATCGGTCATGCGCCACGCCGGCGCGCACCGGCGTCATGGGTCATGGGTCATGGGCGCGACGGAGCGACGTCAGATGCCGGCTTCCTCGCCCTCGATCAGGGCGCCCTGCCCCAGCCCGAGGCGCGCGGGCGACAGATAGTCCTGGCGGAACTGCTCGAACGACACGTGGTCGGTGGCCTCGATGTGCCGCTGCTCGGCCACCGAGGCGCGCGCCAGTTGCTCGAAGCGGCTCGCCAGCTCGGGCGGATACGGCAGTTCCAGCAGGGCCTGGCTCGTCTGCCGGGCGCGGGCACGCCCAAAGTCCAGGAAGCTGTCGGCGTGCTGCGCGCGCACCGCGGCCAGCACGCGCGCCGAGGGCAGTTCGTCGGGGGCGTCCAGCGCCGCGCGCGCCCCCGCCAGGGCGCGCGCGTAGCGGTCGGCGCCATCGACGCGGTCCATGCGCTCGGCCAGCGGCCCGTAGGCGTCCAGCAGGGCCGCCGCCCAGTCGAGCAGCAGCACGGACTCGCCCCTGCGCTCCAGTCGCAGCCCCGGCTCGCGTCCGCGCGCGGCCACCAGGTTCTGGTTGCGCCCGAGGGCGGCGATCTCGTCCGGCGTGTCGGGCGGGCTGTCGGAGAGCAGGCAGTGCAGCAGGAACAGATCCAGCACGCGTGCCGTGTCGGCGTGGATGCCGACCGGCTCGAACGGATCGAGGTCCATCAGCCGCACCTCGACGTATTCGACGCCGCGTTCGCGCAGCGCATGCAGCGGCCGCTCGCCGGCGCGGATCACGCGCTTGGGCCGGATCGTGCCGTAGAACTCGTTCTCGATCTGCAGCAGGGTGGTGGCGAGCTGGTTGTAGTCACCGCCCAGGTTGCGGATGCCGATCGCCTCGTAGGGCGGATACGGTCGCGTCAGCGCCTCTTCCAGCGAGTTGGCGTAGCTCTCCAGGCAGTTGTAGCTGACCGCCAGGCTGGCCTGGGCCTCGCTCTGGTAACCCAGGCGCCCCATGCGCAGCGAGGTGGCGTGCGGCAGGTACATGCTGTCCTTGCCGAGCGGCTGCAGCGGGTGGTCGCGGCCGGCTACGAAGCAGGCCGTGACCGCGGGCGAGGCGCCGTACAGCAGCAGCGGCAGGAAGGCGTGGCGGCGGAAATTGCGGATCAGCCCGAAATAGCCGTCGTTGTCGATGCCGGGCATCGACCAGTTGTAGTGGATGCCGGCGATGGTCTGCATGCGCCGGCCGTAG
Source organism: Ottowia sp. (assembly GCF_035325765.1). Taxonomy (GTDB): domain Bacteria; phylum Pseudomonadota; class Gammaproteobacteria; order Burkholderiales; family Burkholderiaceae_C; genus Ottowia. Next base: position 34,563 of record NZ_DAOKZG010000007.1, read on the forward strand.
CGGTGTCCCAGGCCCATCCGGTAGACGGTCTTGGCGCGGCCGACGTTGGAGGTGCCGTAGACGCCGAGGGGGATGTTCTCGTCCGACGGCAGGCGGCACGGCATGCTGGAGACCCACAGCATCTCGCTGCCCAGGCGCGCCAGTTCATGGTAGACGACCTGGTGGATGCGCGTGAGCTCATCGAGGCAGGAGGACACGCTGGCGTGCACGCCGGTCACCAGCTCGATCAGCGACTCGCTGTAGTCGGTGGTGATGTGCGGGTGCGTGAGCGGAGAGCCCAGCGCTGCCGGGTGCGGCGTGAGGGCCAGCGTGCCTTCCGGGTGGGCACGCAGGCTCTCCTTCTCGATGCCGCGGCGGATGCCCCGCAGCCGTTGATCCGACAGGGCTGCCAGCCGAGCTTTCAGAGTGTGCGTCATGACGTGATTTTCTGCCCGGGAGGCGCACGGTAACACAGACCCGTTATGCCGTGCTGGCGTGACACATCAGTGCGCCATTGCGCCTGCCCGCCACCCGCGGCGCACGAAACACCGGTGCCCCGATGGCGGCGCGGCAGGCCCGTCGCGGCACCCGTGGCCGAGGTCCCCTGGCCACGGGCTGCGTGCCCCCTGGAGGTTGAGGCCCGCGGCGCCCGACCTGCCTGCGCAGGTCGGGACGGGCCGAAGCGCCCCCGCCTCTGGCGGCGCGCACAGGGAGCGCAGCAACACGGGGAGCGCGTCATCCCTCAAGCCGGCGTGAGCTGGGCCTGGCGCAATTCGTTGGCGCCCTGCTCGGAACCGCTGGCCGGAATCATCTGGCCGGCCGGGTCGGTGACTTCGGCCAGGCGCGCCAGCAGGCGCTCGGGCGTGTCGGGCGTCAGGCCCAGGTGCAAGCCCTGGGTCAGCGTGATGTGCGCCGCCTCGTAGGTGCCGCCGCCGGCGCACAGGATGGCGCGCGTGGGGGCATGCTCGCAGGCCATCACCAGCATCGCCGGCACCACGGCCTCGGGCTGCAGGGCGTCCAGCGTCTCCTGCGGCATCAGGCCCTGGGTCATGCGCGTGGCGGCGGTGGGCGCCAGGCAGTTGACGCGGATGTCGTGGCGGGCGCCTTCCAGCGCCAGCGTCTGCATGAAGCCGACCAGGGCCAGCTTGGCCGCGCCGTAGTTGCTCTGGCCGAAGTTGCCGTACAGGCCGGTGGACGAGGTGGTCATCACGATGCGCCCGTAGTTCTGCGCCTGCATGATGGGCCAGACCGCCTTGGTGGTGTGCACGGCACCCATCAGGTGCACCTCCAGCACCAGGCGGAAGTCCGCCAGGTCCATCTTGGCAAAGGTCTTGTCGCGCAGGATGCCGGCGTTGTTGACCAGCACGTCGACCCGGCCCCAGGTGTCCATGGCCTCCTGCACCATCGCCTGCACCGCCGCGAGGTCGGTCACGGACGCGTGATTGGCGATGGCCTGGCCACCGCGCGCGCGGATTTCATCGACCACCTTCTGCGCCGCGCTGGCCGACCCGCCGGTGCCGTCGACGGCGCCACCCAGGTCGTTCACCACCACCCTGGCGCCGCGCTCGGCCAGGCCCAGGGCGTGCAGGCGCCCGACCCCGCCGCCAGCGCCGGTCACGATGGCCACGCGGCCGGAAAAGTCGATCTTCTTCATCAGAGGGTTCTCCATTTCGAACAAGGGTAAGGCGGGGCCGGTGTCCCCAATGCGACCGACCCGCCCTGGAACACGGGGCCGAGCAGGCCTCGACGCCGGCCGGAACCGGCGCCGGGACGGCTGCGCAGGCAGGCCGCCATCGACGACGCGCAGCAAGCCCACAAGGGACGCCGGCCGGCCCGAGGGTCGGCGCAGCCTGCAACTGTAAGGCAGCCGCCGGGTCAAGCCGGAATTTGCCACAATCCAGACCATGGACAGGCACACCGAGGCAGTGGAAGCAGCGCCCCACGATGCCGCAAGCATCGTCATGATCCGCGATGGCAACGCGGGGCTGGAAGTGCTGCTGGTGCGGCGCCACGCGGCGAGCGCGGTGCTGGGAGGCGCCTGCGTGTTTCCGGGCGGCAAGGTCGACGCCGCCGACGCGAGCGCCACCGTGCTGGCGCAGCTCGACCACACGCCGGCCGAACTGCACGCGCGGCTGGGAGAGGCGGCGCTGTCGCCACAGCAGGCCGCGGCCTGCTTCGCGGCGGCGGCGCGCGAAACCTTCGAGGAGGCCGGGGTGCTGTATGCGCATGGCCGCCCGACCGGGACAGGCCGGCCGGGCGAGGCCTTCGGAGCGCTGCTGGCGCGCCTCGGCCTGACGCTGGACACCGAGGCGCTGACGCCGTGGTCGCGCTGGATCACGCCGCGCCAGTCGCTGCGCATGAACCGGCGCTTCGACACGCGCTTCTTCCTGGCGGCGGCGCGCGCCGACCAGGTGGCGCGCGCGGACCAGCACGAGGTAAGCCGGCTGTTCTGGGCCACGCCGCGCGCCGCGCTGGAGCAGTACCGCGATCGCGCGATCGACCTGATCCCGCCCCAGCTCATCAGCCTGGCGCATCTCGCGCGCTTCGACGGCGTCGCGGCGGCGCTGGCCGACGCGCGCAGCCGCGCGCCGGCGCTGATCGAACCCGAGCACTACCAGGAAGGCGACGCGACGCTGCTGACCTACCCCGGCGACGTGCGCCACAGCGTGCGCCAGCGCGCGCTGCCGGCGCCCACGCGCCTGTACTGGCGCGACCAGCGCTTCGTGCCGGAGCATGGTTTCGAGGGTTTCTTTGCCTGATCGGCGGGCGCGCACCGCCGCCATGATGTCGGACCCGGAAACCCAGCAGACGCCAGGGCCCGGGACCGATATGCTGCACAACCGGACATCCGGTCTCAAGGCCCGCGACGCCGTGCCATGCGACCGGCCGCCGGCCTGGCCGTGGCCGGTCGGCCCGGACCGCACGCGCCATGCGCACGCGCGCTGACCGCCACCCATCTCATCGCCTGATCGGAACACACGTCATGACCCTCCTCAATCCCGTCATCCGCCGCCAGGGCATCGGCACCATCCTGCAGCGCACGGCGCGACGCCTGCCGGACAAGCTGGCGCTGCAGTGCGGCGCCACGCGCTGGAGCTACGCCGAGTTCGATGCCATCGTCACGCGCGTGGCCGCCGGCCTGGCCGAGCGCGGCGTCGGCCATGGCGACCGGGTGGCGATCCTGGCCCGCAACTCGCATGCCTTCGCCGCGCTGCGCTTTGCGCTGGCGCGCCTGGGCGCGGTGCTGGTGCCGATCAACTTCATGCTGAAGGAATCCGAGGTGGCCTACATCCTGCGCCACAGCGGCGCCATCCTGCTGGCCACCGACAGCGGGCTGGCCGAGCTGGCGCGCGCCGCCGCGGCGCTGGACACGCAGGTGCGGGGCCTCATCTGGCTGCCCGCCGAAGACCCGAGCGAGCCCGTGGCCGGCATGACCCGCTTCGACGAGCTGGCCGCCTGCCAGGCACCGCTGCCCGAGACGCCGCTGGCCAGCACCGACCTGGCGCAGATCATCTACACCAGCGGCACCGAGTCCTCGCCCAAGGGCGCCATGCTGACGCACGACGCCGTGCTGTGGCAGTACGTGAGCTGCTGCATCAACGCCGAGGTGGCCGAGCACGACGTCGTGCTGCACGCGCTGCCGCTCTACCACTGCGCCCAGCTCGACGTGTTCTTCGGCCCGGCGATCTACATCGGCGCGACCAACCACATCACCGCCAAGCCCACGCCCGACAACCTGCTGCCGCTGATGGCGCGGCACGGCATCACCAGCTTCTTCGCGCCGCCCACGGTGTGGATCGCGTTGCTGCGCTCGCCGCTGCTCGACCAGACCGACCTGGGTCGGCTGGCCAAGGGCTACTACGGCGCCTCCATCATGCCTGTCGAGGTGCTCAAGGAAATCGCGCGCCGCCTGCCCGCGGTGCGGCTGTGGAACCTCTACGGCCAGACCGAGATCGCGCCGCTGGCGACCATGCTCGGCCCTGACGACCAGTTGCGCAAGCCCGGCTCGGCCGGCCGCGCCGTGCTGAACGTGGAGACGCGCGTGGTGGACGACCAGATGCGGGACGTCGCCCCCGGCGAGGTCGGCGAGATCGTGCACCGCTCGCCGCACCTGATGCTGGGCTACTACCACGACGACGCGCGCACGCAGGCGGCATTCGAGGGCGACTGGTTCCACTCGGGCGACCTCGGCACGATCGACGAGGAAGGCTACATCACGGTGGTGGATCGCAAGAAGGACATGATCAAGAGCGGCGGCGAGAACGTCTCCAGCCGCGAGGTCGAGGAGATGATCTACCGCCTGCCCGAGGTGAGCGAAGTGGCGGTGATCGGCCTGCCCGACGCGAAGTGGGTCGAGGCCGTGACGGCGGTGATCGTGGTCAAGGCCGGCCAGCAGCTCAGCGAGCAGCAGGTGATGGCCCACTGCAACACCCACATGGCGGCATTCAAGGCACCCAAGCGCGTGATCTTCACCGACGCGCTGCCCAAGAACCCCAGCGGCAAGCTGCTCAAGCGCCAGCTGCGCCAGATGCACGCCTGACGCTCCAGCATCGCTGCGCGCCTTCGCCCAGAAGGGAGACAACGCCAGTGGCCGGCGCAAGCCCGGCCACGGCGTCCGCTGGCTGGGCCCGCGGCGCCCATCCGATCAGCACCAGCAGCATCTCTTGTTGATGGTGGTTCAAGCCGCCGTTGCAGCGCCGCGCAGGCGCTGAAACAGGGTCACCGCCGCCACCACCAGGCCGCCAACGCCGACCCCCACCGCGGCGTTGAAGACCAGGCCGGCCACCAGGCGCAGCACCCCGCCGAGCCCCGCCGCCCAGCCTTCCATCAGGTGGTGCAACGCCGGCACGCCGTGCACCACGATGCCGCCACCGACGAGGAACATCGCCGCCGTGCCGGCGACCGAGAGAAACTTCATCAGCCACGGCGCCAGCGCCAGGATGCCCCGGCCCAGCGCCTGCGCGGCGCCGCTGGCGCGGCCGACCAGGTAGAGACCGAGGTCGTCGAGCTTGACGATGCCGCCGACCAGACCATAGACCCCCGCGGTCATCAGCAGCGCGATGCCCACCAGCACCGCGAGCTGGGTCAGGAAGGCAGCGCTCGCCACCGCGCCCAGGGTGATGGCGATGATCTCGGCCGACAGGATGAAGTCGGTGCGCACCGCGCCCCGGATCCTGGCCTTCTCGAGGGCCACCAGGTCGACGCCCGGGTCGGCCAGCGCGGCCTCGAGCTCGGCGGCACGCGCGTCGTCGGCGGCGCGCGGGTGCAGCAGCCTGTGCGCCAGCTTCTCGAAGCCCTCGAAGCACAGGAAGGCCCCGCCCACCATCAGCAGCGGCGTCACCGCCCAGGGCGCGAAAGCACTGACCAGCAAGGCGGCCGGCACCAGGATCGCCTTGTTGACGAGCGAGCCCAGCGCCACCGCCCAGACCACCGGCAGCTCGCGCTCGGCCGCCAGGCCGGTGACCTGCTGCGCGTTCAGTGCCAGGTCGTCGCCCAGCACGCCGGCCGTCTTCTGCGCCGACACCCGGGTCAGCAGCGCGACATCGTCGGCCATGGCCGCGCTCTTGCGCGCCGCGACCTTGGACAGGACGGCGACGTCGTCGAGCACGGTGGCGATGTCGTCGAGCAGGGCAAGCAGGCTGGTGGCCATGGAAGGCTTTCGCAACAGGATCCGGCGCGGGGTCGGACACGCGTGCCGTATTGCACGCCAGCGACCGGGCGAGGGCCGGCGCATTGTCGCAGGCGATCCCGGCCTGGGGTACGATCAAAGGTCCAACGGTCCCGGTGCCAATGATGCATGGCACGCCGCGGTGGCGGCACCCGTCGCGCCGCCGCCGATCCGTACTCCGCAATGCTTCCACGAATCCTTGCCTGGTTCCCGGTTTCACTGTGCGCGCTGTGGCTCGCCAGCGCGTCGGCGCATGCGCAACCAGCGCAGCCCGAACCCGACCCGTCCACGGTCACGGTGACCGCGGGGGACGCTCGCCAGGGCACGTTCAAGACGGTCCAGGGTGACGTCACCCTGGCGCGCGAGGCGTCACGCCACGCGGTCGTGCCGGGCGACCCGGTGTTCGCCGGCGATCGCATCCTGACCGGCGAGCGCAGCACCGCCGCGCTCACGCTGCGCGACGGCAGCGTGCTGTCGATCGGGCCGGGCAGCCAGTTCGTCCTCAGCCAGTTCGAGTTCGAGGCCACCACGCGCGAGGGCAACATGCTGCTGACCCTGGTGCAGGGCAGCCTGCGCGTGGTCACGGGGCTGATTGCCCGGCAACAGCCCGAGCAGGTGCAGGTGCGCACGCCCACGACCGTGATCGGGGTGCGCGGCACCGACTTCATCGTGGAGCAGGCGCCATGAGGCCGGTTCTCTTGCTTGCGCTGGCCGGTACCCTGCTGGCCGGCTGCGCGCCGGCCACGCGCGTCACCCTGCTGCCGCAGGAGCAGGCGCGCAGCGCGCTCGAGGTGCGCTCCGCCACGTCCCGCCTGGTGCTGGACCAACCCTACGAGCAGGCCGAGGTGCGCACCGACGGCGCGATCGATGCCACCCAGACCAGCGCCGAGCGCGTGCAGGCGCGCTATCGCGAGTTGCTCGCCGCGCAGCCCCCCGCGGCGCGCCCGTTCACGCTGTATTTCGAATCCGGCGGCACCCAGTTCACCCCCGAATCGCAGGCCGCGCTCGACACCGCGCTGGAACAGGCGCGCCAGCGTCCCGGCGGGGAAATCGTGGTCATCGGACACACCGACCGGGTCGGCACGACCGAGGCCAACGACGCGCTGTCGCTGCGGCGCGCCCAGGCCACGCGCGAAATGCTGATCCAGCGCGGCTTCGATGCGCGCCGCATCCAGGCGGTGGGCCGGGGCGAGCGCGATCCGGCCGTGGCGACCGAGGACGAGGTCGCCGAGCCGCGCAACCGGCGCACCGAGATCATCGTGCGCTGACACATCGGCATGCCGGACCCGAGCGCGCGCGCATGGCACCTGCTGCTGGCCGGCGCCAGCCTGGCGCTGGGCCTGCTCGCCGGCCGGGCCGACGCCGCGCCGCCGGCGTTCGAGGACACGATCGCGCAGCGCACCCTGGCCTGCACCGCCTGCCACGGCGAGCAGGGTCGCGCCGGGCCGGACGGCTACTACCCGCGCCTGGCGGGCAAGCCGGCCGGCTATCTCTACAACCAGCTGCTCAACTTTCGCGACGGCCGGCGCCACTACGGCCTGATGACGCGCATGGTGGAGCTGCTCAGCGACGACTACCTGGCCGAGATCGCGCGCCACTTCGCCGCCATGGACGTGCCCTACCCGCCACCGACGGCGGCCGTGCGCGCGGACCGCGCCGCCCTGGAGCGCGGGCGCCAGCTGGCCCTGCACGGCGACCCGGCGGCCCGCCTGCCCGCCTGCGCGCAATGCCATGGCCGGCACCTGATGGGGGTACAACCCCGATTCCCGGCCCTGCTCGGCCTGCCCGCGGATTACCTGACGGCCCAGCTCGGCGGCTGGCGCACCGGCCAGCGCCAGGCCCACGCCCCCGACTGCATGCGCGAGGTCGTGCGCCGCCTGAGCGACGCCGATGCCCATGCCGTGGTCACCTGGCTGGCCGGCCAGCCGGTGCCGGACGACCACGCGCCGGCGACGCAACGCCCGGATGCCTCGTCGCTGGCGCCCGACCTGGACTGCGGCGGCACGCCACTGGCGGGAGTCCGGCCATGAAGCGCCAACGCCGCTGGCTGCCGCGCGCTGTCCTGCTGCTGGCGCTGCTGGCCCTGCTGGGCGCCGGCGTGCTGTGGCAGCTGAATTTCAACGACGGCATCGACATCGACCAGGCCGTGCCGGCGGGTCCGGCCGATGCGGACGTGATCGCGCGCGGCGCCTACCTGGCCCGCATCGGCAACTGCCTGGCCTGCCACACGGCGCCAGGCGGCGTCCCGGGCGCCGGTGGCCGGGCCGTGCCCACCGAGTTCGGCACCGTGTTCGCCGGCAACCTGACCCCCGACGATGCAACCGGCATCGGGCGCTGGAGCGCCAACGCCTTCTGGCGCGCGCTGCACCACGGCCGTTCGGCCGACGGGCGCCTGCTGGTGCCGGTGTTCCCGTACACCCACACCACGCTGCTGGCGCGCGACGACGTGGACGCGCTGTACGCCTACTTCCGCAGCCTGCCCGCCACGCACGCCACGGTGCCCGCGCACGAGCTGCGCTGGCCCTTCGGCACCCAGGCCGCGCTCGCGGCGTGGCGCGCGCTCTACTTCCGCCCCGGCGCGCTGGTGCCCGAGCCGACGCAGGACGCCCGCTGGAACCGGGGTCGTTACCTGGTGCGCGCGGTGGCGCACTGTTCGGCCTGCCACGCGCGGCGCGACGCGCTGGGCGGCGCGGACTGGCGCGACCTGAGCGGCAACACGCTGCACGCCCTGGGCTGGTATGCGCCATCCCTGCACGATCCGGACGAGGCCGGCCTGGCCAGCTGGTCCAGCGCCGACGTGGCACGCCTGCTGCACACCGGGGTGGCGCCGGCAGGCCGCGCCAGCGGCCCGATGGCCGAGGTGGTCCTGCGCGGCACCCAGCATCTCGAGGCAGGCGACCTTGACGCGATGACCCACTACCTGCGGACGCTGGCGCCGACAGCTTCCAGGACAGCCGACCGGTCCACCATCTCCGGCCAGGCCCGCCTGGCGGAAATTGGTGCCCGGCGCTACGAACAGCATTGCGCGAGCTGCCACGGCGAGCGTGGCGAGGGGGTGGGCGACGCCTATCCGCCGCTGGCCGGCAACCGCGCGGTAACCCTGGCGCCAATCGACAACCTGCTGCAGGCCGTGCTGTACGGCGGCTTCAATGCCGCCACCACGGACTACCCGCGCCCCTTTGGCATGCCACCGTTCCTGCTGACCCTGAGCGACACCGAGATCGCGGCCGTGCTGACGCACATCCGGACCTCCTGGGGCAATGCGGCACGCGCCGTCTCGCCGCTCGAGGTGAACCGCGTGCGCGCGGCGGCAGCGCGCCCGGCCGCACGCTGAAGCGTCGCGGGCAGCGACCATGGGACCGCGCCGCGGCCCCACCCCGGGCCGGCTCGCCTCCCGCACCGCCGGACCCCGGACACCCCGAAAATCCACCCGAGTCGGATTTTTTTACATATACTTTCAATCTGAATCCGGCAGCGGGTTATCCCCGGACCTGGCACGAGGTGGCGCGGCCGCGCAGCCGCGCGCGAGGCCCGGGGCAACGCCGCGTGGCGCGACGAGGGGGGCGCGGCAGGCCCCGGCCAGTGCACGCGATCAACGTGGCCCAGGACCATGTCGACGCGGCGGGCGGGAGGCTTGCGGCGGGATTCGGCTGGAATCGAATTGGATGGCAACGTCGACACGCGCGCGACATCAGACACGACCCACAACAAGACAGGACAGGGACAGGGGCATGGTTTCGAGCTGGCTATTCGACCGCCTGCGCCGGCCGGGCGTGGTGGCCACGGAAGATGAGCCCTCCGGGCCCGACGCCGCCATGCCGCCGGAGGCGCAGGCGCCGTCCTGGCAGGACATGGTGCGCCAGCTCAGCGACGAGGTCACGACGCTGCTGCAGGCGGCCAGCGAGCAGCTCGGCCGGCTGGACCAGCTCGAACCGGGCCTGGTGCGCAGCCTGGCCCCGATCCACGACGCGGTGGAGCGCGCGCGCCAGGCCAGCATGGCGGCCCGCCACGTGCTGCGCCTGTGCGAGGACCCGCCGGCGCAACGGCGCGAGGTGCTGAACCTGGCCGACGTGGCGTACGCCGCGCTCACGGCGCGCGCCGAGTGGCTGCGCCAGCGGCGCGTGGGCGTGCGCCAGGCATTCGCCCAGGCCATGGTCTACGCCGACTCCAGCCTGCTCTACCAGCTGGTGGACGAACTGCTGCTGTGGGTCGGCCAGCTCGGCGCCGACATCAGCGTCAGCGTCGAGCCGGCGCGCGGCACGCACGGCCCGCGCCTGCAGGTGATCTCGCAGCGCCGGCCCTCGAGCGCGCCGTCCGCGGCCTGGCGCGGCGTGCGCTGGGTGCTGTGGCACCAGCTCGCACGCGCCCTCGGCGCGCGCTCCGAGCTCGACCTGCAGGACCAGCACGTGCGCGTCAGCGTGCACCTGCCGGCCGTGACCGAGGCCCAGCTGGCACGCTCGGTGGACGAATCCTTCGAGCCCAGCACGGTATCCGCGGTGATCCAGGGCTGTCGCGTGCTGATCGTCGCGGCCAGCGCCCAGCGTCGCGCCCAGTGCCTGCAGACCCTGGCCGGCTACGGACTCGTGCTGGACGCGGTGGCCGGCATGCACCAGGCGCAGCAACTGGCGCTGCAGCGCCTGCCCGACGCGGTGGTGTACGACCAGAGCCTGTCGGTCAGCGAGGTCGCGCGCCTGCGTCGGCAGCTGGCCGAGCATTCGGGCACGCCCGCCGCCTTCATCGAGATCCTGGACGAAGACGAAGGCGCGGATTTCCACACCTCGACCCAGGGCGCCGAATCCACCGGCCACGTGCGTGCGAGCGCGCTCGGGCACTCCCTCGGCCCGGCGCTGGTGTTCGAATTGTGCAAGGTGTTGTGAGCCCGAGCCGGTGTACGCGCCTGGTGCCGACCCCGGCCTGCGCGTCGTCCACGCGGACGAGGCCCTGCTCGTGCTGGACAAGCCGGCCGGCCTGCTGGCCGTGCCCGGACGCGGCCCCGACAAGGCCGACTGCCTGAGCGCCCGTGCCCAGGCCCGCTGGGCCGACGCGCTCGTCGTGCACCGGCTCGACCAGGCGACCAGTGGCCTGATGCTGCTGGCACGCGGCGCTCGCATGCAACGCGCGCTGAGCATGGCGTTTGCCGAACGCCGCGTGCAGCGCGACTACGAAGCGCTGGTGCACGGCCGGCTGCTGGGCGACGGCCTCGACGACTGGCAGCTGATCGACCTGCCGCTGCGCCTGGACTGGCCCCATCGCCCGCGCAGCCGCGTCGATCACGCGCACGGCAAGCCGAGCCGCACGCGCTGGCGCGCGCTCGGCTGGGACGCCGCCAGCGACACCACGCGCGTGGCGCTGCAGCCGATCACCGGGCGCTCACACCAGTTGCGGCTGCACCTGTCGGCCCTGGGACACCCGATCGTCGGGGATGCGCTGTATGGACCGGCTGGCGACCCGGCGCCACGCCTCATGCTGCACGCCTGCGCGCTGGGGCTGGCCCATCCGCTCACCGGCGACGCGCTCGACCTGCACAGCACGGTACCATTTTGAACCGGCCGGCGCCGGCAGCGGGCGCGGTAACAGGGCGCAACACCACGGCCGACAGTGCCCGCCACGCGCTCTTGCGGTCATACTCAGGCTGAGAGTGTGTTTCGTCCGAGTTTCGTCCGGTCGCCGGGCCACCACGCAGTGCGTGGCCCACGGCCCATCCAGGAGTCCTCATGAAAGCCAGTCGATCCCGAGACCCGTTCACCCCTCCGACCCGCCGCATGGCCCTGGCGCTGGGCGCCCTGGCGCTCGCGGGCTGCACGCTCACGCCGCTGGGCGCGCCCGAGCCGACCGGCTCCGGTGCCTTCGCCGATGGCCCCCGCATCGACGCCGCCACCGACGCCACGATCGCCCGCCTCTACCGGGTGGTGCCCGGCTCCCAGACGATGGTGGCGCAGTCGGCTGGCGTGCTGGTGTTCCCCGAAGTGATTGGCGGCGCCTTCATCATCGGCGCCCAGCATGGCCGGGGCGCCTTGCGCGTGGGTGGGCGCACCGCCGGCTACTACAGCACGACGGGCGCGTCGATCGGCTGGCAGGCCGGCGGCCAGTCCAAGTCCGTCATCTACGTCTTCAACACCCAGGACGCGCTGCGGCGCTTCCAGACCAGCCAGGGCTGGACCGCAGGGGTCGACGCCACCGTGGCGGCCGGCAAGCTCGGCGCCACCGGTTCGATCGACTCGCAGACGGCACAGCAGCCGGTGGTGAGCTTCGTGCTGAACAACGTCGGACTCGAAGCCGGCGTCTCGCTCACCGGCGCCAAGATCACCCGCATCGTGCCCTGAACCAGGCATGCGCCGGGGCCGCCCCGGCGCATGGGTTAGATTCCCCGCATGTCGAACCCCGTCCCCAGACACCTCACCGTCCTCACCGGTGCCTCCCGCGGCATGGGCCGCGCCATGGCCGAGCAGCTGCTGGCGGCCGGCCACGTCGTGCTGACCCTGGCGCGGCACGAGTCCCCGGCCCTGGCCGAACAGGCCGCAGGCCACGGCACGCCGCTGACGCAGTGGACGGTCGACCTGGCCGATGGCGCCAGCATCGACGGGCGCCTGCGCGAATGGCTGGACGCGTTCCCCGCCGACCACTTCGCCAGCGCCACCCTGATCAACAACGCCGGCGTGATCCCGCCAATCGTGCCGCTGCGCGACAGCCAGGCGCCCGACCTGCAGCAGGCGCTGCGCGTCGGGCTGGAGGCGCCGCTGCTGCTGACGGCCGCCTTCCTGGACGCGACGCGCGACTGGACGGGGCGCCGGCGCGTGCTCAACATCTCCTCCGGCCTGGGACGGCGGCCGATGGCCTCGCAGTCGGCCTATTGCGCCGCCAAGGCCGGCATGGACCTGTTCACGCGCTGCCTGGCGCTGGACGAGGCGCGCGAAGCCAACGGCGCGCGCGTCTGCTCGCTGGCACCCGGCGTGATCGACACCGACATGCAGGTGCAGTTGCGCGGCGCGGACGCGACCGCGTTCCCCGATCGCGCCAGCTTCGAACAACTCAAGCAGGGGGGCGTGCTGAGCAGCCCTCAGGACGCCGCGCGGCGCATCCTGGCCTACCTGGAACGGTCCGATTTTGGTGCCCATCCGGTGGCCGACATCCGTGATGCGGCGCCCTGAAGCCGGCACCGACGCGTGTCAACCATCGCAGCGTACTGTGCCGGCATTCCCACCCATCGTTTTCCAACCCGCCTTGAACCAAGGAGCATTCGATCATGAGCCGTGAAGTCGTCGTCGTCGCTGGCGTGCGCACCGCCGTGGGCAGTTTCGGGGGCAGCCTGAAGGACACGCCCACCGTGGACCTGGCAGCCGCCGTGGTGAAGGAGGTGCTGGCGCGCGGCCAGACCGAAGGCAAGGAGGTGGGCCACGTGGTGTTCGGCCACGTCGTCAACACGGAGCCGCGCGACATGTACCTGTCGCGCGTGGCCGCGCTCAACGGCGGCTGCCCGAAGGAGACGCCGGCCATGAACGTGAATCGCCTGTGCGGCTCGGGCCTGCAGGCCATCGTCAGCGCCAGCCAGTCGATCCTGCTGGGCGACTGCGACATCGCGATCGGCGGCGGCGCCGAGAACATGAGCCGCGCGCCCTATGCCAGCCTGGCCACGCGCTTCGGCGCGCGCATGGGCGACACCAAGATGATCGACATGATGGTCGGCGCGCTGCACGACCCGTTCCACACCATCCACATGGGCGTGACGGCCGAAAACGTGGCCCAGGAACACCACATCACGCGCGAGGAGCAGGACGCACTGGCGCTGGAAAGCCACCACCGCGCCGAACGCGCCTGGGCCGAGGGCCGTTTTTCCGGCCAGATCCTGCCCATCATGCTGAAGTCGCGCAAGGGCGAGGTCGCGTTCGAGAAGGACGAGCACTTCCGTGCCGGCGCCAAGCTGGAAGACTTCCAGAAGATGAAGCCGGTGTTCGTGAAGGAGAACGGCACCGTCACCGCCGGCAATGCCTCGGGCATCAACGACGCGGCGGCCGCCGTGCTGCTGATGGAAGCAGGCGTCGCCAAGGCGCGCGGCGCCAAGCCGCTGGGTCGCCTGGTCGGCTATGCACACGCCGGGGTCGAACCCAAGACCATGGGCATTGGCCCGGTGCCGGCCACGCAGCTGCTGCTCAAGAAGCTCGGCATGACGATCGGCCAGATGGACGTGATCGAGGCCAACGAGGCCTTCGCGGCCCAGGCCTGCGCCGTCACCAAGGGGCTGGGCGCCGACCCGGCCAAGGTGAACCCGAACGGCTCCGGCATCTCGCTCGGTCACCCGATCGGCGCCACCGGCGCGCTCATCACCGTGAAGGCGCTCTACGAGCTGCAGCGCATCCAGGGCAAGTACGCGCTGGTCACGATGTGTATCGGCGGCGGCCAGGGCATCGCGGCGATCTTCGAGCGCATGTGAGGCATGACGGCACCGCTGGCGCGGTGCCATGTCCCACCACGAGAACGGGGCGCCATGGCGCCCCGTTTTCATGACGGGAGCGCCGTCGTTACGTGGTCCACGGCGCGACCTGCACCATCGCCAGGTCCTCGGCATGCTCGACCAGCATCTTGCGCACGCGGTCCTGCCACAGCGCGCCGAAGCGTTGCAGCTGCTCGGGGCTGGCCTGGCCGCCGACCGCGAGCGGGATCAGGCCGCGCATCTCGCTCGGCCAGGGCACGACCGAGGCGTTGAGCTCGACCTGCACCGCCATGCCGGTGTCGCGGCGCCGGAAGCCCATGGCGCCGGGCACCGGCTGCTCGTAGCGCAGCAGCTCGTTGCGGCCGAAGCGCCCGCCGATGCCGTGAAAGCCGGTCTCGGGCGCGGCCCCGGTGACAAGCTGGGCCACGCTGGCCATGACGCCGGTGGCGCCGGCGTCGCGCGCGTCCGCCATGTAGACCTCGATCTCGCCGCGCACCGGCAGTTCGTCGTCATACAGCGCACGCAGCGCATGCAGCGTCATCAGCCAGGTGCCCGCCACCGTGGGGCAGGAATGGCCGGCCAGGCGCACGGCATCGACGTAGTGGTAGTGCATCAGGCCCTCGCGTGCCGCGCCCAGGAACTGGGCCAGCGGGTCGCGCAGCGTGATGCTGGGCGCGTCGGCGTAGAAGCTGGGGAAGTCCTCCCGCGGTGATTCCATGGTCATGCAGCCTGCCTCATTGTCTCGATGCCGGCATTATTCGAAAGAACGCTTGCCCCGGATGCCGGCAAGGTCGGGATGCATCACGGCAGGCCCGGCAGCGGCGCCTCGTCCAGGCCGGCGCAGTCGCTGGCGCCGTCGGCGCGCGGGCGCAGGAACACCGGCAGCATGAACGTGCTCTGCACGGCGAAGGCGGCGCACCACAGCAGCGCCGCCAGGCCCATCAACAGCTCGGTCGACCCTGCATAGGCGGCGGCACGCAACAACGCGGCGGCGACCAGCAGCGCCGCGCCCCAGGGCACCCAGGGGCGCCCGTCCTTCTCCAGGCCGCTGTGGGTGTAGCCGGCGATGCAGATGACGACGAAGATCGCCAGGCCAAGCGCGCCCACCGTCAGCACGTGCAGGCCGGCATTGGGGCTGAAGCCGCCGCCCAGCAGGCCGACACCGATCAGCGCGTAGCCCGCCGCCATCAGCGCGTAGACGGCATACAGCATCAGCGGCCAGCGTCGCATGAGCGGCCGGCCCACGTGCCAGTCGTTCAGCAGGCCGAGCACGGCTGCGGCAGCCGCCAGTGCCAGCCAGGCGCTGACGCGCCCGCCCGGTTGCCGGAATTCGGCCGCGGCGTAGAGGCCGATCGCCAGCAGCGCCAGGTTGCGCCGCGGCGGGCGCGCGAGGTAGGGGTCGCGCTCGCCGCCCTCGCGCGCCACCACCTCGTCGATGCTGGCGTTGACGATGCTCATCGAGATGCGGCTCATGGCGATCACGATCAGCGCCATCCAGGCACCCAGCAGCGCGTGCAGCCAGCGCATCGGCGCCACGCCGCGCAGGGCGTCGACGTAGAAGCCCGTGCCGAGCAGCGCCAGCACCGCCAGCGCCCACAGGAAGGAAACGTGGCGCCGGTCCGGGTCCTGCCACAGGCGCGGCGCCAGCAGCGCCATCAGGCCCAGCAGCAAGGCGAGCTGAGCCAGCCCGGCCACCACCAGCCCGGCGCGCGGCCACCAGCCGCTGCTCCAGAACCCCAGCCGCGCCAGCAGCCACAGGGCGACCAGCACGCGCACCGGCGCCGCGGCGAACGCCGGCGTGCGGGTGAACTCGGGCACCGAGGTCAGCACGAAGCCGGCCGCCGCCGCCAGCGCGAAGCCCAGCAACAGTTCGTGCGCGTGCCAGACGAAGGGCCCGCCGGGGACGGCCGGCAGCGGCCAGCCGAGCAGCAGGAAGCCGGCCCACAGCGCCATCAGCAGCCAGGCCGACAATGCCGCCAGGCCGAAGAAGGGGCGAAACGGGCACAGCCAGAGCTGGTGCGCCAGCGACCACAGGGCGCGCGGGTGCGCAGCGCCAGCGCTCACAGCGGCACCTCGCAGCCGTGGCCGGGTGCGCGCTCGATGTCGGCAACGGCTACGCCGGCGCTCAGGTCGGCCGGCAGGTTGGTGCGCACCGGCACCGCCGCCGGCAGTTCGGGCAGTTCGAAGGCCGCGCGCACGGCCGGCTGCACCAGCAGCAGGGCGGTCTGGCGGTGCACCCAGGCGTCGTCGCGCTGCGCCGGCGGCAGCGCCAGGTCGAGGCGCCAGCGCATGCGTGCCGGGCTGCCGGCCAGCAGCAGCACCTGGTCGGCCAGCTGCACCGCCTCCATCAGGTCGTGCGTGATCATCAGCACCGCCAGGCCGCGGCGCGCCTGCTCGGCCAGCAGCAGGCGGTGCATCTGCTGGCGCAGGCCGATGTCGAGCGCCGAAAACGGCTCGTCCAGCAGCAGCAGGTCGGGCTGCAGCACCAGCGCGCGCGCCAGCGCGGCGCGCCCCTGCATGCCGCCCGACAGCTGGGGCGGAAACTGCGCCAGCGCGAGGTCGTCCAGGCCCATGGCGTGGCCCATGGCACGCGCCGCCGCCAGGCGCTCGGCGCGGCCCACGCGGCGCGCCTTCAGGCCCAGCGCGATGTTGTCGAGCGCGGTCTTCCAGGGCAGCAGCTGGGGCTGCTGGAACAGCATGGCGGTGCGCGCGAAGCCGTTCTCGATGCGGCCCTCGCGCAGCGTCAGCAGGCCGGCGCACAGGTGCAGCAGGGTGCTCTTGCCGCTGCCCGACGGCCCGACCAGCGCCAGCGTGCGCCCGGCCGGCAGCTCGAGGTCGATGTGCTCCAGCACCTCGCGCGGGCCGAAGGCATGCGCCAGGCCGGCGACGCGCAGCACGGGCGTGGCGGCCGGCTTCATGGGGCCACCTCCTGCGCCGTGCCGTCGTCGCGCCAGCGCTCGACCTCGCGCTTGATCGGCTCCAGCAGCAGGTATTCCAGCGCCAGCAGCACCAGCACCACGGCGCCGATCCAGGCCAGCGTGGCCGGCATGTCGAGCTGGGCGCGGCTGGTCGCAAGCGCCGCGCCGACACCGGTGTCGGACGACAGCAGCTCGGCCATCACGACCACCTTCCAGCTGCTGCCCAGCGCCACGATCCAGGCCGGGAACAGGTAGGAGACGACGTGCGGCAGGTAGACGTCGAGCACGCGCATGTGCCAGGGCAGCTCGAACACGCGCGCCAGGTCGCGCCAGTGCCGGTCCAGCGTGCGCGCACCCTGCATGCCGCCGACGAAGACGATCGGGAAGCAGGCGATAAAGACGGTGAACACAGGCGTGCCGTCGCCGGTGCCAAACCACAGCATGGCCAGCACCAGCCAGGCGATCGGCGGCGTGCCCAGCAGCACCGTGACCCACGGCCGCGCCATCATCGACGCCGTCATCGACACGCCCGCGGCAACGCCGAGCGCGCTGCCCGCGGCCACAGCCAGCGCCAGGCCGATGAAGGCGCGCCGCGCCGTCACCGCCAGCGTCGGCCACAGCGTGCCGCCCTGCCCCATCCATTGCGCCAGGGTGTGCGCCGTCTCCAGCGGCGTCGGCAACACCAGCGGGCCGTAGACCGCCGCCAGCGCCTCCCACAGCGCGACCATCAGCAGCAGGCTGGCGATCGCGCCCCAGCCGCCCCAGAGGTAGCGCGGGATGCCGAGCAGCCAGCTCCTGAGCAGCGCCATGAACCCCGGACGAGCTCAGCCGTAGAACGCGGCGTCGGGCAGCTTGCCGCCCACCAGGCCGGGCTGGCCGTCGAGCAGCTGCTGGTAGAAGAACTCCAGCTCGGGCCGCGCCTCGGCCGCCGGCACCGCCTTCATGGTGGCGTGCGTGGCGCGCACCGCGTCGGCCACGCCCTCGGGCGTCAGCATGTCGACGTAGCGCGCCGCCATCTGGCCGCAGGCCTCGGGCTCGGCCTGGCACCAGGCCAGGGCCTCGGCGTGCGCGCGCTCGAAGCGCGCCAGCAGCGCGGCGTCGCCGGCCACGCTCTTGAGCGCGGTGATGCCGGCCTGCGGAATGCGCGGCGGACGCTTCAGGACGCGGCCCCACTCCACCTGTAGGTCCACGCTGCGGTACAGCTCGGGCGCGATCACCTTGACCGGAAAGGCATGGCTCTTGCGCAGTCCCATCGACACCGCCGGCTCAGCCAGCAGCGCATGGTCGGCTCGGCGCGTGATCAGCAGCTGCATGGCGTCGATCGGCGAGGCCACGTAGCGCAATTTGATGTCCTGGCCGATCGCCAGCTTCTCGCGCTCGCACAGCAGGCGGAAGATGATCTCGGGCATGTCGCCGCGAAACGGCATCACCACTTCCTTGCCGCGGTAGTCGGCCAGGGTCTTGAGATCCGGGTCGCGCGAGACCATCCACAGCAGGCCCCAGGTGCTGATGTCGAGCAGCTTCAGCGGCACGCCGCGGTTGTAGAGGTTGGCGGCCACGTTGCTCGGCATGGCGACGAAGTCGGCCGACTGCTCGATCGCGAGCGCGCGCAGCTGGTCCGGGTTCTTCCAGCTCGTGAACACCACCTCGCCCGCCACGCCCGCCAGTGCCTGGCTGTCGGCGATGCGCATGAGGGGATACGACACCAGGGCGAAGGGGCCGGAAAGCACGAGCTTCCGGGGCCGCTCGGGCGCGGCTTGCGCGCGCAGCGCCGGCGCCAGCGCCAGGCCGAGCGCGCCGGCTCCGGCCGCCAGCAGGCGGCGGCGCATCGGGCTTCCGGTTTTGAAATCAGCCATGTTCAGAACTCCCCTTCCCAGCTCACGCGCAGGCTGCGCCCGGGCGCGCGCGGCTCCATGCCGGGCAGGCCTTCGGCCAGGTGTTCGTGGTAGCGCTTGTCACCCAGGTTCATGATCGCGATGCGCAGCGACTGCTCGCGCCGATAGTGCCACGTGGCGCCGACATCGACCACGCCATAGCCAGCGGTAGGGTCTTCGCTGCCGCGCGTGAATCGCGTCGCGACCCGATCTTGCCGCCGCACCAGCAGGGCCCGCGCATCCAGCGTCCAGCGCGGCGCGACACGGCCTTCCCAGCCCAGCGCCAGGGTGTCGGCCGGCATCTGGAACAGCGGCTCGCGCAGGTCGCCGTTGGTGCCGCGCACGCGCGAATACGAGGCACTCAGCCAGTGGCCCGGATGCACACGCCAGCGCAGCCAGGCGTCGGCGCCGGTGAGCGAGGCGTGGCCCAGGTTGACGGTCTGCTTGCACGCCGCCGCCATGGCCGGGCCGCAGGCCGCGGCCGCGTCGGCGCCGGTGAGCTGCATGCCGGTGATGTAGTGGCTGATGCGGTTGCGCCACAGGGCAACGCCGTATTGCAGCGCGTCCGACTCGCCCTTGAGCCCGAGCTCGAACTGGGTCGCCTTCTCCGGCGCAACCTGCGGGCTGCCGGCCCAGTAGAAGCCGTCCTGGCGCGGGCCGTTCTGGTAGCGCTCGCGCAGGTCGGCAGCGCGAAAGCCGCGCGCCACGCTGGCGTAGGGGCGCAGCAGCGGGGTGAACTCATAGAGCACGCCGACGCTGCCGGACAGCGCGCTGTCGCTGCGATCCAGACCGCTGGTGACGCCGCCGTTGTTCAACGCCGCGGCGCGCCCGCGCACGGTGTCATGGCGCAGGCCGGCCAGGACCTTGAGCGCCCCGAACTGCATGTCGTCCTGCACATAGAAGCCCAGGGCCCGCAGGCGACCGTCGGTGAACGGCTTGTTGGGCGCCAGCACATTGAACAGCGGAGGCGCCGCGGCCCGGCTGTCCGGGTCGGCGTGCATCTGCCAGGCGTTGACGCCAAAGGACAGCAGATGCCGCGGATGGACCAGCCACTCGGCCCGGGCGTCCAGGCCGTCGGTGACGAAGCCGACGTCGGTGACCGAGATGTCGCGTGCCAGGCCATTCGCCCAGCCGTCGATCTCGCGCCGCATCTGCTGGCGATAGACCCGCACGTCCAGGCCCAGCGGCTGCGCCTGGCTGGCGCTGCGGTTGTAGCCCAGCTCGTAGAGGGTGCGTGCCTGCTTCGGAGAGTGGATGGTCAGGCTGCCGATGGCCGGCACCGGGTGCGGCCGGGTCGAGCCCGGATACCAGACGTCCCGGTCCTGCTGGCGCTGCAGCGACAGGCGCAGCTGCTGGTCGGCGTCGATGCGATAGCGGTACTGGCCGATCAGGGCGTCGGAATCGTAGCCGGTATGCGCCACGCGTCCGCCCGGGGCCCGGTAGTCGCGCGGACGCGCCAGCGAGGCGCCCAGCATCAGGGCATGGTCGCCCGCGCTGAAGTTGGCCACCGCCGCCCCGCGCGGCGCGCGGCTGGCCGAGTCGTAGCCCAGTTGCGCGCGCAGTTGCAGGCCGGTCTCGAAGCGCGCCTGCGGCAGGCGCACGTTGATGGCGCCACCCAACGCGCCGGTGCCGTAGAGCACCGAAGCCGGGCCCTTGACGACTTCCACGCGCTCGGCCAGGCCGAGCGACATGAAGGAGGCGATGGCGCCGGCCGGCTGGGCCGAGTTCAGCCGCATGCCATCGACCAGCAGCACCACGCTGTCCTTCTGCAGGCCGCGGATCACCGGGTTCCGGCCCTGGGCACCATCCAGGCTGACGGACAGGCCAGGCTGGTCGCGCAGCGCCTCGCCCAGGTTCTGAGGCTGGGTGCGCGCCAGATCCTCGGCGTCCAGCACGGTGGTCGCGATCGGCGTCTCGACATCGGTCGCGGCATAGCCCTTGGCCGTCACGTTGACGGTGGAGAGACTGGCCGCCGCGGGCACATCGACCGGCGCGGCCGCCGGCACCTGGGCCTGGCTTGCCGCCGCAGCCCCCAGCCCGGCCAGCAACCCAGCCACCTGCCGCGCCCGCCGGCGCGCCATTGACTCACTCATTCTCAACTCCAGGTTTCAGCAACCCTGGATGTTAATGAGAATGATTATCGTTTCTATTAATCTGCGTCAAATTCCTGGCCATGCGCCAAGCCCACCGGGCCTGGAAGATGCCCGGAGACTGCCCCTCCTCCAGGGGCACAGTGCCTCATCAGCCCTTTTTCATCGGGCAGGTGTTCATGCCCAGCAGCTTGTAGGCAGGGCAGGTGCCGACCAGGCCGGTGACCAGCGGCACCACGCCGATCCAGCCCCACAGCCCCACCGTGCCGGTGGCGGCCAGGCCGATCAGCACCAGGCCGACGATGATGCGAAGAATGCGGTCGATGCCGCCGATGTTGCGTGTCATGTCAAGCTCCTTGTTGACGTGTGAATGATTCCGGATGGTCAGAAGGGCCGGGCGCGACGCCGCAGCCCGGTCAGCAGGGGCCAGGCAAAGGCCAGGCCCGCCGCACCCCAGCCCGCGGCAATGCCGAGCAGGTTGGCCCAGTCGACCCAGTACTTGAGTTCGGTCAGGCTGGAGCCGATCCAGCTCGGCGTGACGAAGAAGATGACGATCGCCACCGCCAGCCCCAGGCCAATGGCCCCGGGCAGGCTGGCGCGCCAGGCGGCGGCGCCACGGCCCCAGGCGCGTGCCATCAGCAGCAGCCAGACGATGGCCAGCGCGAGCAGCCAGGGCCAGATGCCCAGCGCCAGTTCCCAGACGATGTTCAGCATCAACCAGATTTCATACATGGTGATTCTCCTGGACGATCAGACCCGACCCTTGAGCACGGCGACGTAGGCCGGCTTGAGCAGCCGCACCTTCATGAACCAGGCCATGAAGCTCTCCTGCAGCGGCTCGATCATCGGCAGCGAGGGCGTGAGCCTGCCGTCGTAGTCGAACTCGATCAGCATGGCCGAGCCCTCGCGCACGATCATCGGGCACGAGGTATAGCCGTCGAAGATCTCGTCGGCGGCCTGGCCCTCGATCACGCGCGCCAGGTTGTGGGCCACGATGGGGGCGCTCTTCTTGACGGTGGCGGCCGTCTTGCCGCGCGGCGTGCCGTTGATGTCGCCGACGCCGAACACGTTGGGGTAGCGCAGGTGCTGCAGCGTGTCCTTGTTCACTTCGAGCCAGCCGCCGGGCGCCATCGGACCCTCCTTCGCGGCAAGCTCGCTGTTCTTCACCGCATCGGGCGCGCGCATCGGCGGCACCACGTGCAGGAAGTCGTAGGCGACCTCGCTGCGATCGCCTTCGGGCGTGGCGAACACGGCCTTGCGCGCGGCCGGGTCGACCGCCACCAGCTTGCTCAGGTAGTGCGCGCGGATGCCCAGGCTCTTCCAGCGCGCCAGCACGTCGTCGTTGACCACCTTGACGCCAAACACGGTGTCATGGGGCAGGCCACTGTGGAAGTCGATGCGCGAGCGCTCCAGCGTGCCGGCCTGGCGCAGCCGGTCGGCCACCATGAAGGTCATCTTCAGCGGCGCGCCCGCGCACTTGAGCGGGCCGGCCGGCAGGGTCATCACGGCCTGGCCACCCTGGGCGCGGAAGGCGTCCATGGCGCGCCAGGTGGCGAGCGCCGCCTCGGGGCTGTGATAGACGCTGCCCAGGCCGTTCTGGCCGATGGCCGCGACGTCCATGCCCTCGATCTGGTCGTAGCCCAGTTGCAGGCCGGTGGCGACGACCAGGAAATCGTAGTCGATGGTGCGGCCGCCGGTGGTGGTCAGGCGGTTGTTGGCCGGGTCGAACTCGGCCACCATTTCCTGCACCCATTCCACGCCTTCGGGCTGGAAGTCGGCGTTGCGGTCCTTCACCTTCTCGATCGGCCACACGCCGCTGGCGATCAGGGTGTAGCCAGGCTGGTAGTTGTGCTCCTGCTTGGCGTCGACGATGGTGATGCGGGCCTGCGGCGCGAGCTTGCGCATGCGGCTGGCCACCGCGATGCCGCCCAGGCCGCTGCCGGCAATCACGATGTGTGCCTTGCTGGCCGAGGTCTGCGCGTGCGCCACCGGCAGGGCCTGCAGGGCGCCAGCGGCAATCGGCACGGCTCCCAGCGTGCGCAGCATGGCGCGACGCGAGGGACGGGGATCGAGCGAACGACTCATGGCTGGTCTCCTTTCCCAAAAAACCCGGGGCGTCAGGCCCCCGACTTGCGCAACAGGCGCACGTGCATGGGACGGCTGAAGTCGGCACCGTCCGGCCCCACATGCGGTTCAAAGGCGTCGCGCACGCGCTGGCGCAGCGCCGCATCGAAATGGCGCTGCGCAAAGCTGACGTCGAGCATGCGGCGCTCGAAGTCGACGTAATCGGCGTAGTGCACCGGCACGACGAAGCGGCGCTCGGCGGCGGCCGTCCAGCGGCCGGAGTCCAGCGCCCGGTCCAGCGCGGCCTGCGCGGCGGCGCGCACCTCGCCCTCGTCGTTGAACAGGCGCGTGATCTCGTTCAGCGCGCCGGCATACACCGGCTCCGAGACGTAGAGATGACCGCCTGGACGCAGCACGCGGTGCGCCTCGGCCAGCGCGGCATCCATCCGCGCCAGCGGCACGTGGTGCAGCGACTTGAGCATCAGCGCGAGGTCGAAGCCGGCATCGGGCAGCGGAATCGCCTCGGCGCCGGCGGCGATGAACGCGAGGCGCTCGGCCGGCGCCGCCAGGTTCTTCGCGTGCTGGACGGCATCGACCTCGAGCCCGGTCACGTGAGCATCCGGGAAGCGCTGCAGCAGCGTGCGCGCCAGGCGGGCGCTGCCGCAGCCCAGTTCGATCACGTCCAGCCCGGCCAGCGGCACCAACTCGTCCAGGATCACGAGTTCGTCGGTCTCGATGCGCTGTGGCATGTCCACGGCACGGCCCCCTATCGGTACTGCGCCAGGTAGCGGCGCTCGAAACGGTGCTTGGCCCAGTGCGCCAGCCGCATCGGCGGCAGCGCGAACTGCCGGCGTTCGCTGCGGTAGACCAGGGTGCCCTCGTCCAGCGCGTCGATGATGCACATCAGCTCCACCTTGAAGCCGTGACGCGCCGGCTCGCCGCGCAGTTCGGCCAGCAGGTTGCGCGCCGCCGCGGCGGCCTGCAGGTCGGCCATGTGCGCCTGCTTGGGCATCCAGTCGGGACCGGGAAAGCTGCCACTGTCGCCGACCACCCAGGTGCGCTCGAAACCCGGCACGGCACAGTGCGCATCGGCGGAGATCAGGCCACCGGGTGAGCGCGGCAGCGTGCTCTGCTCCAGCCAGGCCGGACCGGTGAGGCCGGTCATGAACAGGATCAGGTCGGCCGCGAACTCGCCGCCCTCGGTCACCACCTGACCGGCCTCGAAGCGCAGCGGCTTGTGGCCCAGGCGCGTCTCGATGCCGCGCTGCGCCATGCGCTCCAGCAACCGCGCCACCGCCTTCGGCCCCAGCCGCGCGCCCGGCGTGGTGGAACCGTTGAAGAACACCAGCTTGAAGCGCTCGCGCCGACCCTCGCGGCGCAGCTGGCGCTCGATGCCGAACAGGAACTCGAACATCGGCCCGCCGCGCACGGCACCGGGCTCCTTCGGATTGGTGCCGAAGCCGATGGCAATGGTGCCGCCCTGCATCTCGCGCAGGCGATCGCGGATGCGCTCGGCCGCATCGATGCCCTCGCACGGCGTGATGGCGTGCTCGATGCCCGGCAGCTTCTTGATGAAGCGCGCGCCGCTGGCGATCACCAGCGCGTCGTTGGCGACCTCGCCCGCCGTGGTGTGCACGGTGCGGCCGTCCGCCGACAGGCCCGTAACGCTGGCGGCCACGTGCTGCACCCGCATGCGCTCGAAGAACGGCGCCAGCGGCACCACCAGGTCGCTGCGCTGGCGCTTGCCGCTGGGAATCCAGATGATGCCGGGCAGGTAGTGCAGCTCGGCACGCGGCGCGACCACGGTGATCGGGTCGCTGCAGCCGTGCTGGCGCAGCAGGCGCACGGTGGACAGGGCGCCAAAGCCGGCGCCCAGCACCACGATGCGGCGGCCGGAAGCGGGGTTCGTCATGGCTTGTCCTCCGGGACCAGGCCGGCATTGACCTGCGCCAGCAGCGCCTCGTCCAGCCGGTCGGCCAGCAGCGCCAGACGCAGGCGATTGAGCACCTGGTCGACGCGCG
This sequence comes from Ottowia sp., assembly GCF_035325765.1. Lineage (GTDB taxonomy): Bacteria > Pseudomonadota > Gammaproteobacteria > Burkholderiales > Burkholderiaceae_C > Ottowia. The sequence goes on from NZ_DAOKZG010000007.1 coordinate 59,605, forward strand.
CCTGTGCCAGCGCCAGTTCGGCCGCGGCCAGGTCATTCTCGGCGTTCAGCACGTCGAGCGTGGTGCGGTCGCCGACCTCGAGCCCCAGGCGAGTGGCGTCCAGCCGGGCCCGGTTTGCCGTCAGGCTGTCCTCGAGCGCGGTGATGCGGGTGGCGCCCACCTGCAGGCCCTGCCAGGCGGCGCGCACCTGCTGGCGCACTTCCTCGCGCGCCAGGTCGAGCTCGGCACGGGCCTGGCCGACGCGCTCGGCCGCCTCGCGTGCCTGCGCCGTCAGCATGCCGCCGGTGTAGAGCGGGATGTTGAGCTGCACGCCCACCAGGCCGTCGACCGCGCGATTGCGGGCCGAGCCGAAGTCGCCATGGCCACCGATGCGCTGGTGCGAGGCCTGGGCCACCAGGTCCAGGGTCGGTTTGCCGGCCGCGTCCTGCTGGCGCAGCTTCTGCTCGGCCACGCCCACCGCCTGGGTGAGCAGACGCAGGCGTGGGTTGTCGGCGTCGGCGGCGACCAGCCAGCCGGGCAGGCCATCGGCCGGATCGGGCGCCTGGCGCGGCAGGCGCGCGTGGTTCGGCCAGGCCGGTGCTGCCGGCCAGCTGCTCGCGCTGCACGCCGGCCGCCAGCTCGGCCGCCGCGTGCTGGGCGCGCACGCCCGCCAGCGCGGCATCGGCCTCGTGGGTGTCGGTGATCGCAGCGGCACCCAGCTGGTAGCGGTCGTGCGCCTCGGCGCGCGAGCGGCCCACCGTGTCGAGCTGGCGCGCCATCACGCGCACGCGTTCGTCCGCCAGCGCGAGCGCGAAGTAGCTTTCCGTGGTGCGCAGCATGAGTTCGGCCTGGGCCGCGCGCCAGGCGGTGTCACCCATGTCGGCCGCGCCCTCCAGCTGCGCGCGCTGCGCATCGCGCGCCGCATTCACCAGCGGCTGCTGCGCGACCACGGCCACGCGCGTGGCCAGCCCGCCTTCCACCGAGGTGGCAAAGCGCGCCTCGTCGATGGTGCCCATGCCCGGCGCCGAGAAGCGCGCGCCGCGCATGGCGTTTTCCTGCAACCCCGCGCCGACGCCCAGGTTGAGCGCGACGCTGGGGCGCCACAGCGCGTCGGCCTGCCCGCGCAGCGCCTGGCTGGCGCCGTGCTCGGCACGTGCCACCGCGAGCTTGTGATCGTGCCCGGCGGCGGCGCGCCAGACCGTCAGCAGGTCCTGCGCGTGCGCCGGTGCCGCCAGCAGCGGCAGCGCGATCGCGGCGCCGAATGCCAGACGCGCTAGTGCAGTGTTTCGCGCTATCAGGCACTTATAAAAGCCAGAAAAAGGCTTGCGGCAAGGCGCGGTTCGTAGCCAATGCTGGCGGCCTTGGCAAGAATCGCAACGCCGCCGCGAGCCTTTTTCTGGCTTCCCGCAGGGCGAGCCGCCAAGGGGCCATCTGCTTTGTTGCGTGGCCTTGACATGGAACCACCATGCCTGCAGCCACGCGCCGCGCAGCTGGCCCCTTGGCGACTCGTTATCAGTACCTGACAGCGTGAAACACTGCACTGGGGTCTTCATGCCGGGGCCTTTTCCCCGCCGAATTCCTCGTAGGCGGCCAGGGCCGAGGCGGCATACATCAGGCCCGGGCCACCGCCCATGTAGACGCACATGCCAAGCATCTCCTCGACCTCGGCGCGCGTGGCGCCCAGCTTGACCAGCGCCTTGGCGTGATAGCCGACGCAGGGATCGCAGCGCGCGCCCACCGAGAGCGCCATGGCGATCAGCTCCTTGGTCTTGGCGTCCAGCACGCCCGCCTTGCTGGCGGACTGCGCCATGGCGCCAAAGCCCTGCATCACGTCCGGGATGTCCTTGCGCAGCTTGGCCGAGTTGGCGGAAACCGCGGCGATCAGATCCTTGTAGTTTTCAACCATGGGGTCTCCTTTCGCGATCCGGTCAGGCGCCGCCGTTGCAGCTCTCGCCCGGCACGCCGAGCTTGATGAGGATGTTGTTCAACATGCACCACTTGGTGAAACCGCTTTGCAGCAGGTTGACGCCGACGAAGGCGGTGAGCCAGAGCCAGTTGCTGCTGTGGAAGATCGGGCTGCCCTGCACGCCGAGGGCGAGCGAAAGCAGGATGAAGGTGCCCGCGAAGATGCGGACGACGCGCCACGATGTCATTTCATACTCCTTCAGGGTTTTGACAACGAAACAAGCTTGGATGCGGCGGCGAGGCGCCGCCGCGCGGGACAGTCATTCCTCCAGACGCTGGATGCCCAGGCTCTTGAGCAGGTAGCGCTCGTAGACCGGGTCCGGATTGCCGGTGCGCATCTTGCGCATGAAGTACTTCTCGAACGCGATCTTGGCCAGGTGCACCCACTTGCCCTTCTTGAACCAGTTGACGTTGCGTGGCGGGATCTGCGGCAGCGCCACGAAGGCGGCGCCGGTATCGCCCATGTCGGCCAGGCAGATCGCGTTCCAGGTGCCCTTGGCGCGCGCGGGTTGTCCGGCCAGCTCGGCAGCGATGTTGTGCGCGATCGCCGTGACCATGCTCTCGATCATGTAGCCGGTCTTGGGTGCACCCGTCGGCACCGGGGTTGCCTCCACCGGCGGAATGGCGACGCAGACGCCCGCCGAGAAGATGTTGCCGTACTTCTTGCTGCGCTGGTATTCATCGATCAGCACGAAGCCGCGCGGGTTGCACAACCCGGGCACGGCCGCCACCGCGTCGACGCCCTTGAAGGCTGGCAGCATCATCGCCAGCTTGAACGGCAGTTCGTGCTCCTTGTGCGGCTCGCCCTTGTCGTTCACCTCGGTGACGAACATCTTGCCCGCCTCGACGCGCGTGGTGCGGGCGTTGGTGATCCACCGGATGTCCCGCTCGCGCAGCTCGCTCTCCAGCATGCTCTTGCTGTCGCCCACGCCGGCCAGGCCGAGATGGCCGATGTACGGCTCGCTGGTGACGAAGGTGATCGGCACCTTGTTGCGCAGCTTGCGCTTGCGCAGGTCGGCGGCGACGATGAAGCTGAATTCGTAGGCCGGGCCGAAGCAGCTCGCGCCCGGCATGGCGCCGACGATGATCGGCCCCGGGTCCTTGAGGAACTCCTGGTACCGTGCCCACCACTCCTGTGCGTGGTCCACGGTGCAGACCGAATGCGTGTGGCCGTCCAGCGGCCCGGAGCCGGGCACCTCGTCGAACGCCAGCCTGGCGCCGGTGGTGATCACCAGGTAATCGTAGTCCAGCTCGTCGCCGCCATCCAGCAGCAGCCGGTTGGCTTCGGCGTCGATGCGATCGACGCGTCGGGCGACGAAATCGATGCCCTTCCTGCGCAGCGGCTCGGCGATGTCGATCACCACCTCCCGGCGTTCGCGCCAGCCGACGGCCACCCAGGGGTTCGAGGGAACGAACTGGAAATAGTCGGTCGCGTTCACCACCGTGACGCGGTGTTGCGCGCCCACGGCAGCCTTGATCTCGTAGGCGGCCGGCATGCCGCCCAGACCCGCGCCCAGAATCACGATGTGTGCCATGGTCTGTCTCCTTCAGGGGCTGTTTGGAACCTGCTCGACCTGCACATCGGCAACATCGGTTGATGCATCTTCAGCGTCAGGGTGGCTGCCGCGGTAGGCGATGAAATAAAGGATGGGGATCACCACCAGCGTCAGCACGGTGGAGACCAGGATGCCGAAGATCAGCGAGATCGCGAGCCCGTTGAAGATCGGGTCGTCGAGGATGAAGAGCGCGCCGATCATGGCCGCCAGCGCGGTGAGCGCGATCGGCTGGGCGCGGATGATGGCGCTCTGCACGATGGCGTGCTTGAAGTCGACCCCGGCGGCGAGCTGCAGCTTGATGAAGTCGACCAGCAGGATCGAGTTGCGCACGATGATGCCCGCGAGCGCGATCATGCCGATCATGCTGGTCGCGGTGAACTGCGCGTGCAGCAGGGCGTGACCGGGCATCACGCCGATGATGGTGAGCGGGATCGGCGCCATGATGATCAGCGGCGTCAGGTACGAGCCGAAGTGCGCCACCACCAGCAGGTAGATCAGGATCAGGCCGACGGCGTAGGCGGCGCCCATGTCGCGGAAGGTCTCGTAGGTGATCTGCCACTCGCCGTCCCACTTGAGCGCATAGCCGGCGTAGGGATTGGCGGGCTGACGGATGAAGGTCTCATCCAGGCTGCCGCCGTCGGGCATCCTGAGCTGCGCCAGGCTGCTGCGCATCTGGAACATGCCGTAGAGCGGGCTGTCGACCGAATTGGTGGCGGTGTGCGCCATGTCGCCCATGACGAAGTCCACCGGCAGCAGGTCCTTGTGGATGATGGGCTGTTCGCGCAGCGTGTCGCTCACCCGCACCAGGTCGCGGATCGGCACCGCCGCCCCGCCCTGGGCGCGCACCGTGAGCTGCAGCAGCGCATCGACGCTGCCCTGCAGTTCGGGCGCCAGCTGCACCATGGCCGGCACGGCATAGCGACTGCCATCGTGCAGCCAGGTGGCCGCGTCACCCGCCAGGCCCATGCGCAGCGTGCTGGCGATGGCCTGCTGCGTCACGCCCAGTTGCGCCGCCTTGCTGCGGTCGACCAGCAGCACGGTGCGCGGCGCGTCGGCAATCGTGGTGTCGTCGATGTCGACCACGCCGTCGGTGCCCTCGAACACCTTGCGCACCTCGCGCACCACGGCGCGCCGGCCTTCGGCGTCGGGCCCGTAGATTTCGGCCACGATGGGCGACAGCACGGGCGGGCCCGGGGGCACCTCGACCACCTTGACGTTGGCGCCGTAGTGCGCGCCGATGGCCTGCAGCGCCGGGCGCTCGCGCATGGCGATGGCGTGGCTCTGTTCCTTGCGCTCGGACTTGTCCACCAGGTTGACCTGGATGTCGCCGACCTCGCCGCCGGCGCGCAGGTAGTACTGGCGCACCAGGCCGTTGAAGTTGATCGGCGCGGCGGTGCCGGCATAGGCCTGGAAGTTGGTGACCTCGGGCACCGTCGCCAGGTGCGCGCCCAGCGCCTGCAGCACGGCGGCGGTGCGCTCCACCGGCGTTCCGGCCGGCATGTCGACCACCACCTGGAACTCGCTCTTGTTGTCGAACGGCAGCATCTTCAGCACCACCGCGCCGAGCACCGGCAGAGCCACCGAGACCGCGATCAGCCCGGCGACCGCGAGGCCCAGCAGGCCGCGATTGCGCCCGCCGCGCCGCTCATCCAGCAGCGGGCGGAAGATGCGCGTGAACAGCGGCGCCAGCCAGCGCGCGAGGCCATGCCCGGCCGCCTTGCCGTCGTCGTGCTGGTGCGTCGCCTTCATCCACAGCCGTGCCAGCCAGGGCGTGACGGTGAAGGCAATCGCCAGCGACAGCAGCATGCCCATGCTGGCGTTGATGGGGATCGGGCTCATGTAGGGGCCCATCAGCCCGGTCACGAAGGCCATCGGCAGCAGCGCGGCGATCACCGTGAAGGTCGCCAGGATGGTCGGCCCGCCGACCTCGTCGACCGCGCCCGGAATGATCTCGGCCAGCGTCTTGCCGGGATGCAGGCCCTGGTGGCGGTGGATGTTTTCCACCACCACGATGGCGTCGTCCACCAGAATGCCGATCGAGAAGATCAGCGCGAACAGCGACACGCGGTTCAGCGTGAAGCCCCAGGCCCAGGAGGCGAACAGCGTCACCGTCAGCGTCAGGATCACCGCGGTGCCGACGATCGCGGCCTCGCGCCGGCCCAGCGCGAAGAACACCAGCGCCACCACCGACAGCGTGGCGAACAGCAGCTTCTTGATCAGCGTCATCGCCTTGTCGTTGGCGGTGGCACCGTAGTTGCGCGTCTCGCTCACCCGCACCTCGGCCGGGATCACGCTGCCGCGCAGCTCGGCGACGCGCGCCATCACGGCATCGGCCACGGTGATGGCGTTCTCGCCGGGCTTCTTGGTGATCGCCAGCGTCACCGCGGGCTGCTCGACGAGCGTGCGCCGGCCGCCGGCCTGCTGCACCTCGCCGTGCCACACGGTGCGCGTGGTGGGCGGCGCGCCATCGCGCACCGTGGCCACCTCGCGCAGGTAGACCGGGCGGCCCGCGCGCACCGCCAGCACCAACTCGGCCACGTCCTGCGCGCTGTGCAGGTAGGGGCCGGTCTCGAGCGCGATCGCCTGGTTGCCGGCCAGCAGGTCGCCCAGCGGCAGGCCCATGTTGGCCGCCTGCAGGGCACCGCGCAACTCGTGCAGCGTGAGCCCGCTGGCGGCGAGCCGCGCCGGATCGACCTCGACCATCACGGCGCGGCCGGGCCCGCCGATGGTGGCCACCTCGCGCGTGCCCGGCACGCGCTTGAGCTCGGCCTCGATGCTGTGCGCCACGCGCTCCAGGTCCAGCGCCCCGGTGTCGGCGCGTGTGCCGTGCAGCGTGAGCGCCACGATCGGCACGTCGTCCACGCCCTTGGGCTTGATGATCGGCTGGCCCACGCCCAGGCCAGGCGGCAGCCAGTCGACATTGGCGCCGACGGCGTCGTACAGGCGCACCACCGCGGTCTGGCGCGGCACGCCGACCTGGAACTGCACCGTCAGCACCGCCACGCCCGGGCGCGACACGCTCATCACGTGCTCGACGCCGCTCATCTGCGACAGCACCTGCTCGCCCGGCGAGGCGACCATGGCCTCCACGTCCCTTGCGCTCGCACCGGGGAAGGGCACGATCACGTTGGCCATCGTCACGTCGATCTGCGGTTCTTCCTCGCGCGGCGTGACGAGCAGCGCGAACAGGCCAAGCAGGAAGGCCACCAGCGCCAGCAGCGGCGTGATCTGCGCGGCCTCGAAATACGCGGCGATGCGGCCCGAGATGCCGAGTCGCGCCGTGTCGGCAGGCCCGTGCTGGGATGCGGGAACGGTCATGCGGTTCGTCCCCCGACGTTACTGGCTCGCTGCCCGCACCGCGGCGCGCGTGGCGGCCGCCGGGTCGGCGGCCACGTGCTCGCCCGCATCCAGGCCGGCCAGCACCTCGACCTCGCTGCCCTGCACCGGCCCCAGGCGCACCTGGCGCAACCGCGGTTGCTGCTGGGCATCGAGCACGTAGACGCCAGTCACCTCAGCGCGCCGCACCACGGCACTGGCGGGCACGAACAGGCGCTGCGGCCCGGTTGCAGCGGCGCCAGCGAGCTGCAGGCGCGCAAACTGGCCCGGCACCGCCTGGCTGCCGGCCGGCAGCGTGGCGCGTACCTCCTGCGTCAGCGAACGCGCGTCCACCGTCGGCAGCACCTGCACGCTGCTCGGCACCAGCTCGGCGTCGGTGCCCGCCAGCCACACGCGCACGCCGTCGGCGCCGCCCTTGAGGACGCTGGCCGGCACGTGCGCACTGACGCGCAGCGCGGCGGGGTCGTACACCGTGAGCAGCGGGCGCCCCGGCATCGCCATGTCGCCCTGCTCCACCACGAGCCGCGCCACCACGCCATCGAACGGCGCGCGCAGCACATGGAAGGCGGTCTGCGTGCGCGCCGCGCCGGCCTGGGACGACAGGGCACGCACCTGTGCCTGGGCCGCGCGATGCTGGCTCTCGGCCTGCTCCAGCGCACCCTGGCTGATGTATTTCTTCGCCGCCAGCTCGCGCTTGCGCGCCAGCTCGCGCGTGGCCACGTCGAGCTGCGCCTGCGCCGCCGCCACCTGGGCGCCGCTCGCGGCCGCAGCCTGCTCGGCCGCGCGCGCGTCGATGCGCAGCAGCACCTGCCCGGCACGCACGGCATCGCCGGCGCGCACGTTCAGCTCGGTCACGCTGCCGGCCACCTGGGCCGCCAGCTCGGCTTGGCGCACCGCCTGCACTTCACCGTCGAAGCGCGCAGCGGCGGCCGCCGCGTCCGCGCGCACGGCGGCCGCCTGCAGCTCCGCCGCGCGCAACGGCCCCGGCGCCAGCAAGGCGCCCATGAGCAGGACGGCCGTCAGGGCGATGGCCTGTAGCCGGATGTCGTGGGCCCGTGGCAACGCTTGCGGTCGAAAGGCTTGGCTTTTCGTGTTCATGGCGTTATTATTTGCGCAATCATGCAAATACGCAATAGCGCAAAAACAACAGGGTCTTCGGAACTCGATAGACTGGCATCCTCGCCCGCCGCTTCGGAGTGCCTGCTGTTGAATCCGCTGACCGATCTGCCGCCTGCCGCGCTGGAGCAGGTGGCGCATTATTTCCGCACGCTGTCGGAGCCGACGCGCCTGCGCATCCTCAATGTGCTGGGCACGGGAGAGTTGAGCGTCGGCGAAATCGCCGAGCAGGTGGACTCGAGCGTCGCCAATGTCTCGCGCCACCTCGCGCAGATGGCGCAGCATGGCCTGGTATCGCGCGCGCACCAGGGCAACAGCGTGCTCTACCGCATTGCCGACCCGTCGGTGCACGAGTTGTGCGACCTGGTGTGCGGCAGCATCGCGCGCCGCTTCGACCAGGCGGCCAGCGCGCGCGCCGCCTTCACGCGCGCGCCGCGGCGCCCACGCGCGGCGCGCTGAGGCGACCACTCAGGACGCGGGCGCGGCCCGCACCACCAGGGTCGAGATCTTGCTGTGCGCCAGCACGCTTTGCGTGACGCTGCCCAGCACCAGGCGCTCCAGCCCGCGCCGGCCGTGCGAGCCGATCACCACCAGGTCGGCGCCCGTGTTTTCGGCCGCGTCCATGATGCCGCGCCAGATGGCGTGCGACTCGACCACCCGGGTGTCGGCCTCGATGCCGGCCGCCTTCATGCGCTCGGCCGCGCCGTCCAGTGCCGCGCGCGCCTCGGCGCGGGCCGCGCTCAGGTACTGGTCCTGTCCGTAGGCGAACTCGGCACCCACGCCGGTGAAGGGATAGGGGTCGATCACGTAGACCGCCGACACCGGGCAACCGAACGCCTTGGCCAGCCCGATTGCCTTGTCGATGGCCGCCATCGATGTTTCCGAACCGTCCACAGGGGCCAGGATGTGCTTGAACATGCCGTACTCCTTTTCAGTCAATCAGTTCATTTTCCACCCCGAACCCTGCACGACACCATGATGCAAGTCAAGCAGCGGGCGCGAGAAAGCCGCCGCTGCGCAAGGTGACGACCAGGGTGTCCCGGTGGCCCGGCACGCCCGCGGCCGCGGGCTGGATCGGCGTCGTCTCGTGGATCACGGACTGGTCGTCCAGCAGCAGCAGCGACCACGGCTGCTCTAGCGTGAAGCGCTGGCCGCGCGGCCCATCGAGCTCGAACACGCGCGTCTCGCCGCCCTTGATGCCCGCGCATCCGACCAGGAACACCGCCACCAGGTCCACCCCGTCGCGGTGCGCGCCCTCCGGTGTCGGGCGACCGATGCCGCCCGCGGTGTCGATGCGAAACTGGTGCGCCTCGCCCCACCAGGGCTGGGCTCCGCGCAGGGCGTCGGCCATGCCCGCCAGCCAGGCCAGCAGGCCGCGCCAGGCCGGCTGCGCCAGGGTGCCCCGCAGCACCGGCGCAAACCAGCGCTCCAGGCCGCCGTGCAGCGCGTTGTACGCCAGCGGCTGCCAGTGCGGGCGCCGCGATTCGTCGTGCACTGCGCCCGCACGCACCGTGAACGAGGCATGGCGTCGGCGCCGGTAATGGCCACCGTCGCGCAGGTAGCGGTCCGGTTCCAGCCGGTCCCAGTCCGGTTGCAGGCGCGCGAGCTGCGGCCCCGTCACGCCCGCCAGGCGCTGCACCGTGGCGGCGTCCAGCACCGCAAAGCCCTCGGTGCAGAGCAGGGGCAGCAGATCCTCGGCGGTGGCGTAGGGCGGCGCGAACACGGCGGGCAGCGGGCAGCGGAAAGCCGCAAGCATAGTCCCGCCGAGGCGTGCCGCGCGAGCACCTCCCAGCCCCCGGCGACCCCGGCGTCGCGCCGCAGCGCGGGCTTGGCGAGAATCGGGGCAAGCCATGTCCGCATTCACGCCCCTGCTCGTCCTGGCCGCCCTGGCCGTCGCCCTGGCCCTGCGGCCGTGGCGCCTGCTCGCCGGTGGCGCCCTCGCCTCGCCGCTGCTGGCGGCGCTGGTGATCACGCCCTGGCTCTGGGCCCTGCCCTGGCTGCAGCCCATGCCCATGCGGCTGCAACTCTCGGGCGCCTGCCTGATCACGCTGGCGCTGGGCTGGCCACTGGCGGTGCCGGTGCTGTGCGCGATCGGCCTGGTCACGGGCCTGATCGCGCCGCTGGACTTCGCCCAGCAGCTCGACCTGACGCTGTGGCTCGGCATCGTGCCGGCCACCCTGGCCATGGGGCTGGGCCTGGCGCTGCGTCGCTGGCTGCCGCACAACCCCTTCATCTACATCCTCGGGCGTGGCTTCCTCGGCACCGTGGCCTGCCTGATGGCCACCGCCCTGCTGGCGCAATGGGCCGGCCGGCCGCTGGCCACCTCCACCGAACCCGAGCTCGCCTGGGTCGCGCGCTGGCTGCTGGCCTGGGGCGACGCCGTGCTGACCGGCATGCTGGCCGCCATCTGCGTCGCCTACCGGCCCGAGTGGCTGGCGACCTGGTCCGACCGCATCTACATCGCACCGCCGCCGCCCGACCCCGGCTGACGGGTCGGCAGCCACCGACGCACTTGTCTCAAGTCAAATTAATCCATGTTCATGTCATGGATAATTTGCGGAATTGGACCCCATTGGAAAGGGTGGACGCATGAAACTCTGGCAGGACCTCTTTGGCACCGACTACGGCCTGATGAGCATCTCGGGCATCGTGTTCATGATCGGCATGGCGATCTGGTTCGTGCGCTTCTTCCGGCGCAAGATCAACGAGAGCGCGCCCCGGCCGACGCCGGACGAGCAATAGACGCGCGGCGCCAAGCGCGCGCAGCGGCGGGCTTCGCCGCCAGGCCGGCACCCAGCCTGCGCGCCATCAGGCGCCGGCGTGCGCCTCCGCCTCCTGCAGCACGCGCCACAGCACCTTGCCCGAGCCGCTCTTGGGCAGGCCGTCGACGAACTGCACCTTGCGCGGAATCTTGTAGGCCGCCATGTGCTCGCGGCACCAGTCGATGATGTCCTGCTCGCTCACCTGCCCCTTGTGGCTGGCGCGCAGCACGACCACAGCCTTCACCGACTCGCCACGGTAGGCATCCTTGAACCCGATGATGCACGCTTCCTGGATCGCCGGGTTCTTGAACATCAGCGCCTCCACCTCGGCCGGCCACACCTTGAAGCCGCTGGCGTTGATCATGCGCTTGAGCCGGTCGGTCATGAAGAAGTAGCCGTCCTCGTCCACCCGGCCCATGTCGCCGGTGCGGAAGAAGCGCTTGCCATCCAGTTCGAAGAAGGCCTCGGCCGTCGCGTCCGGCCGCTTCCAGTAACCCTGGAACACCTCCGGCCCATGCGTCACGATCTCGCCCGATTCGCCCTGCGGCAGCTCCCGGAGCGTCTCCGGGTCGACGACACGCGAGTCGGTGCTCATGAAGGGGATGCCCAGGCACTGCTGCTTGGGCCGGTCCAGCGGATTGAAGTGCGAAGGCGCGGCGGTCTCGGTCAGGCCGTAGCCCTCGGCGTACCTCAGGCCGTACTGGTCTTCCAGCCGCTGCGCCACCGCGGCCGGCATCGCCGCGCCGCCCCCGCCCAGGTAGCACAGGCTCGACAGGTCGAAGCTGGCGAAGTTGGGACTGGCCAGCAGGTCGATGATCATGGTCGGAATGTTGCTCCAGTGCGTGACCTTCCAGCGCGAGATCAGGCGCCCGGCCAGTTCGCGGTCCCAGCGCGGCATCAGCACCATGGTGGCGCCGCCGTAGACCGAGGCATGCATCACGCCCACCATCCCGGTGACGTGGAACATCGGCACCACCAGCAGGCCCACCATGTCGGCGCTGCCGTTGACCCACAGGCCGCTCGCCACCGCGTTGTGCATCACCGAGGCATGCGTGTGCATGCAGCCCTTGGGCAGGCCGGTGGTGCCGCTGGTGTAGGGCAGCACCGACAGGTCCTGCGGCCCGGCCGTGGTCTCGGCCAGCGGCCCGTCCCAGGCGAGCACGTCGTGCCACGCATGCACCTGGCCGCCCGCCAGTGCCGGCAGCGGGTACTGCGTCAGCAGCCAGTCGCGCCACTGGGCAGGCGGCGCGTCATCGCCCTCCGCGCCAGCTTCGAAGCCGTCGGTGTACTGCGCGACGATCAGGTGCGCCAGTCCGCTGCCGGTCGGCAACGCGTCGGAAGCCGCCGCCAGCTCGCCCGCGATCTCGCCCGTGGTGATCGCCACGCGGGCGTCCGAGTCGCTGATGTAGTGCTGCAGCTCGTCGGCCTTGTTCATCGGGTTCACGGGCACCACCACCGCGTCGGCGCGCAGGATGGCGAAGTGCGCGATGATGAGTTGCGGCGTGTTCTGCATGTCCAGCAGCACGCGATCGCCCTTGGCCACGCCCAGCGCCTGCAGGCGCGCCGCCAGGCGCTCGGCCGCCTGCTTCATCTGCGCCCAGGTCAGCACCGAGCCGAAGAACACCGTCGCCGCCCGATCCGGATAACGCATGGCGCTCACCGCCAGGTTCTGCCACAGCGAGGTGGCCGGGATGGTGATGCTGTGGGGCAGGCGCGCGGGCCAGAACGGATAGTGAGCGGGCATCGGCTGTGTCTCCTTGAAATGACGCCGCCCAGCGCGTGCCCCGCGTCGGCGGTCTGCCCGAAATGGTAGCGCGCCGCCGCGTCGCGCCGCCACCGCACGCGGCGCGCCACAGTCGCGCAGGTGACGCCTCAGCGTCGCCGCGCCTTCCCGACCGCGACGCTCACTCGCCGGTGCACAGCTCCAGCACCTCGCCGCTGGTGCCGTCCGCGTTGTGCCTCAGCAGGGTGCCACTCGCACCCGCGCCGCTGCCCTTGGTCCACCACTCGATGCGCTCGCCCACGTAGCGCGCCCCGCCGGCCGAAACCGCGATCCCGAGCCTGTGGGCTTCGCCCTGGTATTGCACGATGGCCGAATCCGTGTCCGGATAGCTGGCGACGATGCGGGCGCCGCTTGCGCAGACATAGTTTTGCGTGAGGGTTGCGGCGAGGGTCTTGGTGCCAGGCCGCGCCTGCGGCGCGCAGGCGCTGGCGAGCAGCACCGGAGCCAGCAGGAACAGCGGGCGCAACAGGGGTTTCTCGAGCCAGCTCATAAAACAAGTCTATGCGATCCCAGCGCCGCGGCGTCAAGGCGCGGGCGCGCATCCGCCCTTCAGAACCCCGGCGTCTGATGGACGACCCACAACAGCCACACCGTGCCCGCAACGGTGGCGACCGCCCACGCGCGCATGACACGGGCCTGCGTCGCCAGTGGCGCATGGCGCGTGCTGCGCAGATCGCGCCGCCGGATCAGCCCGACCAGCAGCGCATGGCCGTTGAACGGCGTCCAGAACAGCGAAGGCTGGCCGATCTGCTCCGACATGACGGGGTCGATCGCATCCAGTGCCACATGCAGGCGATACAGGAGCCAGGCCCAGCCGGCGTAGAGCAGCAGAACCAGGGGGATGGCGATCTGGAGCATCGGGCTTCTCCCTGCGCGATCAGGGTCGGCAGCCGTCGAAGTGCGCGGGCTCCAATGCCATGTCAGCTCTCGCCAGAGGCGCGGTGGGCGTGCTTGGCCGGCTCGAGCATGGAGAACACGCCGGCAAGCCGCATGTCGATTCCGAGGAGGGGTTGTCGAAGGCCCTTGCGCAGGGCGGTACGCCGGCGCGCAGGGCATCACTTGCACCCAGCAGGCATGTCCATGGCCCCCACGGCTTCTGGCGATGAGCCCAAGTCGTCCAGTTGCGGCAAATCAGAACCATCCGCATGCATGCCATCACCTGGCCCTCACACCGCCGTCTCCCCCTCCTCCCCCGTCCGGATCCGCACCACGCGCTCCACGGCGGTGACGAAGATCTTGCCGTCGCCGATCTTGCCGGTGCGCGCAGCCTTGATGACGGCGTCGACGCAGCGGTCGACGGCGTCCTCGGGCACGACGACCTCGATCTTCACCTTGGGCAGGAAGTCGACCACGTATTCGGCGCCGCGGTAGAGCTCGGTATGGCCCTTCTGGCGGCCAAAGCCCTTGACCTCGGTGACGGTGAGGCCCGTGACCCCGACCTCGGCCAGGGCTTCGCGCACCTCCTCGAGCTTGAAGGGCTTGATGACGGCGGTGATCTGCTTCATGGGCTGTGCTCCTGGAAATTCAAGGGTTGTCGATGGGGCCAACATGGCCGGCCAGGCTGGCGCGCGGGGCGGACTCAGGCCGCAGCCGGCGCGACGCGGCCAGGGCGCTTCGCGAGTGGCGGCGGGTGCGCGGGAAGGTGGCCATGCGCGATTCTTTCACAGGCGCTCAGCGAAACCGCTGCGTCATCGGGTAGTGCCAGTCGACGCCGAAGGCGCGCGTCGAGACGCTGGGGCCGGGCGGCTCCTGGCGGCGCTTGTATTCGTTCTGGTGGATCAGGTGCACCACGCGCTCGACGACGTCGGCGGCCAGGCCCTCGGCGCGCAGTTCGGCCACGCTGGCACCCTGCTCGACGTAGCGCGTGATGATGGCGTCGAGCACCTCATAGGGCGGCAGGCTGTCCTGGTCGGTCTGGCCCGGGCGCAGTTCGGCGCTGGGCGGACGCGTCAGGATGCGCTCGGGGATCGGATTGGCGCCCGTGCCGAAGGGATCGTGCGCATTGCGCCAGCGCGCGAGCCGGTAGGCGGTGGTCTTGAGCACGTCGGCCAGCGGTGCGTAGGCGCCGCAGGTGTCGCCGTACAGGGTGCTGTAGCCGACCGCGGCCTCGCTCTTGTTGCCGGTGGCCAGGATCAGGTGACCCAGCTTGTTGGACAGCGCCATCAGCAGCACGCCGCGCACGCGGGCCTGGATGTTTTCCTCGGTCGTGTCCTCGGGCCGGCCGGCAAACAGCGGCGCCAGCGTGGCCTTGAAGGCCTCGAAGGCCGGGGCGATCGACACCTCGTCGTGGCGCACGCCCAGGCGCCGCGCCATCTCGCGCGCGTCCTCGACGCTGATATCGGCGGTGTAGAAGCTGGGCATCATCAGCGTGTGCACGGCGTCGGCGCCCAAGGCGTCGACCGCCAGCGCCAGCACCAGGGCCGAATCCAGCCCGCCCGACAGGCCGAGCGCGACGCGCTGGAAGCCGTTCTTGCGCACGTAGTCGCGCAGCGCCAGCACCAGCGCGCGCCACAGCTCCTCGTCGGCGCCGAGCACGGGCGCGCGCGGCGCTTCCAGCGTGACGGCGCCGCTGGCGTCGGTGGCCAGCACGTCGAGCGTCGCGCTCTCGAACTGGGGCGCGCTGCCGCTGGCCTGGCCGTCCGCGCCGAGCACGCGCGCACCGCCGGCAAACACCCACTGGTCCTGGCCGCCAACGCTGTTGACCCATACCAGCGGCAGGCCCGCGGCCTGCGCGCGTGCCGCGAGCGCGTGGCCAAGGGCGCGCGCCTGGCCGGCGCGGTAGGGCAGCGCGCGCAGCAGGACGATCCAGCTAGCGCCGGCCTGGCGCAGCCGCTCGATCTCCAGCGTGTCGTCGGTGTCGCCTCCGACCAGCAGGCCGGCGCGCACGCCGCCTGCCTCGAACACGCAGCCGCCGGCGCCGGGCGTGAAGTGCCGCGCTTCGTGCGGCGCCGCCTGCCCCGACAGGCGCCGCTGGGTGCTGCGTGCGCGCACCTGGCCGCCCTCGAGCACGCTGGCCGCGTGCACCAGTTGGCCGCCCTCGGCCTGCTGCGGATGGCCGACGACGATGGCAAGGCCTTGCAGCGCGGCGGTCGCCTGCGCCAGCGATTTCACGGCATCATCGCAGGCAGCGATGAAGGATGAGCGCAGCAGCAGGTCCTCCGGCGTGGGGCCGCAGATCGACAGCGCGGGCGTGAGCAGCACGCACGCGCCAGCGGCGTGCGCGGCGTGTGCCGCCGCTGCAATCTGGCCGGCATTGCCCGCCAGGTCGCCAACCACGGCATCAAGCTGGGCCACGCGGATGCGGAAGGTCATGAATGCACTCGTCTCGCCAAACGGACATGCATGGTAACGCGCCCCGGGCGGCTGGCCATGCCGGCTGGCGGCTGGAGATCGCCGCCGATCCGACGCGCATCGACGCCGCGCGCTGGGACGCGCTGCTGGCTCGCCAGGCCACGCCCACGCCATTCATGCGCCACGCCTACCTGGCGGCGCTGCACGCCAGCGGCAGCGCCGCGGCGCGCACCGGCTGGACGCCGCAGTACCTGCTGCTGTGGGATGGCGACGCACTGGCCGCAGCCTGCCCGCTCTACCTGAAGGAGCACTCCTACGGCGAATACGTGTTCGACTGGGCCTGGGCCAATGCCTACGCCGAACACGGCCTGGCCTACTACCCCAAGGCACTGGTGGCCGTGCCCTTCACTCCGGTGCCGGGCTCGCGCCTGCTGGCCCGTGATGCCCCGGCGCGCGCGGCGCTGCTGCAGGCGCTGCTGCAGGCCTGCACCGACAACGGGCTGTCGTCGCTGCACGTGCTGTACGGCGATGACACGGATGTCGCGGCCTGCGAGGACACCGGCCTGATGCTGCGCCAGCAGGTGCAGTTCCACTGGAAGAACATGAAGCCCCCACGCTCCGCGGCTGCGCCTGCTGCGCTGCCCCCCGAGGGGGCC
>NZ_DAOKZG010000007.1:76148-93045 GCF_035325765.1 Ottowia sp.
CCCCCGAGGGGGCCTTCGCGCCTTGGGACGGCCCGGCGGCGCTCATGAAGCCCCCACGCTCCGCGGCTGCGCCTGCTGCGCTGCCCCCCGAGGGGGCCTTCGCGCCTTGGGACGGCCCGGCGGCGCTCATGAAGCCCCCGCGCTCCCCCGCTGCGCCTGCTGCGCCGGCCTTGCAGGCCGCGGAGCCGCCAGAGTCGACTCGTCTTCGGGCTGTCCAGGCTCGCACTGGCGAGCCTGGAGCCGCGGCCCTCAGCCCCTCGGGGGCGCTCGCCCCCTTGGGACGGCCCGGCGGCGGCTCGGGAACCCGTGAAGTCCGTGCGGCCGAAACCACGGGCGCGCGACCATTCACCGACTTCGAGGACTTCCTGGCCTCGCTGCAGCGCGAGAAGCGCAAGAAGATCCGGCAGGAGCGCCGGCGCGTGGCGGACGCCGGCGTGCGCGTGCGCTGGGCGCGCGGGGTCGACATCACGCCGGCCGACTGGGACTTCTTCTACCGCTGCTACGAACGCACCTATCTCGAGCACGGCAACGCGCCCTATCTGACGCCCGACTTCTTTGTCCGCATGGCGCGCGACCTGCCACGGGCCTGGGTGCTGTTCATCGCCGAGCGCGAGGGACGGCCGATCGCCGCCAGCCTGATCGCGCTGGACACGAGTTCACCCGGCGACCATGAGGAACGCACCACGGGCCGCGTGGCCTACGGTCGCTACTGGGGCGCGCTGGAGCGCGTGGACTGCCTGCACTTCGAGCTGTGCTACTACGCGCCGCTGGCGTGGTGCATCGCGCACGGCATCGCGCGCTTTGAAGGCGGCGCCCAGGGCGAGCACAAGATGGCGCGCGCCCTGCTACCGGTGACCACGCACAGCGCGCACTGGCTCGCGCACCCGGCCTTTGCCGAGGCGGTGGGGCGCTTCCTGGACCGCGAGGACGCGGCCATGACGGGCTATCTGGCGCGGCTGCGCGCGCGCGACCCCTTCGGCCACCCGCCGAGGTAGGACCGGTACCGGTACTCAGCCGCGATCGGCCTTGGGCGCGCGCCGGGCCTTGCCGCCGCTGCGGAAGGCAGCCGGCTTGAAGGCGTCGCGCTCGCGCGCCTCGGCCGGAAAGCCGCAGTTGTCGTCGGCGATGCCGAACACCATGCTGGCACCGGGGCCGTAGCGCTCGGGCACGGTCTGGTGCAACTGGTAGGACATGTCGACCGGCGGCGTGGTGGTCTGCGACACGATGTTGCCCTTGGCATCCATCACGGTGTAGCAGGCGGCTTGCGCGCCCGCGGCCAGCAGCAGCGTGGCGGCAGCGACCGAAAGCTTGGTGTAGGCAGTCATGGTGCGATTGTTCATCGGTTGCGACGGATTTGACAAGTGGAAACAGTCAGCTTGCCGTAGCGCGCGGTGTTTTTGCCACCTGGGTGACGAGCCGGTGATAGAAACGGATGGCATCCGCGTAATTCTTCACGGACAGGCGCTCGTTGGTGCCATGGAAGCGCTTGAGGTCCTCGCTGTCGGCCCGGATCGGCGAGAACTTGAAGATGTGGTCGCTGATCGGCTCGTAGTGCACCGAGTCGGTGCCGGCCACCATCAGGCCGGGTGCCACCAGGGCATCCGGAAACACCTCGCGGATGGTGCGCGCCAGCGCCTGGTAGGGCGCAGCACCGGTGGGCGCGACCTTGGATGCCTCCTTCGAGCCGGGCAGCGGGTTGACCGCCAGGTGCCCGGCCGGTACCTGCCCGCCCGCCACCTGCTCGACGTGCTGGGTCACCTGCGCGCGCGTGTCGCCAGGCAGGATGCGGAAGTTGACCACGGCCTCGGCGCGACCCGGCAGCACGTTGTCCTTGTTGCCGGCGCTGGCGATGGTGAGCGCGGTGGTGGTGCGCAGCATGGCGTTGGTGCTGGCGGCGCGCTCGAGCTGCCGCTGCACCAGCGGGCCGAACAGCCACAGGTTGGACAGCGCCACGCGCGAGAAGCCGCCCATCTCGGGCGCCAGCACGTCGAACATCTCGGCCGCCACGCCGCGCATGCCAGCCGGCATCTGCTGGCGGTCGAGCGCCGCCAGGGCCGCGCTCATCATGCCGATGGCGCTGGCGCCGGCCGACGGCGGCATGGACGAGTGGCCGGGGGTGGCGGTGAAGCCCAGTTGCACCGACATGTAGCCCTTCTCGGCGATGCCGACCAGGGCGGCCGGCCGCTTCAGGCCGGGCATCACGCCATCCAGCACCAGCAGGCCCTCGTCCAGCACGAAGTCCGCCTGCACGCCGCGCGACTTGAGCAGTCCGGCGATGCTGGCCGCGCCGCGGTGGCCGCCCACCTCCTCGTCCGCGCCGTAAGCCAGGTAGATGGTGCGCGGCGGCTGCCAGCCTGCGGCCAGTAGCAGCTCCACCGCCTCGAGCTGGGCCAGCAGGTTGCCCTTGTCGTCCCACGAGCCACGGCCCCAGACGTAGCCGTCCCTGACGATGCCGGCAAACGGCGGCTGCTGCCAGTCGCCCTCGGTGCCGGGTGCGATCGGCACCACGTCCTGGTGCGCCAGCAGCACCATGGCGGGCGCCTTCGGGTCGGCGCCTTCCCACGTGTAGAGCAGGCTGAGCTCGTTCACCAGCTCGCGCTTGAGCGTGGCATGCACGCGCGGAAACTGCTGCTGCAGCAGCGCGTGCAGGGCGCGGAACTGGTCGGCATTCTGGCCCGCATCGGCCTGTGACGACACGGTCTGCAGCCGCACCGCCTCGGCCAGCCGGCCGGCCACGGCGGCCTCGTCGATCGCGATGGGCGCCAGCGGCTCGACCTGCAGCTGGCGCGAGCCATGGCGCCAGGTGTTGACGGCCAGCGCCAGCGCCAGCGCGACCAGGGCCAGCAGCAGGATTCCGAAGAGTCTCTTGATCACGGTTCCACTCCCTCCAGTGACAGCGACGCATCGTAACCGCTGCCTTGGCGAGTTCTCATGAGCTTGCGCCCGCGCCAGCACATGCCGGTTGACTTCGCTGCGCTTGCATCACCGGCCCCTGATCCGCCTGCCCGCATGTCCGCGCGAGCCGGCGGCGCGGGCCAGGCCCTTGCACCCGGCGCGACATCAACCGGCTCCCGGCAGGGCCGGCGGCGCGGCACCCGGCGCGTCCGTCAGGCGGTCCAGCAACTGGCGCGCCAGGGCAGTGTGCAACTCGGCGCGGCCTTCGTCGTCCAGCGCGCCCGGACTGCCGCGCTCCCATTCGGGGTGACCGCGCGCGCTGCCGAGCAAGCCGATCGCCACGCGCATGTCGCCTGCCGCGTCGGGCGCCGGATCGGCCGTCACGCGCAGCGTCTCCTGTGCCGCGTGGCCGCGCAGCGCCAGGGCGCGCACGAGTTGCAGCAGGTGGCCCGCCATCAGCACCAGCACGGGGTCTTCCACCGTCAGCTCTTGCACCCCGGTCAGGCGGTTTTCCAGCTTGCGCCACAGCGGTCGCCAGCCGCCGGAGACGGCGCCGCCGACCGTGGCGCCGAGCGTGGTGGCCGCGCCCAGGGACAGCCCGGCCAGCGCGACGTCGGCTACGGCGCCGACGCCAGCGCCGATCATGGCGCCCAGGCCCAGGCGCTTGCCCGCCTGCAGCAGCAGCTCGGTATTGAACAGATCGTCCGCCCAGCGGCCGGCCAGCTCGGGCATGTCGGCCAGCTCGGCGTCGCCCGGGCGAAAACCGTAGAGTGCCAGCAGCGCGTCGACGGCGCGCCGCGCATGGCGCCGCACCTCGTCCCGGAAAGCCTGCACGAAGGCCTGTTGCCGGTCCTGCCGGGCGAACTCGGCCGCGGGCAGCGCGCGGCGCATGGCGGCGACGTCGACCAGGGCATCGGCCACCACGCGGCAAGCTGCGGCGCGCCGGTCACGCGCCTCGGCGGCCAGGCTGGAGCCGATCTCCTGCAGCCGTTCGCGATGCGTCGGCAGCAACGTGGCGAGGTCGCTGTAGAGCTGCTGCTCGGAGCCGATGAAGGGCGCCACGGCGTCGAATTCGACACGCGCGTGCAGACCGCTCTCGCGCAACATCCGGTGCCATTCGGCCTGGCGCGAGGCAGCATCGCGCACGAAGTTGAGAACCGGCAGGATGGGCCGCGCACAGGCGATCAGGATGCGCATCTCGGCGCGGTACTTGGGCAGCACCGGTTCGCGCGTATCGATCACCAGCATCGCGCAATCGGCCTGCTCCAGCAGCGCGCGCACCACCTTGGCCTCCTGCTCGAAGGCGGCATGGGCCTCGGGTCCGCGCAGGAAGCCCTGCAGCTGCGCGTGCTCGGACTCGCCCTCCAGGCGCTGCAGGTATTCCTGCAGCGCGACCGCGTCCTCCAGCCCCGGCGTGTCGATGAAGCGGGCCAGGACACGCCCCTCCAGCCGCAGCGCAATCGCCTCGGCATGGCGCGTGGTACCGGGCCGGTCCGACACGTCGCCGAAGTCCACGCGCCGCGTGAGCGTGCGCAGCAGCGAGGTCTTGCCGGCGTTGGTGTGGCCGACGACGGCGATGGTGAGCGGCTCAGCCATGCGCGGATGCCATCCAGTTCCGTACGGCCGCGGCGTCCTGCAGCAGCGCGCACGCCGCGAAGCCCTCGGCCCGCAGCCAGTCGCGCCAGCGCTGCGCGGCCTGGCGTGGCACCGGGCCGTCCGGCGCTTGCAGCCAGACCGCGCTGCGGCCCGCAAAGGTCGTGGCGTCCCGCAGGAAGCGCGCCGTACCCCGGTCCGGGCTGGACGTGGCGTGGACCTGCACCAGCAACGCCATCGGACGTATTGCCGCGAGCCGCGTGCTGGCGGCCCGGCGCTCGGCAGCGCTGCCGGACACCGACAGCGTCACGGCCGATGCCGGCAGGTCCGGCGGCGGCCAGGAGACCTCCGGCGGCAGCTCGAAGCCGACCACCACCAGTGCGTCGGATCCCGGGACTGCCGGCATGCGCCCTGCCAGGCCGGGCCCGTCCGGCCGCTGTTCCGGGTCAATCACCTGTGACGCCGGCTCGAGTGCGTCGAGCCGGGCCATGATGCCGCGCACCGCGGCATCCACCATGTCGGGCTGCGCCACCCGCGCCTGACCCGCGCGCCAGCGCCAGATGCTCAGGAGCGCCAGCAATGCGCGCGGCAGCAGGCCATACGCGGTGACGCAGCCCAGCAGCCACTGGGCCCAGGCGCTCTGGCTGGCCGCGAGGGCGACGGTGCCGGCGCTGCCGGCCTGCAGCACGGCGGCGGCATCGGGCACGGCAAAGCCGAGCCGAGCCGGCAGCACGCCCGTGACGGCAACGAAGCGCTCGAAGAACCCGGCGCTCAGGATCGTGGTCTCCCAGGTCAGCCGGTATTCCTGGAAAGCAAAGCGCAGCCACAGCACGCCGAGCACGACCACGAACGACAGTGCCCAGATCATGTGGCTCAGCACGCCCGTCAGCCAGGGCCACAGGCGGGCGCGCCGCAGCACCGCCATGGTCGACTGCAGCAGCAGCGGCCCATGGCGGGTGCGCCCGCCCGCGTGGCCGCCCCCCGCAGGGACCTGTGCCACCAGCCAGAGCGCGGCGCGCGCCAGCGACAGCCGACCGGACCGGGCGCGCCAGGGCCGCAGGAAACCGAGCAGCCACAGCACCAGGGTGGCACCATGCCAGCCCAGCAGGCTGATGAAGGCGGCCACGGCATTGATGCTGCGATCCGGTCCCAGCAGCGCGCGCACCGTCGCCAGCGCCAGCAACGCCATGGCGATCGCCAGCACCGCCACCGCGAGCAGCAGCATCCGGCGCCAGCGCGCCAGCTCGCGCAACAGCCCAAGTCGCACGCCAAGCAGCCCCGCGCGTTCCTGCAGCTGTGCCGCGCGCGTGGGCCGGGTGCGAAAGGCCTGCTGCAGCTCGGCACTGTCCTCCAGCGGCCCCGTGCGCTCCAAGCGCAGCACCGCCTCGGTCAGGATGGCGGCAGACAGGGTCGCGCGGCGTCGAGTGGCCTCGGGAGATGGCATGGCGGGAGCAGGCTGCAGGGCGCGATGATACCCAGCGCGACGCTCCCGGACGGATCAACGGTCGCTATCGAACCAATAGCCTGTCGTGCTTGCGCCACTTCGGCATGCGTGCGTTTTCACGCAGGAACCTCGAGCCCCGCGCAGGCCGCCTGGCGGCGGCCCTCAGCCGCGTTCGGCGTGGTGCCGGCGGAAATTGGCAATGCCGTCGGCCACTTCCTGCTGCGCCGCCTCCGGGCCTTCCCAGCCCAGCAGCTTGACCCACTTGCCGTGCTCCAGGTCCTTGTAGTGCTGGAAGAAGTGGGAGATCGCCTCGAGCCGCATGGCGTTGACATCCTCGATCTTCTTCCAGCGGCTGTACATGGTGGACACCTTGTCGACCGGCACGGCCAGCACCTTGCCGTCGATGCCCGCCTCGTCCTCCATCTTCAGGATGCCGACCGCGCGACAGGTGATCACCACGCCGGACTGCAGCGGGTACGGCGTGACCACCAGCACGTCGACCGGGTCGCCGTCGCCCGACAGCGTCTGCGGGATGTAGCCATAGTTGGTCGGGTAGTACATCGCCACCGTCATGAAGCGGTCGACGAACAGGGCACCGGTGTCATCGTCGACCTCGTACTTGATCGGGTCGGCTTCCATCGGGATCTCGATGATGACGTTGAATTCCGCGGGGGCATTCTTTCCGGGGCTGACGCTTTCAAGAGGCATGGGCGCTCCGCTGTCGATGTCTGGAAATGGGCAGATCGGGCCAACTTTGCATTCTAGCGCGAGCCATCGGCGCGGCCGGGGGCGGCGCGGCTTGTGCGTAAAATTGCCGGGTTGGCCAATCGCGGCCCCCAATCAGGCGCGAGGAAGCAACGCAGGTGGGAGAACTGGCTGCGTTGACGCTTCAGCCGAGCGCGCCAGCTCCTCCCGAATGCAAGGCTTGAGCGAGGAGTAATCTGAAATGACAGGCAATTCGGCGCTGATACTGGCGCTCGTCTGCGGTCTGGTCGCCGTGATCTACGGCTTCTGGGCACGCGGCTGGATTCTTTCCCAGGACGCGGGCAACGCGCGCATGCAGGAGATCGCCGCGGCGATCCAGGCCGGCGCGGCCGCCTACCTGGCCAAGCAGTACAAGACCATCGCCATCGTCGGCGTGGTGCTGGCGATCCTGATCGCCCTGGTGCTGGACGTGCAGACCGCGATCGGCTTCGTGGTCGGCGCGGTGCTCTCGGGCGCCTGCGGCTTCATCGGCATGAACGTGTCGGTGCGCGCCAACGTGCGCACGGCGCAGGCGGCGACCCGCGGCATCGGCCCGGCGCTGGACGTGGCCTTCCGCGGCGGCGCCATCACCGGCATGCTGGTGGTCGGCCTGGGCCTGCTGGGCGTGGCCGGCTTCTACTGGTTCCTGGGGGGTGCGGCCGCCGATTCCAAGGCGCTCAACCCGCTGATCGGCCTAGCCTTCGGTTCGTCGCTGATTTCGATCTTCGCACGGCTGGGCGGCGGCATCTTCACCAAGGGCGCCGACGTCGGCGCCGACCTGGTGGGCAAGGTGGAAGCCGGCATCCCCGAGGACGACCCGCGCAACCCGGCGGTGATCGCCGACAACGTGGGCGACAACGTGGGCGACTGCGCCGGCATGGCGGCCGACCTGTTCGAGACCTACGCCGTCACGCTGATCGCCACCATGGTGCTCGGCGGCCTGATGATCACGGCCGCGCCGACCGCCGCCGTGATGTACCCGCTGGCGCTGGGCGCGGTCTCCATCGTCGCCTCGATCATCGGCACCTTCTTCGTCAAGGCGAGCCCGGGCATGAAGAACGTGATGCCGGCGCTCTACAAGGGCTTGGCGATCGCGGGCATCCTGTCGCTGATCGCGTTCTGGTTCGTCACTGCCTGGATCATCCCGGACAATGCGCTAGGCGGCGAAGGCGCCGTGATGCGCCTGTTCGGCGCCTGCGTGATCGGCCTGGTGCTGACGGCCCTGCTGGTGTGGATCACCGAGTACTACACCGGCACCCAGTACAAGCCGGTGCAGCACGTGGCGCAGGCCAGCACCACCGGCCACGCCACCAACATCATCGCCGGCATCGGCATCTCGATGAAGTCCACCGCCTGGCCCGTGCTGTTCGTCTGCGCGGCGATCGTCTCGGCCTATGCCCTGGCCGGCCTGTACGGCGTCGCCGTGGCCGCCATGTCGATGCTGTCGATGGCCGGCATCATCGTGGCGCTGGACGCCTATGGGCCGATCACCGACAACGCCGGCGGCATCGCCGAGATGAGCGAGATGCCCTCCGAGGTGCGCGACATCACCGACCCGCTGGACGCCGTGGGCAACACCACCAAGGCGGTGACCAAGGGCTACGCCATCGGCTCGGCGGGCCTCGCGGCGCTGGTGCTGTTTGCCGACTACACGCACAAGCTCGACAGCTTCGGCGCCGGCACGGCATTCGACCTGTCGGACCCGATGGTGATCGTCGGCCTGTTCATCGGCGGCCTGATCCCCTACCTGTTCGGCGCCATGGCGATGGAGGCCGTGGGCCGCGCCGCCGGCTCGGTGGTCGAGGAAGTGCGTCGCCAGTTCCGCGAGATCAAGGGCATCATGGAAGGCACGGGCAAGCCCGAGTACGGCAAGGCCGTCAGCCTGCTGACGGGCGCGGCGATCAAGGAGATGATGATCCCCTCGCTGCTGCCGGTGGTGGTGCCGATCCTGGTCGGCCTGATCCTGGGCCCGAAGGCGCTGGGTGGCCTGCTGATGGGCACCATCGTGACCGGGCTGTTCGTCGCCATTTCCATGTGCACCGGCGGCGGCGCCTGGGACAACGCCAAGAAGTACATCGAGGACGGCCACCACGGCGGCAAGGGCAGCGAGGCGCACAAGGCCGCCGTCACCGGCGACACCGTGGGCGACCCCTACAAGGACACCGCCGGCCCCGCCGTCAACCCGCTGATCAAGATCATCAACATCGTGGCCTTGCTGATCGTGCCCCTGGTGGTCAGCATGCACGGCGGCCAGAAGACCGCCAATGCGGCGGACACGCCGGCCGCGGTCGTGGCGCAGCAGGATGCTGCCGCCGTGGACGTCGCCGCGTACCTGCCGACGGCCACTGAGACGGCCCGCGCGCGGCAGTGACGCGCTGGCGCTTGCGCCGCTCCCGAAAGCCCGCCTCCCGGCGGGCTTTTTTTGGCCTCAGTGGCCGTCGCCGCGCAACGCCAGCAGCGCCGCGCCAGCGAACACCGCACCGGCGCCAAAGGTCCAGGCCGGAGCCAGGTACTGCCACAGCAGGCTGGCCAGCACGCTGGCGGCCAGCATCGCGAGCCCGCTCACCAGGTTGAAGAAGCCGAACGCGGTGCCACGCAGGTCTGCGGGCGCGCCGGCGGCCACCATCGCACTCAGCAGGCCCTGCGTCATGCCCATGTGCAGGCCCCACAGCAGCACCCCCAGCAGCAGGCCACCCAGTGCCTTCGGGCCCAGGATCAGGCCGACCAGGATCGGCACCACCACCGGCAGCAGCGCATGGATCATCTCGGACGACACGTCCATCAGCAGGCTGACGAACCCCAGCACCCAGATTCCTGCAGGCCGGCGGCCGGAAGGACGCTGGACAGACATCGCGCATGCGGGGTGATTCGAATGCATCCATTGTGGCGCGCCGGCGGCACAATCGCGCCATGCAACTCAACTTCATCGACAACTACCCGGTCTCCTCCATGAGCATGCGCTCGATCCCCGTGATCGACCCGTCCGACGGCCTGGTGTTCGACGACATCCAGCACAGCGACGCGCAGGACATCGACGCCGCCGTGCAGTCGGCGCGCGGCTGCTTCGAGGGACCGTGGAGCCGGCTTTCGGCCGCCGAGCGCGGGCGCCTGCTGCAGCGCCTGTCGGCCCGCGTGGCCGAGCACGCCGACGAACTCGCCCTGCTCGAGCAGCGCGACTGCGGCAAGCCGACGAAGCAGGCCCGGGCCGACGTGGCGGCGCTGGTGCGCTACTTCGAGTTCTACGCCGGCGCCTGCGACAAGCTGCACGGCGAGACCCTGCCCTACCAGAGCGGCTACAGCGTCTTCACCTGGCGCGAGCCGCACGGCGTGACCGGCCACGTGATCCCCTGGAACTACCCGATGCAGATCTTCGGCCGCAGCGTCGGCGGCGCGCTGGCGGCCGGCAACTGCTGCGTCGTCAAGCCGGCCGAGGACGCCTGCCTGTCGATCCTGCGCGTGGCGCAGCTGGCCGCCGACTGCGGCTTTCCGCCCGGTGCCATCAACGTCGTCACCGGCTTCGGCCACGAGGTCGGCCAGGCGCTGGCCGAGCACCCGGGCGTGGACCACATCAGCTTCACCGGCAGCCCGCGCGTGGGCACGCTGATCCAGCAGACCGCCGCGAAACGCCACTGCCCGGTGACGCTGGAGCTCGGTGGCAAGAGCCCGCAGATCGTGTTTGCCGACGCCGACCTCGACGCGGCGCTGCCGGTCATCATCAACGCCATCGTGCAGAACGCCGGCCAGACCTGCTCGGCCGGCTCGCGCGTGCTGGTCGAGCAGGCCATCTACCAGCCGCTGCTCGAGCGCCTGGGCCAGGCCTTTGCCGCGCTGCGCGTCGGCCCGGCCGGCATGGACCTGGATGTCGGGCCGCTGATCCGCGCTGGCCAGAAGAAGCGCGTCACCGACTTCCTGGCCGAGGCGCGGCGCGACGGCATCCGCACCGTGGCCGAGGGCGAGATCGTGGCCGAGGCGCCGGCCGGCGGCTACTACCAGGCGCCGGTGCTGCTGGCCGACGTGCCGGTGCAGCACCGCCTGGCGCAGGAAGAAGTGTTCGGCCCGGTGCTTGCCGCCATGCCCTTCCGCGACGAGGACCACGCGGTGGAACTGGCCAACGCGACGCGCTTCGGCCTCGTCGCCGGCGTCTGGACGCGCGACGGCGGGCGCCAGCTGCGCATGGCGCGGCGCGTGCGCAGCGGCCAGGTGTTCATCAACAACTACGGCGCCGGTGGCGGCGTCGAGCTGCCCTTCGGCGGCTACAAGTCATCCGGCTACGGGCGCGAGAAGGGCTTCGAGGCGCTCTACGGCTTCACCGTGCTGAAGACCGTGGCGGTGCGCCACGGCTAGATCCGGGATCAGAAGCCAGAACATCCATACGCAGAAGGCGCAGAGATCACGCAGAAGACGCAAAAGGAATTCGGTTTCTTCCGCGTCCTCTGCGCAACCTTCGCGTCCTCTGCGTCCGGCTGTTCGGCTGTTCGGCTGTTCGGCTGTTCGGCTGTTCGGCTGTTCGGCTGCTGGCCGCTCAGCGCCGGCCGCCGAGCAGGCTGCCGCCGAGCTTGAGCAGGTCGCCCAGGTCGACCTTGCCGTCGCCGTCCTGGTCCAGCACGGCGTTCAGCAGGCCGCCGCCGAGGCCGCCCTGCTGCTGCACCCGCATGCGCTCCTGGCCCAGTGCGCTGCCCAGGCCGCCGGCGTCCAGCTTGCCGGCTCGTACGCGTCCGGCCAGCGCCGCCATGACCATGGGCGCCAGCATCATCAACAGCTTGCCGGCCTGCCCGGACTGCAGCCCGGCCGCCTGGCTCAGTCCGACCTCGGCACGCGGCTGCGCGCTGCCGAAGATGTGACCGAGGATGCCGCCCGCATCCATCTGGCGACTGGCCGGCGCGCCACCGCCGAGCACGTTGCCCAGCAGGCCGCCCAGGCCGCCGGTGCCGGCCGCGCCGCCAGCCCCCCCGAGCATGGCGCCCATCAGGCCACCCAGGTCCACAGCACCCTGCCCTGCATGGTCGCGCTGCAGCGCGTTGAACAGCGCCGCCGCGCCCTCGGGCTGCTGCGTGTTGCGGCCCAGCGCGCCGACCACCATCGGCAGCGCGGCGGCGATGGCGTTGCTGGCGGTACCGGTGTCGGTGCCCAGCTGCCGGGCGATCTGGCCCATCGCCGGGCCCTGCAATTGACCCATCAGGTCGTCGATGAGCGAGCCATTCATGTGCGGCTTCCTTCCTCTGTCGAATCCGGGGAAACGACCATGGTAGCAACGGGAAAGCGGCCGCGGCTTACCATGTGCCGTTGAGTGCCAACTTCATCACACGGGAGGAACCCGATGCGCGTGCAGAACAAGTCGATCCTCGTCACCGGCGCCGGCGGCGGCATTGGTGAGGGCATTGCCCGGCGGCTGGCGGCCGAAGGCGCGGCAGTGGTGGTGGCCGACATCAACGCCGAGCTGGGCGAGAAAGTGGCCGCCGACATCACGGCGGCCGGCGGCAAGGCCTGCTTCGTCGCCGGTGACGTGACGCGCAGCACCGACTGGGCGCGCCTCGTGCACACGGCACTGGATCACGGCGGCAGGCTGGACGTGCTGGTCAACAACGCCGGCTGGACGCACCGCAACCGGCCCATGCTGGAGGTGAGCGAAGCCGAGTTCGACAAGGTCTACGCCGTCAACGTCAAGAGCATCTTCCTGTCGGCCCAGCACGCCGTGCCGGCGATGCGTGCGAATGGCGGGGGCAGCATCATCAACATCGCCTCGACCGCCGGGATCCGGCCGCGCCCCGGACTGACCTGGTACAATGGCAGCAAGGGCGCGGTCATTACCACCAGCAAATCGATGGCGGCCGAGCTCGGCCCCGACAACATCCGCGTCAACTGCATCAACCCGGTGTTCAATCCCGACACCGGCCTGTCGGCCGAATTTGCCGGGGGTCCGCTGGACGAGGCGCGCCGCGCGAAATTCCGCGCCACCATCCCGCTCGGCCGCTTCTCGACCGCGCTCGACGTCGCCAATGCGGCGCTGTATCTGGCCAGCGACGAGGCGGCCTTCGTCAGCGGCGTGTGCATAGAGGTGGATGGGGGGCGGTGTGTTTAAGGCCACCCCCTGTGTCGCTGCGCTCCTTCCCCCTTGAAGGGGGAGGCACCCTGTGCCCAGGGGGACCCTGGTCACGGGTGCCCCGCATGGCCTGCTCCGCGGCCTTCGGACTGCCATTGAGGCAGCCGGGTTGGGGCACCCGGCGAGCACGGCAACGACGAGGGCGGCCAGGCCAGGCTTTCACGCGCAGCCGCTTGCCCCGCTTTGCTGGGCCTGCGCCCAGGGAGACTCCGGCCACAGGCGCCTCCGAATGGCCTGCTCCGCGGCCTTTTGAGAGGTCTGGTTGAACCAGCCCGTCTGAAGCGGTGTGGCTGCGTCGCAGGGCTGGCGCGTCGGCCCCCGGTGGGCAGGGTCAGGACAGCATCGCTGCGCCGTGCGCGATGTAAGCGGCCATCTCCTCGGCCGGCACCATGCTGCCGCCGGTGGCCCAGGCGATGTGGGTGGACCGGGCCAGTTCGGCCGGGCCGATGCCGAGGCGCTGCAGGTGGCCGGCGGCCCGGGCGACGTGCCAGGGTCCGGGCAGGCCGGCGACGGCGGAGGGCTCGACGTCCAGGCCCTCGTGCTGGTGCAGCAGGGCCACGAGGCGGAACAGTTCGTCGTCGTCGACAGTGAAGCAGCCGTCGATCAGGTGCGCCAGGCGCCGCCCGACGAAGCCCGAGGGGCGCGCCACCGCCAGGCCGTCGGCGGCGGTGACGCCGTCCAGGCCGATGTCGTGCACGCTCACGTCCTCGTGCCAGCCACTGGCCAGGCCCAGCAGCATGCAGGGCGCGTGCGTGGGCTCCGCAAACAGGCAGTGCACGTGGTCGCCGAACACCAGCTTGAGGCCAAAGGCGACACCGCCCGGCCCGCCGCCGACGCCGCAGGGCAGGTACACGAACAGCGGCCGGTCCGGGCCGACGCGGAGGTCGAGCGCCTGGAGCTGGCCGGCGAGCCGCTGCGCCGCCACGGCATAGCCGAGGAACAGGTGCGGCGAGTTTTCGTCGTCGACGAAATAGGTCAATGGATCGGCCGCCGCCTGCGCCCGGCCCTCGGCCACGGCGGCCGAGTAGTCGGCGGCGTGCTCGACCACGGTGACGCCGTGCGCGCGCAGCCGGTCCTTCTTCCACTGGCGCGCGTCGGCCGACATGTGGACCGTGACCTGGAAGCCGAGCTGCGCGCCGATGATGCCGATCGACAGCCCGAGGTTGCCGGTGGAGCCGACGGCAATGCGGTGGCGGCCCAGCAGGGCGCGCAGCTCGGGCGCAGCGAAGCGGCGGTAGTCGTCCTGCAGCGCCAGCAGGCCGGCGTCAAGGGCGAGCCGCTCGGCGTGGCGCAGCACCTCGTGGATGCCGCCACGCGCCTTGATCGAGCCCGAGATCGGCAGCGCCGAATCCAGCTTCAGCCACAGCCGTCCGGGCAGCACCATGCCGCGGCGCGCGTCCAGCGCGGCCTGCAGCGCCGGCACGGCCACCAGGGGCGACTCGATGATGCCGCCGCTGGCGCGCGTGGCCGGAAAGGCCTCGGCCAGCCAGGGCGCGAAGCGCCGCAGGCGGTCGGCGGCCTCCTGCACCTCGGCGGCGCCCAGGCCGGCCTCGGGCAGGGCGACGGCAGCGGGCTGCAGCCGCGGATTGAACCAGGCACAGGCGCGCGCCGCCATCAGGTCGGCCAGCAGGCCGGGGGCCAGCGATGCGGCCAGCGCGGGATCCACCGTGCCGGTCACAGCCAGCGCGCCAGTTCGGCGACGTCCTCGGGGAACATCTGGCCCTGCTCGGCCTGCAGCACGCGGCCATCCTTGCCGCGCACCACGGTGACCGGCAGCCCTTCGGGCTTGGGGTAGGCACGCGCCAGCTCGGGGCCGAGCCAGGCCGCCGGAAAGGTGTAGCCTTTGCGACGCAGGTAGGCCACGGCCTCGTCCGGGCGGCGGTCGATCGACAGCGCCAGCAGGCGCAGGCCGCGCGCGCGCCCGGCATCCCAGAGCTTCTGCATCTCGGGGCTCTGCTCGGCGCAGAACGGGCACCAGCTGGCCCACCAGTAGAGCACCAGCACCCGACCCTCGGCCTCGCGCGGCTCGAAACGACCGCCGTCCAGCAGACTGGCGGGGGCCAGCGGCAATACGCTGCCCAGCGCCGGCAGGGGCGCCGCGCCAGGCTCGGCAGCGCGGCCCGGGTCGGCCAGCAGCAACGCAGCTGTGCCCTGCAGCCAGTGACGGCGATTCCAGCGTGCGACGTTCATGCGTGGCTTCCGATGCGTGTGCAGCCGCACATGGTAGCGTGCGCCTGCGCCGCGCGGGCGCGCAAACCACGACTGCAAACCACTACCCCAGATGGGCCTCTGTCCGCTTCAGCATAATGGCCCGCATGGACAAGAGCACGGTTTCCTCCTACAGCGCCCGGCGCTCGAACGGCCGGGTCGTCAAGTCGTCGCCGCCGACGCCGCTGCCGACCGCAACCCCGGCGGGCACGCTGGTCGACACGCGCGGCCGGCCGCTGCGCGACCTGCGCATCAGCGTCACGGACCGCTGCAACTTCCGTTGCACCTACTGCATGCCCAAGGAGGTGTTCGGCTCGCGCTACCACTTCCTGCCGCAGGCCGAGGTGCTGAGCTTCGAGGAGATCGCGCGCCTGGCCGGGCTGTTCGTGACGCAGGGCGTGCACAAGCTGCGCCTGACCGGCGGCGAGCCGCTGGTGCGCAAGAACGTCGAAGGCCTGATCGAGCTGCTGGCGCAGTTGTGCACGCCGGACGGCGAGCCACTCGACATCACGCTCACCACCAATGGTTCGCTGCTGGAGCGCAAGGCGAAGGCGCTGGCCGCGGCCGGCCTGAAGCGCGTCACCGTGAGCCTGGACGCGCTCGACGACACGATCTTCCAGCGCATGAACGACGTCGGCTTTCCGGTGCACAAGGTGCTGGCCGGCATCGACGCCGCGCAGGCTGCGGGCCTCGGGCCGATCAAGGTCAACGTGGTGGTCAAGCGCGGCACCAACGAGCAGGAGATCCTGCCGATCGCGCGGCGCTTTCGCGGCACCGGCATCACGGTGCGCTTCATCGAGTTCATGGATGTGGGTTCGACCAATGGCTGGCGCATGACCGAGGTGCTGCCCGGCGCCGAGGTGATCCGCCTGCTGCAGAGCGAATTCCCGCTGGTGCCGCTCGAAGCCACGGCGCCTGGCGAGACCGCCGAACGCTGGGGTTACGCCGGCGCCGATGGCCGCCACGACCCGGCGCTGGGCGAGGTCGGCGTGATCTGCAGCGTCACGCACCCCTTCTGCGGCGCCTGCAACCGCGCGCGGCTGTCGACCGACGGCAAGCTCTACCTGTGCCTGTTCGCGAACCACGGCCACGATCTGCGTGCCCTGCTGCGCGGCGGCGCGCCGGACGAGGCGATCCAGGGCGCCATCGCCGGCATCTGGCAGGGCCGCACCGACCGCTACAGCGAGCTGCGCGCCAGCCTGCCGCCGGACCACGGCCCGAGCGAGAAACGCATCGAGATGAGCTACATCGGCGGTTGAGGCCCGCGGTCGTCACGGGGCCGCCACGACAGTCGTGGATTCAACCTGAATCCGGCAGTTGGATGCGCCCGCCAGTGCCGCCCTCGGCGTGCCAGGCAAGGGTGAGCGCCGCGGCTCCAAAGGCGCCTGTGCGCCTTTGGACGGCGCGAACGGGTCCAGCCTCTGGCTGGGCCGCGCCCTGCAAGGGCGAGGAGGCCGCGCACTGATGTGCGCCACGATTAGTGCAGTATTTCGCGCTATCAGGCACTTATAAAAGCCAGAAAAAGGCTTGCGGCAAGGCGCGGTTTGCAGCCAATGCTGGCGGCCTTGGCAAGAATCGCAACGCCGCCGCAAGCCTTTTTCTGGCTTCCCGCAGGGCGAGCCGCCAAGGGGCCATCTGCTTTGTTGCGCGGCCTTGACATGGGGCCACCATGCCTGCGGCCACGCGCCGCGCAGCTGGCCCCTTGGCGACTCGTTATAAGTGCCTGATAGCGCGAAACACTGCACTAGCAACGCCACATGGCGCGGTGAGGGTGGTGCTGGCGGGTGCATAGTGCGCTCACCCAACCGGTGAGCGTGACCAAAATGGCCGAGCTCAATGCTCATGCGGCTTTCGACAAGTGAACTGGCCCCCGAAAAACGGACGCCATGAGGTCTGGTATTTTGGCCCTGTGG
>NZ_DAOKZG010000008.1:0-90565 GCF_035325765.1 Ottowia sp.
GTGTCTCAAGCCTCTCCGGGCTGGGGACTTACACCACGCGATGGGACACGATCCCTTGACCATGTCCGTCCTCCGTCCAGCGGGCGTCGCACCCGTTTATTTCTCGATCAACGGATGAATAATAATGATGCTGTCATGGGTATTCAACAGTTTTCCGCAGCTTCCGTCACGCAATCCAGACCGTGTTGCGCAATGACCATGCGGGATCGAACCCAGACGCTGCACCTCTGGTTCAGGCAATGTTGAGCCGCCCTTTATCCCCTATTGGGGCCTGTTCGTTCGCGTATTGCGCCCAGCTGCCCCCAGGGGAGCGCGCGATCGGCCTTTGCGTCAGACCAGGTGGATCGAACCAATCACCTGGGACGTTTGCTGTCGACTTGCAACTGCTGGTCCGCGCTGACTGTTCCAGGCACGAATCCGTGTTCACGCACGACGGGCCAGCGGCGTGCCGGTATCCGCTCCAGACGGCGACGCCTGTTGATTGGCGATGAGACCCCGATCCGCCCGTGCCGGATCGCCGCTGCGGGAAGCGACCTGGCCGCGCTCCACCGGCGGGCGCCCCCCGGCTACTCCCACTCGATCGTCGCCGGCGGCTTGCTTGAGACGTCGTAGGTGACGCGGTTGATGCCGCGCACCTCGTTGATGATGCGGGTCGAGACCTTCTTCAGCAGGCTGTAGGGCAGCTCGGCCCAGTCGGCTGTCATGAAGTCGGTGGTCTGCACGGCGCGCAGGGCGACGACGTAGTCGTAGGTGCGGGCGTCGCCCATGACGCCGACGCTCTTCACGGGCAGGAAGAC
The DNA here is from genome assembly GCF_035325765.1 of Ottowia sp. GTDB lineage: Bacteria > Pseudomonadota > Gammaproteobacteria > Burkholderiales > Burkholderiaceae_C > Ottowia. Next base: position 798 of record NZ_DAOKZG010000008.1, read on the forward strand.
GACGAAGGCCTGGCTGGTCAGCTCGTACCAGCTCTTGCCGCTGGCCGGATCGCGGGTGGCGCGCAGTTCCTCGATGAAAATGGCGTCGGCCTGGCGCAGCAGGTCGGCGTATTCCTTCTTCACCTCGCCCAGGATGCGCACGCCCAGGCCGGGGCCCGGGAACGGGTGGCGCTGCACCATCTCGGGCGGCAGGCCCAGCGCCAGGCCGAGCTCGCGCACCTCGTCCTTGAACAGGTCGCGCAGCGGCTCCAGGAGCTTCAGGCCCAGCTGCTCGGGCAAGCCGCCGACGTTGTGGTGGCTCTTGATGGTGACGGCCTTCTTGTCCTTGCCGCCACCCGACTCGATGATGTCGGGGTAGATCGTGCCCTGGGCCAGCCATTGCACGCCCTGCCCCGCGGCATCCCCGGCGATCAGCTTGGCGGCCTCGGCCTTGAACACTTCGATGAACTCGCGGCCGATGGTCTTGCGCTTGGTCTCCGGGTCGCTGATGCCCTTGAGCTGGCCCAGGAACTGGGCGCCGGCGTCCACGTGCACGACCTTGGCATGCAGCCGGCCGGCAAACATCTCCATCACCATCCGGGCCTCGTTCAGGCGCAGCAGGCCGTGGTCGACGAAGACGCAGGTGAGCTGGTCGCCGATGGCGCGGTGGATCAGCGCCGCCGCCACGCTGGAATCGACGCCGCCCGACAGGCCCAGCAGCACGCGTTCGCCGCCGACCTGGTCGCGGATGGCCTGCACCGCTTCCTCGACGTGCTGGCGCATGTCCCAGTCGGCATGGGCTCCGCAGATGTCGCGCACGAAGCGCGCCAGGATGGCGCTGCCCTGCGGCGTGTGCGTGACCTCGGGGTGGAATTGCAGGCCGTAGAAGCGCCGCGTCTCGTCGGCCATGCCGGCGATCGGGCAGGACTCGGTGCTGGCCATCAGCTTGAAGCCCGGTGGCAGTTCGGTCACCTTGTCGCCATGGCTCATCCAGACCTTGAGCATGCCGTGGCCCTCGGCCGTGGTGAAGTCGGCAATGTCCTTGAGCAGAGCCGTGTGGCCGCGGGCGCGCACCTCGGCGTAGCCGAATTCGCGCGTCTGGCCGCCTTCCACCTTGCCGCCGAGCTGCTGCGCCATGGTCTGCATGCCGTAGCAGATGCCGAGCACCGGAACGCCCAGCTCGAACACCGCCGGCGGCGCACGGTCGTCGACCTCGTAGACGCTGGCGTGGCTGCCCGACAGGATCACGCCCTTGAGGCGGCCGTCGGCCGCGTATTGCCGCACCCACTCGTCGCTGACGTCGCAGGGGTGGATTTCGCAGTACACGCGCGCCTCGCGCACGCGGCGCGCGATGAGCTGGGTGACCTGCGAGCCGAAGTCGAGGATCAGGATCTTGTCGTGTGGCATGGATTTCGGGGCGGATTCGGTCGTTTGCGCCCGCGGCCCAGGCAAGGGCTGCGATTGCGGGCACGTGAGGCGGCGCGTCAATCAGCCCGGTAGTTGGGCGCTTCCTTGGTGATCTGCACGTCGTGCACGTGGGACTCGCGGATGCCGGCGGCGGTGATCTGCACGAACTCGGCGCGCTCGCGCATGTCCTCGATGGTGGCGCAGCCGCAGTAGCCCATGGCAGCGCGCAGGCCGCCCGACTGCTGGAAGATGATGGCGACGACGCTGCCCTTGTAGGGCACGCGGCCTTCGATGCCCTCGGGCACCAGCTTGTCGGCGTTCGGGTTGCCGGTGCTGCTTTCCTGGAAGTAGCGGTCGGCGCTGCCCTGCTGCATGGCGCCGATCGAGCCCATGCCGCGGTAGCTCTTGTAGCTGCGGCCCTGGAACAGCACGACCTCGCCCGGCGCCTCCTCGGTGCCGGCAAACATGCCGCCCATCATCACGCTGTGGGCGCCCGCCGCGATCGCCTTGGCGATGTCGCCCGAATAGCGCACGCCGCCGTCGGCAATCAGCGGCACGCCGCTGCCCTCGAGCGCGCGCGCGACATCATGGATGGCGGTGATCTGCGGCACGCCGACGCCGGCCACGATGCGCGTGGTGCAGATGCTGCCCGGGCCGATGCCGACCTTGACGCCGTCGGCGCCGGCATCGGCCAGAGCGCGCGCGGCCGCGCCGGTGGCGATGTTGCCGCCGATGACATCGACCTGCGGATAGTTCTTCTTGACCCAGCGCACGCGCTCGATCACGCCCTGGCTGTGGCCGTGCGCGGTATCGACCACGATGGCGTCGACGCCGACGCCGACCAAGGCCTCGACGCGCTCCTCGGTGCCGCCGCCCACGCCGACGGCGGCGCCGACGCGCAGGCGGCCGTGATCGTCGCGCGCGGCATTGGGAAAGGTGGTCTGCTTGGTGATGTCCTTGACGGTGATCAGGCCCTTCAGGCGATCCTGGCCGTCCAGGATCAGCAGGCGCTCGAGCTTGTGCTTGTTCAGCAGCTGTTTGGCCTCGGCGTGGCTGGTGCCCTCGGGCACGGTGACGAGGCGCTCGCGCGGCGTCATGATCTCGCGCACCGGCAGGTCGTAGCGCGTCTCGAAGCGCAGGTCGCGCCCGGTCACGATGCCGACCACACGGCCGTGGTCGATCACCGGAAAACCGCTGATGTCCAGCTCGTCCGACAGCTGCATCACCTGCAGCACGGTGTGCTCGGGCGTGATCACCACCGGGTCGCGCAGCACGCCGCTTTCATAGCGCTTGACCTTGGCCACCTGTGCCGCCTGTTCCTCGGCCGTGAGGTTCTTGTGCACGATGCCGATGCCGCCCTCCTGGGCCATCGCGATCGCCAGGCGCGCTTCGGTGACGGTGTCCATGGCTGCCGAAACCAGCGGCAGGTTGAGGCGGATGTTGCGGGTCAGCTGGGTGGCAAGCGAGGCGTCCTTGGGCAGGACTTGCGAATATGCGGGGACCAGCAGAACATCGTCGAAGGTCAGCGCATTGCCGATCAGGCGCATGTTTGGCTCCAAAAGGCGAATTGTATCGACGCGCTGCACGCCGCCCGGGCGCGGCACGGGTCGCGGATGCTGCCTGAAGGCGCCGGGCCGGCATGGCCCGGGCGCTGTCAGTTCGACAGCGCGGCGCGCTGGTGGATCACGCCGAGCAGGGCCTCTTCGCCCACCTCCCGGCGCAACTGCATGACGGCCAGGGCGTCGTCACCGACCACGTAGCGCACCTGCGGGCTGCCGTCAGTGGCGGCGCCGAACAGGGCTTGCCCCAGTTGCTCGGGCGTGGCGGTGGCCCCGGAGGCCCGGTTGGCCGCGAAGGCGGCGGCCGCTTGCCGGATCAGCCCGGCGTAGGCTCCGCCATCGCCCTCGAAGGTGCGCGCCATGGAGCGCCCCGAAAACGCGGTGGCCACGGCGCCACGGGCGAACACCTTGACCCGGATGCCCAGCGGCGCCAGCTCGTGGCTGAGCGACTCGGAAAAGCCGACCACGGCGAACTTGGATGCGGCGTACAGCGAATACAGGGGCATCGCCACCAGGCCCGACAGCGACGCCACGTTGATGATGACGCCGCTGCCCTGGGCGCGCAGGATCGGCAGCACCGCGCGCGTGACGTCGAACAGGCCGAACACATTGGTCTGGAACTGGCGCTCGATCGACTCGGGCGATGCCGTCTCGAAGGGACCGAACAGGCCGTAGCCGGCATTGTTGATGAGCACGTCGATGCGCCCGAAGCGGGCCATCACCTGCCCGATGGCGGCATCGATCGACGACCGGTCGGTCACGTCCAGCGCGAAGGCCTCGATCGTCCCGCGGTCGGACTCGAAATGCGTGGATTCGGGCCGGCGCAGCGTTGCCGCCACGTTCCAGCCCTCGGCGGCGAACGCCTGCACGGCCGCCGCGCCGATGCCCGAGGAGCAGCCGGTGATGAGAACAGTGGATGGCATGAGTGCCTGCCTCACCCACGGCCCGGCACGCGCCCCGCGGATGGGCCATGTCATGGTATGCCGATCCGGCGCGCGCTTCCAGTCGCGATCTTGCGGTGCGGCGCGCGGCGCTCGGGGCGCAACGCGCCAGTGCGATCCGTGCGCGCGAGCGCCCGCGCCGGCTGCGGGGACAGTGCAAGCGTGCGAAATCGGACGCTGAGTGTCGGTTTCTCGTCACATGTTGTCACAAAACCGCGAGGAGCGATTACACTGCCCTTCCCATGAAAGTCGCTCGTCTGCTCCTCATCGGCTGCGCGTTGACCGCGAGCTTCGCGGCCTGCGCCCAGTATCAGTGGATCGATGCCGACGGACGGCACGTGTTCAGCGATCGCGCGCCGCCCGCCGGCGTGCCCGCGGACAAGATCGTGTCGCAGCCGCGTGCCGGCAGCGTGCGCGCGCCCGCTGCGCCCGCGGCAGGCGACGCAGCGACGCCCGCACCCGCCACCGCCGAGGTCGCCCCCCGCCCGGCGGCCGAGACCGTGGACAAGACCCTGGAAGCACGCAAGAAGCAGGCCGAGGCAGACCAGGCCGCCCAGGAGCAGGCTGCGCAGGCACGCGAGGCGGCAGCGCGCGCCGACAACTGCAGGCGCGCACGCAACGCCAAGGCGGCGCTCGAGTCGGGCCAGCGCATGGCGCGCACCAATGACAAGGGCGAGCGCGAAGTGCTCGACGACACGCAGCGCGCGGCCGAGCTCAAGCGCGTCGAGCAGATCATCGCGTCGGACTGCCGCTGACCTCCGGCTGGGGGTCTCGTTCGCAGACTAGGATCGGCCCGCCAGCGGCCGGCCCAGGGCTGGCCCGCAGGTGGACGCGCGCCAGCCACCGGCGCACCGGGCGGCACCGCCCCGATCCGCCACCCCAGATCCCTGAAAGACCGGCGTCGATGCGCACGATCGCGGCGCATCGCCATGCCCCGACCTGGTGCACGGGCGGCGTCATATCGCACCGGATTGGTGCGGCCGATCACCTTCGACGGTGAAAACCACCCGCTCGCGCCATGGAGACGGGCGAACAACCGACCTGGCATGGTTTCTGCTGGATGAGGGCAACCCAATCGCAGATGGAGTGTGCAAATGACTCGAACCGTGGCAGACGTGATGAAGCTCGTGCAGGAAAGCGGCGTCCAGTTCGTCGACCTGCGTTTTACCGACACGCGCGGCAAGGAGCAGCACGTGACCGTGCCGGCGTCGGCCTTTGGCGAGGACCAGTTCCACGCCGGCCACCCGTTCGACGGCTCGTCGATCGCCGGCTGGAAGGGCATCGAGGCTTCGGACATGCTGCTGATGCCGGATCCCGCCACCGCCAACCTCGACCCGTTCTTCGAGGCGCCGACGCTGATCCTGACCTGCGACGTGCTGGAGCCCGGCGACGGCCTGCCCTATGAGCGCGACCCGCGCTCGCTGGCGCGGCGTGCCGAGGCCTACCTCAAGAGCAGCGGCGTCGGCGATACCGCGTATTTCGGACCCGAGCCGGAGTTCTTCGTGTTCGACAGCGTGCGCTGGCAGGCCGGGCTGTCGGGTTGCATGGTCGAGATCGAGTCGGAGGAAGGCGCCTGGAACAGCGACCGCGCCTATGCCCATGGCAACCGCGGGCACCGCCCGGGCGTCAAGGGCGGCTATTTTCCCGTGCCACCGGTGGACAGCTTCCAGGACCTGCGCTCGGAGATGTGCCTGCGCCTGGAGGCCCTGGGCGTGCCGGTCGAGCTGCACCACCACGAGGTCGGCACGGCCGGCCAGATGGAGCTGGGCACGCGCTTTTCCACCCTGGTGCAACGTGCCGACTGGCTGCAGCTGCAGAAGTACGTGATCCACAACGTCGCGCACGCGCACGGCAAGACGGCGACCTTCATGCCCAAGCCGATCGTCGGCGACAACGGCTCGGGGATGCACGTGCACCAGTCGGTCTGGAAGGACGGGCGCAACCTGTTCGCCGGCAACGGCTACGCCGGCCTGAGCGAATTCGCACGCCACTACATCGGCGGCATCATCAAGCACGCGCGCGCGCTCAACGCCATCACCAACCCGGGCACCAACAGCTACCGGCGCCTGGTGCCGCACTTCGAGGCGCCGGTCAAGCTGGCCTACTCCAGCCGCAACCGCTCGGCTTCGATCCGCATTCCCTACGTCACGACGCCCAAGGGCCGACGCGTCGAGGTGCGCTTTCCCGATCCGACCGCCAATCCCTACCTGGCGTTTGCCGCCCTGCTGATGGCGGGCCTGGACGGGGTGCAGAACCGCATCGACCCGGGCGAGCCGCTGGACAAGGACCTGTACCACCTGCCGCCCGAGGAGGACGCGCAGATTCCGACCGTATGCGCCAGCCTGGACCAGGCGCTGGAGCACCTGGACCGCGACCGCGGCTTCCTGACCCAGGGCGGTGTGTTCAGCGACGCCATGATCGACGCCTACATCGAACTCAAGATGGCCGAGGTGACGCGCCTGCGCATGACGACGCACCCGATCGAGTTCGACATGTACTACAGCCTCTGAAGGTCGGCCATCATGAAGTTCACCAAGATGCACGGCCTGGGCAACGACTACGTCTACGTCAACACCTTCGAGGAGGCGGTGGCCGATCCCCGGGCGCTGGCGGTGGCCCTGTCGCGCCCGCACTTCGGCGTGGGCTCCGACGGGCTGGTGCTGATCGGGCCGTCGGACGACGCCGATTTCGCGATGCGCATGTTCAACGCCGACGGCTCGGAGGGCGAGATGTGCGGCAATGCGGCGCGCTGCATCGGCAAATACGTGCACGACCGGGGCCTGACGCGCAAGACCCGCCTGACCCTGGCCACGGGGAGCGGCGTTCGCACGCTCGCGCTCGAGCTGCGCGCCGGCTCGGTCGACCGCGTCACGCTGGACCTGGGCGCGCCGACGCTGAATCCGGCGGAGATTCCGGTGGACCTGCCGGGCGAGCGCGTGCAGGCGCATCCGCTGCCGATCCAGGGGCACACCTGGCCCATCACCTGCGTCGGCATGGGCAACCCGCACGCCGTGACCTTCGTGGATGACCCGCAGGCCATCGACGTCGCCGGCGTCGGCACGCAGATCGAGCGGCACCCGCTGTTCCCGAATCGCACCAACGTCGAGTTCGTGCGCGTGGCCGGACCCGATCGCCTCGAAATGCGGGTGTGGGAGCGCGGCAGCGGCGAGACCCTGGCCTGCGGCACCGGCGCCGCCGCCAGCCTGGTGGCCGCGGTGCTGGAAGGCCGCTGCGCGCGCAACGCCACCGTGGCGCTGGCCGGCGGCGAGCTCCAGGTTGCCTGGGACGCGACGGACGGCCACGTCTACCAGACCGGGCCCGCCACCTTCGTCTTCGACGGCACCTGGCTCGGGGACTGACATGCGCCTGAACCCCCACCTCGCCGCCATGCCGGGCGGCTACCTGTTCGGCGAGATCGCACGCCGCGTCCAGGCCTACGAGCCGGCGGCGCCGCGGCCGATCATCCGCCTGGGCATCGGCGACGTGACCCAGCCGCTCGCGCCGGCGATCACGCAGGCCCTGGTCGACGCGGCGCGGGAGATGGGCACGCCCGAGGGTTTCCACGGCTATCCGCCGGACCAGGGCTACGCGTTCCTGCGGCGCGCCATCATCGATGCGGACTACGCGCCGCTGGGCGTCGGCCTCGAACTGGACGAAGTGTTCATCACGGATGGTGCCAAGACCGACACCTCGGCCCTGCCCGAGCTGCTCGCGGCCGACGCGCGCGTCGCGGTGACCGACCCGGTCTATCCGGCCTACGTCGACGCCAACGCCATGGCGGGCCGGCTGGGGCACTACGAGAAAGGCGCCTGGAGCCGCCTGGTCACCCTGCCCTGCCATGCCGACAACGCCTTCGTGCCCGAGCTGCCGCGCGAGCGCGTCGACCTGCTCTACCTGTGCTACCCGAACAACCCCACGGGCACCGTGCTGACCCAGGCCCAGCTGGCGCGTTTCGTGGCCTACGCGCTCGAAACCGACACGCTGATCCTGTTCGACGCCGCCTACAAGGCCTACATCACGGATCCCGCCATCCCGCGCTCGATCTACCAGATCCCGGGCGCCGAGCGCGTCGCGGTGGAGTGCTGCTCGTTCTCGAAATCCGCCGGCTTCACCGGCACGCGCTGCGCCTACACCGTGATTCCGAAGGCGCTGCAGGGCCGGGTGGACGGTCGCATGGTGTCGCTCAACGCGCTCTGGGCGCGCCGCGTGGCGTGCCGGCAGAACGGCGTGTCCTACCCGGTCCAGCGCGCCGCCGCGGCGGCGCTCTCGCCCGCCGGGCAGGCCCAGGTCGCGGCCCAGGTGCAGGCCTACATCGACAATGCGCACGCCATCGTGGCGGCGCTGCAGGGCGCCGGGCTGGAGGTGTTCGGCGGCATCCACGCACCCTACGTCTGGCTGCGCATTCCGGGCGGCCAGAGCGCCTGGGACTTCTTCGACCACCTGCTGCACCGGGCCCAGGTGGTGGGCACGCCCGGCTCGGGCTTCGGTCCCGCCGGCGAGGGCTACCTGCGCCTGACGGCCTTCAACACGGCCGAGCGCACGCGCGAGGCGCTGGCGCGCATCCTGGCCGTGCTGTGATGCCGGTGTCGGCTGGGTTTGATGGATGCACATTAAACTGACGCGCGGCACCCGTTGCCGCAGCACGCCACCGCCGAGCCGCCTCATGCCCGCTGTTCCCATGCGCGATCGCCCACCCGCCCGGCGCGCGCCGCCGCCCAGCACGCGACGTGCATCGACAGCGCCCGGCGCCGACGCGCAGGACCTCAGCTTCGCGCCGCAGGACCAGGAAGCCTACGACCGACTGGCGACGATGGTGGCGGTGGTGCGCGCCGACGGGCGCTGCCTGCTGGCCAATGCCGCGCTGGAGAACGCCATCCGCCAGTCGCGCCGCCGGCTGGTGCGCGGCCGGGTGACCGACTGGTTCGAGGACCCGGCGCCGCTGCAGGCGGCGCTGCAGCACGTGGCGGGGCGCCACCTGGTGGTGAGCCGCTTCGAGGCGCTGCTGCGCTGCCAGCCACCCGGGACGCACGCGCTGCCGGTGCGCGTGATTGCCAGCCCGATCGGCCGCGGCGGGCCGGACGCGGCGCTGATGCTGGAGATGATCGAAATCGAGCGCCAGGTGCAGCTCGATCGCGAAGCCCGCATGCACGACCTGGTGCAGGCCCATCGCGAGCTGCTGCGCAACCTCGCTCACGAGGTCCGCAACCCGCTGGGCGGCATCCGCGGCGCGGCCCAGTTGCTGGCGCTGGACGCCGTCTCGCGCGACCTGGCCGACTACACCGACGTCATCATCCGCGAGGCGGACCGGCTGCAGGCGCTGGTGGACCGGCTGCTGGCGCCACACCGCGGCGCGCCGGCGTGGCGCGCGGTCAACGTGCACGAAGTCTGCGAGCGCGTGCGGATCCTGGTGCTGGCCGAGTTTCCGGCCGGCCTCGAGGTGCGGCGAGACTACGACACCTCGCTGCCCGAGCTGCGCGGCGACCCCGAGCGCCTGATCCAGGCCCTGCTCAACATCGTGCGCAACGCCGCGCAGGCCCTAGCCGTGCGCATCGCCAGCGGCGACGCCTGCATCGTGCTGCGCACGCGCGTGGCGCGCCAGGTCACGCTGGACGGCCGGCGCCACCGGCTGGCAATCGAGCTGCAGGTCGAGGACAACGGGCCGGGCGTGCCGGCGGCCCTGCTCGAGCAGGTCTTCCAGCCCCTGGTGTCGGGCGACCCGGGCGGCCACGGGCTCGGGCTGACGCTGGCGCAGGCCCTGGTGCAGCAGCACGGCGGCACCATCGCCTGCGAAAGCCGCCCGGGGTGCACGCGCTTCACCCTGCTGTTCCCGCTGGCGCAGGACGCAGGCCCGCCGACCCGGGAGCCGGCACCATGAAGCCGGTCTGGATCGTCGACGACGACCCCTCGATCCGCTTCGTGCTGGAGCGTGCGCTGGCGCGCGCGGCGCTGCCGGTGCGGGCGTTTGCCGATCCGCACGCGGTGCTGGTGGCGCTCGACGCCGGCGAATCGGCGCAGGTGCTGGTGAGCGACATCCGCATGCCGGGCGCCAGCGGCATCGAGCTGCTGGCCGAGGTCCGGCGCCGCCAGCCGGAGCTGCCGGTGATCATCATGACCGCCTACACCGACCTGGACAGCGCGGTGGCGGCGTTCCAGGGCGGCGCCTTCGAATACCTGCCCAAGCCGTTCGACGTCGAGCAGGCGGTGGAGCTGGTGCGCCGCGCCGCGAGCGAGCACCCGGCGGCCGCGCCGGCCCTGGCGGCCGTCGCCGAGCTGCCGCCGATGCTGGGCCAGGCGCCGGCCATGCAGGAGGTGTTCCGCGCCATCGGACGCCTGAGCCAGAGCGAGGCGACGGTGCTCATCACCGGCGCCAGCGGCACCGGCAAGGAGCTGGTGGCGCACGCGCTGCACCGCCACAGCCCGCGCGCCGCAGGCCCGTTCGTCGCCATCAATACGGCAGCGATCCCGAAGGACCTGCTGGAAAGCGAGCTGTTCGGCCACGAGCGCGGTGCCTTCACCGGCGCCCAGGCCACGCGTCCGGGCCGCTTCGAGCAGGCCGCTGGCGGCACCCTGTTCCTGGACGAGATCGGCGACATGCCGCTGGAACTGCAGACGCGCCTGCTGCGCGTGCTGAGCGACGGCCGGTTCTACCGCGTCGGTGGCCAGCAGCCGCTGCGCGCCAGTGCGCGCGTGATCGCCGCCACGCACCAGGACCTGGAACAGCAGGTGCACGCCGGGCGCTTTCGCGAAGACCTCTACCACCGCCTGAACGTGATCCGCCTGCGCCTGCCGTCGCTGCGCGAGCGGCGCGCGGACATCCCGCTGCTGGCGCGCTTCTTCCTCGACCGCAGCGCGCGCGAACTGGGCGTCGAGGCCAAGCGCGTGAGCGACGCGACACTCGAGCGGCTGGCACGCGCCGACTTCCCCGGCAACGTGCGCCAGCTGGAGAACCTGTGCCGCTGGCTCACGCTGATGGCACCGGGGCGCAGCATCGAGCCCGAGGACCTGCCGCCGGAGCTTGCGCCCGCGCCCGCGCCGGAGCCCGCCGCCGGCGACTGGCTGGCGCCGCTGGCGCACGAGGTGCGCGCGCGCCTGCAGGCGGGCGAGGCCGATGTCTGGAAGCAGCTCGCCGACCGCTTCGAGCGCACCCTGATCGACACCGCTCTCGAACTCACCCAGGGCCAGCGCCAGCAGGCCGCGCAGCGGCTCGGCATCGGCCGCAACACCCTCACGCGCAAGGTGCAGGAGCGCGGCGATTCCGATGCCTGAGCGTCGCGCCAGCCCGGGCACACGGCCGCGCTGAGGCCCGCGCCATGGCACGCCTGCGCCGTCTCGTCCTGGCCGACCAGCCGCACCTGGTGCAGCTGCGCACGCTCGACGGCCGTGCCGCCTTCGCCGACGCGGCGGACCGCGCGGGCTTCATCGACATCCTGCGCGAAGGCCTGGCGGTGGAGCGGGTGCGCCTGCACGCCTACCTCCTGGGCACGGACGAAGTGCGCATGCTGGTCACGCCCGCGGCGGCGCCGGCGCTGGGGCGCCTGGTGCAGGCGCTCGGGCGGCGCTACGTGGTCGCCTACAACCGCCGGCACGGGCGCCGCGGCACGCTGTGGGAGGGCCGCTTTCGCGCCTGCCCGGTGGAGCCGGGCGCATTCGTGCTGGCGGCCATGGCCTGGATCGAGCAAGGCGGCGAAGCCAGCCCGGCGAGCAGCGCGGCGCACCACCTGGGCGTGCAGCACAACCGCCTGCTGAGCGACCCTCCGGCCTACTGGGCGCTCGGCAACACGCCGTTCGAACGCGAGGCGGCCTGGCGCCGGCGCCTGGAGGCCGGGCTGGCAGACGCCGTGCTGGCGCAACTGCAGCGTGCCCTGCGCGGCGGCTGGGCGCTGGGCGCGCCCGCCTTTGCCGCATCGATCGGACGCGCCGACCGCCCGGCAGCCCCGCGCCCGGCGGGTCGGCCGCCCCGCGCGCGCCCGGCAGCTTAGAACGACGCTGAATCACCATGGGCACCGTTCGCGCATTGCGGACGACGTTCCGCCCGCGCCTGACCGGTCCAGGATCAAAAAAATTCAGGCTACGGCCGGATCCGGAAAACCCCCGATCGGCCGCATGCAGTGTTCACGCGACTGCCGTTGGAATTGCCTTTTATGCACGAATTCACGCCACTTAGTGCTTCTGATTTGATATGTCCCTAATTTAATAAAACAATCAAATGAAAGATAAATAATAGGTTCCGACCCCGTTTTATTTTTCTTGCGACAGCCCGCGCACGGGCGTAATCTTCCTGCCCCGACGCACCTTCACCGAGGCTTCACTTGCACCGCCCCCTGCCCCTGCCGACCGCCGAAGAGATCCAGGTGGCCACCGAGCGTGGCCTTTATGACCCGCGCTTCGAGTACGACGCCTGCGGCGTCGGCTTCGTGGCCCACATCCAGGGCCACAAGAGCCACGCGATCGTCACCCAGGCGCTCGACATCCTGTGCCACCTGAACCACCGCGGCGCGGTCGGTGCCGACCCGCTGATGGGCGACGGCGCCGGCATCCTGATCCAGCTGCCGGACGCGCTCTACCGCGCCGAAATGGCGGCGCAGGGCGTGACGCTGCCGCCACCGGGCGAATACGGCGTCGGCATGCTGTTCCTGCCCAAGGAGCACGCCTCGCGCCTGGCCTGCGAGGAGGAACTCGAGCGCGCCATCCGCGCTGAGGGCCAGGTGCTGCTGGGCTGGCGCGACGTGCCGGTCGACCGCGAGCTGCCGATGTCGCCCACCGTGCGCGCCAAGGAGCCGGTGATGCGCCAGGTCTTCATCGGCCGCGGCACCGACGTGATCGTGCAGGATGCGCTGGAGCGCAAGCTCTACGTGATCCGCAAGACCGCCAGCGCCGCCATCGAGGGCCTGGGACTGAAGTACGGCAAGGAGTACTACGTCCCAAGCATGAGCAGCCGCACCGTGATCTACAAGGGCCTGCTGCTGGCGCACCAGGTCGGCGCCTACTACCGAGACCTGCAGGACGAGCGCTGCGTCTCGGCGCTGGGCCTGGTGCACCAGCGCTTCTCCACCAACACCTTTCCCGAGTGGCCGCTGGCCCACCCGTATCGCTACGTGGCGCACAACGGCGAGATCAACACCGTGCGCGGCAACTACAACTGGATGCGCGCGCGCGAGGGCGTGATGAGCTCGCCCGTGCTGGGCGCCGACCTGGTCAAGCTGTATCCGATCAGCTTCGCCCACCAGTCGGACACCGCCGTCTTCGACAACTGCCTGGAGCTGCTCACCATGGCCGGCTACCCGCTGGCGCAGGCCATGATGATGATGATCCCCGAGCCCTGGGAGCAGCACCGGGCAATGGACGAACGCCGCCGCGCGTTCTACCAGTACCACGCCTCGATGCTGGAGCCCTGGGACGGCCCGGCGGCGATCGTCTTCACCGACGGCCGCCAGATCGGCGCCACGCTGGACCGCAACGGCCTGCGGCCGGCGCGCTACTGCGTCACCGACGACGGCCTGGTGGTGATGGCGTCCGAGTCCGGCGTGCTGCCGATCCCCGAGCACAAGATCGTGCGCAAGTGGCGCCTGCAGCCGGGCCGGATGTTCCTGATCGACCTGGACCAGGGTCGCCTGGTGGACGACGACGAGATCAAGGCCAGCCTGGCCGGCGCCAAGCCCTACCGGCGCTGGATTGACAACCTGTGCGTGCGGCTGGACGACGTGATGCAGCCGGTGGCCGGCGCCGACGCGCACGAACTGCCGATGGCCGCGACCGAGCCCCAGAGCGCCGGCATCGAGGCCGCCTCGCCCGACCTGCTGGACCTGCAGCAGGCCTTCGGCTACACGCTGGAGGACATCAAGTTCCTGCTCAGCCCGATGGCCGTGCACGGCGAGGAAGCGATCGGCTCGATGGGCGACGACAGCCCGCTGGCCGTGCTGTCGGGCCAGGACAAGCCGCTCTACAACTACTTCCGCCAGATGTTCGCCCAGGTCACGAACCCGCCGATCGACCCGATCCGCGAGGCCATCGTGATGAGCCTGGTGACCCACATCGGCCCGAACCCCAACCTGCTCGACATCAACCAGGTCAACCCGCCGATGCGGCTGCAGGTCAGCCAGCCGATCCTCGACGCGACCGACATGGACAAGCTGCGCGACATCGAGCGGCGCACGCACGGCAAGTTCCGCTCACAGGTGATCGACATCACCTACCCGCTGGCCTGGGGCGCCGAAGGCGTCGAGGCGCGCCTGGCCAGCCTGTGCGCGCAGGCGGTGGATGCCATCCGCGGCGGCCACAACGTGCTGATCCTGAGCGACCGCGGCGTCGGCCGCGAGCGCGTCGCGATTCCCGCGCTGCTGGCGCTCTCGGCCGTGCACCAGCACCTGGTGCGCAGCGGCCTGCGCACCAGCGCCGGCCTGGTGGTCGAGACCGGCAGCGCGCGCGAGGTGCACCACTTCGCCGTGCTGGGCGGCTACGGCGCCGAGGCGATCCACCCCTGGCTGGCGCTGGAGACGCTGCGCGCCATGCACCACGGCCTGCCCGGCACGCTCGGCACCGACGAGGCGATCCAGCACTACATCAAGGCGATCGACAAGGGGCTCTCGAAGGTGATGTCCAAGATGGGCGTTTCCACCTACATGAGCTACTGCGGCGCCCAGCTGTTCGAGGCGGTGGGCATCGACAGCACCACCATCGACCGGTATTTCACCGGCACCTCCAGCCGCGTCGAAGGCATCGGCGTGTTCGAGATCGCCGAGGAAGCGCTGCGCTGCCACCGCGCCGCCTTCGGCGACGACCCGGTGCTGGCGCGCAGCCTGGCCACCGGCGGCGCCTACGCCTGGCGCGTGCGCGGCGACGAGCACATGTGGACGCCCGACGCCATCGCCAAGCTGCAGCACGCCACGCGCGCCGGCAATTTCGCCACCTACAAGGAATACGCCCAGCTCATCAACGACCAGTCCGAGCGCCTGATGACGCTGCGCGGCCTGTTCGCCTTCAGGGTCGACCCGGCGCGCGCGATCGCGGTGGACGAGGTCGAGCCGGCCAGCGAGATCGTCAAGCGCTTCGCCACCGGCGCCATGTCGCTGGGCTCGATCTCGACCGAGGCGCATGCCTCGCTGGCGATCGCCATGAACCGCCTGGGCGGCAAGAGCAACACCGGCGAAGGCGGCGAGGACCCGCGCCGCCACCGCGAGCCGATCACGGTGCACCGGCGCAAGACGCTGGCCGGCGTGATCGGCGCCGACGTGGTCGAGGTGGACCAGCCGCTGGAGGCCGGCGACAGCCTGCGCAGCCGCATCAAGCAGGTGGCCTCGGGGCGCTTCGGCGTCACCACCGAATACCTGGTCAATGCCGACCAGATCCAGATCAAGATGGCGCAGGGCGCCAAGCCGGGCGAAGGCGGCCAGCTGCCCGGCGGCAAGGTCACCGACTACATCGCCCGCCTGCGCCACAGCGTGCCCGGCGTCGGCCTGATCAGCCCGCCGCCGCACCACGACATCTACTCGATCGAGGACCTGGCCCAGCTCATCCACGACCTGAAGAACGTGGCGCCGCACGCCAGCATCAGCGTCAAGCTGGTGAGCGAGGTCGGCGTCGGCACCGTGGCCGCGGGCGTGGCCAAGTGCAAGGCCGACCACGTCGTGATCGCCGGCCACGACGGCGGCACCGGCGCCTCGCCCTGGTCGTCCATCAAGCACGCCGGCAGCCCCTGGGAAATCGGCCTGGCCGAGACCCAGCAGACCCTGGTGCTCAACCGCCTGCGCGGGCGCATCCGGGTGCAGGCCGACGGCCAGATGAAGACCGGCCGCGACGTCGTCATCGGCGCCCTGCTCGGCGCCGACGAGTTCGGCTTCGCCACCGCGCCGCTGGTGGTGCAGGGCTGCATCCAGATGCGCAAGGGCCAGCTCAACACCTGCCCGGTCGGCATCGCCACGCAGGATCCGGTGCTGCGCCGCCGCTTCACGGGCAAGCCCGAGCACCTGATCCACTACTTCCTGTTCGTCGCCGAGGAAGTCCGCCAGATCATGGCGCAGCTGGGCGTGCGCCGCTTCGACGAGCTGGTCGGCCGCGCCGACCTGCTCGACCTGCGCCGCGGCATCGCCCACTGGAAGGCCCAGGGGCTGGATTTCTCGCGCCTGTTCGCGCAGCCGCCGGTGCCGGCCGAAGTGCCGCGCCGCCATTGCGAGCAGCAGGACCACAGCCTGGCGCAGGCCTTCGACCACCGCCTGCTGGCGCAGGCGCGCCCGGCCATCGAGTCCGGCCAGCGCGTGCGCATCCTGGACAGCACGCGCGGCGGCAACCGCTCGGTCGGCGCCCTGCTCTCGGGCGCCGTGACCCAGGCCCATCCCGACGGCCTGGCCGACGACAGCATCCGCATCCAGCTCGAGGGCACGGGCGGCCAGAGTTTCGGCGCCTTCCTGTGCCGCGGCATCACCCTGGTGCTGGTCGGCGACGCCAACGACTACACGGGCAAGAGCCTGTCGGGCGGCCGCATCGCGGTGCGGCCCAGCCTGGACTTCCGCGGTGCCTGGCACGACAACATCATCGTCGGCAACACCGTGCTGTACGGCGCCACCAGCGGCGAGGCCTACTTCGCCGGCGTCGCCGGCGAGCGCTTCGCGGTGCGCCTGTCGGGCGCCACCACGGTAGTCGAAGGCACCGGCGACCACGGCTGCGAATACATGACCGGCGGCACCGTGCTGGTGCTGGGCACCACCGGCCGCAACTTCGCCGCCGGCATGTCGGGCGGCATCGCCTACGTCTACGACGAGGACGGCCAGTTCGCCAGCCGCTGCAACCACGCCATGGTGCAGCTCGAGGCGGTGCTGCCGGCAGCCGAGCAACTGGCAGGCGAGAGCGTCGCCAGCCTGCACCGCGGCCGCAGCGACGAGGAGCAGATTCGGGCCCTGCTGGACGAGCACCTGCGCTGGACCGGCAGCCGCCGCGCGCGCGAGCTGCTCGACCACTGGCACGCCGCGCGCGGGCGCTTCGTCAAGGTGTTCCCGAACGAATACCGGCGCGCTCTGGCCGAGCTGGCGACGCGTGCGGCGGCGCCCGCGGCAGCCGCAGCCGGCACCGGCACCGAAAAGCCGGTTTCATCCCATTCCTGATACGGCCCGCCCGGCAAGCAGCCCCACACCCTGAAGCAGACCTCGCACCATGGGCAAGATCACCGGTTTCCTGGAATTCGACCGCATCGAGGAGCCGCACGCGCCGGTCGCCGAGCGCGTCGGGCACTTTCGCGAATTCGTCAGCACGCTGACAGCCGACGCGGCGCGCCAGCAGGCGGCGCGCTGCATGGACTGCGGCGTCCCGTTCTGCAGCCACGGCTGTCCGGTCAACAACATCATCCCGGACTTCAACGATCTCGTGTACCGGGACGACTGGAAGAACGCCTTCCACGTGCTCGACTCGACCAACAACTTCCCCGAGTTCACCGGCCGCATCTGCCCGGCGCCGTGCGAGGCGGCCTGCACGCTCAACATCAACAGCGCGCCGGTCGGCATCAAGTCGCTCGAGCGCGCCATCATCGACCGCGCCTGGGCCGAGGGCTGGGTGCTGCCGCGGCCGGCCCCGCGGCAGACCGGCAGAGCCGTCGCGGTGGTCGGCTCCGGACCCGCCGGCCTGGCGGCGGCGCAGCAGCTCGCGCGCGCCGGCCATGCGGTCACGGTGTTCGAGAAGAACGACCGCCTGGGTGGCCTGCTGCGCTACGGCATCCCCGACTTCAAGCTGGACAAGTCGCACATCGACCGGCGCATCGCGCAGATGCAGGGCGAAGGCGTGGTGTTCCGCCCCGGCGTGCTGGTGGGCGACTGGCCGGCCGAGGGCGCCGCCAGCAGGGTCACCAACCTGGCGCGCGAAACCATCCTCCCCGACCAGCTGCTGCAGAACTTCGACGCCGTGCTGCTGGCCGGCGGCTGCGAGCAGTCGCGCGACCTGCCGGTGCCTGGGCGGTCGCTGCGCGGCATCCACTTCGCCATGGAAATGCTGCCGCAGCAGAACCGCATCGACGCCGGCGACCGTGTCCGGGACGCGATCTCGGCCAAGGGCAGGCACGTCATCGTGATCGGCGGCGGCGACACCGGCAGCGACTGCGTCGGCACCTGCAACCGCCAGGGCGCCGCCAGCGTGACGCAGTTCGAGCTCATGCCCATGCCGCCGCTGCACGAGGACAAGCTGCTCACCTGGCCCTACTGGCCGATCAAGTTGCGCACCAGCGACAGCCACGACGAGGGCGTGCAGCGCGAGTTCGCCATCGCCACGCAGGGGTTCATCGGCCGCAGCGGCCGCGTGCGAGCCCTGAAGACCGTGCAGATCGAGATGCAGGGCGGCCAGCCCACCGAACGGCCCGGCACCGAGCGCGAATGGCCGGCGGACCTGGTGCTGCTGGCCATGGGATTCACCAACCCGGTCGCCGCCGTGCTGGCGGGCTTCGGGGTCGACACCGACCGCCGCGGCAACGCCAGGGCCGGCACCTCCGAGGCCAGCGGCTACCGGACCAATGCGCGCGCCGTGTTCGCGGCGGGCGACATGCGGCGGGGACAGAGCCTGGTGGTGTGGGCGATTCGTGAGGGCCGTCAGGTGGCGCGGGCCATCGACCAATATTTGATGAGTCGCAGCGACCTGCCGCGCTGATCACTGATGCGAAGTTGCGCTCAAACCAATGACGAATGACCTCGCTGCGCTTCGATGACAAATGACAGGCACAGTCATTTGTCATGCCGGCTGCAGCCGGCGGTCATTTGTCATTTCAATACCCGGGCTTGGCGCCCGGTCGGCGCTGCGCAAACAGGCCGGCGCTGCGCGCGCCCTGGCGGCCGAAGCGCTCGCGCCGTGCGCGTTTGGGATCGACACGCAGCGGCCGGTAGAGCTCGACGCGATCGCCGTCGCGCAGCACCTGCCCGACTTCGGCCTTGCGGCCCCACACGCCCAGCAGGCCCGGCGCCGGCTCGTCAAGCCCGGCGGCCACGAGCGCGGCGGCCAGCGTGCTGCCGGCCGGCAGTTGCAACTGACGCGATTCGACCTGGCGCGGCCCGGGCGACCAGGCCACGGTGACGGTGATGCCGGGGCCCGTCGCCATCGTCGAAGCGACTCAGGCAGCCGCCGCGCCGTAGACCTGCTCGGCGCGCTGGACGAAGGCATCGACCAGGCTGCCCGCGATGCGGTCGAACACGGGACCCACCACGGTGGCCAGCATGGTGCTGGAGAAGCCGTAGTCGAGCACCAGGTCGACCCGGCAGGCGCGCTCGCCCTCGGCACCGACCGGGGCGAACGTCCACGTGCCCTCGAGCGTGGAAAACGGCCCCTTCACCAGGTGCAGCCGCACCTCGCGCCCCGCCACGTGCTGGTTGTGCGTGGTGAAGCTCTGGCGCACGCCCTTGAAGGCGATGCCGACCTCGGCCGTCATGCCGTCCTCGCCTTGCTCCAGCACCCGCGCATGGTCGCACCAGGGCAGGAACTCGGGATAGCGCGCGACATCCGTCACCAGCGCGTACATCTCGGGTGCGCTGTACCAGATCAGGACGGACTTGTGGACGGATTTCATAGAATGCCCGTTTGCCCTGGATTGTAGGCAAGGCCCCGGCGCCTGCAGCTTGCATCCGCCGCGGCGCGCCTCATATTGCCAGAATGGCCACGAAAAAGCCCAAACCCGCCAGCAACCCGGTCATCGCGCAGAACAAGAAGGCCGCGTTCAACTATTTCTTCGAGGAGCGCTTCGAGGCCGGCATGGTGCTGCAGGGGTGGGAGGTGAAGGCGCTGCGCGCCGGCAAGGCGCAATTGACCGACGGCTACGTCGTGATCCGCGGCGGCGAACTGTTCGTGATCGGCTGCCAGATCAACCCGCTGGGCACCGCCAGTTCGCACGTGCAGCCCGACGCCGTGCGCACCAAGAAGCTGCTGATGAAGAAGGACGAGATCCAGCGCCTGATCGGCAAGGTCGAGCAAAAGGGCTATACCCTGGTGCCGCTGAGGCTCTACTGGAAGAGCGGCCGCGTCAAGTGCGAGATCGCACTGGCCAAGGGCAAGGCCACGCACGACAAGCGCGAGACGATCAGGGAGCGCGAGGGCAAGCGCGAGGTCGAGCGCGCCCTGAAGCAGCGCGTGCGCTGAGCGGCGGCCTCAGCCGGTCGCTGCCACGCGGCTGGCGCGCTTGCGCTCGTGCTCGCTCAGGTGGCGCTTGCGCAGGCGAATGCTTTTGGGCGTGATCTCGACCAGTTCGTCGTCCTCGATGAACTCCACGCCGTACTCCAGCGTCAGCTCGATCGGCGGCGTGATCTTGATCGCGTCCTCCTTGCCGCTGACGCGGAAGTTGGTGAGCTGCTTGGTGCGCGTGGCGTTCACCACGATGTCGTTGTCGCGGCTGTGGATGCCGACGATCATGCCCTCGTACACCGGGTCGCCCGGCCGCACGAACATGCGCCCGCGGTCGTCCAGCTTGCCCAGCGCGTAGGTGATGATCTCGCCGTTGTCCATGCTGATCAGCACGCCGTTCTTGCGCCCGCCGATCTCGCCCTTGTAGGGTTCGTAGCCGTCGAACAGGTTGCTGATCAGGCCGGTGCCGCGCGTCAGATTGAGGAATTCGTTGGAGAAGCCGATCAGGCCGCGCGCCGGGATGCGGTACTCCAGCCGCACGCGGCCGCGTCCGTCGGGCTGCATGTCCAGCAGCTCGCCCTTGCGCTCGCCCAGCGCCTGCATCACGCTGCCCTGGTGCTGCTCCTCGATGTCGGCGGTGACCAGCTCGATCGGCTCGCACTGCACGCCGTCGACCTCGCGCAGCACCACGCGCGGCTTGGAGACGGCCAGCTCGTAGCCCTCGCGCCGCATTTCCTCCAGCAGGATGGTCAGGTGCAGCTCGCCGCGCCCGGAGACCTCGAACACGCCGTCCTCGCTGGTTTCCTTCACGCGCAGGGCGACGTTGGAGCGCAGCTCGCGCTGCAGCCGGTCCCAGATCTGTCGGCTGGTGACGTACTTGCCCTCGCGCCCGGCCAGCGGCGAGGTGTTGACGCAGAAGTTCATGGTCAGCGTCGGCTCGTCGATCTTCAGCATCGGCAGCGGCTGCGGGCTGGCCGGGTCGGTCAGCGTCTCGCCGATGTTGATGTCCTCGATGCCGCTCGCCAGCACGATGTCGCCCGGCCCGGCCTCGGCCACCTTGATGCGGTCCAGGCCCTGGAAGGTGAGCACCTCGCCGACGCGCGCCTTGTAGCTGGCGCCATCGGGCCCGGCCATCACCAGCACGTCCTGCCCAGGCCGCAGGGTGCCGGTGTTGATGCGGCCGACGCCGATGCGGCCGACGAAGGTGGAAAAGTCCAGCGCCGACACCTGCAGCTGCAGCGGCGCCGCCGGATCGCCCTCGTGCGGTGGCACGTGCTGCAGGATGGTCTCGAACAGCGCCGACATGTCGGGCCCCCACTGCTCGCCCGGCTCGCCCTCGGTGAGCGAGCTCCAGCCGTTGATGCCCGAGGCATAGACCACCGGGAAGTCGAGCTGCTCGTCGCTCGCGCCCAGCTTGTCGAACAGGTCGAAGGCGGCGTTGATCACCTTGTCGGGGTTGGCGCCCGGCTTGTCGACCTTGTTCACCACCACGATGGGCCGCAGGCCCAGCGCCAGCGCCTTCTTGGTGACGAAGCGCGTCTGCGGCATCGGGCCTTCCTGCGCGTCGATCAGCAGCAGCACGCCGTCGACCATCGACAGCGCGCGCTCGACCTCGCCGCCGAAGTCGGCGTGGCCGGGCGTGTCGACGATGTTGATGTGGGTGCCGTTCCAGCTCACGGCGCAGTTCTTGGCCAGGATGGTGATACCGCGCTCGCGCTCGATGGCGTTGCTGTCCATCACGGTGTCGACCACCTTCTGGTGCGCGGCAAAGGTGCCGGACTGGCGCAGCAGCTGATCGACCATGGTGGTCTTGCCGTGGTCGACGTGGGCGATGATGGCGATGTTGCGGATCTGTCTTGCGGTCATGATGGCTGTTGCGGCACGGCGGCCGCGTTCGAGAGTGGGATTTGCAGGATCTGCCCGATTTCCAGCGGGCTCAGCAGGCGGCCGGGAATCAGCTCGCCGGCCTTGACGTGGGCGGTGCCCAGCAGGGCGCGCGGCTCGCTGCCGAACACGGCCACGCGCGCGCTGTCGGGCCAGGGGCCGCGGCGCCGCTGTCCGCTCAGGAAGCGGCCGGCGTCATCTGGCGCCAGGGTGACGGCCTCGTGGTCAGCCAGCAGAGCCTCGGGCGGCAGCAGCCGCGCCAGGCGTTGCGGCTCGTCCAGCGCCTCCAGGGCATCGAGCGTGATGCATCGATCGATGCCGAAGGGCCCGGTGGCGACGCGGCGCAGCGCGCTCAGGTGGCCGCCGCAGCCCAGCGCCGCCCCCAGGTCCTCGCCCAGGGTGCGGATATAGGTGCCCTTGCTGCAGGTCACACGGATGTCGAGCGCGACGCGCCCCGACGCGTCGCGCGTGAGTGCCAGCGCCAGCGCCAGGATGTCGACTTCGCGCGGTGCTCGCTCGACCTCGACGCCGGCGCGCGCGTATTCATACAGGGCCTTGCCGTCCTTCTTCAGCGCGCTGTGCATGGGCGGCAGCTGGGTGATGCGGCCCAGGAACTGCTGGCGCAGCGCCTGCAGCTCGGCTGGCCCGATGGGCGGCACCGGACGCTGCGCGATGCATTCGCCCTCGGCGTCGCCAGTACTGGTCGTGAGGCCCAGGGTCAGCGTGGCGTGGTAGCTCTTGTGGGCGTCCAGGTGCAGGCCGCTGAACTTGGTGGCGGCGCCGAAGCACAGCGGCAGTACGCCGGTGGCGAGCGGGTCCAGCGTGCCGGTGTGGCCGGCCTTCTCGGCGCGCAGCAGCCACCTGGCCCGCTGCAGCGCCTGGTTGCTGGAGAGGCCCAGCGGCTTGTCCAGCAGCAGCACCCCGTGCACCGGGCGCCGCTGCACCCTGGTGCGTGGGGCAGCCATCATGCTCCGTCGGCCTCCTTGGATCGCGACGCGACGGCACGCGCGATCAGGGCATTCATGTCGGCGGCGCGCTCGGTGGTGCGGTCGAACACGAAATGCAGCGTCGGCACGGTGTGGATGTGCAGGCGCTTGAACAGGCCGTTGCGCAGGTGGCCGGCGGCGTGGTTGAGTGCCTCCTCGGTCTCGCGCGGGTCGCCCTTGAGCAGGCTGAAGAACACCTTGGCATGCGCGTAATCGGGCGAGACCTCGACCGCGTTCAGCGTCACCATGCCGACGCGCGGGTCCTTCAGCTCGCGCGCGATCAGCTCCGCCAGGTCGCGCTGGATCTGGCCGGCAATCTGGTAGCTGCGGTTGGGCTTGCTGCTGCGTCTGGGCATGGAAAAGGCGGAGTCAGGACGCGAAGATTACGCAAAAGACGCGCAAGGCAGAAAGAAGTTGAAAGACATTGCAGATTCTGCAGGCCTGCACAAACTGCAGGCTTGCCGAGATCCATTCAACGCATTCCTTTGCGTCCTTCGCGTCACTTTCGCGTCCTTCGCGTCCGGCTGTTCTGCAATCCTCACAGGGTCCGCGCGATCTCCTTGATTTCGAAGAACTCGAGCTGGTCGCCTTCCTTGATGTCGTTGTAGTTCTTCAGCTTGATGCCGCACTCGAAGCCTTCCTTGACCTCTCGCACGTCGTCCTTCAGGCGCTTGAGCGACTCCAGCTCGCCGGTGTAGATCACCACGTGGTCGCGCAGCAGGCGGAAGTGGGCGTCGCGGCGCACCACGCCACTGGTGACGTAGGAGCCGGCCACGGTGCCGATCTTGCTGGCCACGAACACGGTGCGGATCTCGGCCATGCCGATCACCTCTTCCTTCTGCTCGGGCGCCAGCATGCCGCTCATCGCCGCCTTCAGCTCGTCGACGGCGTCGTAGATCACGTTGTAGTAGCGGATCTCGATGTCGTTGGCGTCGGCCAGCTTGCGCGCGCCGGCGTCGGCACGCGTGTTGAAGCCGATGATCAGCGCCTTGGAGGCGATCGCCAGGTTGACGTCGCTTTCGCTGATGCCGCCGACGCCGGAATACACCATCTCGACCTTGACCTCTTCCGTGGACAGCTTCAGCAGCGACGCGGCCAGGGCCTCCTGCGAGCCCTGCACGTCGGCCTTGATGATCAGCGGCAGCGACTTGACCTCGCCCGCCGTCATGTCGGAGAACATGTTCTCCAGCTTGGCGGCCTGCTGACGGGCCAGCTTGGTGTTGCGGAACTTGCCGGCGCGATAGGTGGCGATCTCGCGCGCGCGGCGCTCGTCGGCCATCACCATGAAGTCGTCGCCGGCCTGCGGCACCTCCGACAGGCCCTGGATTTCCACCGGGATCGAGGGACCGGCCGACTTGGTGGGGCGGCCGTCCTCGTCCAGCATGGCACGCACACGGCCCGAGGTCTGGCCCGCCAGCACCACGTCGCCGACGCTCAGGGTGCCCGACTGCACCAGCACGGTGGCGACCGGGCCGCGGCCCTTGTCCAGGCTGGCCTCGATCACGAGGCCCTTGGCCGCAGCTTCCACTGGCGCCTTCAGCTCCAGCACCTCGGCCTGCAGCAGCACGTTCTCCAGCAGCTCGTCGATACCCTGGCCGGTCTTGCTGGAGACCGAGATGAACGGCGCGTCGCCGCCGAATTCCTCGGGCACGACCTCCTCGCCGGCCAGTTCGCCCTTGATCTTCTCGGGGTTGGCCTCGGGCTTGTCGGACTTGGTGATCGCCACCACGATCGGCACGCCGGCCGCCTTGGCGTGCTTGATGGCCTCGCGCGTCTGCGGCATCACGCCGTCGTCGGCGGCCACCACCAGGATCACGATGTCGGTCGCCTGGGCGCCACGCGCGCGCATCGCCGTGAAGGCCTCGTGGCCCGGCGTGTCGAGGAAGGAGATCACGCCGCGCGGCGTCTCCACGTGGTAGGCGCCGATGTGCTGCGTGATGCCGCCGGCCTCGCCCGCCGCCACCTTGGCGCGACGGATGTAGTCCAGCAGCGAGGTCTTGCCGTGGTCGACGTGACCCATCACGGTGACCACCGGCGGGCGCGGCAGCGCCTCGGCGTCCTGCGCCTGCACTTCCTCGTCGGTGAAGGCTTCCGGATCATCCAGTGCCGCCACCAGCGCCTTGTGGCCCATTTCTTCGACCACGATCATGGCCGTGTCCTGGTCCAGCGGCTGGTTGATGGTGACCATCTGGCCCATCTTCATCAGCGCCTTGATCACCTCCGAGGCCTTCACCGCCATCTTGTGCGCCAGTTCGGCCACGGTGATGGTCTCGGGCACGTGCACCTCGAGCACGCGCTGCTCGGCCGGTGCCGCCGCCTCCTGGCGCTCGCCGCGGTCGCGCTCGCCGCGCCGCCCGCGCGGGCCGCCGCGCCAGCCGCCCCGACCGACGCCGCCACTGGAGTCGCCGCGCGTGGGAATGCCCTTCTTCTTCGCCGTCTCGCCAGCCCAGCTGGAAGACAGCTTCGCCGACTTCACCTCCTTGTTGGCGATGGGGGCGGCCGTCTTGGCCGCCGCGCCGGCCTTGCGGGTCGCCGCCTTGTCGCCGACCTTGGCCTCGTCGGGCTTCTTGGCCACCAGCACCTTGCGCGGGGCGGCCATCATTTCGCGGATGGCCTGCGCCTCGGCCAGCGCCTTGCGCCGGCGCTCTTCCTGTTCGCGCGCCTGGGCAGCCTCGTCCTCCGCGCTCGGCGCGGCCACGGCTGGTTCGCTGGCCGGCTCGGGCGCCGCTGCCGGCGCTGGTGCCTCGGCCTCGATGCTGACGGGTGTCGGCTCCGGCGGCGCTTCCTGCGTACGGACCGGGGCCTCGGCCGCGGCCTGCTCGGCCAGCGCCGCCTGCTGCGCCTGCTCCCGTTCGCGGCGCTTCTGCTCCTGCAATTCGGCCTGCAGCTCCAGCAGGCGGGCCTGGCGCCGCGCCTCCTCGTCCCGGCGTGCCTGCTCGGCCGCATCGATGATCGGTGCCGGGGCTGCCGCGGGCGCGCTCGGCTCCGGCATGGCCGGCGCCGGGGCCGGGCTCACGTCGTCCTCGCGCTTGATGAAGGTGCGCTTCTTGCGCACCTCGACCTGGATCGTGCGTGCCTTGCCGGTCGCGTCGGCCTGCTTGATCTCGCTGGTGGTCTTCTTGGTCAGCGTGATCTTCTTGCGTGCCACGCCCGTGCCATGGCTGGTCTGCAGGTAGTGCAGCAGCTGCTGCTTGTCGGCGTCGGTCAGCGCGTCGGAGACCGAGCGCTTGCTCACGCCAGCGGCCTGCAACTGCTCGAGCAGCGCGTCAGCGGGGCGTTTGAGTTCGCTTGCGAATTCGGCAACGGTAATGTTCGTCATAGGTGGTGCAGGTCTCCATGTCCTTACTCTTGGCCGGCGAACCAGTGTTCGCGCGCCTTCAGGATCAGGGCGCTGGCGTCCTCGTCGGACTGCCCGGTGATTTCGGTGAGTTCATCGATGGCCAGGTCGGCCAGGTCGTCACGCGTGCGCACGCCGGCACGCGCCAGCTTGTGGATCAGCTCGGCCGTCAGGCCCGGCAGCTCGCGCAGGTCTTCCGCCACCGACTCCATGCTTTCCTCGCGCGCGATGGCGAGCGTCAGCAGGGCGTCCTTGGCCCGGTTGCGCAGTTCCTCCACGGTTTCCTCGTCGAAGGCCTCGATGTCCAGCATCTCCTGGATCGGCACGTAGGCCACTTCCTCCAGGTTGGTGAAGCCTTCCTCGATCAGGATGTCGGCGATCTCTTCGTCGACGTCGAGCTTCTCCATGAACAGCTTGCGCAGCGTGCCGGTTTCCTCGGCCTCCTTCTGCGCCGACTCGGCCGCGTCCATGATGTTGATCTTCCAGCCCGTGAGCTCGGATGCCAGGCGCACGTTCTGGCCGCCGCGGCCGATCGCGATGGCGAGGTTCTCCTCGTCCACCACCACGTCCATGGCGTGGCGCTCCTCGTCGACCACGATCGACTCGACGTTGGCCGGCGCCAGCGCGCCGATCACGAACTGCGCCGGATCGTCGCTCCACAGCACGATGTCGACGCGCTCGCCCGCCAGCTCGTTGGTGACGGCGTTGACGCGCGTGCCGCGCACGCCGACGCAGGTGCCGATCGGATCGACCCGCCTGTCGTGGCTCAGCACCGCGATCTTGGCGCGGCTGCCCGGGTCGCGCGCGCAGCTCTTGATCTCCAGCAGGCCCTGCTCGATCTCGGGCACCTCGTTGCGGAACAGCTCGATCATGAACTCGGGCGCCGCGCGCGAAAGCAGGATCGCCGCCCCGCGCAGCGTCGGATCGACCTCCATGATCATGGCGCGCACGCGGTCGCCGCTGCGCAGGTTCTCCTTCGGGATCATCTCGCCGCGGCGCAGCCGGCCCTCCACGCGGCCGCTCTCGATGATCAGGTCGCCCTTGTCCATGCGCTTGACGGTGCCGCTGAAGATGCGCTCGCCACGGCTCATGAAGTCGTTCAGCAGCATCTCGCGCTCGGCGTCGCGGATCTTCTGCAGGATCACCTGCTTGGCCGCCATCGCGCCGATGCGGCCGATCGGCACGGATTCGATCGGCTCCTCGATGTATTCGCCCTCCTGGATGTCCGGGATCTGCTCGCGCGCCTCGAACAGCAGGATCTCCTGGTCCGGCAGCTGCAGGCCGGCCTCGTCGGGCACCACGTGCCAGCGGCGGAAGCTCTCGTAGTCCCCGCTCTCGCGGTCGATGGCGACGCGGATGTCCACGTCGCCCTGGTACAGCTTCTTGGTCGCCTGCGCGAGCGCCGCCTCGACGGCACCGAACACCACGTCGCGTTCGACGCTCTTGTCGCGCGAAATGGCCTCAACCAGCATCAACAGTTCGCGATTCATGATTCCACCTGTTCCAAAGCTTGCGGCCTCGGGGCGCCCGGCACCCCGTCAGCCTGCTCCATCCACCCTTTGTTCCGGGTTGCCGGCGCGTGGCCGGCGGCCCTTGAAGTCCACCACCGGCGCCAGCCGCGCCGACGCCAGTTCATCCAGTTCGAAGTCCAGCACCTGCTCGGGCGCCGGAGCGCGCTTGCTGCTCACGCGCTGGCCGGGCTTGAGCCGGGGTTCATCACGCCACACCAGTTGCCAGCCACCGGCGGCCGACTTGCGCAGCTCGCCGCGAAACTTCTTGCGGTTGGGGCTCACCTGCCCGGCCGCGGCCGCGCCGATCGGTGCCTTCAGGGTCACATCGACCCATTCGCCCTGGAAACGTTCAAAATCCAGCGCATGGCGCAGCACGCGATCGATCCCGGGCGAGGACACCTCCAGCCGCGTGTAATCGACCTGCTCGACCTCGAGCACGTATTGCAACTGACGCGTCACGCGTTCGCAATCGTCCACGCCGATCAGCCGCTCCCCGTCAGCGCCGGGCACCCAGGGCCAGTCGATCGTGACGCGCAGCAGCCCGCCGGCGGAACGCTCGAGTTCCACCAGTTCGAATCCGAGCCCGCGCACGGTGCCTTCGATCGTCTGTTGCAGTGTCACCTGATCCTACGGTCCGCGGCTGGCGTCCCGCAAGGAAGCGCCCAGCCAAAAAAAAAGGGCCGGTGAATACCCGCCCGTCTGGTCGTGTGAACCGATGGATTTTACATCAAAAAGACAGCGTTGTCAGCGACTTGCGCGCCCGCGCCGGGGTCTGCCCGGCCACGAAGCGTGTCTCGCCTCGGGGCATCGCGGCACACGGCGCCGGGCCTTCCTGGGCGGGGCCCGAGCAGTGAAAGCACCCACACGGGCGGCGAGCGCGCGGCGCGCGACGACACACAGCCCGGTCTGTCACGCGGCGGCCAGCAGGCTGCGCGTGTAGGGATGGCGCGGCTGCTGCATCACCTGCAGCACCGGACCCTCCTCGACCACCTGGCCGTCCTTCAGCACGATCACCGTGTGTGCCATGGCGCGCACCACGGCGACGTCGTGCGTGATCAGCAGGTAGGCCAGGCCGCGCTCGCGCTGCAGTTGCTGCAGCAGGGCCAGCACCTGCTTCTGGATCGTGACGTCGAGCGCACTGGTGGGTTCGTCCAGCACCAGCAGCTCGGGATCGACGATCAGCGCGCGCGCCAGCGCGATGCGCTGACGCTGGCCACCCGAGAACTCGTGCGGATAGCGCGCCAGCAGGCCCGGAAACTGCGCCGGCGTGAGCCCCACGTCGGCCAGCGCGTTCAGCACCCGGTCGCGGCGCGCGTCGGCGGTCACCTCGGGCGCGTGCACGCGCAAGCCCTCGCCGACGATTTCCTCCACCGTCAGCCGGGGCGACAGCGAGGAGAACGGATCCTGGAACACCACCTGCACGACACGCCGCAGCGGCCGGTCAGCGGTCGCCCGCAGCTTCCAGGCCTGGCCCGCCACCTGCAGCCGGCCGCCGACCTGGCGGCGCGGCAGCAAGCCCAGCGCGGCCTGCGCCAGCGTCGACTTGCCCGAGCCCGATTCGCCGATGACCCCCAGGGTCTGGCCGGGGGCGATGGAAAAATCGGCACCGTGGAGCGCGACGAACTCGCCCTTGCGAAACCAGCCCCGGATGCCGGGCAGGGACGTCGGATACACCACGCGCAGGCCCTGGGCCGCCAGCATCGGTGCACGCGCCACGCCCGGTGGCTGTTCGAGCACGTCACGCACGGGCCGGCTCGCCATCAGCTTGCGTGTGTAGGGATGGCGGGCGGCGGTGAAGATCGCCTCGGTCTCGCCCTGCTCCACCAGGCGGCCGTGCTGCAGCACCGCCACGCGGTCGGCAAAGCGCCGCACCAGGTTGAGGTCGTGCGTGATCAGCAGCACCGCCATGCCGCTTTCGCGCCGCAGCGTCTCCAGCAATTCGAGGATCTGGCCACGCAGGCTGACGTCGAGCGCCGTCGTCGGCTCGTCGGCCAGCAGCAGCCTGGGGGCGCAGGCCAGCGCCATGGCGATCATGGCGCGCTGGCGCTGGCCGCCCGAGAGCTGGTGCGGATAGGCACCGGCGCGGCGCTCCGGCTCCGGGATGCCGGTCTTCGCCAGCAGTTCGATGGCGGCCTGCGCCGCCCGGGCCGGCGCCAGCGCACGCTTGAGCCGCAGCACCTCGGCGATCTGCTCGCCCACGGCCATGAGCGGGTTGAGCGCCGTCATCGGCTCCTGGAAGATCATGGCGATCTGGTCGCCGCGCAGCGCGCGCATCTGGCGTTCCGGCAGGGCCAGCAGCTCGCGCCGCTGTCGTCCGTCGTCGAAGCGCACCTGGCCGCTGACCTGCGCGTCATGGAGCAGACGCAGCAGGGCCAGCGCCGTCACCGTCTTGCCCGAGCCCGACTCGCCCACCAGCGCCAGCTTTTCGCCGGGTGCGATCGAGAACGAAACATCATCGACCACGGTCTTGGCGCCGAAGGCAACACGCAGGCCGTGAATCTGGAGCAGCGCAGAGCTCGTGTCGGTCATGATGAGCATCCGTACGCAGAGGACGCAGAAATCGCGCAGAGGACGCAAAAGATGCGCCTTGGGACTTGCCTGTTCTGCGTCCTCTGCGAATCCTTCGCGTCCTCTGCGTATGGGAGTCCCTTCCCCATCACTGCGCCTTCCTCGGGTCCAGCGCGTCGCGCAGGGCGTCGCCCATGAAGGTGAGCAGCAGCAGCGTCAGCACCAGCACACCAAAGGTCGAGATCGAGATCCACCAGGCGTCGATGTTGTTCTTGCCCTGGGCCAGCAGCTCGCCCAGGCTCGGGGTGCCCGGCGGCACGCCCAGGCCCAGGAAGTCGAGCGAGGTCAGCGCCAGGATGGCGGCGCTCATGCGAAACGGCAGGAAGGTGACCACCGGTACCATGCTGTTGGGCAGGATGTGGCGCCGGATGATCTGCAGGTTGGGCACGCCCAGCGCGCGCGCGCTCTTCACGTAGTCGAGCTGGCGGTTGCGCAGGAACTCCGCGCGCACGTAGTCCGACAGCCCCATCCAGCCGAACAGGCTGAGCAGCACCAGCAGCAGGCCGATGCTGGGCGCCAGGATGGCCGAGAAGATGATCAGCAGGTAGAGCTCGGGCATGGAGCCCCAGATCTCGATGAAGCGCTGGAAGGCCAGGTCGGTCACGCCGCCGAAGAAGCCCTGGATGGCGCCCGCGACCACCCCCAGCAGCACGCCCACCGCCGTCAGCGCCAGGCCGAACAGCACGCTGACGCGAAAGCCGTAGATCAGCTGCGCCAGCAGGTCGCGCCCGCGGTCGTCGGTGCCGAGCCAGTTGTCGCGGCTCGGCGCGCTGGGGTTGGGCGCCTGGGCGAAATAGTTGATGGTCTTGGCCCCATAAGGGTTGGGCGGGTAGATGGCCCAGTTGCCTGGCTTCCCGAGCTGCGCGCGGATATAGGGGTCCAGGTAGTCCGTCTCGGTCTCGAAGTCGCCGCCGAACACCTTCTCCGGGTAGGCCTTGACCAGCGGGAAGTACCACTGGCCCTGGTAGTGCACCAGCAGCGGCTTGTCGTTGGACACCACTTCGGCGAACAGGCTCAGCAGCACCAGCACGCAGAACAGCACCAGGCTGCCGGTGCCCAGGCGATTGCGCCGGAAGCGCAGCCAGGCGCGACGCGCCGGCGACACGCTGGGCGGCGCCGGCGCTGCTGGTGCTGCCTCGGCCTGCTGGCCGCCGATGTCCGGCTCCTGACTTGGCAAGGGCATCACCCGGTGGTTACCATGGCCCTGCTCGAAGCCGGGCTGCTCATTGCCGCGCAAGATCGCGGGTGCGGCCCGCCACGCACCCAGCCGGCCGGCTCCGGCTGGTTCTGGTGCTGCCGATGTTGCGGCGCTCTCAAGGCCATGTTCCCAGTCCACCATCAACGACGTGAGCGAATCTACCACCTGGAGCCAGCACCCCTATCGCGTGCGCAGCAGCACCCTGGTCACCCCCGTGATCAGCGAGCTCTGGCTGAGCCCGAGCGCCGAACCGCTGGCGCACCGCGCGGGCCAGTACGTGCTGCTCGGTGACACCGACTGGCGCGTGCCGCAGCGCTCCTACTCGGTCGCCAATGCGCCGCGGCCGGACGGCGGGATCAGCGTGCTCGTGACCCGGGTCGAAGGCGGGCCGACCAGCACCTGGGCGCACCGGCTGCAACCCGGCGACGAGGTCCTGCTGGAAGGTCCCTACGGCCTGTTCACGACCGCGCCGGACCGCCAGGGGCCGCTGCTGCTGCTCGGCGCCGGCTCGGGCCTGGCGCCGCTGCGGGCCCTGGCGGAGGCCGTCCTGCACGAAGCACCCGGCCGGCCCGTGACGCTGTTCTTTTCCTGCCGCAGTGCCGCCGACCGCATCGGCGCGGCGGAATTCGAGCGCTGGCAGGCCGAGCACCCGCAGTTCCGCTACCTGGACACGCTCACGCGCGAGCCGACGGCGCCGCGTCACGGGCGCCTGCCGCCGCAGCTGGCCGAGGCCGTCGGCGACCTGAGGGGCTGGGAGGTGTTTGCCTCCGGCCCTTCCGGTTTCGTCGTTGCCTGTGCCGAGGCCGCACAGGCCCTGGGCGCCGCGGCCACCGACATCCACACCGAGGAATTCTTCACCGACCCGCAGCCCTGGCTGGGCGACAAGCCCGCCCTGCCCGGCGCATCGAACCCATCAGGAGACCCGGCATGAACGGCAGCCGCATCTACACCAAGCTCGGCGACGACGGCAGCACCGGCCTGCTCTACGGCGGGCGCACCTCGAAGGCGGACCCGCTGATGGAGGCCGTCGGCAGCATCGACGAAACCGTCTCCACGCTCGGCCTGGCGCGCGCCAGCGGCAGCGACGCGGAGCTGAACGCGGCCATTCTGAGCGTGCAGCGTGACCTGTTCGTCGCCGCCGCAGACCTGGTGACCAACCCGCACGCGCGCGAACGCCTGGTACCGGGCATCTCGCTGCTCACGCCCGAAATGGTGGTGCAGCTGGAACGCTTGATCGACGCCCGCATGGCGGCCAAGCCGCTGCGGCCGGTGTTCGTGGTGCCAGGCGCCAACCTCGCCTCGGCCGCGCTCGACATGGCCCGCACCCAGGTGCGGCGCGCCGAGCGCCGCCTGGTGGCCTACGCGCGCAGCGCCCAGCCAGCCGTCGCGGACACTCTCAACCCGCAGGTCGGCATCTACCTGAACCGCGTTTCCGACCTGCTCTACGTGCTGGCGCGCCAGGCCGCCGGCGACGCGGAGGAGCCGGCCAGCCACGATGGCGTGCCGAAAGGGTGAAGGCCACCGTCAGTCGAATTTCACGCGCGGATCGACCCAGACGTAGGTCAGGTCGCTGATCAGCTTGGTCACGAGGCCAATCAGGGTGAACAGGTAGAGCGTGCCCAGCACCACCGGATAATCGCGCCGGATCACGCTCTCATAAGACAGCAGCCCCAGGCCGTCGAGCGAGAACAGCGTCTCGATCAGCAGGGAGCCGGCAAAGAAGGCGCCGATGAAGGCCGCGGGAAAGCCCGTGACGATCGGGATCAGGGCGTTGCGAAACACGTGGCCCCACAGCACCTGGCGCTCGGTCAGGCCCTTGGCACGCGCCGTCAGCACGTACTGCTTGCGGATTTCCTCGAGCATGGAGTTCTTGGTCAGCATGGCGGTGACGGCAAAGCTGCCCAGCACCATCGACGTCACGGGCAGCGTGATGTGCCAGAGGTAGTCGGTGACCTTGCCGACGAGGCTCAGCTCCTCCCAGTTGGCCGAGGTCAGCCCGCGCAGCGGGAACCACTGGAGCTGGCCCCCGAAGACCACCAGCAGCGCCACGCCGAGCACGAAGCCCGGGATGGCGTAGCCGACCAGCACCAGCAGCGTGGTGACGAGGTCGAAGCGGCTGCCGGCGCGCACCGCCTTGGCCACGCCCAGCGGCACGCTGATGCCGTAGCTGATGAAGAAGGTCCACAGGCCGAGGCTGATCGAGACCGGCAGCTTTTCCTGGATCAGCTCCCACACCGCCTTGTTCTGGAAGAAGCTGCGCCCCAGGTCGAAGCGCGCGAACTGGCCCAGCATCTGCAGGAAGCGCTCGGGCGCCGGCTTGTCGAAGCCGTACAGCGCCTTGATCTGCGCAAGCCGCTGCGGGTCGACGCCCTGCGCGCCGCGATAGGCCAGGCCCCCACTCTCGGCGCCGCCGGCGCCACCCACGCCCGCCTTGGCTTCGGCCAGGTACTGCTCCACCGGACCGCCCGGCACGAACTGGATCACCACGAAGGTGAGCAGCAACACCCCCAGCAGGGTCGGCAGCATCAGCAGAAGGCGCTTCAGGATGTAGGCATACACGATGCGCTATAGGATAGCCGGCAAAACGACACGCGCGAGACCCTGCATGAAGCTGAACGTCATTTCGGACCTGCACCTGAGCGTGGGCGGCATGGAGCAGCCCCGCACCGACGCCGACGTGGTGGTGCTGGCGGGCGACATCAGCCGCCCTGCGGCGGCGGTCGACTGGGCGCTGGCCTTCGAGCAGCCGGTGCTCTACGTGATCGGCAACCACGAGTTCTACGGCTCCAGCCTGCCCGAGGTGCGCGCCGAATTTCGCCACCGCTTCGCCGGCACCCACGTGCATCTGCTGGACAACGACGTGCTGGAGCTGGGCGGCGTGCGCTTCATCGGCTCGACCCTGTGGACCGATTTCAGGGCCAATGGCGACGGCGAGAAGCAGGCCGAGGCCATGGCCAAGGCAGCCGGTTTCATGTACGACTTCAAGCGCGTGCGCGTGGACGCGGCGCCCGACGCGCCCATCCTCACGCCCAAGGACACGACACGGCTGTTCGCCGACAACGTGCGCTGGCTCGGCGAGCAGATCGCCCGCCCCTTTGCCGGGCCCACGGTGGTGATCACGCACCACGCGCCCTCGCTCGGCAGCATTCATCCGCGCTTTGCCGGCTCGCCGTTCAACGCCGCCTTCGTCTCCGACGTGGAGTCGCTGATGGATGGCCGGCGCGTGCCGCTGTGGATCCACGGCCACACGCACGACAGCTACGACTACCTGGTCCACGGCACGCGGGTGCTGTGCAACCCGCGCGGCTACGCCAAGGATGGCAGGGTCGAGAACGCGGCCTTCAACCCCGAGCTGGTGGTCGAGGTCTGAGCCGGCGGCTTCACGGCTGGCGCGACCACCAGGTTTCCATGGCCCAGGCCTCGCCCTGGAAATACGGCGGCACCACGTTCGGCATGGCCAGGCGCCAGGCGTTGTAGGCGAGACGATGCACGGGCGAGTACCACTGCGGCAGCAGGTAGTGGCTGTGGCTCACCACGCGCTCGAGCGCGCGGCAGGCGGCCAGGTATTCCGCATGGGTGGCGGCGCCTACCATGTGGCTGATGAGGCTGTCGATGGCCGGACTCCTGACGCCGGCCAGGTTGCCCGAGTCCTCGGTGTCCGCCGCCTGGCTGCCGAACAGGTCGGCGTATTCCTGGCCCGGGTTGGGTGTGCCCTGGTAGGCAATGGTGGTGATGTCGAAGTCGAACTTCTGCAGGCGCTGCTGGTAGAGCGCGAAGTCGACCGGCCGATAGGTGAGCGCAATGCCGAGCTTCTCGAGGTTGCGCTGCCAGGGCGCGATCACGCGCGCCCCGCCCTCGTTGCTGTCCAGGTATTCCAGCACCATCGGCGTGCCGGCGGCGTTCTTCAGCACGCCGTCCTCCACCGTCCAGCCCGCCGAAGCCAGCAGCTGCTGCGCGCGCCGCAGGTTTTCGCGCAGGCCGCCCACCCGCGGATCGTGCGGCTGGTCGGTGCGTGGCGGCTCGAACGCCGGCCCGAAGGCCGCCGGCGGGATCTCGGCGCGAAACGGCTCCATCAGCGCCAGTTCAGCCGCGCTCGGCGTGCCGGTGGCAGCACACTGGGTGTTGCCGAACAGGCCATGCACGCGCCGGTAGGCGTTGTAGAACATCTGCCGGTTCATCCATTCGTAGTCGATTGCCAGGCCCAGCGCCTCGCGCACCCGCAGGTCGGCGAGCAGCGGACGACGCGTGTTCAGCACGTAGCTCTGGAAGCCCGTGGGCAGCTTGTGCCGGAACTCGCCCTTGACCAGTTCCCCGCTCCTGAACTTCGGGCCGTTCACGCGCCGTGCCCAGTCGCCGGCCGAGTAGAACGCCATGAGGTCGAACTCCCCCGCCTTCAGCGCCTCCAGCCGCGCCGTGTTGTCGCGGTAGATCTTGACCAGCACGCGGTCGAAGTTGAAGGTGCCGCGCTTGACGTTGAGATTCCGCGCCCAGTAGTCCGGGTCGCGCTCGTAGGTGATGTCCTTGCCGAATTTCACGGTCCCGATGCGGTAGGGACCGCTGCCGATCGGCGGATCCATCACGACCTGGTCGAACGGCTTGCCCGCGCCCCACTTGTGGCTGAACACCGGCAGCCCCCCCACGGTGAGCGGCAGTTCGCGGTTGGGGCGCCTGAAGCGGTAGCGCAGGGTGCGCTCGTCCAGCACGTCGAGGCCGGCGATGTCAACCAGCAGCGTCTTGTAGGCGGGCGAGGTGTAGGGGCCGACCAGGGTCTCGTAGCTGTACTTCACGTCCTCGGCCAGCACCGGGCTGCCGTCGTGGAAGCGCGCCTCGGGACGCAGGCGAAAGGTCACCGACAGGCGATCGGGCGCCACGCTGACGTCTTCGGCCAGCAGGCCGTAGGCCGCGCCCTCCTCGTCCAGCGAACCGGTCAGCAGGGTGTCGAACATCAGCGTCGCCAGGTAGGTCGGCGCGTTGCCGCGGATCGTGAACGGGTTGTACTTGTCAAAGGTCGAGGCGCGCGAGTTGCCGACCAGGCGGATCTCGCCGCCCTTGGGCGCATCGGGGTTGACGTAGTCGAAGTGGACGAACCCGGGTGGGTACTTCAGGTCGTCCCACAACGCATAGCCGTGCCCGGCCCAGGCGGGCAGGCCGGCGACGCCGGTGAGCACGGCCAGCAGCGGAATCAGCAGGGCACGCATGCGACAATTCTGCCGCTGTTTACCGAGGAGCCAACGCATGACCATCCCAACCGGCTTTCTGACGGGCAAGAAGCTGCTGATCACCGGCGTGCTGTCCAACCGATCGATTGCCTACGGCATCGCCCGCGCCTGCCACCAGCAGGGCGCGCAGCTCGCCTTCAGCTACGTGGGCGAGCGCTTCCGGGACCGCATCACCGAATTCGCGGCCGAGTTCGGCTCCACGCTGGTGTTCGATTGCGACGTCGGCAATGACGCGCAGATCGAGCGGTTGTTCGCCGACCTGGCGCAGGCCTGGCCGAAGTTCGACGGCTTCGTGCACGCCATCGGCTTCGCCCCGCGCGAGGCGATTGCCGGCAACTTCTTCGACGGCCTGTCGCGCGAGAATTACCGCATCGCGCACGACATCAGCGCCTACAGCTTTGCCGGCATGGCCAAGGCGGCCCTGCCCTACCTGAGCGACAAGGCCGCGCTGCTGACGCTGACCTATCTCGGGGCGCTGCGCAGCATCCCGAACTACAACACCATGGGCCTGGCCAAGGCCAGCCTGGAGGCCAGCGTGCGCTACATGGCCGAGGCCCTGGGCGGGCGTGGCGTGCGCGTGAATGGCATCAGCGCCGGCCCGATCAAGACGCTGGCCGCCAGCGGCATCAAGGATTTCGGCAAGCTGCTCGGCTATGTGGCGAGCGCCTCGCCCCTGCGGCGCAACGTGACGATCGAGGACGTGGGCAACGTTGCGGCCTTCCTGCTCTCCGACCTGGCTGCCGGCGTCACCGCCGAGATCACCTATGTCGACGGCGGCTTCAGCCAGACGGCGGGGCTGTCGGCCGATATGGTCGGTTGACGCGCGGCCCGGCGCACGTGGGTCGCGTCAGCGATTCCCACCGCATCACCCGCCACGGCCACGCCAGTGCATGCGGTTGAACCCGCTGCCCCGTGCTGCGCAGCCGCTCGGGCGCCATCCACGCGGCGGCGGGGCGTACCCGACCGCCGCGCGTCCGGCCGGTGCAGGCGAATCCGCTGCAATTCTCCCGTGATCGGCGAGGCGCGGAAAAGTTAATACAATTTTTGTATGCCATTGTCCGAATCCCTGATCTGGTCGGCCCTGCTCGGCTCGCTGCTGAGCGTGACCATCTTCACCGCCGCCCGGGTCGTCATGGCACCACACAGTGCGGGAGCGTGGCGCGGCCTCACCTATGTATTGCTGATCAGCGCCGTGCTGGCGATCCACAGCAATCTCACGCACGGACTCTGGCACCTGCCGTCGTCCCGGAAGACACAAGCCTGGCTGCAGGCCTTCATGGGCCCGCTCGCGGCCGGCGTGACGCTGTTCTACCTGGGCAAATGGATGGGGGCGCTGCGCTCGGACCGCCTGCTGCGCTACGCGACCCAGGGCGGCGGCCTGCTGCTGTGCGTGTGCGCACTGGTGCTGGCCGCATTCGGCCTGGCGCAGACGCCGGCGTCGCTGGCGCGGTGGCTCTGGCTGGTGGCGGCGATCTCGCTCGTCGGCGCGCTGCTGGGCGTGCTGGCCTGCCTGCGTGCCCTGGTGCTCGGCGACCGACTGGCGCGCTGGATGCTCGTGGCCTGCAGCATCCTCACGGTAATGACGGCCAGCATGTACGCCTATTCGCTCCAGCTGTTCGATGCCGGGGCCTTCCTCGCCGGGCTGACCAGCCTGACCGCGCTTGCATTCTTCGTCATGGCCACGGTCCTGGTGGAGGAGCGCAACCGCGACACCCGGCGCCTGGCGCGGCTGGCGGGCGCGGATTTCTCGATCGAACCGGCGACCGGCCTGTCGATCGGCGCCAGTTTCGTGTCCCAGGTGGAGCACGAGTTCTGGCGCATGCGGCGGCGCAACGGCCAATGCGCGGTCCTGTGCGCCTACCTGCACAACCTGCGCGAAGTCGGCAGTGTGATGGACGCCACCTCCGAGTACCAGGTCCTGGTGGCGATGGCGGCCCGCGTGAGCCGCGCGGCCGGCGTTCGCCCCACGGTGGGCCTCTACCATCCGCAGTGTTTCGTGGTGGTGATCGACGTGGATCGCAATCGCGAGCTGCCCGATCTGGTACAGCAGCGCCTGCATACGCTGGCCTGCGAGCCGATGATGGTGCAGCAGGCCGATGGCACCGCCTGCCAGCTCGCGCCCCAGGTCAGCCTGGCCATGACCGTGACCGATGCCAGCCGCCAGAACGCCCTGCAGGTGCTCAACGCCACCGAGGCGGCCGCACAACGCGCGCGCCCGCTCGCGCCCCAGTCGGAAATCGACACCCTGCCCGGTGTTCCATTCAGCTGACGTGAAACACCCCCCATGTCGCTGCGCTCCTTCCCCCAGGGGGGACGCACCCAGTGGCCAGGGAAACCCCGACCACGGGTGCCCGCGCCTGGCCGGCTCCGCGGCCATCGGAGTGGTGTCGTTTCATGCGCTGCGGTTGGCGCATCGCGTCATGGACAACTGATATGAATTGACAGGGGACTTGGGTTCGATTGACGACTTGGGTTCAGTTGACAAATGACAGATGACTTCACTGCGCCTCGATGACCGGGAAAGTCATTTCGTCATTGCATCATGCCGGCAGGAGCCGGCACCATCTTTCACCCTTCTGAACGCTGCGCAGCAAGGGTTGCCCGTGCGACCCGACCCACCGCGCCGCACTCACACCCGCTCCAGCACCAGCGCGATGCCCTGACCCACGCCGATGCACATGGTGCACAGCGCGTAGCGCCCGCCCAGCACCTGCAACTGGCTGACAGCCGTGGTCGCGAGGCGCGCACCGGACGCGCCCAGCGGGTGGCCCAGCGCGATGGCGCCGCCCCAGGGGTTGACGCGCGGATCGTCATCGGCCACGCCCAGGTCGCGCAGCACCGCGAGGCCCTGGGCCGCGAAGGCCTCGTTCAGCTCGATCACGTCGATCTGCCCGAGCGACAGGCCGGTGAGCTGCAGCACCTTGCGCACCGCCGGTGCCGGACCGAAGCCCATGATGCGGGGCGCCACGCCCGCCACCGCCATGCCGAGCACGCGTGCGCGCGGCGTCAGGCCGTATTGCCGGGCGGCCGCCTCGCTCGCCAGCAACAGCGCGCAGGCACCGTCGTTGACGCCACTGGCATTGCCGGCCGTGACCGTGCCACCTTCGCGCACGATCGGCTTGAGCGCGGCCAGCGCCTCCAGCGACGTGCTGCGCGGGTGCTCGTCCTGGCTCACGACGGTCGCGTCGCCCTTCTTGCGCGGGATCGTCACCGGCACGATCTCATGGGCAAGATGCCCAGCCGCGATGGCGGCGGCGGCCTTCTGCTGGCTCGCCAGCGCCATGCGGTCCTGCGCCACGCGCTCGATCTTGAAGTCATCGGCCACGTTCTCGGCTGTCTCGGGCATGGAATCGATGCCGTACTGGGCCTTCATCAGCCGGTTGACGAAGCGCCAGCCGATGGTGGTGTCGTAGACGGCATTGGCGCGGCTGAAGGCGCTCTCCGCCTTGGGCATGACGAAGGGCGCGCGGCTCATGCTCTCGACCCCGCCGGCCAGCACCAGGCGCGCCTCGCCGGACTTGATGGCGCGCGCCGCGGAGCCCACCGCATCCAGCCCCGAGCCGCACAGGCGGTTGATGGTGGCGCCCGGCACCTCGGTCGGCAGGCCCGCCAGCAGCGCCGCCATGCGCGCCACGTTGCGGTTGTCCTCGCCCGCCTGGTTGGCGCAGCCGTACAGCACATCATCCAGCGCGGTCCAGTCGACGCCCGGGTTGCGCTGCACCAGCGCGCGGATCGGCACGGCACCGAGATCGTCGGTGCGCACGCTGGCAAGCGCGCCGCCATAGCGGCCAAAGGGCGTGCGGACGGCGTCGCAGATGAAGGCTTCTGGCATCGGATACTCCTCGCAAGGGTTAACGAAACGGTTCGTGCAGGGCCGGTTTCCAGGTGGCCGACCCGACGCCCGCGACCGGCGCGGCCAACGCCGCATGCCGGAGGCCGGGCACGGTGTCGGCCCGGCTCAGGCACTGGACATGCACCCGAGCGTACACAGTTCGGTGTGGATGCGCTTGATGCGGGCCAGACCCTCGCGCGCGTCGCTGCAGCATGCCACGCCCCTGGGCTCGCCCGACCGGGTGAGCCGGTCCATCCGCACCCAGGGCTGGTGCGCACGGATCGCCAGGTGCATGGTCCCGCCCCCGGCCCGGATGGAACCTGGCGCGCCCGAGCTCCAGTGGGCCGGGTCGCCCGCGCCCGACACCCGGAGCCCACCCGGCCACTCGCCAGCCGCACCGCCCGCCCGTGTTCGCCACTGCCCGCGTGTTGCTGGCCGCCGTGGGCTCGGGTGCGGCGTGGGGCATCCGGCCCTCGCGCAGCGGGAGCGAAACGTCCGCCTTGCCGAAGCCACCGGTGCACCCGCTCAACCGGGCACCTGCACTGCCTGCGTGATCCACGCCACATAGGCGTCATAGGCCTCCGCTGGCGTCTGCAGGTGCCCTCCGGCCACCTCGAGGTAACGCTTGTGGGGGTTGTCCGGCAGTCTGTCGAAGAAATAGCTCCGGATGTGCTTGAACAGCGGGTCCTTCTCGCCCACGGCGATGAAGACCGGCAGGCCGGGAGGCAGCTTCGGCGCCGTGACGGACATTTCGGCGTCCGAGGCCGGATCGAAGTACGAGAGGTAATTGCGCGCCGACATGATCAGCCGCTGCTGTCGCCCCTGGTTGATGTCCCAGAAGCGCTGCGTCTCCTCGCCCTTGCCTGCCGCCACCAGGTCCCGCGCCTCGGCGATGCTGTCGTGCACGGCGGACAGTGCCGGGGCGGTGTCGTACAGAAGCGGCACATGGCCGGGCGCCAGCCCCACGAGCGCCTGCACGTCACCGCCGCGGGCGGCATGCGCCATGGCGATGGGCACGCCCATGCTGTGGCCCAGCAGCACGATCTGCGTCGCCCCCTGGCTGCGCAAGGCTCGGACATGCCCGGCCACCTCCTCCAGGGCCTGGTCCAGGTCGCCCTGCAGATAACGGTTGCGCGACCAGGGCATGTCCGGCAGCAAGGCCAGCCACCCCAGCGACTCGAACTTCTGCTGGAACGGCCGGAAGTTGGGGTCGTCCGGACTGCCCGGGCTCTTGCCATGCAGCATCAGCACGCCGATGCGCTGTCCCTGCGCCTGCGCGCGCATGCCCCAGGTCAGGGCCGAAGTCATGGCGACCGCCGTCCGGGTGAACGCCCTGCGGGAATACCTCGCCACCTGCACCTCCTTCGTTGTGGGCCGAGGATTATTGCCGCAACCCGGTGCGCCACGCCAATCGTGCGCCCGGCGCTCGGCAGTCCACCGTGTCGGCCAGTTCGATCCTGGACTCCCCCTCCCCGAGGCACTCTCGATGCCCCAGCTGCTCCCTGGGGTCGTCGGGGTTGATCTTGACGGGCCTGGAGCTGACCACCACCCGCTCGCGCTGCAGCGCGAGCGGGTCATCGCACTGGCCTGGAGCGGCCCGCGCCGAATCCCGACACTGTCAGGCACGCGGCGCGTC
Source organism: Ottowia sp. (assembly GCF_035325765.1). Lineage (GTDB taxonomy): Bacteria > Pseudomonadota > Gammaproteobacteria > Burkholderiales > Burkholderiaceae_C > Ottowia. The sequence continues at coordinate 42,932 of NZ_DAOKZG010000008.1, forward strand.
GCGTGCCCGGCAGCCGGCGGCGCCGCGCCGTGCAAGAAGTGCCCTGCCTGTCGGACTTTTGCATTGTGCTGTAATGCAAGCGCCGTGCCCCGCAATGGACGCACGAAGCAGGATCCGGTGGGCGCTGGATGCAGGTGCCTTTTTCGCCGGACACCGCACGCATGGAAAACGTCGCCTCGCCCCGCGCTGACATGCCGGCAGCCGCCGGCACGGAGGCACGCGAGCGAATGCAACACGCCTATGCCAGGGTACGCAGCGATACCCTGGCACTGGCGGCGCCGCTGACCGCGGAAGACCAGTGCATCCAGTCGATGCCCGATGCCAGCCCGACCAAGTGGCATCTCGGGCACACCACCTGGTTCTTCGAGGCGGTGGTGCTGCAGCAGCACGCAGCGGGCTACCAGCCGTTTCACCCGCGCTACGGCTTCCTGTTCAATTCATACTACAACGCGCTCGGTGCCCGCCATCCACGCCCGCAGCGCGGTCTGCTGAGCCGCCCGGCGCTTGCCGAGGTCCAGGCCTACCGCAGGCATGTCGACGCCGCAGTGCTGGCCTTCATCGCGCAGGTCGACCGGGCGCGCTGGCAGGCGGCGGCCCCCTTGCTGGAGCTGGGGTTGCAGCACGAGCAACAGCACCAAGAGCTGATCCTCACCGATATCCTGCACCTGCTGTCGTGCAATCCCCTGCTGCCGGCCTATCGGAGCGAGCCACCGGCCGGAGCGGCCGCGCCGCCGCTGCACTGGCTGGAACGGGACGGCGGCGTGGCCGAGGTCGGCCATGCGGGAAACGGCTACGCCTACGACAACGAGCGGCCGCGCCATCGCGTGCTGCTGGCGCCGCATGCCATCGCCAGCCGCCTCGTCACCTGCGGCGAATACCTGGCCTTCATCGAGGACGGCGGCTACCGGCGACCGGAGCTGTGGCTCTCCGACGGCTGGACGACCGTGCAGGAGGCCGGCTGGACGCATCCGCTCTACTGGATCGCTCCCGACGACGCGCGCGCGCCTGCATCCGGCTGGCAGGTATTTGGCCTGGGCGGCGTGGCGGCGCTCGATGCGCAGGCGCCGGTCAGCCAGCTCAGCTTCTACGAGGCCGCCGCGTATGCCGCCTGGGCCGGCGCGCGCCTGCCGACCGAATTCGAATGGGAGGCCGCCAGCGCCGACCCGGCATTGCGTCAGGCCACAGGCCATGTCTGGCAGTGGACGCGCTCGTCCTACGACCCCTACCCCGGCTTCCGGCCGCTGGCGGGCGCCGTCGCTGAATACAACGGCAAGTTCATGGTCGGGCAGCTGGTGCTGCGCGGCGGCAGCCGGGCCACGCCACCGGGCCACACGCGGTCGAGCTACCGCAACTTCTTTCCGCCGGGGGCGCGCTGGCAGTTCGCCGGCCTGCGACTGGCGCGGGACCTCGCATGAACGCCGTCACGCCCGAGCCGACGGCGCCGCCGGTCGCCGCGGCCTGCGACGCCTTTGCGCGCGACCTGTTGGCGGCCCTGGCGACCCGGCCGCGCCGCATCGCGCCGAAGTACTTCTACGATGCCGCGGGCTCGCGCCTGTTCGACCGCATCTGCGAGCTGCCGGAGTACTACCTCACCCGCACCGAGCTGACGCTGCTGCAGGCCCGTCGGACCGAAATCGCCGAACGCATCGGGCCGCAGGCCGAAATCATCGAGTTTGGCGCCGGTTCGCTGCACAAGGTGCGGTTGCTGCTTGCCGCGCTGGACGGCCCGGCCGCCTACCGACCGATCGACATTTCAGGCCCCTTCCTGCGCGATGCCGCCAGTGCGCTGCAGCGCGACTGGCCCCACCTGCCCGTGCAGCCGATCGTGGCGGACTACACGCAGGCGCTGCAGCTGCCGCCGCACCGCGGCCCGGGGCGCCGGCTCGGCTTCTTTCCCGGCTCGACCATCGGCAACCTGGCGCCCGAGGCCGCGCTGGATTTCCTGCGCCGCGCGGCCGCCGTGCTGCGCGGTGGTGCGCTGCTGCTCGGCGTCGACCTGGTGAAGGATCCGAGCGTCCTGCACGCGGCGTACAACGACGCCGAGGGGGTCACCGCGGCCTTCAACCGCAACCTGCTGGTGCGCGCCAACCGCGAGCTGGGCGCCGATTTCCAGCCCGACCAGTTTGCCCACAGCGCCTTCTACAATGCGCCGCTGCAGCGCATCGAGATGCACCTGATGAGCCGCCGGCGCCAGCAGGTCCAGGTTTGTGGCGAGCGCTTCGAGTTTGCCGCGGGCGAGACGCTGCATACCGAGAATTCCCACAAGTACACGATCGAGGGCATGCAGGCGCTGGCGCGGCGCGCGGGCTTCACGCCGCTGGCCGCCTGGACCGATGCCAACCGCTGGTTCGGCCTGCACTGGCTGCAGGCTCCCGCAATGGAGACCTCCGCATGAAAGCCATCTGGAACGGCGCCGTGATCGCCGAAAGCGACGACATCGTCCTGGTCGAGGGCAACCACTACTTCCCGGCCGAGTCGCTGAACCGCGACTACGTCAGCTTCAGCAACCACCGCAGCACCTGCGCCTGGAAGGGCGAGGCGAGCTACTACTCGCTGCTGGTGGATGGCGAACTGAACCGCGACGCCGCCTGGTACTACCCCGACCCCAAGCCCGAGGCCGAGATGGTGCGCGGCCGCGTGGCGTTCTGGAAGGGCGTCGACATCGTGCCCTGAGGAGCCACCGCACGGCAGCAAAAAACCCGCCTCGCGAGGCGGGTTGCGGGATGGCGGCGCCGCAACGGGCGCGCGCGGCTCACTTGGCGGCGGTCGCCGCCTCCTGGCGCAACAAGGCGTAGAGTTCGTCCTTCAGGCGCAGCTTCTCCCGCTTCAGCGTCTCGATCTCGGTATGGATGCCGCCGGCGTCCCGGTTCCCCATTTCGGCAATCTGCTGGTCCAGCTGATTGTGCTTTTCAAACAGGCTCAGGAAGCGCTGGTGCGTGCCTTCGCCCTTCAGGCGCTCGATCAGGTCGCGATACTCAGGAAACATCGGTTCTCCTTGCTGGGTGAGTTGGCACCCTGATGGTAACTCCAGACCCGGCCCCGGTCGACGCTCCGCCATTTCAGCGCGATTCGACCACGCAGTCGGCGAAGTAGCGCACGCGCCCGGGCTCGTCCGCGACCTCGACCAGGCCGTGGATGTCGGTCTCGAAGCCGGGGCACAGCAGCGCCAGCTCGCGCGCGAACTTCAGGTAGTCGACGATCCGGCGGTTGAACACCTCGCCCGGGATCAGCAGGGGAATGCCCGGCGGATACGGCGTGATCAGGCTGGTGGCCACACGCCCCTCCAAGTGGTCGATCTCGACGCGCTCGACCTGGCGGCGCGCGATGCAGGCATAGGCGTCGGCCGGGATCATGGCGGGCTTGAGCTCCGACAGGTACATCTCGGTCGTCAGCCGGGCGATGTCGAAGCGCGCGTAGAGCTCGTGCACGTGCTGGCACAGGTCGCGCAGGCCCATCTTCTCGTAGCGCCGGTGCTGGGCGCAGAACTCCGGCATGATGCGCCACATCGGCTGGTTGCGGTCGTAGTCGTCCTTGAACTGCTGCAGCGCCGTCACCAGCGTGTTCCAGCGGCCCTTGGTGATGCCGATGGTGAACATGATGAAGAAGCTGTAGAGCCCCGTCTTCTCCACCACCACGCCGTGCTCGGCCAGGAACTTGGTGACGATGCTGGCCGGGATGCCGGTCTTGTCGAACTTGCCGTCCAGGTTCAGGCCGGGCGTGACGATGGTGGCCTTGATCGGGTCCAGCATGTTGAAGCCCGAGGCCAGGCGCCCGAAGCCGTGCCAGCTCTTGGCCTTGGCCGTGCCGTTCTTGATGATCCAGTCGTCGGCGCGGCCGATGCCGTGCTCGACCAGCTGCTCCGGCCCCCAGACCTTGAACCACCAGTCGCTGGCGCCGTAGTCGGCCTCGACCTTGCGCATGGCGCGGCGGAAGTCCAGCGCCTCGGCAATGCTCTCCTCGACCATCGCCGTGCCGCCGGGCGGCTCCATCATCGCCGCCGCCACGTCGCAGCTCGCGATGATGCTGTATTGCGGGCTGGTCGAGGTGTGCATCAGGTAGGCCTCGTTGAACAGGTAGCGGTCCAGCTTGACCTGCTGCGAGTCCTGCACCAGCACGTGGCTGGCCTGGCTGATGCCGGCCAGCAGCTTGTGCACCGACTGTGTCGAGTAGACCACCGAGTGGCGCGGCCGCGGGCGCTTCTTGCCCATCGCGTGGTAGCTGCCATAGAAGGGGTGGAAGGCCGCGTGCGGCAGCCAGGCCTCGTCGAAGTGCAGGTTCTCGACGTAGCCGTCGAGCTGGCGCTTGATGGTCTCGGTGTCGTAGAGCACGCCGTCGTAGGTCGACTGGGTGAGCGTCAGGATGCGCGGCTTGACCGCGTCGGCGTCGACGTGCTGCAGCAGCGGGTTGGCGCGGATCTTGGCCTTGATCGCCTTGGGTTCGAACTCGCTTTGCGGGATCGGGCCGATGATGCCGTAGTGGTTGCGCGTCGGCCGCAGGAACACCGGGATGGCCCCGGTCATGATGATCGCGTGCAGGTTGCTCTTGTGGCAGTTGCGGTCCACCACCACCACGTCGCCCGGCGCCACCGTGTGATGCCAGACGATCTTGTTGCTGGTGCTGGTGCCGTTGGTGACGAAGAAGCAGTGGTCGGCGTTGAAGATGCGCGCGGCGTTGCGCTCGCTGTCGCCGATGGCACCATCATGGTCGAGCAGCTGGCCCAGCTCCTCCACCGCGTTGCAGACGTCGGCGCGCAGCATGTTCTCGCCATAGAACTGGTGGTACATCTGGCCGATCGGCGATTTCAGGAAGGCCACGCCGCCGGAATGCCCCGGGCAGTGCCACGAATACGAGCCGTCCTCGGCGTAGTCGAGCAGCGCCTTGAAGAACGGCGGCTGGATGCCCTCCAGGTAGTTCTTGGCCTCGCGCACGATGTGCTTGGCCACGAACTCGGGCGTGTCCTCGAACATGTGGATGAAGCCGTGCAGCTCGCGCAGCACGTCGTTGGGCAGGTGCTGGCTGGTCTTGGTCTCGCCGTGCAGGTAGATCGGCACGTCGGCGTTCTTGCGCCGCACCTCGGCGATGAAGTGGCGCAGGTTGCGCACGGCGGTATCCGTCTCGGGGTCGCCCCCGAGCTCCTCGTCGTCGATCGACAGGATGAAGGCGCTGGCACGGCTCTGCTGCTGCGCGAACTGGCTCAGGTCGCCGTAGCTGGTCACGCCCAGGATCTCGAAGCCCTCGTCCTCGATCGCCTTGGCCAGCGCGCGAATCCCCAGCCCCGAGGTATTCTCGGCGCGGTAGTCTTCGTCGATGATGAAGATGGGAAAGCGAAACTTCATGGCTTGCGGCCTCCGGCGCCGAAACGATGGGCAACCCGTTAGTGTACGAAAAGCAGGGCATGCGATGGAGCTGAGGCACGGATCGCCGACAATCGGCCCCGCAGGGGCGCCGAGGCAGCGCATCCACGCAAAGGAGGACACATGGCGGATTCGACGATCTGGTGGGTGATCACCGGCGTGCTGGTGGCGCTGGAACTGGCCAGCGGCACCTTCTACCTGCTGATGCTGGCGATCGGCTCGGCGGCCGGCGCCGTGGTCGCGCACAGCAGCCTGGGGCCCACGGGCCAGATGGCGATCGCCGCCGTGGTCGGCGGCGTGGCGGTGTTCGCCTGCTACCTGGTGCGCCGCCGCCGCCCGGGCGACCCCTCGCCGCGCGCCGACCGCAGCGTCAACCTGGACGTGGGCGAAATCGTCCGGGTCGAGGAATGGGATGTGAACGGCGCCGCCCAGATTCGTTATCGGGGCGCGTCCTGGACCGCGGTGTATCGCGGCAGCGGCACGCCGCAGCCCGGGCGCTTCCGCGTGGCGGAACTGCAGGGCAACCGCCTGGTGCTGGAATCCGCCTGAGCGCCCGCCGACCGTCTTCGTCACAAGGAAAGGATCCTCATGGAAATCGCACTCGTCCTCGTCGTCATCGCGGTGATCTTCATCACGCGCTCGATCAAGGTCGTGCCGCAGCAGACCGCCTGGGTGGTCGAGCGCCTGGGCAAGTACCAGTCCACGCTGGCCCCGGGCCTGAACTTTCTCGTCCCCTTCATCGACCGCGTGGCCTACAAGCACAGCCTGAAGGAAATCCCGATGGACGTGCCCAGCCAGGTCTGCATCACGCGCGACAACACCCAGCTGCAGGTCGACGGCATCCTCTACTTCCAGGTCACCGATCCGATGCGCGCCAGCTACGGCTCGTCCAACTACGTCACCGCCGTGACGCAGCTGGCCCAGACCACGCTGCGCAGCGTGATCGGCAAGCTGGAGCTGGACAAGACCTTCGAGGAGCGCGAGATCATCAACGCGCGCGTGGTCGAGGCGATCGACGAAGCGGCCTTGAACTGGGGCGTCAAGGTGCTGCGCTACGAGATCAAGGACCTGACGCCGCCGGCCGAGATCCTGCGCGCCATGCAGGCCCAGATCACGGCCGAGCGCGAGAAGCGCGCCGTCATCGCCACCTCCGAGGGCAAGCGCCAGGAAGAGATCAACCTGGCCGAAGGTCAGAAGCAGGCCGTGATCGCCAAGTCCGAGGGCGAGAAGCAGTCGGCCATCAACCTCGCCCAGGGCCAGGCCGCGGCGATCACCGAAGTGGCCAACGCCACGGCGGTGGCGCTGGCGCGCGTCGGCACCGCCATCCGCCAGCCGGGCGGCGGCGAGGCGGTGCAGCTCAAGGTGGCCGAACTCGCCGTCAATGCCTACAGCAAGCTCGCGACGGAATCGACCACCACCCTGGTCGTGCCCAGCAACATGACCGAAGTCGCCACCCTGATCAGCTCGGCCATGAAGATGGTGCAGGCGCAGCAGCCGAGCCAGCCCTGAGCCCGCACCCGCCGCGCGCGGGCGGCCCTCGCCCGCTACAATGCGCGGTTCCACGGAGAGGTGGATGAGCGGTTTAAGTCGCACGCCTGGAAAGCGTGTGTGGGTTAACAGCCCACCGCGGGTTCGAATCCCGCCCTCTCCGCCAGTACGCAAGCGCAAGTCGTTGAATCGACTAACTAATTCAGGAGGCTGGAAATGACAGCCCCACATCTAGCCCCTCATCCTTGTGATGTTTGGGGCTTTTTTGTGAGATGAATCGCTCCGATAGCTGATGTCCCAGCAAGTGGTGTAAGTCTTTTGCGGCGGCAAGCAACCTGAACGCCAGCCGGCAGGGGCCGCCACAGATCGCCTTGCCGCCACGGAAACCAGGGTCATGGCGGACCGATACACTCGCCCGCAGGCCAGCAACTGAAAGGACGACATTCATGTATTGGCGACTCCCGGGTCTCGCCACCGCACTGCTGCTGGCCTGCACGGCCCAGGCGGCCGACGCCTACAACGGCCGCGTGCACGGCAGCTTTGCCGGCCAGGCGATCGACGTGCCGGTGCTCTGCGAGTCGCCCCTGCTGGCGGGCCAGAGGGGCAACTGGTTCTATGCGCAGTCCGACCCGCCCACGCACGAATACGCCGAGGACCGCAACGGCGACGGCGTCGCGGTGACGGTCTCGTTTGCCGGCAACGAGGCGAAGTTCATGCTGTTCCTGGGCGGCCAGGACCACAACTTCGGCAACACCCGCAAGGACCAGATCGCCGTCACCGACACCGGCTTCATTCTCACCATGACGGCCTCGCGCTATGAAGGCCGGGGCACGAAACGCCAGAAGGTCGGCGAAGACGAGATTCGCCTCGTGGTCGATTGCCCGCGGCCGTAAACCGGCACACCCCCTGGGCCGCCGCGCCCCACGTGCCGGCAGGCACCGGCCCCTCGGGGATTCTGCGGGTCATGCGTCGTGCGCGAGGCAACCGATCGTGACGAAATGACGCGGCCTCGCGTTCAGGAAGGCGCCGGTCGGTGTCGCAGTCGCGCTACTGCAGGCGCCGAGGCAGGCGTGCCAGGCCCGGCACCGTGCGCGCGCCCAGGCCGAGCACGGCGGCCACCAGGAAGAACAGCCCGGCCGTGCCGGTGACGGCGCCGATCGAGCCGAACAGCATCGGCAGCGCGAAGCTGGATGAATTCATGGTGAGCGAGCGCAGGGCCATCGCCTCGCCCTGGCGCGCCGGCGGCGCGGCGTCATGCAGCAGGCTGAGCACCATGGGCTGCACCGCGCCCAGGGTGGCGCCGAGGATGGCCGAGCACGCGCCCATGCCGAGCGCACCAGGCATCCACGGATAGGCCAGCAGCACGGCCCCGGCCATCAGGGTGGTCGCGTAGATCACCTGCCACTCGGCAAAGCGGCGCGCCAGCAGGGGCAGCGCCATGCGCACCAGTGCGGCGGCCAAGGCAAACGCACCCATCATCGCGCCGATGGCCGAGGCCTCGAGGCCGCGCTCGTGACCCAGCAGCGGCAGCACGAAGGTATGGGCGTCCCAGGCCGCGCTCTGCAGCCAGTTGGCGATCAGCAGGCGGCGCATCGCATCCTGCCCGAGCAGGTCCCACACCGACTGGCGTGCCGGTGCCTGGACCGGCGCCGCCTGCAGCGCCTCGGGTGCGCGCCGCAGCAGGGCCCAGCAGACCAGCGGCAGCAGCGCCAGCAAGCCGAACGCGGCGCGGTAGCCGAGCAGGTCTCCGGGCTGTGGCCCGGCGTGGTCGATCAACAGGCCAGCCGCCAGCGGACCGACGAAATTGGCCGTGGCCGGGGCGATGGCGATCCAGCTGAAGGCCAGCTTGCGCTCGGCCACGTCGGCGGCCGAGCGCCCGACGTGGCGCTGCAGCGCGATCTGCGCCGTGTTGGCGGCCGCGCCGAGCAACAGGGCCGAGGCGCACAGGACCCAGAAGACCGGCCACAGCGCAGCCATGCCGGCGCCCAGCACGGCGGCGGCGACGGCGATCGCGAGTGGTCGATGCAGGCCGTGGCGATCGGCCAGCCGTCCCGCGGGCAACGCCAGGAACACTGCGGACAGCGCGTAACAGGCGAGCAGCACGCCCACGGCCGCCGCGCTGTGGCCGAGCTTGAGCGCCAGCAGCGGCGCCGCCAGGCGCGCGCCGGTCATGGCGCTGTGCACGCACACCTGCGCCAGCACCAGGCGCAGCAGCTGGCGTCCGGTCACCGCGCGCTCCCGCACGCCATCGCAGGATCAGCAGCGGTCAAGCGTCGGCATCCCCGGCGGCGTCGGCCGGCAGCAAGGCCTGCGCCTCGGCGCCGGGCAAGGCCTCGACCTGCCGGAGCGCGCGGTTCATCGCGTTGCTGCGCGTGCGCGCCTTGTCCAGCGTGTTGAGCACCGTCTGGGTCTGGTCGCGCACCTTGGCCAGCACTTCGCCGAACTTGCCGAATTCGGTCTTCACCGCGCCCAGCACCTGCCAGACCTCGCTGCTGCGCTGCTCCAGCGCCAGCGTGCGAAAACCCATCTGCAGGCTGCCCAGCATGGCCAGCAGCGTGGTCGGGCCGGCCAGCGTGACGTGGTGCTCGCGCTGCAGCGATTCCATCAGCCCGGGACGGCGCAGCACCTCGGCGTACAGGCCCTCGCTGGGCAGGAACAATAGGGCGAAATCGGTGGTGTGCGGCGGCTCGACATACTTGTCGGCAATGCTGCGTGCCTCCAGCCGCACGCGCTGCTCGAGCGCCCGGCCCGCCGCCTCGGCACCGGCCACGTCGGCCCGCTGCTGGGCGTCGAGCAGGCGCTGGTAGTCCTCGGTCGGGAACTTGGCATCGATCGGCAGCCAGACCGGCGCGCCGTCTTCCCCGCGGCCCGGCAGTCGAATGGCGAAGTCGACCCGCTCACGGCTGCCTGGGCGCGTGGCGACCTGCGGCGCGTACTGGCCTGGCGCGAATACCTGCTCGAGCAGCTGGCCGAGCTGCGCCTCCCCAAAGCCGCCGCGCGTCTTGACGTTGGCCAGCAGGTGCTTGAGGTCGCCCACGCCCTGTGCCAGCGCCTGCATTTCGCCCAACCCCTTGTGGACCTGCTCCAGCCGCTCGGCCACCTGCTTGAAGCGCTCGCCCAGGCGCTGCTCGAGCGTGGCGTGCAGCTTCTCGTCCACGGTCTGGCGCATCTCGTCGAGCTTCGCGCTGTTGCTGGCCTGCAGGGCGCCAAGCTGCTGCTCCAGCGTGGCGCGCAACTCGGCCAGGCGGCGCGCGTTGGCTTCGCTGAGCTGCTGCAGCTGCTGGCTCAGGGTCTCCGACAGGCTGCCGCGCAGATGCGCGAGCTGCTGCGCAAAGGCGTCGATCTGGGCGTTCTGGGTACGCGTGGTTTCCTGCGCCTGCTGATTCAGGTTGAGGCCGAGCGCCTGCAACTGCGCCACCAGGGTATCGCCCAAGGTGCCCCGCAGTTGCAGCAGCTGCGCGGCCAGCGCGTCGACCTGGGCGTTCTGCGTGCGCACCGCCTCGGCGCCCTGGGCCGTGACGGCGGCCTGGAAGCTGGCCAGCGCCTGCGCCAGCTCCTGCCGACTGGCGCGCGCGCCCTCGCCCAGCTCCTGCCGCAAGTCGCGTTCGAGACGCGCGGTCGCCTGCTCCATGAGGCGCGCGCACTCGTCGCGCGAGGGCGCGTCGCCGGCCCGGCGTGGACGCCGCAACAGCAGGACCAGCAGCAGCAGGAGACTGATCAGCCCGACCACCAGGCCAAGCCAGGGCAGCGCTTGCGTCAGCGTCATCGGAGGCGTCCCGCCACACGCGGAGCGGCCAAGCCGAACCCGGGCTGCGCGCGCAGCCACGCACCGCCGCCACAAGACACCCGGGCCATCATGGCCGTCATTGTAGGAGTGCGGGCCGGATGCATGGCACGCGCCCCGCCCGCCGCAGCCCCAGCGTCCGACTCCCGCCAAGCCGGCAAGGCGGGGTAGGCAGAACGGCCGATGGTGCGTGCCGGTCGTCAATTGTTAAGATTTGCGACAAAACCGAGAACAAGAGATTCATGTCGCCCCCGTCCAATCGTTTCGGGCGCCATGCCGCCCTGGCCATGGCCAGCCTGTGCGTGGCCGCTTGCAGCCCGCGCGGCGAAGGCCCGCCGCCTGCCCCGGCAACCGTGGCCTCGGCGCCTGCCGGCGCCGCGGCGCCAGCCTGCCAGAGCCTGCGCGCCTTCCACGCCGGCACGCCGACGCGTCTGGATATCACCACCGATGGCAACGACGAAGCCTACACGGTGCGATTCGAGCTGACCGAGGGTGAGCGCAGCCTCGCCACGGCTGGCCTGAACCTGCCGCTGGACACGCCCGAGAGCATCGCCATCGGCACCGAGCAGTTTCCCGAATTCACCACGGTCTGCGCCGGCCATGTGTTCGTCCTTAACCTGCCGGCCGAACGCGGCGGCACCCTGGTGATCGCCAACCTGCGCGAGGGCGAGCTGGCGCTGACGCAGGACCGCTACATGAGCGGCGACGAAGACACGGCGCGGCTCGCCTGGCGCGACGGCGCGCTGCTGGTGACGACCTCGACCGACGGCACGCGGCGCCTGCTGGAGGACGCGCGCGGCGACGCGGCGGTGCCGCGTGGCTTCGTGCCCGAAGTCCTGGCTTGCACCGCCAGGGACGATGGCGGGACACCCTGGCTCAGCCTCGGCGTCGACATCGACGGCGGCGTGCGCGAGATCGAGTATGCCGCCGTCATGCCGGGTAGCACCGGCTGCAACCTGAGTGCCGCGCGCAACGATGGCGAAAGCCGCTGGCAGGACCAGGGCAGCGCCACCCTGATCGACTTCGGGGACGAGAGCGAACCCGAGGCACCCTCGCGCCTGCGCATCGAGCGCGACGGACCACGCTACCACATCGACGCCAGCCAGTTGCTGGCGCACCCGCAGTTCTGCGGCCAGAGTGCCCAGTTGCCCGAACACCTGACGCTGGAGCGCGCCGGAGGGCCGTGCACCGACCTTCGGTGGCCGCAATGATGAGCGTCCGGGTGACGTGGACGCTGCCCCGGGTGGCACGCTGGGGTGCGCTGCTGGTGCTGGCGGGCACCATCGGAGCAGCCCGGGGCGCGCCGCTGGCCCCGCCCGAGCCGGGTTTCCGCTGCGCCGAGGCGCGCAGCGTCGCCGAACGCCTGGTCTGCGCCCGCCGCCTGCTGGCGCTGGCCGACGGACAACTGGCCCAGCTCTATCGCCAGGCTCAGCAGGCCGCGCCCGAACGCGACGCGCTGCGCACCGAGCAGCTCGCCTGGCTGAAGCGCCGCGATAGCGCATGCATCGGCCAGCGCACGCTGGCCCAGGCCGAGGCGGATTCGCGGGTGCACGCCTGCCTGCTGGACACCTACGTGGCGCGCCGGCGCGCCCTGCGCGACATCGTCCAGCCGCCGCTGCTGCCTTCGGGCCTGATGGCGCTGCCGGATGCCGCGCGCCGCCAGATCGCGCTGGATCGGCGCGGCTGCGCGGCGACGCAGGGCCGCCTCTCCGGCGACGGGCGCGTGCTGGCGCTCGAGGTCGGCTGCGAGGCGCCGCGGCCGGGACGGCGCATCTGGTTGCTGCAGCCGCGCGGTGCCCAGGAATTCGACGTCCAGGCCGGCACGCCGGAACTGGGCGCCAGCGACCCGCACGGCGAGCAGGTGGTGGGCACCGGCACCGAGCTGCTGTGGGATCGCGACCAGCTCTACATCTTCAGCTCGATGGAGGCGCCAGGCAGTGCCGCCAGCGGTGCCGTTCACTGGGCGCCCGTCACCTTCGTCGCCTCGATGGCCAACGGCCCGGCGCGCCTGGCCACCGTACCCGAGCGCCTGACCGTGCTGCTGGAGTTGCAGCGCCAGGTGGGGCGCGGCATCGGCGATGCGGCGCCGGCCGACGAGGATCCGGACCTGGTCGGCGGCAGTCCGGTCGCGCTGGCGCGCCAGCTGTTCTGGCTGAGCGACGCCGCGCGCGGGACGATCTCCCTGGCAACCCAGGCCCAGGGCCAGCGTACCAGCCGGATCCTGGCCATGGGGAGCTGGGAGCTGGCGCGGCTGGCGTGGGATGCCCGGCGCCTGATCTACCCGGGCGGCGCCGAAGGCCTGCTGCTGCTGGACACGGACACCGGCATCACCCGCCGCATCGCCGGCACCGGGGCCGGCGACGTGCCGCTGGCCTGGCAGCCGGACGCGCGCCGCCTGGCTTGGCTCAGCCCCCGCCCCTGCGGCGGCCTGCCCGCCAGCGCCGGCTCGCACGTCTGCGTGGCGACACTCACGGAGCTGGGCCGATGACCGTCTTGTCAGCCTGGGTTGGCGTCCGGGCGCGGCGCTTTTTCAGCCTGCTGGCGCTGCCCGCGCTCGCCGTCCACGGCGCGGCCGCGGGCCCGATTCAGCCTGAAACCGTCGAAACCCTACCGATCGCACCGATCACCCAGGTTCACGGCAACACCCCGTGGCCCGAAGCCAGCCTGTCGCCCGGTGGCCAGATGCTGGGCCTGAGCGACGGCCGGCAGGTCTGGCTCTATCGGCGCGACAACCGCCGCCGCGTTGCCGTCACACCGCCGCAGGCCGTGCGCAGTGCGCCGTTCGACCCCGCCGCGCTGAACGCGCTGGAAGGCCTGGCCTGGAGCGGCGACGCCGTGCTGTACGCCTGGGCCCGCATGCTGGGCGGCAGCCAGCAGGCCTTTGCCGCCGACCGCGACGGCGCCCTGGGCCCGGTGCTGGCGACGCCCGAGCGCTGGCCACACGACGATGCGCTGCCGGCCGAGTCCTACCCGATCCCGGACCCCGACAACGCCTACGAAATCCGGGCCAATGCGCACCATGTGGTGTGGCGGCGCAACCGCGGCCACGGCAGCATGGATCTGATGGCGGCGCGGGCGGACGACCCGCCGCGCGTGCTGGCAAGCGGCGGCTGGGAGCTGGAGGACGCCGTGTTCGACCGCCCGGGCTCGCGCGTCATTTTTCCCACCGACTCGGGACTCGTGGTCCACGCCCTGGACACGGACACGGCGCGGACGGTAGCCGGCACGTCGGCGGGCGACGTGCCGCGCGCCTACGATCCCGCCAGCCGCTGGCTCGCGTTGCTGCGGCCCGAAGGGGGCTGCGCGACAGATTCGCCCGACGCCAAGGCGGGCGGCTGGCGCATCTGCCTGCTGCGCCTGCCGCCGGACGCGGCCGACTGAACACGCGTTCTCATGACCCTGGAACAGATCCTGAACCTGGGCCTGCTGGCCCTGCCGGCGGTCATCCCGATCGTGGTGCTGCTGCTGGTCTGGCGCAAGCTGGCCACCGCGCTCCAGTTGCAGCGGGCCCTGCTGCCGCGTGCGGGCTGGAAGCTGCGGCTCATCGTGCTGGCCGGCGTGAGCCTGTTCATCGGCCTGATGATCGCCACCGCCGCCGGCGCCATCCACCCGCCCATCGTGGCCCCGGGCGCGCGCCTGGTGTGCGACGGCGCGGTCGAGATGCGCTCGCAGGCGTATTCATACAAGCCCGGCCAGCGCGGCGTCTCGCATACCATCACCTGCGCCGCCCCCGACGGCAGCCAGCAGGAAATCACCCTGTCCGCCATTCTGGCCTCGACCCTGCTGTACGGCGGCGGCCTGTTCACCGTGCTGCTGCTCTGGAGCGGCCTGCGCCGCACCCTGCGCTCGGCCGCCGTGCAGGATCCGACCGGGGCGCCGGGCATGGTGCGCGACTTCAGCTCGTTCGACGCGGGCGGCCGTGCCACCACCCGCACCACGGTGTCGGTCGACGGCGTGCGCCAACTGGACCCGCAAGCGCTCGGCGAGCTGGGCCGGCTGGTGCGCCAGAACCTGGGCGACGCCCTGGGGGCGCGCGTCGAGCAGGCCCTCGCCTCGGCGGCTCGGCAGGGAGCGGGGGCACCCGTGGTCGTGCCGGACGACGCTCCACCCAGCGACAGCCGCAGCACGGCGGGCCGCCTGCGCGAGCTCAAGCGCCTGCTGGACGAAGGCCTGGTCAGCGCCAGCGAATATGAGGCCAAGAAGGCCGAAATCCTGGCGCGCCTCTGACTTGCATCCCATGGCCCCGATCATCCGCCTTGCCGCCGGCAGCACGCACAGCATGCTGCTCACAGCCGACCAGCAACTCTGGGCCATGGGCCAGGGCTCCTGGGGCCAGCTCGGCGACGGCACGGACGCCAGCCGATCCACGCCCATCCGGGTGCTGGACCAGGTGCGCGACATGGCCCTGGGCGCCGAGCACAGCCTCATCCTCAGGACCGACGGCAGCCTGTGGGCCTGTGGCTGCAACGACCAGGGACAGCTCGGCGACGGCAGCGAACGCGACGCGCGCGTACCGGTGCCGGTGCTGGACGGCGTGCAGGCGATCGCCGCCGGCGCCGCCCACAGCCTGGCGCTGCGCAGCGATGGCAGCCTCTGGGTGTTTGGCTGCAACACCTGGGGCCAGCTCAGCCTCGGCGACGAGCAGGCGCGCGAGCGGCCGCAGCGCCTGATGGACGGCGTGCGCGCCATCGCCGGCGGCGAGGAACACAGCCTGATCGTCACCGAGGACGGTCGCCTCTAGAGCTGCGGACGCAACCAGTGCGGCCAGCTCGCGAGCGGCAACCACCAGGCCTGCCAGCGACCGCAAGCGGTGCTGGACGGCGTGCGCGCCGTGGCGGCCGGCGCCGGCCACAGCCTGGTCCTGCGCACCGACGGCAGCGCCTGGGCCGTCGGCCTCAACGACAGTGGCCAGCTCGGCGACGGCAGCCGCTACGCCCGCCACACCGCGTGGCGGCTGATGGACGACGTGCAGGCCGTCAGCGCTGGCGCGTTCCACAGCCTGCTGCTTGCAGCGGATGGCCAGCTCTGGGCCTGCGGCCAGAACCGGCATGGGCAGCTGGGAGACGGCGACGCCCAGGACTGCAGCCGGCCGCGCGAGGTGGCCGCGTCGGTGCAGTTGCTGGCTGCGGGGGGCTACCACAGCCTGGTCGTCACGACCGATGGCACGGCCTGGGTCAGTGGCAGCAACGGTGCCGGCCAGCTTGGCCTGGGGCCCGGCCTGCGCAGCATCGACCGCTTCCAGCCACTGACGCTCGAAACCTGACCCCAGGTCGCTGTGCTGCCTCCTGCAGAGCGGGTGCAGCCAGTGACCGGCGAGAGCGCGGCCTCGGGTGCCCCGACTCGCCTGCGCCGCTGCCGCCGGAATCGCGTCGTGTCGCACGTGATACAACAGCGCCTGCGACTGGCACGCGCCGGACTCCCCCAGCCCCACACCACCCCAACGACATGCGCACCTTCCAGGACCCCCGGGGCCAGCGCTGGCAGGCGGCCTTGCTGGAGGCCTCCTATGGCCACATCATGCTGCTGTTCAACCCGATCGAGGGCAGCGAGGTGCGCCAGAAGCTACTGGACGCCGACCACCTGGCCGAGGCCGAACAGTGGCTGCCGACGCTGGACGATGACGCCCTGCGCGCCCTGCTCGCCCAATCCTCGCCCTGGGACCCGGCGACCTCGGGAAATGTGTGACGGCGCGGCGGCGCGCGCCGCTCAGCAGCGCATCGCCGTGACGGCCGCGTTGCGCAAGCCATCCATCGTGGCCTCGTCCAGGCCGACGTTGTTGTGCTCGAGCACGCGCTCGGCACGGTAGCTGGAGCGCACCAGCGGACCCGACACGACCTCCATGAAGCCCTTGGCCAGGGCCATCTCGCGGTACTTGCGGAATTCGTCCGGCGTGACGTAGCGCTCCACCGGCAGGTGGTTCTTGGTTGGGCGCATGTACTGGCCCATGGTCACGACGTCGACGTTGGCGGCGCGCATGTCGTCCAGCGCCTCGTCGATTTCGGCGTCGGTCTCGCCCAGGCCCAGCATCAGGCTGGTCTTGCTCACCACCTGGGGCGCGTAGCCCTTGGCGAACTTCAGCACGTCCAGCGTCTGCTCGTAGCCGGCGCGGATGTCGCGCACCGGGTGCGTCAGGCGTCGCACCGTCTCCAGGTTCTGCGCATAGGTGGCCAGCCCCGCGTCCAGCACCTTCGCCACCAGCGCATGCTGGCCCTGGAAATCAGGCGTGAGCGCCTCGACGGCCGTGTCCGGCATGCGCTCGTGGATGGCGCTGATGCAGGCGGCGTAGTGGCCGGCACCCAGGTCGGGCAGGTCGTCGCGGTCGACCGAGGTCAGCACCACGTACTTCAGGTTCATCAGCGCCACCGCGTCGGCGACGTTGGCGGGCTCCTTCGGATCCAGCCAGCCCTGCGGGTTGCCCGTGTTGACCGAGCAGAACTTGCAGGCCCGCGTGCATACCGAGCCCATCAGCATCAGGGTGGCGGTGCCGCGCCCCCAGCACTCGGCGATGTTCGGACACTTGGATTCGGAACACACCGTGTGCAGCTTGTGCGAGCGCACGATGTCCATCACCTCCTGGTACTTGGCGCCATTGGGCACGCGCACACGCAACCAGGACGGCTTGCTGGAGACGTCGGGGATCTGCGTCAGCGCGCTCGGCTTGATTCCGTCCATGACCGCGCTGCCGCCCTGCTCGGTGACGAACTTGGTGCCGGATTCCGGGCGGCGCCGGGCCGTATACGACATCTCACTCATGCTGGCTGGACCTCAGGTTTGCTGCGCGAATCGCACTGAAAAACTGTATACAATTTTGCCTGCAAGCCACGCTGGGCGCAAGGCTTGTCCCTGCCGCGACTATGCCTGAAGGCATCCGCGCGCGCACGCTTCAACCCCGCACGCCGCCTGGCCGGCAGGCAGGATGCAGGCTGGCCGTCGCGGACGGCCGCGCTCCCATGCGCGCGAACCAGGGGCCGATGCGCGGCAGCCCGCGGTCGAACGGCTGGCCGACCGAGGCCGCGAAGTCGAGCCACACGTAAAGCCAGATGTCGGCGAAGCTGAAGCGCTGGCCGGCCAGGAAGGGGCCGCCCATCATGGCGTCGAGCCATGCGAGGCGATCCTGCGCCACGCGCTTGAGGCCGTCGGCGGCCAGGGGCGCGACCGGGATGCGATCCTGGAAGCGCGCCAGCCCCTCGGCGTAGTGATAGGCGTTGTGGATGTTCTCGGTGATGTTGAGCTCGGCGCGTCGTTGCCATTGCCGCGTCCGCGCCCGCTCCTCCGCGGTGCGGCCGATCAACGCGGGCTCGGGATGGCGCTCTTCCAGATACTCGACGATCGCGACCGACTCGGCGATGCACGTGCCGTCGTCCAGCAGCAGGGCCGGCGTCTGACCAGCCGGGTTGTGCATCAGGAACGGCGCGGCGCGGTTTTCGCCGGCAAACACGTCGACCTGCTGCGTCGGCAGCACCAGGCGTTTTTCCAGCAGCGCCATGCGCAGGCAGCGCGGCGCTGGGCTGAGGGCATCAAGCAGCAGCATGGATCATCGGGTCAACCGGGCCGTGGACGGACAGGACCACGCCATTGGCGCAGCTTCATCGCAACGCACGACCGCCCATTCTGGCCGGATGCGCGATCGGCGCCAGCGCCCGGTCCGGGTGACCCCGGCGCTGCCATGGGCGCCGGGCGCCAAGAGGCGCCGGCATCAGGCCGCCAGTTCCAGGGCCACGCGGCAGGCCTTGCCACTGCGCCCGCGCGGCACCTCGCAGCCGAGTTCGCCCAGCACGCGCACCGGCTGCGCGCCCTGCATGCGCGCAAAGCGCTGCAGCGCCGTGCGGCAGCGATCGACCGTGGCCTCGGCCGCAGCACCAGTCTGCGGCAGGCGCAGCACCAGGGTATCGGGGCGGTGCTGGCGCAACTGGAAGTCGAACACGCCGCACTCCTCTTCCATCACCGTGCACAGCGACAGCGGCAGCAGGCTCACGGTCTCGCCAGCGCGCTCCGACGGCACGCGCATCACGTCGTCGCTGCGGCCGTGCACATCGACCGTCGGCAACGCCGAGCCGCAGGCGCAGCGCTCGGGATGCACCAGGATGCGGTCGCCGAGGTCGTAGCGGATCAGCGGTTGCACCCAGTTCGCCAGGTTGGTCAGCAGCACGCTGTGCGAGCGTTCGCCCGGCAGCACGGGTCGGTGCTGCTCGTCCACCGGCTCCAGGAACACCCAGTCGGCGTTCACATGCAGGCGTCCGTGCGAGCATTCCCAGGCGATCGGCAGGAATTCCGAGGTCCCATAGCTGCCGCGTACCGGCGCATCGAACACGGTGCCGACGCGCTGGCGCACGGCATCGCTCAGGGTTTCGCCCCCGGTGAGCACGCAGCGTGGCCGGATGTGCAGGCGGCCAGCCTCGGCCTCGTCGGCCAGCATCGCGGCCGCGGTGGGATAGGTGGCCAGCACCGTGGGCCGGAATGTGTTGAGTCCCTCCACCAGCGCGTCGATCGGCTGCAGCAGGCTGAAGGTGCGCGAAACCTGCGCCAGCCACGGATTCAGGCGCCGCAAGCGCTCGAAGCTGACGACGCTGGCAAAGTGGCCTCCGGTCGCCGTCACCAGCGCATGGCGATCGCCCGCACCCAGCATGTCGAACGGACTGAAGCCGCCGAACAGGCTCCTGCCGTGGCGCGATGGCGCGCTGTGGCGCACCGCTTCCAGCGCGTCGTACACGGCCATCGCGCGCGCATCCTGCACGAAGATGCCGGGCTGGCCGCTGGTGCCCGAACTCTCCCAGACCACATAGCGGCCAAGCCAGGCATCGGCCGCGCGCTGCGCATCGCGCACGAAAAGCAGCAGATCGTCCAGCCGCAGCTGCGGGTCGGTCACCCAATCGTCGAAGCGCCCCATCAGCTCGGCACGCGTCACCGGTGCGATCTGCGCCAGGGGCAACGTGCGCGGGTCGGCGCCGCCGATGCGCTCGCGGTACAGCGGCGATGCGCTGGCCGCTTCCAGCAGCATCTGCAGGCGTCGCTGCTGGCGCTCGCGGATCAGCGGCCTGGGTGCGTGCGTTGCGACCACCACGTCGAGCATGGCGCCATGCAGGTGCAGGGCCTCGAAGACCGGGGACTGCGTCGCGCTCACGGCGCCGGCCTCCTCGCCGCGTGCCGGGCGCGGCGCACCTGCGTGGCTCGGCGTGCCTTCATGGGCACGCCGGACCTCCGGAGCGCGCCGCGTCGCCTTGCCGTCTCGGGAAAAAACCGACCATCACCGAACTCCACTTCAACCGTGGGTCGTCAAGAACGCCGACGCATCGCGCCGGCCCTTGCCGCGAATGTGAAATTGAACTGAGCATTATTTCTTAAGGGCACAAATCCTTCTTGACAAATCACAAACCCCTGTGCTCCGCCAGACATCTTATGATGCCACGCAAGTCGCAGCCGATATCCGGCCGACATGACATCTCCGCAACGCAACCCACAACAAAGGCCCCGCCGCCATGGATCGACACAATCCCGACATCGCGCAGGCTGCCCTGCGCGGCCAGCGCGAACCGGGCCGGGCGCTCAAGGTAGCCGACCCGTACCGAATGGACGAGACGCCCACGCGCAAGCTCGACCGCCTGGTGCAGACGGGCGTCTCGCCAGCCTTCGGCAACCTGTCTCCAATCGCGCTCAGCCTGGCCTGGGCGGACTGGGCCTGGCACCTCGCGGCAGCGCCGGGGCGCCAGCTCGAACTCGCGGCGCTGGCGGCGCGGCTGGCACTGGACACGGCCCAGTTGCGCGACGGCAACGATGGCGATCTGGGCGCGCGCGACGAGGACCCGCGCTTTCGGGCCGACGAGTGGGCCCACTGGCCGTTCAGCCAGTGGCGCGTGGGCTTTCGCAACGTCGAGGCCTTCTGGCGCGAAGCCGCCAAGGTCCCGGGCGTGAGCAAGCACCACGGCGAGATGGTGGACTTCTTCGCACGGCAGTGGCTGGACATGCTGTCACCGGCCAACCGCCTGGCCACCAATCCGGTGCTGCTGCGCCACACGCTGGAATCGGGTGGCACCAACCTGGTGCGCGGTGCCATGAACTGGCTGGCCGACGCCACCGGTGTGCCGACGCAGGAGGACATCGCCAACCAGGGGCGCTTCGTGGTCGGTGGCAATCTCGCCGTGACGCCCGGCAAGGTGGTCTATCGCAATCACCTGGTCGAACTGATCCGCTATGCGCCGCAGACCGAAAGCGTGCACCCGGAACCGATCTTCATCGTGCCATCGTGGATCATGAAGTACTACATCCTCGACCTGTCGCCGCACAACTCCATGGTGCGCTATCTGGTCAGCCAGGGCCACACGGTGTACATGGTCTCCTGGCGCAATCCGGACGAGTCCGACCGCAACCTGTCGATGGACGACTACCTCGAACTGGGCGTGTTCGAAGCCATGCGCGCGGCCGCGCACGACGCCGGCAAGGCGCCGCTGCACGCGATGGGCTATTGCCTGGGCGGCACGCTGCTGGCGATCGCCGTGTCCGCGCTGGCGCGTGACGACGGCATGGCCGGCTACGCCGACCTGCCGGCGCCGCGCACGCTGACGCTGCTGGCGGCCCAGGTCGATTTCTACAAGCCGGGCGAACTGGGCCTGTTCATCGACGAGGGCCAGATCAGCCTGCTGGACAACGTCACCCGCGGCCAGGGTTTCCTGACGGGCAAGCAGATGTCCGGCTCGTTCCAGTTCCTGCACTCGCGCGACCTGGTGTGGACGCGCCGGATGCGCGAATACCTGGTGGGCGAGCGCGAGCAGGGCAACGACCTGATGGCCTGGAACGCCGACACCACGCGCCTGCCGGCGCGCATGCATCACGAATACCTGATCGCTCTCTACATGAAAAACGCGCTCGCCAACGGCCGCTACGTCGCCGGCGGGCGCCGCGTCTCGCTGTCCGACCTGAAGATGCCGATCTTCCTGGTCGGCACCGAGCGCGACCACGTCTCGCCCTGGCGTTCAGTGTACAAGCTGCACCAGCTCACCAGCGCCGAAATCACCTTCCTGCTGACCAGCGGTGGGCACAATGCCGGCATCGTCTCGCCGCCGGGCCATCCGCGGCGCCGCTACCGCATCGCGACCCAGCCTGCGCAGGCGCAGTGGCTCAGCATCGACGAGTGGCTGGAGCGTGCCGAAGGATTCGAAGGGTCCTGGTGGCCGGCCTGGCAGGGCTGGCTGGCGCGGCATTCGAGCGAGCGGGTCAAGGCCAAGCCGATCCCCGCCAGCCGCGCGCTGTGCGACGCGCCGGGCGAGTACGTGATGCAACGCTACGCGGAGTAGGCAGCGCGCTGCGTGCGCGGGTCGTACAGCCAGCGCCGCAGCTTGCGCGCCGAGACGCGCCCAGCATCCGGGTGGCGTGGATTGAGCAGCAGGTTGCTTTCCTCGGGCACCACCACCGATGGCACCTCGGCCAGGCAGCTGACGCCAGCCTGGACCCAGGCCGTGCCCCAGGCAATGCTGATGCGTCCTGGCGGCAGGGCATCCCAGCCGACCTGCGCGGCCGCATCGAACACGGTGCGCGTCGCCCACAGGTCGGCCGGCACGTCGAGCCGCACGAGGTAGCGGTTCAGCGGCAGAGCCACGCCGCCGCCCAGATGCACGACCGTCTCGAGACATGCGAGCGCGCGCGAGCTGCTGGCATACACCAGCGGCGTGCCGCGTGCATTCCAGCGTCCGCCGACGCGCTCGGCGCCCTTGCCGTCCAGGTCGTCGGCGGTGTAGTCGGGCGTATCGGTGGCGATGCGCCAGAAGGCGAGCGCCGGTGCGTCCGCGGTCGCCATGTCGGACGCGCGCTCAGGCGTAGACGCCCGACCTCATCTGCAGCAGCAGCGTGGCCAGGGCCTCGCGCCCGTCCGCGGTGCCCAGCAGTTCCTGCGGGCAGCGACCGCCCAGCGCGGCCACCGGTTCGGCCATCCACATGGCAAACCAGCGCGCGGCGTCAAAGTCGGCCGGTGCCTCGCCCGACTCGCGCACCATGGCCTCGACCTGCCCGATCAGGCGCGACAGGCCGACCAGCTTCTCGCTCTCGCTTTCCGACAGGCTGCGGCGCGCGGCGATCTTGCGCTCGACCGTGGAGCGCGCCAACCCGGTCGCCCGCAGGAACTGCTCGCGCGACAGGCCCATGGCCGCGCTCATGTCGGCCACCGCGCGTGCCGGCACCCCGCGCCGCACGAGGTCGACACGCTCGAGTGGCGTGAGATGAAACGCCCCACCCTGCCCCGGGCCAAGCGGGCGCAGCGCGTGGAGCGCGCCCTGCTCGCGCATGGCGCCGCGGCGGGCCGGCGAGGAACTGGTATGGACAGGCATGGTCGACCTCCAATTGAGATTAAATATATGCTCAATCGAGACAAAAAACAAGTCGATACCGCCTGGGCGCAAGATGCGTGGGCCCCTGGTGCGTCAGGGTGGGTCGGCGCGCGACCGCGCCTGCGACCCGAACCGGCATGGCCGTCCAGCAGGCATTCCCGACGCTGGCGACGCGAAAGCCGCGGGCGATCGCCTCGGGCGTGGCCGCCCGCACCTCAGCGCGCGTCACGGTACGGGCCCGCGTGGCCACGCGAAACCGCCCTGGGCGCGGCGGCGCCATCCGACGGAACCCTGCCCATGGCGCGCGGGCCCCGCCCGGGCGGCTGCTTCGACCGGGCCGCGACCGCCTCAGCTCTTGTGCGCGCCGCCCTCGGGCTTGAGCGCGCGCAGCGCCACGCGGTCGATCGCGCGCTTGAGGATCTTGCCGGAGGCACCCTTGGGCAGGGCGTCGACGAACTGCACGATGCGCGGCACCTTGTAGGCCGACAGGCGTTCGCGCGCCCAGGACTCGACCGCCGCGGCATCGAGCGTGCTGCCGGGACGCCGCACGATCACGGCTGCCACCTCCTCGCCGTAGTAGGCGTCGGGAACACCGACCACCGCCGCCTCGACCACGCCAGGCAGTTCGTAGAGCACCTCTTCCACCTCGCCCGGGTAGACGTTGTAGCCGCCGCGGATGATCAGGTCCTTGGCGCGGTCGACGATGCGCAGATCGCCCTCGGCGTCGGTCTCGGCGAGGTCGCCGGTGCGAAACCAGCCGTCCCGCAGCACCTCGGCGGTAGCGTCGGGCCGGTTCCAGTAGCCGGGCGTGACCACCGGGCCCTTGATGTAGACCTCGCCCACCACGCCGGGTGGGCAGACCTTGCCGTCCAGGTCACGCACCTCGACCTGGCAGCGGGGGATGGCGCTGCCGACGTAGCCGATCTTGGGCCCTTTCTCCAGGCGGTTGAAGGTGCCGTAGGCGGTGGTCTCGGTCAGGCCGTAGCCCTCCAGCAGGGTGCAGCCGAACTTGGCCTGGAACGCGCGCGCCACCTCGCCGGGCAGCGACGCGCCGCCGGAGATCACCGCGCGCAGGCCGGCGAAATCGCTCGGCCCCGCGTCGGGCGCCGCGTGCAGCAGGGCCGTCCACATGGTCGGCACGCCGGCCATCAGCGTCAGCTTGTCGCGCCGCAGCATCTCCAGCATGGCCACCGGGTCGAAGCGCGTCAGCAGCGACACGCTGGCGCCCCCGGAAAACGCGCTGATCGAGGTCGAGACCTGCCCGAACACGTGGAACAGCGGCAGCGCCGTGCCGACGCGGTCGGCCGCCGACATGCCGATCATCTCGGCGCCGATCTGCGCGCCCAGGCTGATGTTGCCCACCGTGAGCTGGGCGCCCTTGGGCTTGCCGGTGGTGCCCGAGGTGAACAGGATGGCGGCCGTGTCGTCGAGGCCGCGCGGCACCACTTCGGCCAGCCGCGCGCCGGCGGGCACGGCGCTTTGCGGCGTCAGCGCCGGCAGCTTCTGGAACGGGATACCGACCGTGGCCGCCGCCTGCTCCACCGCGGGGCCGAGCGCGTGCCAGGCGATCGCGCGCGTGCAGCCGACCTCGCGCAGGTAGTAGCCGACCTCGGCCGCGGTCGACATGGTGTTCACCGGCACGCCACCGCCCCGATCGCCTGGATGCCCAGGTAGGCGACGTAGAACTCCGCCACCGTGGGAGCGGCCAGCAGCACCCGGTCGCCCGGCCCGATGCCGGCATCCTGCAGCGCCGCGCCGCAGGCCAGCGCCGCGTCGCGCAGCCGCGCATAGCTCCAGGTGGCGCCGTCCACCCGCACGGCGACGCGCTCGGGTGCGCTGGCGGCGTGGCGGCAGACGGGATCGATGACGTTGGGCATGGGGAGTCTCCAGTGTCGTTGGGTACCGGGCGGGGCACGTCGATGCGCCCGGCCCGCTGGCTCGTTTCCGCCATGATACGAAGCAGCCGCGCCGCCGTCGCGACCCCGCTGCCGCGTGGGCGACAGCGGGCGGCCCCGGCCGCGGCGCCCCGGCCCGGGTGCCGCCCGCGGGGCAGGCGCGCATCAACCCAGCGCCGTATCGAGGAACATCATCACCGCGAAGCCTGCCATCAGGCCGACGGTGGCGGCGGTCTCGTGACCGTTGCGGTGCGTCTCGGGAATGACCTCGTGCGAGACCACGAAGATCATGGCGCCGGCCGCCAGGCCCAGGCCGATCGGGTAGGCCAGGGGCAGGCCGCTGGCGATGCCCAGGCCGGCCACCGCGCCCAGCGGCTCCATCAGGCCGGAGGCAACGCCAATGGCGATGGCCGAGCCGAGCGACTGGCCGATGGCACGCAGCGCGAGCGCCACGGCCAGGCCCTCGGGAATGTCCTGGATCGCGATCGCGGTGGTCAGCGGCAGGCCCACGGCGAGGTCGCCGCGCGCAAAGCTGACGCCAATCGCCATGCCTTCGGGCAGGTTGTGCAGGATGATCGCGAGCACGAACAGCCAGACCCCGCTGAAGCGCGCATCGGTCGGACCGTGCGGCCCCGAACTCTCGTGCGCGTGCGGCGTGAAGTAGTCGAGCCCGAGCATCAGCAGCACGCCCAGCGCCAGGCCGATGACGACGACCAGGGCACCGAGCACGCCGTTGCCGGTCAGGCGGGTGGCAGCGTCCAGCCCGGGCAGGATGAGCGAGAACGAGCTGGCCGACAGCATCATGCCGGCGGCGAAGCCCAGCATGGCATCGCGCATCGCGGTGTCCATGCTGCGCACCGCCACCGCCAGCACGGCCCCGAGGGCGGTGGCGCCAAATCCGGCCAGCCCACCCAGCACGGCCAGGCGCAGGTTGGCCCGGTTGTCCGGCGCAAAGGCTTCGACCCCGCTCATCAACAGCAGCCAGGCAACACCCAGCAGCGCCGCCAGCAAGGCAAGCGCGGGGGCGCGATGCGCGCGCAACTGGCGCAGCCACGCCTGGGCCAGCGACGGGCGGCGCGCGAGGTTGGCGCTGGTGTTCACGAGTTGCCTCCGCAGGGATGGCTGGCGCCTGCGCGCGCGACCATCAGGCAAGCGCCGGGGCGCCGGAGGCCGCCACTCGGGCTGGAGGGAGTGGCAACGATGCGGTCAGGCATGCGATCCGGGCGGGTGTCCATGGGGCATCGGGACGTTCGAGGCGGTCGAGCGGCGGCGTGACTTCAGCGTGCAGCGTCGCGGCCGATCACTTCGGGATTGAGCGCGGTCAGCGCGCGGCCCTCGGTCAGGTAGCCGATCAGGTTGTCGGCGGCGAGGTTCGCCATGGCCAGGCGCGTGGGCACGGTGGCGCTGGCGATGTGCGGCGTCAGCGCGACGTTGCGGCAGGCCAGCAGCTCGGGATGCACATGGGGCTCGCCCTCGAACACGTCGAGGCCGGCGGCCGCGATGCGCCCCGCGCGCAGCGCCGCCGCCAGCGCGGCGTCGTCGACCACGCCGCCGCGCCCGATGTTGACCAGGGTGGCGGTGGGCTTCATCAGCGCCAGTTCGGCGGCGCCGATCAGGTGGCGCGTCTCGGGCGTCAGCGGCAGCACCAGCATCACGTGGTCGGCGCTCGCGAGCAATTCCTCCTTGCCGACCAGGCGCGCGCCGCCGACCGCCTGCTCGACGGCCTCGGGCAGGCGCGTGCGGTTGTGATAAATGACGCGCATGCCGAAGCCGAGCGCGCCGCGGCGCGCGATCGCCTGGCCGATCCGGCCCATGCCGAAGATGCCGAGCGTGGCACCGTGCACGTCCTGCCCCACCAGCATGTCATACGCCCAGCGCTGCCACTTGCCGGCGCGCAGGAAATGTTCGCCCTCGGTGATGCGGCGCGCCGCCGCCATCAACAGGGCAAACCCGCCATCGGCCGTGGTCTCGGTCAGCACGTCGGGCGCGTTGGTGGCCAGCACGCCCGCCGCCGTCATCGCGGCCAGGTCGAAATTGTTGTAGCCCACCGCCATGTTGGCGCAGATCCTGAGCTGCGGGCAGGC
Organism: Ottowia sp.; assembly: GCF_035325765.1. Taxonomy (GTDB): domain Bacteria; phylum Pseudomonadota; class Gammaproteobacteria; order Burkholderiales; family Burkholderiaceae_C; genus Ottowia. Next base: position 69,851 of record NZ_DAOKZG010000008.1, read on the forward strand.
AGCGACGACGACCGCATCGATGCGCTCGGCACCGGTGGTGAAGGCACCCCACTTGCCGTGCAGCCGCGCGATCAGCTCGTCCCGGGTCCACTGGGCATCCGACTGGTTGTCGCTGACCTCGAAGTGCTTCCTGAGCTTGTCGAGGATCTCGGGAAAGATCGGTCGGGCCACGAGGACGGCGGGTCGGTTGGCGTTGGACTGGGTCATGGCGCGAGTTTAGGACGGAGTCGACCCGCGCCTACGCGGCATCGGCCAGCACGGCCTTGAGGATGTCGACGAAGGCCTCGGTGCGCCGCGGCAGCAGGCTGCGGCCGGGCGTGACGCACCAGATCACGGCCGGCGGCAGGCGCCACTGCGGCAGCACGCGCGCCAGCCGCCCCTCGATCACCAGCGGCTCGGCAAAGCGCTCGGACAGGCCGACGATGCCCAGCCCGTGCACCGCCAGCGCCTGCTGCAGGCCGAGTGAATTGGCGGCCAGGCAGTGTGCCGGCAGGCCCTCCCAGCGCGCGCTGGCGCGCGCCAGGCGCCAAACCTGCCGGTCGCCGTCGCTGGCCACCAGCACCAGGCCGACATGCTCGGCGAGCTGCGTGGGCAGGTGGGGCGTGCCGCGGCGGCGCAGGTAATCGGGGCTGGCATAGAGGCCGCCGGCCAGCGTGGCGATGCGCCGTGCCACCAGCCTGCGGTCGTCCGGCAACTGGCTGGCCACGCGCACGGCCACGTCGAAGCGCTCGGCCATCAGGTCGACGCGGCGCGGCGACAGGTCGAGCTCGAGCCGCACGTCGGGGTAGCGGCTGGAAAAGCGAGACACCACCTCGACCACCGACAGCTCCTGGAACTCGGGTGGCAGGGACACGCGCAAGGTACCGTGCGGCGTGGTCTGGCGGTGCAGCGCGAGGGCCGTGGCCTCCTCCGCCTCATCCAGCAGGCGTTCCGCATGCACCAGCATGCGCTGGCCGAACTCGGTCAGCGCGAGGCGTCGCGTGCTGCGCTGCAGCAGGCGCTCGCCCAGCGCCTTTTCCAGCTCGGACAGGCGCCGCGACAGGGTCGCCTTCGGCAGGCCGGTGCGCTCGCTGGTGCGGGTGAAGCTTCCGGCCTGCACGATGTGGGCGAACAGGATGAGGTCGTCGGCATGCAGGCTGATCGGGGTCATGGCCAATGCATTATTTCAAAATTGAGACAGTCTTTGTCCGATTTGACGGTTTATCTTCGAATTTTCTACCAATAGACTTGGCGCTCGAAGCGGCAGGGCGAGACACGGCTGAAAGGGGGCATCCGACGTGGGACTTCTGATCGACGGCGAGTGGCACGACCAGTGGTACGACACCGCCAGCACGGGCGGGCACTTCGTGCGCAGCGAAGCGCAGTTCCGCTACTGGGTGACGTCCGATGGCGCCGCTGGCCCCACCGGCCTGGGCGGCTTCAAGGCCGAGCCGGGACGCTACCACCTGTACGTCTCGCTGGCCTGCCCGTGGGCGAGCCGTACGCTGATCCTGCGCGCCCTCAAGGGACTGGAGCCGCTGATCAGCGTCTCGGTGGTCAACCCGTACATGGGCGAACGCGGCTGGAGCTTCGATCCGGCGCCGGGCGTGGTGGCGGACCCGGTCGGCGCAGCCGACCATCTGTACCAGGTCTACCTGCGTGCCGACCCCCACTACACCGGACGCGTGACGGTGCCGATCCTGTGGGACCTCGGGCAGGACACCATCGTCAGCAACGAGTCCGGCGACATCATGCGCATGCTGAATTCAGCCTTTGACGGTGTCGGCGCGCGGGCCGGCGACTACGCTCCGGCCGCACTGCTGCCGCAGATCGACGCCATCAACGCCGACCTCTACGACAGCGTCAACAACGGCGTCTACAAGGCCGGCTTCGCCACGGCGCAAGCGGTCTACGAACAGGAGGTGTCCAGGCTGTTCGCGCGCCTGGACGGTCTGGAAGCAACTCTCGCGCGCCAGCGCTGGCTGCTGGGCGAACGCTTGACCGAAGCCGACTGGCGCCTGTTCACCACCTTGATCCGCTTCGACGCCGTCTACCACGGGCACTTCAAGTGCAACCTGCGGCGCCTGGTGGACTACCCGAACCTGTGGAGCTACACGCGCGAGCTCTTCCAGTGGCCGGGCGTGGCGGCCACCGTGGATTTCGACCACATCAAGCAGCACTACTACCGCAGCCACCCGAGCATCAACCCGAACCGGATCGTGCCCGCTGGCCCGATCCTGGAGCTGGGCCAGCCACCCAGCCGCGTCCTGCCTCCCCCGACTCACCCAACGCATTGAAACCGGAGAAAACCATGAGCGTGAAACTGGCCATCCTCTACTACTCGACCTACGGCACCAACCACCAGATGGCCGAAATTGCCGCCGAGGCAGCGCGCGCCGCGGGCGCCGAGGTGCGCCTGCTGAAGGCGCCGGAAACCGCGCCCGAGGCCGTGATCGCCGGCCAGGACGCCTGGCTGGCACATGCCGAGCGCACCGCCCACGTTCCGCCCGCCACGGCCGAGGACATGGAATGGGCCAACGCCTACCTGATCTCGGCGCCGACGCGCTTTGGCGTCATGGCCAGCCAGATGCGGGCCTTCATCGACACCCTGGGCGGCGTCTGGGCCAAGGGTGGCCTGGCGGGCAAGGCGGTATCGGCGATGTCGTCGGCGCAGAACCCGCACGGCGGCCAGGAAACCACCCTGCTGTCCTTCTACGCGACGGTGATGCACTGGGGCGGCATCGTGGTCGCGCCTGGCTTCACCGACCCGGTGATCTTCCAGACGGGCGGCAATCCCTATGGTTACAGCCACACGCAGGGACAGGCCTTCAACGATGACGTCAAGGCCGCCATCGCGCACCAGGCGCGCCGACTGGTCGACGTGGCCGCCAAGCTGGGCTGACACGAGACACCCCCTTCCTCCTGGAAGGGGACGCCCCACCCGGCCCCGGAGATTCCGGTCACGGGTACCCACCCGGCACGCCTCGCGGCGACTGGAGCAGCGCCGCTTCATGCCACTTCGCAATCAAGGCATCGGACCTCGGCAGGTCCGGGCCAGCAGGTCCGGACGCAGAAGGTGTGCATGAATCCGGCGTGCCCGGGAAGGCCGAAGAAACCCGTCTGGCCAAGGCGGAGCGCCGCGGTTCCCGTGACACCTGCGTGCCACTGGACGGCACGAGGAGAATCAGCCTCTGGCTGGTCTGCACCCCGCAAGGACAATGTTCTGCCGAGGCCGGGCCACGGCGAGCATTGGCAGGGCGGACCGGGCGGATCCCGGCGCGCGAGCCGCGCGTGAGCGATTCGTCTGCAGCTTGTCAGTCTTCGGTTGACCGCGGCTCGGGCGCCGTCGCCTGCCCGCGCCAGGCCCCATGTGCGCCAGCACCGGCAACCACGGTCAGGAGCGCCAGCCACGCCAGGCGCAGGCCCGGGTTGACCGCATCCTGCGCCGCGAGGCTGTAGAGCTCGACCAGCAGCGGAACGGCCACCAGCGCCACGCCATGCCACGCGGGCGCGCCGCCAAACAGGCGCCCCATCAGCCAGCCAAGGCCCCAGCCCAACGCGCAGGAAAACACCGCCACCCCGCCCAGCACCGTGCTGCTTTCCAGCGCAGCGGCGACCAGCAGCAGGAGCAGCAGCAAGGCCCCCGCCACGGCGTAGACGCCCAGCGCCCTCGCATCCAGACCACGCGGCGCCGCCACGTCTCAGTTCCCGCCGGGCCGGCCAGACGGCACGGCCGGCCTGATGGCGCGGACGCGCCACGAACCCGCCGCTCCTCTTGCCGGTCGACTCACAGCCCGTACAGCCACGGCACGTCCAGCAGGCGTTCGCCAAACAGCCGGATCGAGGCATCGCGCCCGACCCGCACCAGGCCGCGCGCATGAAATACCTCGCCGTTGCGGCGCGAGCGCTCCTGCACCCGAGCGCAGCGTTGCCAGCGTGCCAGCGCATAGCGGCGCAGGCGGGTGCGCACCTCGACCGCGTCCATGGCGAGCGCGTGCCCGAGCTCGGCCGCATCCTCGATCGCCATGCCGGCCCCCTGTGCCATGTAGGGCCGCATCGGATGCGCCGCATCGCCCGCCAGCGCCACCAGGCCGCGCGCCATCTGGTCGGCGCCGGAGACAGGCGGCCGCGCCGCCAGGACCCAGCGCCGCCACGGCTGGTCGTTCAGGCTGGCGGCCGGCGCGGCTGCGATCAGTTCGTGCAAGGGCGCGCACAAGCCCTGCAAGGCACGCTCCAGTTCGGCCTGGGCACGTGCCGGCACGTCCAGGTCGCCGCCCTGCGCCGGTGCGCGTCCGCGCACGATGGCCACCACGTTCAGGGCCGCGCCGCCGCGCACCGGATACTGCACCACGTGCAGGGCCGGACCCAGCCAGACCGTGACCTGGTTGGCACGCAGGGACGCCGGCAGCCGCGCCATGTCCAGCATGCCGCGATACGCCAGGTCACCCACCGGCTCGGGCGGCCCATCTCCCAGCAATTGCGCGCGCACCGAACTGAGCAGCCCGTCCGCGCCGAGCAGGGCATCGCCCTCGACCTCCTGGCGACCCAGCTGCACGCGCACCGCGTCACCCTGTTCGCGAAATCCGGTCAGGGTCTGGCCCAGGTTGAGCTGCACCCGGCCGGTGCGCTCGCAGCCACGCACCAGCAGGGCATGCAGATCGGCGCGGTGGATGCTGGCGTAGGGCGCCCCGTAGCGGTGCTCGGCGCGCGAGGCCAGCGGCAGCACGCCCAGTTCGGCGCCACTGGGAGCACTGCGCACCACCAGCCGCTCCGGATAGGCGGCCACGGCGCGCAGGTCCTCGTCCAGGCCCCAGGCACGCAGCACGCGCGTGACGTTCGGGCCCAGCTGCAGGCCGGCGCCGACCTCGGCAAACACCGGCGCGCGCTCGTAGACGCGCACCTCCCAGCCGGCCCGCGCCACCGCGCACGCCGCCGCCATGGCCGCGATGCCGCCGCCTGCGACCAGCAGTTGCTGCGTTGCACTCATGGATGCCGATTGTGCCGCCAGGCGGGACCTGAAGGCGACGACGCCCGCCCGGCCACCGACCGGACGGGCATGGCATCACGCGCCGCGCATCAGGCGAGCAACTGGCGCAGCACGTACGGCAGGATGCCGCCGTTGTGGAAGTAGTCGACCTCGATCGGCGTATCGATGCGCAGCGTGACGGCGATGGTCTGCTTGACGCCATCGGCGCGCGTGATCACGACGGCCACGTCGCAGCGCGGCTTGAGCACCGCCGGCGGCACGATGTCGATCAGCTCGTCGCCCTTCAGGCCCAGCTTCTCCCAGGAATCGCCCGGCTTGAACTGCAGCGGCAACACGCCCATGCCGACCAGGTTGGAGCGGTGGATGCGCTCGAAGCTCTTGGCCACCACGGCCTGGATGCCCAGCAGCTGGGTGCCCTTGGCGGCCCAGTCGCGGCTCGAGCCGGTGCCGTATTCCTCGCCCGCGAACACCACCGTCGGGATGCCGGCGGCCATGTAGTCCATGGCCGCATCGAAGATGTATTTCTTCTGGCCCGAAGGCTGGGCCAGCGTCAGGCCACCCTCCTCGCGGCTGCCGTCGGCCTTGGGCGGAATCATCAGGTTCTTGATGCGCACGTTGGCAAAGGTGCCGCGCATCATGACCTCGTGGTTGCCGCGGCGCGAGCCATAGCTGTTGAAGTCCTGCTTCTGCACGCTGTTGGCGATCAGCCACTGGCCCGCCGGTGCGCTGTCCTTGATGCGGCCCGCCGGCGAGATGTGGTCGGTGGTGACCGAGTCGCCGAACAGCGCCATGATGCGCGCGCCACGAATCGCCGTGTCCGCCTCGGCCGGATCGGTGCCGGCGAGCGTGAAACCGTCGAAGAACGGCGGCTCGGCAATATAGGTGCTGGTGGGCCAGTTGTAGACCTGCCCCTTGACCTCGGGGATCTTCTCCCACAGCTTGCCCGGCTCGGTCTTGACCTTGGCGTAGTTGTCGCGGAAGGCCTTGCCCTTCATCGCGAACCTGAGCAGCTGGTTGACCTCGTCGGTGCTGGGCCAGATGTCACCCAGGTAGACGTCCTTGCCGCCCTTGCCCTTGCCCAGCGGCTCGGTCATCAGGTCGATCATCATGTTGCCGGCAATGGCGTAGGCCACCACCAGCGGCGGGCTCATCAGGAAGTTGGCCTTCAGGTTCGGGTGGATGCGGGCCTCGAAGTTGCGGTTGCCCGACAGCACCGACGCACACACCAGCTCATGCTGGTTGATGGCCTCGTTGATTTCGGGCGCGAGGTCGCCGGAGTTGCCGATGCAGGTGGTGCAGCCGTAGGCCGCCAGGTCGAAGCCGATCTTCTCGAGGTAGGGCAGCAGGCCGGTCTCCGTCAGGTATTCGGTCACGACGCGCGAGCCGGGAGCCAGCGAGGTCTTGACGTAGGGCTTGATCTTCAGGCCATGCTCGACTGCCTTCTTGGCCGCCAGGCCGGCGGCCAACATGACGCTCGGGTTGCTGGTGTTGGTGCAACTGGTGATGGCGGCGATCAGCACGTCACCATTGCCGACGCTGTAGCCCCCCTTGGGCACCGGATGCAGGCCGACGACGGTGCTATCGGTGGCGGCCCCCAGCAGCGGCTTGTTGCCGACCATCTCGATCTTGTTGCGTGGCGATCCTTCGATGCTGCTGGGCTGCTCGGGCCGGCTGACGCCATGCACCTTGCCGTCGCGCGTCAGGTGCACGCGCTGGTGCAGCGTCTCGGCCGGGCGCTTGAAGCCGCCCTCCTCCATCGGCTTCGAATACAGCACCTTGAACTGCTCGGCCATCCGGCCCAGCGCGATGCGGTCCTGCGGCCGGCGCGGGCCGGCGAGGCTGGGCTCGACGGTGCCGAGATCCAGCGAAACGACCTCGGAGTAGTCGATCTCGCCGGCCCGGGCGGTGCCGAACATGCCCTGGGCGCGGAAGTAGGCCTCCAGCGCCTCGACCTCGGCCTTGCTGCGGCCGGTGCCCTGGAAGTATTCGATGGTGCGCTCGTCGACCGGGAACAGGCCGAGGGTGGAACCGTTCTCGGGCGACATGTTGCCGAGCGTGGCGCGATCCGGCACGCTCAGGGAGGCCGTGCCCTCGCCGAAGTATTCGACGAACTTGCCCACCACCTTGTGCTGGCGCAACAGCTCGGTCACGGTCAGCACGAGGTCGGTGGCGGTCACCCCTTCACGCAGCTTGCCCTTGAGCTCGAAGCCGACGACGTCGGGCGTCAGGAAATAGACCGGCTGGCCCAACATCGCCGCTTCGGCCTCGATGCCGCCCACGCCCCAGGCAACCACGCCGATGCCATTGATCATCGGGGTGTGGCTGTCGGTGCCGACCAGGGTATCGGGGTAGTACAGGCCGTCCTTCGTCTTGTGCACGCCCGGCGCCAGGTACTCGAGGTTGACCTGGTGGCAGATGCCGAAGCCCGGCGGCACCACGCGGAAGGTGTCGAACGCCTGCATGCCCCACTTCATGAACTGGTAGCGCTCATGGTTGCGCTGGAATTCCAAGCTCATGTTGAGCCGCAGCGCATCCTTGCGCGCGTAGTAGTCGACCATCACCGAGTGGTCGACCACCAGGTCGACCGGCACCAGGGGCTCGACCTTCTTCGGGTTCTGCCCCAGGCGCTGCGCGGCCGAGCGCATCGCCGCGAGGTCGACGAGCAGCGGCACGCCGGTGAAGTCCTGCAGCAGCACGCGCGCCACGGTGAACGGGATCTCCTCGGTGCGCGCCCCGTTGGGCTGCCAATTGGCAAGCTGTTCGACGTGTTCGGGCGTGACCTTGACGCCGTCGCAGTGACGCAGCACGGACTCCAGCACGATGCGGATCGAACGCGGCAGCCGCTTGACGTTGGGGTACTTGCGCGCCAGCGCCGGCAGCGAGAAGAACTCGCCCGTCTTGCCGGATGCGGTGGTGAACGTCCTGCGGGTGGACGCGAATGCGTGCTTGGATTTTGTCGCCATGGCTTGTTCCTCGGATCGCGGCCGGCCCCCTGGCCGGACTCACCACCGATTGTGGCATCTTGTCAGTGCCCCGCTCCACCTGTCGGCATCGCGGCGTACCGCGGCGCGAACCAGCCGGGCTGGTCGAAAGCGCCGCAAACCGCGACTGCTGCACACCAGGTGACGCAGTCACGCCACATCGGCCTGCTTGCCGCGCACGCACGTCAAACCACGCGATACACTTTGAATCATTTCAGGGCCGGTGCCTGTTTCGGTCGCCCTCTTTCGATTCGATGTCGCTGACTTGCCCCCAATGTGGTGCAGACAATCGCGATTCCGCGAAGTTCTGCCGCACGTGTGCGCACCAGCTGGTGGCGTTGGGACCGAGCGCGGACACGGCTGCGGCCGAGCCGGCAGCGCGAGCCCGGCGGCGGCGGCGCGCACGACGCCGGGCTGTCGCACGCAGCGCAACGCCGAGCGTCCGGACGCGCGCGACCTGGGTGCTGCTGTCGCTGGTGTTGCTGCTCACGCTGGGCGTACTGGGCTGGAACTCGGGCGTGCGCGATCGTGCAGCGCTGGCGCACGAGTCCGGCCCGCCGCCGCCCGCGGCCCCCCTTGCCGCTCGTGCGGCGCCCGCGGAAGCGCCCGCGATGTACCCGGCGCCGGAGTCGGCAGCGGTGGCACGCGCAGCGCAGGCCGTGCAGGCGCTGCAGGCGGAGCAGGAGGCACTGGCCAACGCGCCGCCGGCAGCCGCCACCGGGTCAGCGCCCAAGCCGGACCCGCGGCCGATGCCCGGCGCCAGGTCACAGCGCACTGTCGCGCCGCGGCTCGCCCACACGCCCGAGCCCGCCCGTGCCCCCGGCCCCGAAGATCGCCCGCCGGAGCTTGCCGCGGCAACCGCAGCGCCCGTCACTGCGGCATCCCCGGCGCCGGCGCGCCCGAGCGTGCTGTGCGGTGACACGCAATTCCTCGCCCATGCGCTGTGCCTGCAGCGCACCTGCGACAAGCCGGGCATGGCCGGGCATCCGCAGTGCGTCCGCATGCACGAGTTGCAACAATCGCTGCGCGCCGCGGGGAGCGGTGGCTGAAGCCGACGGGGCTTGACACGCGCGTGCGCAGGGGGATGAATCCCTCCCATGGCGCTGCGCGCCATCCTCCCGGAAAGGGGGCGCACCCCGTGATCAGGAAAGCCTGGGCCACGGCTGCCTGCGACCGACCCTGCCCGGCGGCCGTCGGCGCCGTGCCGGTTCATGCGCCGCGGGTGACGCGAAGCACAGTGTGGCAACCGCGGTGGCACGCCCGCGTGCCGGCACGCTTCGCCTGCGCGCCGCCAGGGAGCGCAATCGGGCACCGATTTTGCGGCATCATCGGCAATCATGGACGATCTCCCTGCCGCGCTGCCTGCCTTCGTGCAGCGCCACCCGCGCCTGCTGGTGCTCACCGGAGCAGGTTGCAGCACGGAAAGCGGCATCCCGGACTACCGTGACGCGAACGGGGACTGGAAGCGTCCCCCACCGGTCACCTACCAGGCCTTCGTCGGCAACGAGGCCACGCGCCAACGCTACTGGGCGCGCAGCCTGATCGGCTGGCAGGTGATGGGCGCGGCGCGCCCAGGGCCGGCGCATCACGCGCTGGCACGGCTGGAAGCCCATGGGTACGTCCACCTGCTGCTGACCCAGAACGTCGATGGTCTGCACGACGCCGCGGGGAGCCGCCGCGTGCTGGATCTGCACGGCCGCATCGACCGCGTGTGCTGCCTGGCGTGCCGGCACGGCCTCGCGCGTGCCGCGCTGCAGGCCGAGCTGCTGACGCGCAACCCCACATGGGCGCGGCACGATGCACGCAGCGCGCCGGATGGCGACGCCGATCTGGACGGCCTGGACTTCTCCGGCTTCCAGGTGCCGGGGTGCCCGCAATGCGGCGGCATGCTCAAGCCCGATGTCGTGTTCTTTGGCGAAAGCGTGCCGCGCCGGCGCGTCGAGCAGGCGCTGGATGCCGTGCAACAGGCGGACGCCCTGCTGGTGGTCGGCTCCTCGCTGATGGTGTTTTCGGGCTATCGCTTCGCGCGCGCCGCGGCCGAGGCCGGCAAGCCGGTAGCAGCCATCAACCTGGGCCGTACACGCGCCGACGAGCTGCTGGCGCTGAAGGTTCGGCAACCCGCGGGGATGGCGCTGATGGCGCTGGCCCAGGCCCTGGCGCCGCAATCCACGACCGATGCCGGGGCTGCCGACCGGCACGTCGACCGCGTGGTCGGCTGAAGCCGATCAACCGCGGCCAAAGTCCAGGGTCTGCACGCCATCCGGGGTGCCGAGCAGGCAGACCTGCGCCTTCTGGTGCGCGAACACGCCGACCGTGACCACGCCCGGCCACTGGTTGACCTCGCTCTCGAAGGCCAGCGGATCGGCGATGCGCAGGCCGCGCACGTCCAGGATGTGCTGGCCGTTGTCGGTCACCAGGGGCCGGCCGTCGACGCAGCGCAGGGCCGTATCGCCGCCGAGCGCGGCAAACTGGCGCACGATGCGCTGCGTTGCCATCGGGATCACCTCCACGGGCAGCGGAAAGCGGCCCAGCACCTCGACGCGCTTGCTGGCGTCGGCGATGCAGACGAAGCGGCGCGACTGTGCGGCGACGATCTTCTCGCGCGTCAGCGCGGCGCCGCCGCCCTTGATCATGTGGCCGCGCGGATCGATCTCGTCGGCGCCGTCGATGTAGACCGCGATCTCGCCCACCGCGTTGCAGTCCGCCACCGGGATGCCGAGCGCCGCCAGGCGCGCGGTCGAAGCCTCGGACGAGGACACCGCGCCGCGAATGCGGTCCTTCATCCCCGCCAGCGCGTCGATGAAGTGGTTCACCGTCGAACCCGTGCCCACGCCGACCCATTCGTTCGCCACGACATGATCCAGCGCCGCGCGCCCGACCATGGCCTTCAGCTCATCCTGTGTCATTTGCGACAATCCCCGCCGATCTCGACAAAACCCGGGAATTATCCAATGGCCCTGCTGCCCTACGGCCTGTCGCGCGCGGTCCTGTTCAACATGGACCCGGAAGCCGCGCACGAGCTGACCCTGGACCTGCTGGCGCGCGGCGCCGGCACGCCGCTGCAATGGGGCTGGTGCAACGGACGCGTGGACGACCCGGTGACGCTGGCCGGGCTCACCTTTCCGAACCGGGTCGGCCTGGCAGCGGGCCTGGACAAGAACGCGCGCGCCATCGACGGCCTGGGCGCCATGGGCTTCGGCTTCGTCGAGGTCGGCACCGTGACGCCGCTGGCGCAGCCCGGCAACCCCAAGCCCCGCATGTTTCGCCTGCCGGCGGCCGAGGCCCTGATCAACCGCATGGGCTTCAACAACGACGGGCTGGATGCCTTCATCCGCAACGTCCAGCGCTCGCGCCTGCAGCGCCGGCTGCGCGAGCCCGGCACCGGCCTGCGCATGCTGCTGGGGCTGAACATCGGCAAGAACGCAGCCACGCCGATGGAGCGCGCGACCGACGACTACCTCCAGGGCCTGGCCGGGGTCTATCCCTGGGCCGACTACGTCACGGTCAACATCTCGAGCCCGAACACCAGGAACCTGCGCGACCTGCAGGGCGAGGAAGCCCTGGACGCCCTGCTCTCGGCGCTGAAGTCGCGCCAGGGCGAGCTCGCGCAGGAACACCGCCGCTACGTGCCGCTGTTCCTGAAGATCGCGCCGGACCTGGACGCGACGCAGGTGCAGGCCATCGCCCAGGCGCTGCGCGAGCACGAGATCGAGGGCGTGATCGCCACCAACACCACGCTGGCGCGCGACGCGGTGCAGGGCCTGCCGCATGCCGACGAGGCCGGCGGCCTGTCCGGCGCGCCCGTGCGCGAGGCCAGCAATGCCGTGATTCGGCAGCTGCGCGCGGCACTGGGGCCCGACTTTCCGATCATCGGCGTGGGCGGCATCCTGAGCGGCGCCGACGCCCAGGCCAAGATCGCCGCCGGCGCCGACCTGGTGCAGATCTACACCGGCCTGGTCTACAAGGGCCCGGCGCTGGTGGACGAGGTGGCGCGGGCGCTGCGGCGGCAACCCTGAACGCGCGGCTCAGGCCGTGCCCGCGCAGAGGGGAGTCGATCTGCGGGCTCAGGTTCCACCCCTGCAGTTCGATTCATCAACCTGTCCCGCTGGGGCCCTGTTGGGGATGGTGTTCAGAATCCCGATCGACGCCTGCTGCCGTGAAGCCGTGCCAGCAGCAACAATAGCGACGTTGCCCTGCCCGCTTCCACCGCGCCCGGGTTCCCAAAGAAGCCCCGGTGCAGGTCGTTGATCCTCATGGCCGCTGGATGGCCGCGAAAGACCGCCATCCGGTGCGCGCCGTCGGTCAATGAAGCGGGTGCAGTGTGTTGCGCCATCAGGCCTTCTGGAAGCCGGAAAGAGATTCGCGGCAGGGCGCAGTTCACAGGCAGGTCTGGTCGCCTTGGCAAGAACCACCACGTCGCCGCGGGCCTTCTGCGGTTTCCTGCAGGGCGAGCCACCAACCGGCCATCTGCCTTGTTGCGTGACCTTGACATGGGGGCCAACCTTGCCTTCGTCACGCGCCGCGCATCCGGCCCCTTGGCGACTCGCTACAAGCACCGACAGCGTAAAACGCTACACCGGAGACTGCAGGAGCAACTGCGGGGACGACGCACACCGGGCATTTCTTCAACAGTCCGAAGTACGCGCGGGTGCGCGGCACGATCTGCGCGACCAGCACCAAGCCTCGGACTGACCTGTCGAATACATCGATGGGTCCCGCAACCGCAGTCGTCGCCGCGGCGCCCTGGACCAGGGTTCGCGGATTCGGTTCCTGAAAGTCAGGACCAGTCAGCATGTTGATTCACGCTCCACGGCGTTCCAGGAGCGGCCCGCTGGAAGGCGAAATTCGACAGACACCTCAGGATGACGCCTGCGCCTCTGCGACCACCTGTTGCCCAAGCGCCAGGCAGCTCGTCAGCCCAGGCGATTCAATGCCCAGCAGGTTGACGAGCCCGGGCACGCCGTGGCTGCGCGGCCCATCGACACGAAAATCGGCCGCGGGCTGGCCCGGCTCGGTGAGCTTGGGGCGCAAGCCGGCGTAGCCGGGCTGCAGGGCATCGGTCGGCAGGCCCGGCCAATAGCGTCGCACTTCAGCGCCGAAGGTCGCGGCGCGCGCCGGGTCGACCTGCAAGTCGTCGAGCCTGTCGACCCATTGCACGTCCGGGCCAAAGCGGGCCTGCCCCCCCAGGTCGAGCGTCAGGTGCACGCCGAGACCGGGTGCACCCGGTGGCACCACGGGGTAGATCAGGTGGCGGAACGGCGCCCGCCCAGGCAGCGTGAAATAGCTGCCCTTGGCCCAGCACACGGGCAGCGGTGGGCGGTGCGCGGGGTCCAGTCCCTGCGTCCGGTGCGCCAGGGCGATGGCACCCAGGCCCGCCGCGTTGACCACGGTACGCGCCAGCAGGACCGTGTCCCCAGCCGCGCCAGCGAGTTCGACGCGGACCGCGACCCGAGCCGGGCCGTCCCGCGCGACCAGGCGTTCGACCGGCGAGTGCGGCACCAGCAGGCCACCGGCGTGCTCGAGGTCGCCCAGCAGCGCGAGCATCAGGCCGTGGCTGTCGACGATGCCGGTGCTGGGCGAGTGCAGCGCGGCCTGGCAGTCGAGTTCAGGCTCCAGCGCACGCGCCGCGTCGCGCGTGAGCCATTGCAGGTCGTGCACGCCATTGGCCACGGCCTGCGCCTGGATGCCACGCAGCACGTCGACCTGTGCCGCATCACCGGCCACGATCAGCTTGCCGCAGCGCCGGTGCGGGACGCTCCGTGCGGCGCAGTACGCGTACAGCATCCGGCGCCCCTGCACGCACAGGCGCGCCTTGAGCGATCCGGGTGCGTAGTAGATGCCGGCATGGATGACCTCGCTGTTGCGCGCGCTGGTCTGGGTACCAAAGGTTTCACGTGCCTCCAGCACCAGCACCTCGCGCCCGGCCAGCGCCAGCGCACGCGCCGCCGCCAGGCCGACCACCCCGGCGCCGATCACCACGCAATCGACCTGCTCCACGCCCATGGCCCGCTCCCCGCCTCTGGCCGGCCGCGATCAACCCAGCGCAAGCGTGCGCAGGGCCAGGGGTGCGAATCCATGGGCCAGCGGCCCGACGCCGTGTCCCGTGCGCACCGGGGCGCCGGCCGTCAGCGCGGCGTGCACGAAGTCGCGCGCGGCGCGGACCGCGGACGCCAGTCCCGCGCCCTGTGCCAGGTGCGCCGCGATGGCCGACGACAGCGTGCAGCCAGCCCCGTGCAGGTTGTGCGTCGCCACGCGCGGCGCCTGCAGCGCGAGCGGCGCCTGGCCGCGCTCCAGCAGCAGGTCGTGCACCGTCTCGCCCGGCAGGTGGCCGCCCTTGAGCAGAACCGCGCGTGCACCCCGTTGCAGCAGGCCCTCGGCCGCTGGCAACATGTCGGAGACCGCCCGCACCGAACGGCCCAGCAGCAGCGCCGCCTCGTCGAGGTTGGGCGTGATCAGGCATGCGCGCGGGAACAGTTCGGCCACCAGCGCCTGCACGGCCTCGGGCTCGATCAGGCGCGCGCCGGTGGCCGAGACCATGACCGGATCGAGCACCACCTGGCGCATGGCATGGCGATCGATGGCGGCGGCCACGGCCTGCACCACCTCGGGCGCGTGCAACATGCCGATCTTCACCGCGTGCGCGCCGATGTCGCTCATCACGGCGTCGATCTGGGCCACCAGGAACTCGACCGGCACGCCGTGAATGGCAGTCACGCCCAGCGTGTTCTGGGCCGTCAGTGCGGTGATCGCGCTCATGCCGTAGCAGCCAAGCGCGGCAAAGGTCTTGAGATCGGCCTGGATGCCGGCGCCGCCGCCGGAATCGCTGCCGGCAATCGTGAGGACACGTACGTATTGCTGGTTCATGGCGATGGTGTGAACAGTCGAACTTTCCGGCACGAGAGACGCGAGGGTTTCGCGGAAGACCCTGAAGGATTCAATCTAAAGACGGCGGTTGGACGCGTTCGCCCAACAGGTGGAGGTGATTGAAGCCGCGAAAGTCAAGGTTCATGCGGCGCTCGTGAAGAAGGCAAGCGGTCAACTGCCGTTTTCAGGTTCAATGGCGTTCTGTTGCATCCCCTGCGCATGGTTGCCGTCTCTTGGCCTTCACAGCGACGGGTGCGGCAGCGACGGCACCGGCAGGCGCGACAGGGTCCGCCCGCGCTCGATTGCGGCCTGCCAGGCCGGCGCGCTGGCCGCCGGATCATCGCCCAGGCCGCGCACGACGCAGACGCCGGCGGCGCCGCTGCGTGCCGCGCGCTCCGCCTGTGCGTGCTCCAGGATGCCGCCGATGGCCAGCACCGGCAGCCCCGCCATGTGCACCCACCAGGCCAGGTTGTCCAGTCCCTGCGGCTGCCACGGCATGGCCTTGGTCAGCGTCGGCCACACCGGACCGCAGGCCACGTACCACGGCGCCAGCCCGCGCGCGCGGCACAGTTCCCACAGGCTGTGACTGCTCACGCCCAGACGCAGGCCACTGGCGGCCAGCTCGGCCCGACCAGCGGCATCCAGTGCCAGCAGGTCTTCCTGGCCCAGGTGCACGGCCAGATGGCGCACATCGCCCGCCGCCAGTTCGGCTGCGAGCCGCCAGTGATCGTTCACCACCAGCGTGGCGTCCGCCTGGCGGCAGGCCGCCAGTGCCTGTTGCACGGCGACGCGCAGCCCGGCGTGCCAGGCGGCGTCGGGCCGCGGGGGCGTCTTGATGCGCAGCTGCACGGTCTTCACCCCCCCCGCAAGCACCAGGGACACGCGCTCGATGCGATCGACAATGGCGTAGAGACCGATATCCGCAGGCCCTTCCCCGGCGCACGGCCCATGCAGCAGGCGCGACCAGCGCTCGCAGTCCAGGCTCTCGTCCCAGCTCAGCAGGGGCAGGCGCTCGGGCTGCGTGGCGAAGTCGGCGCGTGGTCCCACGGGACCGGCACCCTGCCCCGCCGCATGGCCATGGGCGATCGCGTGCGCCGTCGCCATCTTGGCCAGTACCAGCGCGTCGCCCGCCACGAAACCCAGCGCCAGCGCACTGGTGGCGCTGCTGGCAAGGGTACAGCCGGTGCCGTGCGTGTGCGGGCTGTCGATGCGTGGCAGCAGCAGCCAGCCACGCGCATGCGCAGTGTCGATCCAGTCGAGCGCCAGGCCCGGCGCGTGCGCGCTGTCCCCGCCGGTGATGGCCACGGCGGCCGCGCCGAACGCACGCAGCGCCTGCCCCAGTTGCGGAGCCCTCAGCGCCTCGGCACCCGTGCCCACGAGCCGACGCGCCTCGCCTTCGTTCGGCGTGACCAGGGTGGCGCGCGGCAGCAGCAGTTCGCGATAGGCGTCCAGCACGGCGGCATCGGCAAAGGCCGCGCCGCTGCTGGCCCCCAGTACCGGATCGACCACCAGCGCCAGCGGCCACGTGGCACGCAGTCGATCAACCCAGCGCGCCACGACGGCCACGTTGTCGACGCTGCCGAGCAACCCGGTCTTGATGGCGACTGGCGGGAGGTCCTCGGCCAGCGCCGCCAGCTGGGCGTCCAGCAACTCGGGCGCCACGGGATCGACGCGAGTCACGATGCGCGAGTTCTGCGCCGTCAGCGCCGCCACCACCGGGCACAGGTGCACACCCAGGCCCGCGGCTGCGCGCTGGTCCGCCGCCAGGCCGGCGCCGCCACCGCTGTCGTTGCCGGCCACGCTCCAGACGATGGCTGGCGTCACCGATGGGGCGGACGACGCCCCGAACCCATCGACCGTCATCAGGGCGCACCCCCGATCAGGAACGGGCTGCCCGTCACCGGCGTCGAGGCCACGGCGAAGTCCTGGCGCGCCATCACCCCGGCCCGGTAGGCCGCGCGACCAGCCTCGATCGCCTGCCGGAAAGCCCCTGCCATGCGCACCGGGTCCGGGGACTGGCTCACGGCACTGTTCAGGAGCACGGCGT
Organism: Ottowia sp.; assembly: GCF_035325765.1. GTDB lineage: Bacteria > Pseudomonadota > Gammaproteobacteria > Burkholderiales > Burkholderiaceae_C > Ottowia. Next base: position 86,709 of record NZ_DAOKZG010000008.1, read on the forward strand.
CGTAGCCCATCTCGAGCGCCTGTGCCGCGTGGCTGGGCGCGCCAATGCCGGCGTCGATGATCAGCACCACGTCGGGCAGGCGCTCGCGCAGCAGGCGCAGCGCAAACGGATTCACCAGGCCCTGGCCCGAGCCGATCGGCGCACCCCAGGGCATCAGCAGCGGACAGCCGGCATCCAGCAAGCGCTTGCAGGTCACCAGGTCGTCGGTGCAGTAGGGAAACACGGTGAAGCCATCCCGCGCGAGCTGGCGCGCGGCCACCACCAGTTCCTGCGGATCGGGCTGCAGCGTGTACTCGTCGCCGATCACCTCGAGCTTGATCCACGGTGTATCGTAGAGCTCGCGCGCCATGTGGGCCAGCTCGATCGCCTCGCGCGCCGTGCTGCAGCCGGCGGTGTTCGGCAGCAGGCGTGCGCCCTGCGTCTTCATCGCGGCGCGGATGATCTCGAGGAAGCGGTTGTCACCACCGACAGCGAGCTGGCGCCTGAGCCCCACGGTGACGACCTGCGTGCCGGACGCAGCCATCGCATCGGCCAGCACCCGCGGTGAAGGATAGCGCGCGGTGCCGAGCAGGAAACGGCTCGACAGCGCGACCTCGCCCACGAACCACGCGTCGTCACGCGTTGCCTGGATCGTTTCGTTCACACGTCACTCCTTACAAGGTCAGCCAGCCGCGTTGCAAGCCCAGGGCGGCGACACCGCCAGCTCCCACCAAGCCGGCAAAGCCCGCCCACTCGCGCTGAGAGAACACGCGCCGCCCGTGCTCGCGCCGGGCCCACGCATACAGCAGGGCCCCCGGCACATACAACAGCGCGCCGAGCAGCAGATACTTGACGCCGCCGGCGTAGACCAGCCACAGGGCATACACCAGCGCCACTCCGGACAGCAGTGCATCGCGCTGGCGCCGCGCGCGCTCCGCCAGACCATAGCCGCTCCCGCCGACGGCGATTTGCAGGCCATAGCCAGCCGCCCAGGTGTAAGGCAGCAGGATCATGGCGGTGCCCAGGTTGACCAGCGACAGGTAGGTCGATTCGCTCCACAAGGTGACCAGCAGGAAGGCCTGCACGCTGGCGCTGGTCAGCCACAGCGCCCGGGCCGGGACGCCGCGTGTGTTCTCGCCCGCCAGCCAGGCCGGCGCGGCACCGTCGCGCGCGGCCGCGTGCAGGGTTTCGGCCGACAGCATCAGCCACGACAGCAACGCGCCCGAGAGCGAAATCAGCAGGCCCACGCTCACCAGCACCCCGCCCCAGGGGCCGACCGCGTGCTCCAGCACGTAGGCCATGGACGGATTCTTGAGCCGCGCCAGCTCGGGCTGCGCCAGCACGCCCATCGACAGCAGGCTCACGGCCACCAGCAAGGCCAGCACGAACAGGAAGCCCACCAGCGTCGCGCGCCCCACGTCGACGCGTCGCCGGGCGTAGGCCGAATACACGCTCGCCCCCTCGACGCCGATGAAGACCCACACCGTCACCAGCATCATGCCGCGCACCTGCTCCAGCACGCCGCCCAGAGCGGGGTTGCTGCGGCCCCAGACGTCGACCCTGAAGACGTCCGGCCGGAAGGCCAGCGCCACCAGCAGCACGAACAGCAGCAGCGGCAGCAGCTTGGCCACGGTGGTCACCTGGTTGATCAGCGCCGCCTCGCGGATGCCGCGCAGCACCAGTGCGTGCGTGCCCCACAGCATGACCGAGGCGCAGGCCACCGACAGCGCCGTGTTGCCGTCGCCAAACGCTGGCCAGTAATGGCCCAGCGTGGAAAACAGCAGCATGTAGTAGCCCACGTTGCCCAGCATCGCCATGAACCAGTAGCCCCAGGCCGAACTGAAGCCGGCAAACGGCCCGAAGCCCGCGCGTGCGTAGGCGTAGATGCCCGAATCCAGCTCGGGCTTGCGCAGCGCCAGGTTGAGGAACACGAAGGCCAGCGCCAGCATGCCCAGCCCGGTGATGAGCCAGGCGATGGCCGTGGCGCCGACGCCAGCGCTGGCCGCCGTGTTCTGCGGGATCGAGAAGATGCCCCCGCCCACCATCGAGCCCACGACCAGCGCCGTGAGCGCGCCCAGGCGCAGCGTGTTCGTGCCGGCCGCCATGTCGCCCGTGCCCTCAGCCACCGACGATGGGCTGGAACAGCAGCACCTGATCGCCGTCCTGCAGCCGGCGTGCGGCGCGTGCGACCCGGGCCACGAACTCGCCGTTGACGGCCGTGCTCACGGCTTCGGGCGCGTGCCCCAGCAGCGCCACCGCGTCGGCCAGGGTGCTGCCGGCCGGCAACTCGCGCGCCTCCTCGCCGAGCTGGATGCGCACCGTCTGCGGCGCGGTGGGTCTTTCGGACATGGTCAGGCTCCTGCAGCTGCCGGGGTTGCCGGCCCGGTTTGCAGTCTGGCGGCGAACCCGCCCTCGTACCAATCCGCTTCGTCCAGCGCCTGCTCCACCAGCGCGGGCGCCAGCAGCCAGCCATGGCGAAACAGTCCGTTGATGCGCAGCAGCCGGCCCGCTTGTTCGATGCGCGGGTTGTTGTCCGGCAGCGCCGGGCGCAGGTTCACGTCCAGCTTCTGGATGCGCGCCTCGGCCAGGGCCGGCAGCATGCTATGGGCCGCGGCCATCAGCTCGACGGCACTGCGCAGGCTGACCGGCGAGCGGTCCTCGCTCTCGATCTCGCTGGCGCCGACGATCAGTTCGCGCGCCGAGCGCGGCACCAGATAGACGAAGTGGCGCGGGTGCAGCAGGCGCGCCGGACGCGTCAGTCCGTGGCCGGGGCAGTCCAGCCCGATGATCTCGCCGCGCACCCCGCGCACCGGCAGCGCGGGCCGTGCTCCCGTGCCCCGCACGTCGATCACCGCGTCGAACGCCAGCGTGCGCCCATCGGCCAGCTGCAGCGTGCCGCCGGCCGCGCCGCCCTGCAGCGCCAGAACCGGCGTCGCCCAATGCCAGCTCACGTCCGGCGCGCCGGCATGAAGCGCGTTCATCGTCGCCACGGTGTCGATGTGGCCCTCGCCCGGCAACAGCCAGGCGTGCGCCGGGCCCTGGATTGCCGGCTCGAGCGCGCGCAGTTCGGCCGGCGTCAGCGGCTGTTCGCCCGCCGGCAATTCGAGATGGCGCCACTCGGGCGTGCGCGTCGCCGCGTGCAGGCGATCGAGCACGCGCCGCGCCGCCCCGAGATCGGGCCGATGCGCCAGCAGCAGGCTGCCGCGCACCACCAGTGACGGCGGCCCAGACAGCGCCGCCACGACGCCTGGCCAGAGGGCGAGCGAGCGAAAGCCCAGGCGCGCCACCGCTGGCTCGGCGTTGTCCAGCTCCGACAGCGGGCTGAGCATGCCGGCCGCGGTGAAGCCCGCGGCCGTCGGCACGTGGTGCTCGCCCGCCTGGCTGCGCACCATCGGCCGCGGCCCGGTCGACGGATCGAACACCGAGACTCGATGGCCGGTGCGCGCCAGGTGCCAGGCCAGGAGGCGCCCCAGCAGGCCGGCGCCGGCAATGCCGATGGCAAGCCCGCGCGTACTCATGGCCACGCGCTGGCGCGCCCCGCCAGACACCCCGATAGATTCATGAAGCCGGTTCCTGCAAGCATCCCCATCCTCCAGGCTCCGGATCGCCCGCGTGCGCCGCCCCGTGCAGAAGGCACGCCGCGCAGCCAGCTGCTCTTCCTTACGCCGGTACAAACCGGATCAAGTCGACGGGTTCGGCTGCATTTCCCCAGCCATCTCAGCACGCTCGCGCGGGCTCCCCGGAGTGCCTGCATCATAGCGCCGCCACGCCCGCGCGCCACAACGGAAAGCCCCGCACACCTTGCGATGTGCGGGGCCGTGAATCTGGCTCCCCGACCTGGGCTCGAACCAGGGACCTGCGGATTAACAGTCCGTCGC
>NZ_DAOKZG010000009.1:0-83560 GCF_035325765.1 Ottowia sp.
CTGCAAGGACGATCAACGACGCATGGCGCGGCGAGCGTGGTGCTGGCGGGCGTGTGGCGTGCCCACCCATGTGTGGTGAACGGGAGGGAAGCTGCCAACGTCCATGGCCATGCGGGTTTGGAGAAGGTTGCAAGCGGTCAACTGCCGTTTCCAGGGTGAGCCGGGTTGGCCGGGCTGGGCCCGCTCGGGGCCGGGTCAGGGCAAGCCCCGCGCGGCACCAGCGTGTGCCCGCTCGGCCCGATGGCCAGGTCGTCTGCGGCGCGCCGAGGCAGATGGCGAAGCAAAAAAAAGGCCACGCACTTGCGTGGCCTTTCCGGTGTCCGGAGGAGCGGCACGCGCCACCCCCGACGCCTTGACTCATTCAGCTTCGCATGGAAGACGACTGCGGCCGACGCGCGCGGGGCGAGGCGCGGCCTTGTCGTTGAAGCGCAGCGAAGTCATCGGTCATCCGTCATTCGGCCGGCCGGATGAAGTCGATCACCACGCCCTCCGGCGAGCGCTGGCGGTATTCGATCTGGATCTCCTCGCCATAGCGCGCCGTGAGCTGGCCGAGCAGGGGGATCGGGTCATGGTCGTTGACGAAGCGCATCACCTCGCCGGGCTGCAGCGTGTCGAGCGCGCCGAAGATGGCGGCGTGGCGAAAGCGCCGCGCCACGCCGCGCGCGTCGAAGCCGTAGACCGCTTCGGGCGTGCGGTGGTCGTGCCCGGGCAGGTTTTGCATGGGTTGGATCAAGGCCATGATGGAGGAGACTCCTGGGGGGTGAAGATTCGGGGGCGGCGCGCCTCAGCGCTGCAGGTGCTCGCGCTTGTGCTGCACCTCGGCCCACTCGTCGGCGTCGGGCAGGGGCGCGATCTTGCGTGAGATGGTCGGCCATTCGCGCGCCAGCTCGGCATTCAGCGGGATGTAGTCGAGTTGGTCCTTGGGCACGTCCTCGTCGGCGAAGATCGCGCTCACCGGGCACTCGGGCACGCACACGGCGCAGTCGATGCAGTCGTCCGGCTCGATCACCAGGAAGTTGGGCCCCTCGCGGAACGCGTCCGTCGGGCAGACGTCGACGCAGTCGGTGTACTTGCAGCGGATGCAGGCTTCGGTAACGACAAAGGTCATGGCAGGTCGTTGTGCAGGGAAAAACCTAAAAATGCATAATGAATGCATCTTTACTGTACGTCATGGCGCACGTGGCTGCAACGCAAGCCCGCATTGTCGACATGGCGTCCTGCCCATCGATTGCTGCCATGCGCGTGACCACGTTTACCGATTATGCATTTCGCGTGCTGATGTACCTGGCGCTGCAGGGCGAGCGGCGCGCGACGGTGGACGAGATCGCGCACGCCTACGGCATCTCGGTCAACCACCTGACCAAGGTGGTGCACCAGCTCGGGCGCTCCGGCTGGGTGCAGACGGTGCGCGGCAAGGGCGGCGGCCTGCAGCTCGGCCAGCCGGCGGCGCAGATCCGCCTGGGCGACGTGGCGCGCCTGTGCGAGGGCGACACCACCTTTGCCGCCTGCATGGTCAATGACATGAAGCACTGCCGCATCGCCTCGGCCTGCCGCCTGGCCGGCATCCTGGACCGGGCCTTCCGCACCTTCTACGCCGAATTGAACGAGCACACGCTGGCCGACCTGGTGCGCGACCCGGCGGCGTTGCGCGAGCGACTCGCGGTCGACTGAACTGAGACAACCCCGGGGTCCCGGCGTACCGCGTGCGCGCCGCCCGGGGTGGTGGCCCTGCGGCCATTGGCGCCGTGTCGTTGCCGGCGTCCTGGATCACGTGGAGCGCGGTGGCGCAACGGATACTGCTGCGGCGCGCCACGGCAGGGTCCCGTGGCGCTGGCCGGCTGGGGCGCCAGGTGCCGGATGTTCCCGATGGCCGATCTGCCGGCAGTGCGTGGGGGCTGGTGATCCCGAGCCGCCGGCGCGTCGGACAGTGGGCCGCACCCGGTCTCGCGGCCGCCGGACTGCCGCGCGGGGCCGTCGGGCCGTGTCCGGCGCAGGGCGACCAACCGGTCACAATGAAGGCTTCCATTGCAACGGGAAGGCATGTTCCATGAAGACCCACGAACCCCCGGAAACCCTGCCGGGCGTCCAGGCAGGCGCGGTCTGGTCCGCGCCCGAGGTGCCAGCGCTGTCGGAGCCTGCGCTGGCCGCGACGCTGCGCCGACGCATCGAGCGCAAGACCGTGCCCGCGGGCGCCCTGGGGTGGCTGGCCACGCTGGCCGAGCAGCTGGGATTGATCCTGGGCACGAGCGAGCCGCGCCTGCGTGAGCCGCAGCTGCTGGTGTTCGCGGCCGACCACGGCATCGCGGCGCGCGGCGTGTCGGCCTACCCGAGCGACGTGACGGGGCAGATGGTGGGCAATTTCCTGGCCGGCGGCGCGGCAGTGAGCGTGCTGGCGCGCCAGCACGGCATCGCGCAGACCGTGGTCGATTGCGGCGTGCGCCGCGACTTCGCGCCCGCGCCCGGCCTGGTGATCCGCAAGCTCGGGCCGGGCACGCAGGACTGCAGCATGGGTCCGGCGATGACGCCGGCGCAGTGCCGGCAGGCGCTGGCCAATGGCGCCGAGCTGCTGCGCACGCGGCCCGGCAACGCCCTGCTGCTCGGAGAGATGGGCATCGGCAACACCAGCGCCGCCTCGCTGCTGGTGGCGCGCCTGGGCGGCATCGACCTGGCCGATGTGACGGGGGCGGGCACCGGACTGGATGCGGCGGGCATCGCGCGCAAGACCGCCATCCTGCGCGAGGCGCTGGCGGCCAATGCCGAGGCGGTGGAGCCGCTGGACGCACTGGCGGCGCTCGGCGGCTTCGAGATCGCCACCATGGTCGGCAGCGTGCTGCAGGCCGCCAGCGAGCGGCGCGTGATCGTCGTCGATGGCTTCATTGCCAGCAGCGCGGTACTGGTGGCCAGCCGCGTCGCGCCGCCGGTGCTGCAGCGCTGCGTGTTCGCGCACCGCTCCGACGAGCGGGGCCATGCGCTGCTGCTGCGCCTGCTGGGCGTGGCACCGCTGCTGGACCTGGGCCTGCGCGTGGGCGAGGGCAGCGGGGCGGCGCTGGCCTGGCCGGTCCTGGAGTCCGCCTGCCGCATCCTCAACGAGATGGCGAGCTTCGAGTCGGCCGGGGTGTCCGACCGGGAGTGACGCTACCATGCGCGCCACGCCGAAGCGTACCGTTTCGCGTCCCGGGGGATGACGGATGACAGCGGCGCGCGCCGGCATGGCGCGGAGCGTCCCTGTCACCGAGGCGCGCCGATCATTTGTCACCTGCCAATCTTCAAGGCGAATTCCTATCGGGGAGACCGGTGTTGAAAATCTTCAAGCGAATCCTGCTCACGCTGCTGCTGGTCGTGCTCGCGGCCGGCGCCATTGGCTGGTTCAGCCTGGACAAGGAGGCGCGCGCCCTGCTGGCCACGATGCCGACGAACCGCGACATCCTGTTCTGGAGCCAGAAGCAGCGTGATGCCGCGTTCCGCGCCATGGACCGCATCGCGCTGCTGGCCAGGTGGCGCACGGCAGCACCCAGCACGCAGGCGCGGCCGCTGCCGCCCGGCCCGCCGCTCAAGCTCCCGCTGGACATCGACGCCTACATGCGCGAGCAATACGGCGCGGCGCTGCTGATCGTGCACCGGGGGCAGCTGCGGCTGGAGCGCTACGGCCTGGGCTTCGACGGCAGCGGGCGCTGGACCAGCTTTTCGGTCGCCAAGTCGTTCACCTCGACGCTGGTCGGCGCGGCGCTGAAGGACGGCTTCATCAAGAGCATGGACGACAGGGTCAGCGACTACATCACCGACATGCAGGGCTCGGCGTACGACGACGTCAGCGTGCGCCAGCTCCTCACCATGACCTCCGGCATCCGGTGGAACGAGGACTACGGCGACCCCGATTCCGACGTCGCGCGCTTCAACAACCACCCGCCCGAGCCGGGCGTGGACGCGCTGGTGAGCTACCTGAGAAAGCTGCCGCGCGCGGCACCTGCCGGCACGCGCTGGAACTACAGCACTGGCGAGACCAACCTGGTCGGCATCCTGATCAGCCGCGCGGTGGGCAAGCCGCTGACCGAATACATGCAGGAGAAGATCTGGTCGCGCATCGGCAGCGAGCAGCAGGCCACCTGGCTGCTCTCCAGGACCGGCCAGGAGATCAGCGGCTGCTGCATCCAGGCGTCGCCGCGCGACTATGCGCGCTTCGGCCTGTTCATCCTGGAGGGCGCGAGGCTGAAGGGTGAATCCGTTGTGCCCGACGGCTTCCTGCAACAGGCGACGCGCAAGCAGGCCGACATCGGCGCGCCGGGGCGCGGCTACGGCTACCAGTGGTGGACCTACGACGATGGCAGCTTTGCCGCGCGCGGCATCTTCGGCCAGGGCATCTTCATCGACCCGGCGCGCGAGCTGGTGATCGTCACCAACTCCGACTGGGCCAAGGCCGGCTCCGCCGACAACCCGCAGTACGCCGCGCGCGAGGCCTTCTATCAGGCGGTGCGCCAGGCGCTCGACGACGAGGCGGCGGGGCGCGGTGGGTGAGCTGCGCGGCGCCATCGCCGCGCGGGTGGCGTGCGGCTGCGCCACGCGCTGAAGGTGTCCCGATGCGAGCAGTGCGTCGACGTCGGCGCGTGCCACGGCCTGCATCGGCGCGGCTCCGGAGAAGCGGTAGAGCCGGCGCCGGTGCGTGGTCCGCGCACCAGTGTCGGCGAGTGTGTCAGGTAGCGCAGCGCGAACGTGCCGGCGGATGGCACGGGTACGGGCGCCGGTGCGGCTGGCGCCGGCCCGCGGCCTGGCTCAGCGGGCCACGCGGGGCGCGTCGCCGGCGTCGGCGGGTTCGCCACCGCTGTGCGGTTGGATCCACAGCATTCCACGCAAAAACGGCAGTTGGACGCGCTCGCCCGCCAGGTGGAGGTGATCGAAGCAGCGGAAGTCAGGGTTCATGCGGCTCTCGTGAAGAAGGCAAGCGGTCAACTGCCGCTTCTGGGTTCCATGGTCTTCGTCTCCTTGTGGCAGCGGTTCCATGCGCAGCGGCGGCTGGCCCAGCCGGTCGAGCAGGCAGGCGACGCCAGACAACTGCAGATGGCGGGCCGACAGGCGGAAGCTGCGCGGGCGCCGGCACAGCAGCCAGCCAAATACAATGCAGCAGCGGATGTGCAGCAGGCACCAGCGCCAGCGCTCGGTCGGCCCGAGCAACTCGCGTGCCGGAGACGGCAGCAACGCCAGCGCCACCTTTTCGTCGACGAAGCGCGCGAACAACTGTTCGGCGGCCGCGACTTCGGCCTCGCAGCCGGGCTCGGGGGCATCAGCCTCGCGCGCGAGCTGGTCGAGATCGACAGGTGGCTGCCTGGTGGCCATGGCCATCTCTCGGGAATTGAAAGCAAAACGTAACACGCGGCGTGGCTATTTGGAAGATGACGTATTCTTTCTTCTTATTGTTTACAGCTTGCCGCGTCTTGTTGCAGGCTGCCCGCCAGCGCGCCGGGCGGACAGCCTGAAGCCGACAGGACGCCCCGGCATGCAAACGCTGCGCCACTACCTGCTCGCGCTCCAGTTCTTCACCCGCATCCCGGTCACCGGGCGGCTGGCGGCCTGGGTCGGCTACAGCCCGGCCCTGCTGAATGCCAGCGCCGGGCATTTCCCGGGCGTCGGCTGGGTCGTGGGCGCGTGGGGCGCGGGCGTGTTGTGGGTGGTGCTGGCGTGGCTGCCGAGCGGGCCGCTGGCGGCACTGGTGGCGGCGGGCCTGTCCACCGCCGCCACCGCCTGGCTCACCGGCGCCTTTCACGAGGACGGCCTGGCCGACACCCTCGATGGCCTGGGCGGCAACGCCGACCGGGAGCGCGCGCTGGCGATCATGAAGGACTCGCGCATCGGCAGCTACGGCACGCTCGGCCTGCTGCTGGTGCTGCTGCTCAAGGTCGCGCTGCTGGCACTGCTGGCCCGTCACGGCGAGGTGAGCGTGGCGGCCGCGCTGCTTGCCGCCCACGTGCTGTCGCGCCTCGCGCCACTGGGCGTGATGGTCGCGCTGCCCTACGTCAGCGAGGAGGCAGGCAGCAAGTCCAAGCCCCTGGCCGAGGAGGCCGGCATTGCCACCGTCCTCGCCGGGCTGGCCTGGAGCCTGCCGGCGCTGCTGCTGCTGGCCTGGAGGTTCGGCGTGCCGGCCCTGGGGACGGCCCTGCTGCTGTCGCTGCTGGCGCTGGCTGCCATGCTGCGCCTGCTGCGCCGGCGCCTGCAGGGCTTTACCGGCGACACGCTGGGCGCCACGCAGCAGCTCTGCGAGCTGGCACTCTACCTCGGGCTGGCGTCGGCATGAGGCTGTGGCTGGTGCGCCATGCCGAGGTTCCGGCCGCGCCAGGCCTGTGCTATGGCAGCAGCGACCTGCCGGCCGATGCCGGCGCCACGCGCGCCGCCGCGCAGGCGCTGGCCCAGCGCCTGCCGGTGGGCTTGGCGATGCGCGTCTCGCCGCTGCGGCGATGTGGGCTGCTGGCGCAATCCATCGAGGCGCTGCGGGCCGATTTGGGGCCTGAAACCGACGCGCGACTGCGCGAGTTCGACTTCGGCGCCTGGGAGCAGCGGCGCTGGGCCGACATCGGGCGCGCCGAGTTCGACACCTGGATGGCCGATTTCGCCCATGCGCGACCGGGCGGCGGCGACAGCGTGGCCGAACTGATGGCGCGCGTGGCCATGGCTTGGGACGACTGGCGCGCCAGCGGGCGCGATGCGGTGTGGGTCACCCATGCCGGCGTGATCCGTGTGGCCAGGCTGCTGGCCGCTGGTCGGCGGCAGGTGTGCTCCGCGTCGGACTGGCCGGCCGACGGGCTGGCCTTTGGCGCGGTGCTGACGCTCGACGTACGGTAGCGCGGCTGTCCGCGCGCGGCCACTTCGGCCAGCGCCCGTCCGCAGGCGACGAGGTGGCGCGCAACCTGGATGATGTCGTGGTGAGCGTGCTTGATCGAGCGCGTGTCGGCGGCCGGCTCCTGGTTGACGGTCAGGGCGAGCGCCGCCGGTTGCGCTTTCAGGCGGCTGCGGAGAACCGGGCAGCGGAGGCATTCGTGGTGCCGGATGGTCCTGGTCTGGCAGCGATCGAACTGGCGCGCATGGTGGGCGTGGGGTCGCGCCACCGCCCCGATAGCGCGGCTGGCACCGGCACTTGAAGAAGGCGGGATGCAGGATTAACATGACTGTATGAATGTACAGTTATCGATGTTTGCTGCGGAGTCGCTGGCGCTGGTGCGCGACGCCGAGGGTGGCATCGTCTACCACCCTGGCTGCGTGCCTGCCGAGACGGCTTCTGCCTGGCTGGCGCAATTGCTGGCGGCCGTGCCCTGGCGCAGCCTGCGGCGCCCGATGTATGAGCGCATCATCGACGTGCCGCGCCTGATCGCCAACCTGGCCTTGCGCGATCCCGAGCGCCCGCCCTGCCTGGACGCGGCGCTGGCAGCGGTGCACGCGGTGGCGCCGGCACCCTACACCCACGTCGGCCTGAACCTGTACCGCGACGGCCGCGACAGCGTGGCGCCGCATGGCGATCGCGAGCCGGAGCTGGTGGCCGGCTGGCCGATCGCCATCGTCTCGCTGGGGGCGCCGCGCGACATGTTGATCCGCCCGACCGGCGGCGGCGCCAGCCGGCGCGTCACGCTGCAGCCGGGCAGCGTGCTGGTGATGAGCCACGCCAGCCAGTCCACGCATGAGCACGGCATCCCGAAATGCCGCGTGGCGTCCGGACCGCGTGTCAGCCTGGCGTTTCGGGTGCGGCCGCCGCGCGCGTGACGGCGGCGCTCGCCATGGCGCGGATATGCGCCTCGATCGCCGCCGCCGTGGCCAGCGGCTGTTCCATCGGGATCAGGTGCGTGCCCTCGATCATGGTCACGCGCCCCTGCGTCAGCTCGGCCGTCGCGTCCAGGCCGCCCATCTGGCGCATCTCGACCGACGAGATGCCGCCGATGAAGGCGACCGGGCGCTGCAGCGGGTGCTTGCGCAGCAGGCGGTCGAGGTTGTGCGGCAGCGTCTCGTAGATGCGCGACTCGACCTCGGGGTCGAAGGCCAGGCGCCACGTGCCCTCGGCGTCGATGGTGCCGTGATTGACATAGTCGCGCAGCACCTGGGGGTCCCAGGCGGCAAACAGCTTCTTGGCGCGGAAATGCTCGTATACCGCCTGCCGGTCGTCCCATTCCTTGCGCCGGCGCAGCGCCACCGCGCTGGGCGACAGCCGCCGCATCAGCGGCGTGCGCTTGGCCATGCGCACGGCACCGGCGCGCCAACCACTGAGCACCGGCGAGTCGAGCATCACCACGCCGCGTGCCAGCTCGGGGTGGCGCGCCGCGCACATCAGGCTCAGGATGCCGCCCATCGAGTGGCCGACCAGCCAGGGCAGGGCGCCGCCGGCCTCCTTCTTGCGTTGCGCCGCGAAGTGGGCCAGCTGGCGTTCCAGCCGGGTCCAGTTGTCGGTTACCGGGTACTTCGGGTCGTGTCCGAACTTCTCGATGGCGTGCACCGTGAAGCCGCGTGCGCGCAGGCTGTCGAGCAGCACGCGGTAGGTGCTGGCAGGGAAGCTGTTGCCGTGGGAAAAGACAATGGACGACATGGGCTGCTATTGTGCCGGGGCACCACGGCAGGGACACAATACGGGACGCGCGCCACGCTGAAGGACACGCCATGACCTCACCCCCGCCGCCGCCGTTGCCGCCCGAACTGCTCGAGGCCCTGAAGGAGCGCAACCTGGGCAAGCTGTTTCGGGTCCTGCTGCAACCGCCCGCCGCCCCCGCATCGGACCGGGCGCGCCCCACCAGGTCGACGCCTGGCGGGGCGCGCCCCCCTGCCGGCCCGGCGGCCGGGCGCGGCGCAGCCGACCCGGGCGCGCCGCGCAGCCGCGGCCGGGACCTGTCGCCGGGCGAGGTGCCGCGCTCCGGCGCCACGGCCTGGACCTGGCTGGTGCTGCTGCTCCTGGCCTACCTGGGCTATCGTCTCTGGCAGGGTTGAGAGCCTGCGCAAAATGCCGCGCACCCGCCTTGGCCGCCAAGACCCGTCCGCCCGGCGTCGCGAATGCTCGCCACGACGGCGCTTTGCCCTCGCAGGGCGCAGGCCAGCGAAGGGCTGGCCTTCTTCGTGGCGTCCGGCAGCGCCCGCGCACTGCTGGAGCCGCGCCACCCAGCCTGGATCGGAGGGGTTGTGACAAGCCTTTCGAGCGCCATCGATTCATCCTGGATCCGGCGGTTGCATGCGCCCGGCAGTGCCGTCATCGGCGTGCCAGGCCACGGTGAGCTCCGTGGCGCCAAAGGCGCCTGCGCGCCTTCGGAGCGAGCGAACGGGCGCGGCCTCTGGCTTCGTTCATGGGCCCTGAGCCGGCGCGGCTTCAGCGCCCAGGCAAGAGCTTTTTCAGCTGGTAGAGCGCTGCCAGCGCCTCGCGCGGGCTGAGCTCGTCGGGGTCGATGGCCGCGAGGGCCTGCTCGACTTCGGACGGCTCGGGCACCCCGCTCGGAGTCGGGGGCGGCGCGAACAGGTCGACCTGCGCCTGGGCGGCACTCGCGCCCTGCTCGAGCTGCTGCAGCACGTGGCGCGCGTGGCTCACCACCGCCGCCGGCACGCCCGCGAGGCGCGCCACCTGGATGCCATAGCTGCGACTGGCCGGGCCGGGTTGCAGCGCGTGCAGGAACACGATGTCGTGGCCGCTCTCGGCGGCGGCCACGTGCACGTTGCGCGCCGCGTGGTGCGTGGCGGCGAATTCGGTCAACTCGAAGTAATGGGTGGCGAACAGCGTGAAGGCCTGCAGGCGATCGTGCAGGTGGGCGGCGATGCCGCTGGCCAGCGCCAGGCCGTCGAAGGTGCTGGTGCCGCGGCCGATCTCGTCCATCAGCACCAGCGATTGGTCGGTCGCGCCGTGCAGGATCTGCGCCGCCTCGGTCATCTCCAGCATGAAGGTGGACTGGGCGTTGGCGAGGTCGTCGGCGGCGCCGATGCGGGTGTGGATGGCGTCGATCGGTCCCAGGCGGCAGCTCTGCGCCGGCACGTGCGAGCCGATCGAGGCCAGCAGCACGATCAGCGCGACCTGGCGCATGTAGGTGCTCTTGCCGCCCATGTTGGGCCCGGTGATGACCTGCATGCGCGCGCTCGGACCGAGCAGGGTGTCGTTGGCGATGAAGGGTGCGCCGCTGGTCTCGGCCAGGCGGCTTTCCACCACCGGGTGGCGGCCGGCGCGGATCTCGATGCCGGGATGCGCGGTGAATTCGGGCGCGCACCAGCCCAGCGTGAGCGAGCGCTCGGCCAGTGCCGCCAGCGCATCCAGCGTGGCGATGGCGCGGGCAAGGCGCGTGAGCTGCGGCACCTGCGGCTGCAGCTCGCCGAGCAGGTGTTCGTACAGCCATTTCTCGCGCGCCAGCGCGCGCTCCTGCGCCGAGAGGGCCTTGTCCTCGAAGGTCTTGAGTTCGGGCGTGATGAAGCGCTCGGCGTTCTTCAGCGTCTGGCGACGCCGGTAGTCGGCCGGCACCTTGTCGGCCTGCCCCTGGGTGACCTCGATGTAGAAGCCGTGCACCTTGTTGAACTGCACGCGCAGGTTGGCGATGCCGGTGCGCTGGCGCTCGCGGGCCTCCAGCTCGAGCAGGAAGGTGTCGCAGTTCTCGGCAATCGCGCGCAGTTCGTCCAGCTCGGCGTCCAGCCCCGGGGCGATCACGCCGCCATCGCGCACCAGCGCGGCCGGTTCGTCGAGCAGCGCCGCCTGCAGCAGCGCCAGCGCCTCCGGTGGCGCCACCAGGTCCTTGGCGAGCTGCCGCAGCAGCGGCGCGCCGGCTGGTTCCACGAGTGCGCGCAGCCGCGGCTTGGCGAGTGCCTGGCGCAGCGCCACCAGTTCGCGCGGGCGCGCCTGGCCGAGCGCGAGTCGTGCCGTGATGCGCTCGACGTCGCTCGTGCCCTTCAGCTCGGCGCGCAGCTTCTGCCACAGCCCGTCCTCGCGCAGCGCGTCGATGGCGACCAGGCGCGCACTGGCCTGGCCGCGGTCGCGCGCGGGCGCGAGCAGCCAGCCCTTCAGCTGGCGGCTGCCCATGCCGGTCATGCAGGTGTCGAGCAGCGAGAACAGCGTCGGCGCGTCCTCGCCGCGCAGCGTCTGCACCAGCTCCAGGTTGCGCTGCGTGGTGGCGGGCAGCTCGATCAGCTCGCCTGCGCGCTCCACCTGCAACTCGTGCACGTGCGTGAGCGCGCGCCCCTGCGTGTGCTCGGCATAGGCCAGCAGGGCACTGGCGGCGGCCGGGGCCAGCGCCAGCTCCTCGGCGTTCCAGGCCGCCAGGCTGGTGGCCTGCAGTTGCGTCAACAGCTGGCGCCGGCCCAGCGGCGCATCGAACTGGAAGCCCGGGCGGCGGGTCAAGGCCGGCGCGCGCGCGCCGGCAGGCAACGCCGCGCGCAGGCGCTGCTCGGTGGCGGAGCTGGCCTCCTGCGCCAGCAGCAGCTCGCTCGGGTTGATGCGCGCCAGCCAGCCGGCCAGCTCGTCGGCGCTGCATTCCGCCAGGTGCACCCGACCCTGGGTCACGGCCAGCCACGCCAGGCCGAAGCGCCCGCGCGCGCCGGCGTGCAGGGCCAGCAGCATGGATTCGCTCTTCTCCGCGAGCAGTTCGCTGTCGGTCAGGGTGCCGGGCGTGACCACGCGCACCACCTTGCGCTCGACCGGCCCCTTGGCGCTGGCGACGTCGCCCACCTGCTCGCAGATCGCGACCGATTCGCCCAGCCTGATCAGGCGTGCCAGGTAGCCATCGACCGAGTGGAACGGCACGCCCGCCATCGGGATCGGCTGGCCAGCGGACTGGCCGCGCGTGGTGAGCGTGATGTCCAGCAGGCGAGCCGCCTTCTCGGCGTCGGCGTAGAACATCTCGTAGAAATCCCCCATGCGGTAGAACAGCAGGGTGTCCGGGAAGTCGGCCTTCAGGCGCAGGTACTGCGCCATCATGGGCGTGTGGGCGGAGAGGTCGGGGGCAGGGCTGGACATCGGTGCGGATGGGCGCGCGGGCGGCGTCGGCAGTCCGCTATTGTCGGCAATCGCGGTGCCGATCCGTCGGCGCGTCGATTGCCTTGTCGTACGGGGTCCGTGCACGATCCATCGAACGCGCGCGTCAGCAGATCAAATGCACCGAACTTCTCCTGAGGTGGTGAGTCAGGCAGTCGCCTGCCTGCGCGACTCAACCACCTTGCGACACATGCTCGACCCTTTGTCCGTCAGTTTCTTCAGCTGGGAGAAGGACGATTTCCACGAGCGGGATCTCCCAATGTTCTGATTGCAGCGAAGCCTGGTACGCCTCGGGTGTCTGGAGTTGCGTGCGGACCATCACGGCCACGATGGAGGCGAACCCTTCCTGAAGGGGAACCTCGTCCACGCTTGCGGCCAGACGGCCAACGACCTGTCCTGCGTGTGAGTGAACGAGCCGTCCTTTGACCGCAACCGAATCCCCCGCCTGCAGAGCTGCGATCGCGCGATGAATGGGATGCGCCGGCGGCTTGCGGCCGGAAAACCCGAGGTCCATGCTGGCTGGCCCCAGCATGACGTAGCGGCGCTCGAGTTCGGTGCGGTGCCGTGGGCGCACCGCGGGCAGTTGGCCCTGCACGCCCTCGACGGTCCCGAGATCCATGAGATAGGGGTTGTGCCCGCCTTCCGCGCGCATCAGGGTCAGCGTCTGGCGCGCCCGTGTCATGGCTACGTACAGGAGGCGGCGCTCATCCTCCTGACCCCAGCGCCAGTCGGCGCAGTCCAGCACGATGACGTGATCGAATTCGAGGCCCTTGGCGGCATGTGCCGTCATCAGCTTGATGGCGTTGCCTCGGCCGTCTCGCCGAATTTCGCCGGCCGCTTCGTAGAGAAGATCGAGCAGCTCGCCGGCGGGAACGAGTTCTGCCTGGAGCGTGGCGGCAGTGTCCTCCACGATCTCCAGCAAGTCCTGAAAGACAGGATTCCGGGGGTGGGTGTGTCGCTGCCGATTCAGGTATCTGCGCAGTGCATCGAGGCGGAGCAAGCGCAGCTGACGCCGCCGCAGCGCCTGGGCCAGGACCCAGCCTTCCCGGGTCCGCATCAGTGAAATCTCTCCCTTGGCTGCTTCCGGCCCCGCGAGCTCGCACGGCAGGGCCTCGATATCACAAATGGCTCTCATCCTTTCCAGTGGCGCGTGCGTGCGACACAGGATTGCGATTTGCGACAGCTTCACGGTCGGGTCGATCTCCCGGATACGCTGGATTTCGGCATGGACCAGCTGGACCTGGAGATTGGGTTCGGCCGGGCTGGTGATCAAGCGTACCGCGCCGTGGCCTTCCTTGTCGATTTGGCTCCATCGACCCCCCGGGGGATCGTCCTTGCGCCGGGTGTCGATACGAATGGGGTGATCGACTTTCATCCGGTGCGCGCTGCGCTGGATCACATGGTTGGCCGCCGCAATGATGTTCTGGGTCGAGCGGAAATTCTCGACCAGATAGGTCAGATCGCCTTCGTAGTCGGCCCGAAAACGCCGGATGAATTCGATGTTCGCGCCCTTGAAGGAGTAGATGTTCTGGTCGTCGTCGCCAACGGCCATGATGCTCAGCCTGGTGTCCGCGTCGGCACGTCGGCGGCCAGCCAGGGCGCTGACCAGAGCGTACTGCTGCTCATCGATGTCCTGGTATTCATCCACGAAGATGTATTCGTAGCCTTGCAGCAATCGATCTCGAACGTCGTCCGCGTCGTTCAAGGTCGGGCTGTTGCCTTCGAGCAGGTCGATGGCATCCTGCAGCATCTTCCTGAAGTCGATGCTGGTGGCGGTCCGCTCGGCTCCCGCCAGACTGGTTCCTGTCAGGCGCAGCGCCATTGCGTGATAGGTCATCACCAGAACGCCTTGCGCGTCGGCTCCGGCCAGGGCCAGCAGGCGCCGACGCAGCTGGATCGCCGCGCCGCGGTTGTAGGCCAAAGCGATGATGCGTCCGGGTTGCACACGCAGCACGCGCAGCAGGTAGGCGATGCGATGCACGATCACTCGCGTCTTGCCGGATCCGGGACCGGCAAGAACCAGGTGGTTGCCGATTCTTGGCTGGGTGACCAATGCCTCCTGCACTGGGTGGCGGAGGTCGTCTACGATGCGCCGATAGGATTCGTCCGTGGTCTTGCGTTCCAGCAAGTCCGTCCGCCCACGGAAGAATTCCTTGATGAACTGCTTGTGTGGCAGGGTGAAGTAGGCCTTGACCAAGGCCGCTGCTTGCTTCGGGTCCTCGACACCGAGCTTGGCGTACTCGTGCATGACATGGGTTTGCAGCGTCCGCTCCTTGTAGAACTCCTCCAGCGGTGCAAACGACGCTTGATTGAAGCGCCTGGACGTGTCTTCCTCCATCTGGATGGTCATGGCGGAGCGGAAGACGGAGCGCCCCTTGTCCAGCTCGAGCACGCGTGTCTGGTGCAGGTACAGCAGTGCATGCTCCAGAGCCACGGCTGGTTCACGCAGCAGGGCTTTCAACGCCAGATCGTCATTGAGGGCATCGATCAGGGCCTGAGCCTTGCATTCGACCAGGCACGCGCCTTTGACGCCATCGGGAATTTCGGCCAGGAGGCGGTTCAGGGTGACTTGGGCGACGGCGCGGCGCAGTTCACAGATCCGACGGATCTGAGACCAGGGTCGGCGCAGGGTGACGCGCAGGGTGTCATCGCCCAACGACTGCAGATCGAGCATGCTGCGCTTGTCATTGCCAGGACCGAAACCATCCGCCATTGAGCGCAGGCAAGCACGGAGCTGCGTCGGATCCAGTTGGGTTTTTCCGTCGTTCAGCTTCAGACGCTGGCGCAGCTCGGTGCAGACCGCCCGCAGATTCAGGTGTTGCTGGGCCTCGTCCTGGTCGGCGCCGGGTGCCTGCTCCGCCATGAGCTCCAGAAGCTCCTTCTCCATGGCGCTCAGCAATTCCAGGCGAGAGGTGGACGCTCCCCCCACGCCACGCACCACGCGCACCGTGAGTCCGAGGTCGTTGACCAGAATTCCGAGATCGGCGAGTTGGTGGACGATGCGAAAGCATTCCTCTGGCCGAATTCCGGCGTCGAGCATCAGCTCGTCGGTGCTTAGCCCTTCAGGGGCCTCCGAGCGGAACAGGGCTGTGACGACCGCGAGGAATTGCTGCCAAACAGAGCCTTTCAGGTTGGCTTTTTCGATTCGCTCCTTGGCCTCCTGCAACGAGTTCACCCGCAGGCTGGCGGGAAACACCCTGGTGGCATTCTCGTTGCGCCTGAGAAAGCCATGGCGTTCGAGCCAGGCAATGGCGGTCATTACCTTGGTGGAAGCGTCCGGCGCATCGATGTCGATGGCGGTTCCGAAGCTTTGCGCCAGGAGTTCTTTCGCCGAAACGACGATTTCGCGCTTGCCCAGTTTCCGGGCCTGGCCGCGCAAGGCACGCAGCAAGCCGGTGAAGTCGCGCGGTGACAGCTGGGAGCGAGAGGAGAGGCGGAACTGGGTTTCCACGTCCTGTGGATCAAAGAGCAGGATGCAGTGCGCTTCTTCGCCGTCGCGGCCCGCCCGGCCTGCCTCCTGCAGATAGTTCTCCAGGGAGCCGGGAATTTCGGCGTGAATGACCATGCGGACGTTGGGCTTGTCCACTCCCATCCCAAAGGCGTTGGTGGCCGCAATCACCTGGAGCTCGCCCTCGAGAAAGCGTCGCTGGGTTTCCTTGCGCAGATCGGCGGTGAGCCCCCCGTGGTAGCAGGCGCATTGGATGCCTTGTTCTGCGACGATCTGGGCGATCGTCTCGGCATTCTTGCGGGTGGCGCAGAAGATCACGGCAGCGTCTTCCCGGTGCAAGCCGTCGCGCAGCAGCTCCACGATGCGTTGCGGCTTCTCTCCACCCGTTGTGGACACCACCGCATAGGACAGGTTTTCTCGCTCGTGACCACCCAGGAACGTCTTCAGCTGGAGCTGCAGGCTTTCCTGGAAGTGATGGCACAGATCCTCGATGACATCGGGCTTGGCCGTGGCGGTGAAGCAGGCAATCGGCGCCTGGCCCGGGAAGTGCTCTCGGATGAAACGGGAGACGTAGAGGTAGTCCGTGCGGAAATCGTGCCCCCATTTGGACAGGCAATGGGCTTCGTCGAACACCCATGTCGCGATCTCGCGCATGCGGATGGCCTCGACGAAGGTCCGGCTACGGAACTGCTCGGGCGAGACCAGCACGATGCCGATGTCGCCCAGACGGATGCGGTCCAGCACGTCCCGCCGTTCCAGCGGGGTGAGCATGCCGTTCACCGTGGCCGCGCACTGGATGTCCGCCTTCATCAGGTTCTCCACCTGATCGCGCATCAGCGATTGCAGCGGGGAAATGACCACCGTGAGGCGGCCTGACCGGCGGTAGTGGACCAGTGCGGGCAACTGGTAGCAGATCGACTTCCCGCCTCCCGTGGGCAGGACCGCCAGCAGACTCTCACGCGCCAGGCCGGCGCTGACGATGGCGCGCTGCAGGGAACCGCCGTCGGGCGCAGTCGGATGGGGTCGAAAGCCCGGCTTGTCGAACAGGGTCGACAAAAGCGACTCGGGATGATGGTTCTGACGACAGTAGACGCAGTCCGGCTGGCCACAGTCGATTTCCCGCAGTCTGGCGATCCATTGCCGGACAGCCGGCATTTCATGGAAGACCCAATGGGGCAGGATGGAGTTGCCGCCCGCGACCCGGACCCAGCTCAGGGCGAAAGCCACCGACCATGGGTCATGGTTGGTGGACGAACCCTCCATATCGGCCGCCAAGGCCTTCAGGTGGGTGGTGCAGCAACGCTCGGCAAAGCGCGCGATCACGATGCGGGCGGCCATCTCTCCGGTTGGTGCCGTTTTTTCACGGACCTGGGACAGCAGCAGGGCCATGCCCTCATCGTCCCGCAACAGGAAGTGCAGCAGTGTCAGCCACCAGGATGCCTGCTCGTGCGTTTCCAGCAGCGCCTCGACCGTCTCCTCGAACACGTTGAGCGCCACCCGTGCATCCTTGGTGGGGTTGTTGCGCTCGTCGGTGATCAGCTTGTAGCCCTTGACCAGCCTGTGGTAGGGATTGCTGGGGAAGGCGAGGGCGGACAGCTCCAGCGTGTCCAGCACAGGCCAGTGCAGGCATCCAAGCTGCGGCAGTTGGTCGCACAGCAGCGGGACATCGTGGCGCTTGAGATTGTGGCCCAGGAGCACCTTGCCTCCGTGAGCAAAGCGGTTCAAGGAGATGGCGACCGACGGGGCCTTTGCCGCCGAACAGGTGCTGTTGAACGTGTCTGCGCGGTCCGAGCGAACGGCGCCAATAGCGAAGATCCGGTTGTTCTTTTCAGGGAGAGCTTCGACGTCGACGGAAACAAGCCGTCCCTCGGCGACAATGCGTCGAGCACGTGCGCGCAAGGAATCAACAACGGGCGTTTCCATGAAAGGCCAGGCAAACAGCAAGTTGCGGAAGGGCAAACCCTTGTAACACAAAGCTACGCGTCTGCGCGTCAGGATTAATTCACGCTTCCGCGGTCTGCATGCACCGGGGCAGGCGGGTTTGCGACTCGCGGTCGTACGCAGTCAGCATCGCATGCAAGGGAATTCGTCCGGTACCTTGCTTCGGTGGGTGAGCGGGAAGTGTCAGTGACCGGCTTTTGCCGGCAATCACAGCGCCGGCCCACCGGCGCTGCGGCGGGACATGCTTCCGGCCGGCCGCCGCTGCGGGCGCAGCAGCGCCGGCCCCGCTAAACTGGACGCTCGCGTGTCGCCGGCCTCGCCCGGTCCGGGCATGCGCCGCCCCTGCCGTGGCCATGCCTGTCGTCCAGTATCCCGCCCCCGTCGCCAGCTACAACGATCGCCCTGGCGCGCTGCTGCTCGCGACGCTGGCGCTGGTCGGCGTGTTCGCCTTCCTGCAGGTGTATTCGGTGCAGTCGATCCTGCCCGAGCTGCAACGCGACCTGGGGGCCAGCGTGGTCGAGATCGGCAGCGCCGTCGGGGCGACGGTGCTGGCGGTGGCCCTGATCTCGCCGCTCATGGGCATGCTCTCCGACGCGCTCGGACGCAAGTGGCTGGTGGTGGCCTCGGTGCTGGTGCTGGCACTGCCGACGGCACTGATGATGGGCGTGACCACGGTGCGCGGGCTCACGGTGCTGCGCTTCCTGCAGGGTCTGGCCGTGCCCGGCGTGACGGTGGTGACGCTGGCCTACATCGGCGAGGAGTTCCGGCGCGCGGCGATGGCGCGCGTGATGGCGGTCTACATCACGGGCAACGTGCTGGGCGGCTTTCTCGGCCGCTTCCTGCTCGGGCACCTGACCGAGCTGATGGGCTGGCGCCCCGCCTTCGGCGTGCTGGCGGCGCTCAACCTGGCCGGCGCGGTGCTGGTCTGGCGCGTGCTGCCGGCCTCGCGCCACTTTCGCGCCAACGCACGCCTGGATGCGGCGCTGGGCACGCTCGCCGGCCTGCTGCGCAACCGGACGCTGCAGGCCGCGTGCGCGCTTGGCTTCACCGTGCTGTTCGCCCAGGTGGGCATGTTTACCTACATCAACTTCCACCTGGCCGCGGCGCCCTACCACTTCGGTCCGGCCGCATTGGCCAACGTGTTCGCCGTCTACCTGGTGGGCGTGTTGGTGACGCCGCTGGCGGGGCGCCTGATTCCGCGCTTCAGCGCGCGCCGCACCCTGCTGGCCTCCGTGCTGGCCTCGGTGCTGGGCGTGCTGCTGACGCTGCTGCCCTCGGCCGGCGGCATCGTGCTGGCGCTCACGCTGGCGTCCTGCGGTACCTTCATCACGCAGTCCGCCACCGTGAGCTACATCGCCTACCGCATCACCGAGGGGCGTTCGCTGGCCAGCGGGCTGTACTACACGGCCTACTACACGGGCGGCTTCTGCGGCGCCTGGCTGGGCGGCTTCGCCTACCACCACGGCGGCTGGCCGGGTACCGTGGCCCTGATGGCGGCGACCCAGGTGCTGGGCTGGCTGGTGGCGTGGCGTTTCATTGCGGCGCCGGCGGCGCCGCTGGCGCGGAGCTGAACCCGGGCTCGCTCGCGGGGTCCGGCGGCGCCGCCGGTACCGCGCCAGTGGCCGGGACGCCGGTGTCGGGCCGGGCGGGGGAGCGCTCCCGCAGCACGCGCTCGGCGTCCTCGCGCAGCCGGCAGGCCAGGCACGCCGCCAAGCTGAGGCGACGCAGCAACCAGGGGCCGGAGTCGGGCGCGAGGGGATCGGGCAGGTGCTCCGGCACTGCAGGCAGGGCGGGCTCGGTCGCGGCGGTTGCCGCTGCCGCTGCGCCGGTCCAGGGCTGGCCCAGGTCGAGCGCGCGCGCGATCTGCTGGCCGGCCGCGGCGAGTGGCTCGGCGATGGCCTCCAGTTGCAGGCGCTGGCGGCGCAGCAGCAGGATCGACTGGATCGCGCTGAGCTGGCCGAGCAGCTGGTAGCCATGGCCTTGCAGCTGCTCGAGCGTGGCCAGCGGCGGGCGCACGGCGCGCGGCTCGACCAGGGCGCGGCCGGTGGCCTGCACCAGCGCCGACAGCGCGTCGTAGGCCTCGCGCCGCGCCAGCCGCCAGGCCAGTTCGGGCTGGCCGGTGACCTCGGCCAGCTTGGCCAGTGCCAGCGAGTGGCGCGCGTGCTGGGCCATGGCGCGACAGACGCGGCGCACGGTGGCGGCGATCTGGTCGCGCTCCCAGGACGGCAGCACGTAGGAGAAACCCCAGGCGATCGCCGTGCCCAGCAGGGTGTCGCCGACGCGCTCGACGAAGTCGAAGGCCGGATGACTGGCAGCGTACAGCAGGTGCGCCAGCAGCAGGCCGAGCACCGATCCGGCCACGGCGGTGATGGTGTAGCGGCGCACCACGAAGGCGTGGGCGACGCCCTGGGCGACGATCACCACCAGCAGCAGCAGGACGGGCGGCGGCTCCAGCATCAGCAGGCCGACGGCCAGCAGGCTGCCCACCAGGGTGCCGAGCACGCGCTGGTTGCGCCGCTCCAGCGTCTGCGCCAGGCTGCCGCGCAGCACCACCACGATGGTCAGCAGGATCCAGTAATCGCGCGAACCCCAGGGCAGCGCCATCGCCAGGCCGTAGCCGGCGCCGATCGCGAGCGCCGCGCGCAGCGCGTGGCGCAGCGCCGGCTGGCGCCAGTGCCAGAGGCCCAGCAGGGGCTGCAGCGACCAGTAGGCCGGGCTGACGAAGAGCTGCCAGCCGCTGCGCACCGCGGACAGGTCGGGCGCTTCCTCGCCGCGCGCCAGCGCGGCAAGCTGGCGCACGGCGGCGTCCTGGTCGCCGATGCGCACGCTGATGCTGCGCAGCAGCGCCGCCTGCTCGAGCGCGTCGTCGTCCGGCGCGTCGGCATGCTGGACCGCGTCCTGCGCCTGCGCGCGCAGCGCCTCCAGCCGGTCGCGGTGGTCGTGCGCGGCCGACGGCGTGCGGCGCAGCAGCAGGGCGTCGGCCACCTGCTCGACGTCCTGTGCCATCAGCTCCAGGATCTTCGCGAGCTGCTGCAGGCTGGCGGACTGGCTGGCGTGCGCACGTTCGAGGTCGAGTTCGCCCACGATCAGGCGATCGCGCATCTCCAGCACCACCACCAGCATGCCAGCCAGCAGCTGGCGGCGCGGCGTGCCGGGTGCCTCCAGAACCAGGTCGCGTGCCGCCTGCATCTGTTCGGCCAGCGCGGCCTGGCGGCGCAACACCTCGCCCAGCGGGCGTGGGTCCTCGGTGCCGGACCCCGGGTCATCCAGCGGTCGCTCGATGCGCTGCGCATGCAGGCGCAGCAGCGCGGCCACCGACAGCAGCAGCTCGGCCAGCGCCTGGGTGCGGTAGCGGCCGTTCAGCAGCGTATTGCTGGCCGTGCCGTAGAGCACGTAGAGCACGGCGCCCAGCGCGCACCACGCGGTGCGCAGCATGGCCTCGTGCGCATCGGCGGCCGGCGCCGGCGCCATCGCCAGCAGCATGGCGAACATCAGGGCCGCGGCCACCGGCATGCCGCGGCGGCCCCAGGCGGTGGACAGGAAGGCGAGAAAGGTGCCCGGCACCAGCAGCAGGCCCAGCTCCAGCGGATGGCCGCGCAGCAACTGGACGGCGAGGAACAGCGGCACGCCGAGCAACGGTGCCGCCACCAGGTGGGCCAGCTTGCCGCGGCGCGGCCGCGGCATGTCGGGAATGAGGGCGACGATGGCGCCGACGCTGGCGTTGGTCGCGGCGTGGCTGCCCAGCAGGGCATGCACCAGGCCCGCCACCAGCAGCATGCCCAGCGCCACCGAGGCGCCATTGAGCGCAGATGCTCCGAGCAGCGTGCGGCGCGCCTGGCGCAGGTGCGTGTTCAGGGAGGGGGCCATCACGGGTCGGCGACGTGCTTGCCGGTTGCGCGCGCGGCCGGGTGGCGGCGACGCTGCGCGGCATTGTTGCACGACGGGCGCGCGGGAAACGTACCGGAAGTCAGGCCAGCCAGCCCAGCCAGTGCGTCATCACCCCATGCGCGATCGGCACGAACAGCGCCGTCGCCATGCCGTTCAGGCACATCGCGAGCGCCGCGAAACCGGCGCCGACGGGACTGACCTGCAGCTCGCGCGCCACGCCGATGGCGTGCGCGGTCAGGCCCGACACGAAGCCGCGCACGCGATCGTCTTCGATCTGCACGCGGTGCATCAACGGCCGCGTCGCGACGGCGCCGACCACGCCGGTGAAGGCGACCGCCACCGCAGCCAGCGAGGGTTGTCCGCCCAGGCGCTCGGCGACCGGGATCGCCAGCGGCATGGTCGCCGACTTGGGCGCGAGCGACACCAGCAGCTCGGGCGTTCCGCCGAAGGCCCAGGCGATGCCGACCGCCGACACCACCGCGCCGATGCAGCCGATCGCCAGCGCGAAGGTCAATGGCAGCCAGATGCGCCGCAGGCGCTCGAGCTGGCGGTACAGGGGGACCGCCAGCGCGACGGTGGCGGGCCCCAGCATCGCCTCGAGCGGCCGGATCGCCTCCCGATAGCTCTGGTAGCGCACGCCGCTGGCCAGCAGGATCGCCACCAGCAGCGCGGCACCCGTGGCCACCGGGATCAGGAACGGGCTGGCGTTGCGCCAGCGGTAGAGCCGCAGCGCGGCCGCATAGGCCGCCACGCTGACGCCGATCCACAGCACGGCCTGCGCGCCGGTGTGCAGGGTGTCCAGCAGCGCTGTCATGCGCGGGGTGGTGCGTGCGAGCGCGCCAGCGCCAGGCGCAGCGCGCCGGCCGTCAGCGCCATGGTCAGCAGCGTGCCGAGGATGCCCGCGGCCAGCAGGCCCAGCCAGTGCTCGCGCAGCAGCGCGAAGTGGTCCATGATGCCCGCCACCGCCGGCATCAGGATCAGCATCATGTGGCGCAGCAGACCATCCGCCACCAGGGCCACCGGACCGGGCACGCGGCCCAGCGCCATCAGCAGCGCCAGCAGCAGGGCCATGCCGACCAGCGCCGCCGGGATCGTCAGCTGCCAGCGCGTGACCACGTACTGCCCGGCCAGTTGCGCCAGCACCAGCACTGCCAGGCCGAGGCTGCCTTGCCCGGCGACATGCAGCGCGCGCCTGCCGCGGGCGGTCATCGTCGCCCCCGCGGGCGGGCATCATGGGTGCGGGTGGACGCGTTCATGCGGGGTGGGCGCGGGCGGCGGCCGAGGGCTGCCACGCGGGCGGAGTGGGCTCCACGTCGGGTGGCGGCTGGCGGCGGTGGCGTGGCTATGATCGTCGCATGAGCAAGGCATTCACGCGCGAGAGCGATGGCGGGGACGAGGACGACTTCGCCCTGCCGCCGCTGCCCGCGGGTGGGCGCAATTACATCACGCCGCAGGGCTACGCGCGGCTGCGCGGGGAACTGCTCGCCCTGATCGACGAGGAGCGCCCCAGGGTGGTCGAGACCGTGCACTGGGCGGCCAAGAACGGCGACCGTTCGGAAAACGGCGACTACCTCTACGGCAAGCGCCGGCTGCGCGAGATCGACCGGCGCGTCCGTTTCCTGACGCGGCGGCTGGAGATCGCCGAGGTCACCGACCCGAGCGTGCACCACGGCGGCGAGCAGGTGTTCTTCGGCGCCACCGTGACCTATGCGGACGAGCAGGGCGCGGAGCGCAGCGTCACCATCAAGGGCATCGACGAGGCCGAGAGCGCGCGCGGCGAGGTGAGCTGGATCAGCCCGATCGCGCGCACCCTGCTGCGTGCCCGCGTGGGCGACGTGCTGCAATTGCCCACGCCCGCCGGCACGGTCGAGATCGAGGTGCTGGACGTGCGGTATCCCGCACCGACGGCATCGTGAGCGCGCCGACGGCGTGACGCTGTCCGCGTCCGCCCGCCGTGCATGGACGGCCGGCTTCAGGGCGTGGCGGCCATGGTGCGCGTGGCGCGCAGTACCGAGGGCGTGCGGCGCAGGGTGCGCAGCACATGCTCGAGCTGCTCGCGGTCGCGCACGCTGATGACGAAGCGCAGGTCCAGCGCTTCGGGCGCCACTTCGTCGGTCATGCCCAGGTGCACGATATCGGCCTCGGCGGCGGCCAGCGCCGCCGCCACGCGCGCCAGCACGCCCTTGCCGTTGGTGACGGTGACGACGATGGCGACGTCGAAGGCACGCACCGGCTCGTCGGCCCAGGCGACGGTGATGAAGCGCTCCGGGTCCTTCTGCTGCAGGCGCCGGGCCACCGGGCAGTCGTCGGTGTGCACCACCAGGCCTTCGCCGCGGCCCAGGTAGCCGAGCAACCCGTCGCCCGGGATCGGGTGGCAGCAGGTGGCGTACTTGATCGAGACGTTGTCCGCGCCGTCGACGATCACCGCGCCCTGCGACAGGCTCTCGTGAGCGGTGTAGCGCGCCTGGCTCAGCAGCAGCGCGTCGGGCCTGACACCCTGCGCCGCCAGCAGCGTCACCAGGCGCTTGGCCACCATGCTCGCCGAGCGTCGGCCCAGGCCGATGTCGGTCAGCAGCTCCTCGCGCGAGCGGTTGCCGGTGAAGCGCAGCAGCTTGTCCCAGGTCGCCTTGTCGCTGCCGGGCGGCAGCTCGCCGACGCCCTCGGCGCGCAGCGCCTGTGCCAGCAGCTTGTCGCCCAGTTCGCGCGACTTGTCCTGCGCCAGCGACTTCAGGTGCGCGCGGATGCGCGAGCGCGCCCGGCCCGTGCGCACGAAGCCGAACCAGGCCGGATTCGGCGTCGAGCCGGACGAGGTGATGACCTCGATCACGTCGCCGTTGGCGAGCTCGGTGCGCAGGGGCACCTGCTCGCCGTTGATCTTGGCGGCGATGGTGCGGTCGCCGACGTTGCTGTGGATGGCGTAGGCGAAGTCGACCACGGTGGCACCGCGCGGCAGCGCCATGATCTGGCCGCGCGGGGTGAACACGTAGACCGCGTCGGGGAACAGGTCGACCTTGATGTTGTCCCAGAATTCGGTGGCGTCGCGCGTCTCGTTCTGGATGTCGAGCATCGACTGCAGCCACTGGTTGCCCAGTTGCACGCCGACGCTGGCGTGCTCGCCGGCCTTGTACAGCCAGTGCGCGGCGACGCCGGCCTCGGCCACCACGTCCATGGCCTCGGTGCGGATCTGGAATTCGATGTTGATGCTGGCCGGCCCCACCAGCGTGGTGTGCAGCGACTGGTAGCCGTTCACCTTGGGGATCGCGATGTAGTCCTTGAAGCGCCCCGGCACCGGCTTGTAGAGCTGGTGCAGCAGGCCGAGCGCGGTGTAGCACTGCAGCACCTCGGGCAGCACGATGCGCACGCCGTACAGGTCGTTGACCTGGGCAAACGACAGGCGCTTGTCGTTCATCTTGCGGTAGATCGAGTAGAGCGCCTTCTCGCGCCCGATCACGCGCGCCGCCAGGCCGGCCTGCGCCAGCACGCCCTCGACGTCCTGCTGCACCTTCTGGATCAGGTCGCGCCGGCGCTGGCGCGCGCGCGCCAGCGCTTTCGCCAGCACGCTGTAGCGCCAGGGCTTGAGGTGGCGAAACGCCAGGTCCTGCAGCTCGCGGTAGGTCTGGTTCAGGCCCAGGCGGTGCGCGATCGGCGCGTAGATGTCGAGTGTCTCGCTGGAGATGCGGCGCCACTTGCTGCGCGGCATGTCGCCCAGGGTGCGCATGTTGTGCGTGCGATCGGCCAGCTTGACCAGGATCACGCGCACGTCGCGCGCCATCGCCAGCAGCATCTTGCGGAAGGACTCGGCCTGGCCTTCCTCGCGCGTGTTGAAGCGCAGCTTGTCCAGCTTGGTCAGGCCATCGACCATGTCGGCCACCGGCGCGCCGAACTGCTCGACCAGGTCGGCCTTGGTGATGCCGCAGTCCTCCATGGTGTCGTGCAGCAGCGCCGCCATCAGCGCCTGCGCGTCGAGCTTCCATTCGGCCACCTGGGCGGCCACCGCGATCGGATGCGTGATGTAGGGCTCACCGCTGTGGCGCAACTGGCCCAGGTGCGCCTGGTCGGCAAAGCGGTAGGCCTTGCGCACCAGCTCGATGTCGGCCGGATCGAGATAGCCGATCTTTGCTTCCAGCGCGGCAAAGCTGGCGGCGGCGGCATTGGCCGCAGCCAGCGGATGCTCGGCAGACTGCTGCTGCGGGATCATGGGACGAATTTAACCATGATCCCCCCGGTCTGGCCTGCCGTCACGAAAAAAGGCGCCGGAAGCCGGCGCCTGGGGGATTCGGATGGGCGCGTGCGGCCGCGGGTCAGGGCACCTTGCGCAGCATCTCCAGCCCCACCTGGCCGGCGGCGATCTCGCGCAGCGCGGTCACGCCCGGCTTGTTGTCGGACTCGACCTTGGGCGCGTGGCCCTGCAGCAGCATGCGCGCGCGATAGGTGGCCGCCAGCACGAGCTGGAAGCGGTTGGGAATCTTCTCGAGGCAGTCCTCGACGGTGATGCGGGCCATGGCGGTCGGTGTGGTGCGGTGGATTCAGTCGATGTCGAGCGCCCGGAAGGTGTCGGCGCGGGCGCGCCGCTGCGCCTGGTAGGTCAGGCGCCGCGCGTGGACGATGGCTTTGAGGTCGAACAGCGCGCGCTCGAATATCTCATTAATTATAACGTAGTCGAACTGCCGCACCTGGGCCAGCTCCTCGCGTCCGTTGTGCAGGCGCAGCTCGATCACCTCGGCCGAGTCCTCGCCGCGGCGCAGCAGGCGCGCGCGCAGCTCCTCCCAGCTGGGCGGCAGCACGAAGATCAGCACCGCCTCGGGGAACAGCCGGCGGATCTGCAGCGCGCCTTGCCAGTCGATCTCCAGCACGACATCGCCGCCGGCGCGCAGGCGCGCATCGATGCCCTGGCGCGAGGTGCCGTAGCGCTGGCCGTGCACCTGGGCCCATTCGAGGAAGTCGCCCGCGGCGACCATCCGGTCGAAGGTGGCGGCGTCGACGAAGAAGTACTCGCGGCCATCCTTTTCCTGACCGCGCGGGGCACGCGTGGTGTGCGAGATCGAGGGCGCGACACCGGCGTCCACCTCCATCAGGGCCTTCACCAGGCTCGACTTGCCCGAGCCGCTCGGTGCGGCGACGACGAAGATGTTTCCAGGGTAATCCATGCTTTGCGGCGCTTGCAGCTATCGCTCCGATAGCGTGAAGCGCGACATTTTATGTCGCCCGGGCCAACACCAGCAGCAGGTTGTTGGCCGGCAGGGCGTGGCGCGCGCGCAGCGCCAGGCCATGGGCGCGCGCCTGCCGACGCATCTCGTCCAGCCGGCGCAGACCCCAGCGCGCGTCGCGTTTGCGCAGGTCGGCATCGAAGGCGAGGTTGCTGGCCGCCGTCGGCACGTCCGCTTCTAGTGCAGTGTTTCACGCTATCAGGTACTTATAACGAGTCGCCAAGGGGCCAGCTGCGCGGCGCGTGGCCGCAGGCATGGTGGGTCCATGTCAAGGCCACGCAACAAAGCAGATGGCCCCTTGGCGGCTCGCCCTGCGGGAAGCCAGAAAAAGGCTCGCGGCGGCGTTGCAGTTCTTGCCAAGGCCGCCAGCATTGGCTGCGAACCGCGCCTTGCCGCAAACCTTTTTCTGGCTTTTATAAGTGCCTGATAGAGTGAAACACTGCACTAGCCAGGGGCCGTAGATCACCAGCAGGCCGCCGGGCGCGAGGTGGCGCACCGCCCCGCACAGCAGCGCTGGCGTGCATTCGGGCGGGCTGATGTGCAGCAGGTTGGCGCAATAGACCAGGTCGAAGGGCTGCGCGAACGGCGCGCCGTCCGAAGGCCAGCGCCGTTCCAGCACGTCGAGGCGGCGCGCGGGCGCCACGTTGCGCGCGCCGGCGCGCGCCGCCCAGGCAGCGATGGCGCCGAATTGCGCTTCCGTGCGGTCGGTGGGCTGCCAGTGCCAGCCGGGCAGGGCGGCGGCAAAGTGCGCGGCGTGCTGGCCGGTGCCGCTGGCAATCTCCAGTGCCCGGCCACTGGGCGCCAGCAATGTCCCCAGCACGGCCAGGATGGGTGCGCGGTTGCGCTCGGCCGCCGCGCTGCAGGGCAGCCCGTCCGCCGGTTCGGGCGGCCTCATGGGGCCGGGTCCGGGGCCGCCGGGACGCCGGTGCCGCGTGCCGCCGCCGCGATGTCGAGGGCGCGCAGGCGCAGCGCCGGATCGTAGACGTCGCACACCAGGATCATCTCGTCGCAGGCGGTCTGGGCGGCCAGGGCCTGCAGGCCGGTGCGCACGGTCTCGGGGCCGCCGATCACGGCGCAGGCCAGGAAGTCGCCGATGCCGGCGCGCTGGGCCGGGGTGAGGGCCTCGAAGAAGCCCTCGCGCGGCGGTGCCAGCAAGCCGCGCTGGCCGGTCAGGATGCCGAGCACGCGCTGGAACACGCTGCCCGCCAGGAACAGCGCTTCCTCGTCGGTCGGCGCGGCCACCAGGGGCACGCCGATCATCACGTACGGCTGGGGCCAGTCGCGCGAGGGCTTGTACAGGCGCCGGTACAGCTCGATCGCCTGCAGCAGCAGTCCGGGCGCGAAGTGCGAGGCAAAGGCGTAGGGCAGGCCGCGTTCGGCCGCCAGTTGCGCCGAGAACAGGCTGGAGCCGAGCAGCCAGATCGGGACGCGCGTGCCGGCGCCGGGGTTGGCGATCAGCTTCTGTCCGGGTCGCGGTTCGTCCAGCAGGTGCTGCAGTTCGGCGACGTCGCGCGGGAAGTCGTCCACCGATTCCATGCGGTCGCGGCGCAGCGCGCGCATGGTCATCGGATCGGTGCCGGGCGCCCGGCCCAGGCCCAGGTCGATGCGGCCGGGGTAGAGCTCGGCGAGCGTCCCGAAGGCTTCCGCGACCACCAGCGGGGCGTGGTTGGGCAGCATCACGCCGCCCGAGCCGACGCGGATGCGCTGCGTGCCGCCGGCGATGTAGCCGACCAGCACCGCGGTGGCCGAACTGGCGATGCCCGCCATGTTGTGGTGCTCTGCCAGCCAGTAGCGCGCGAAGCCCAGGCGTTCGGCGTGCTGCGCGGTCTGCAGCGCAATGGCCAGCGCGTCGGCAACCGTGCGGCCCTCGCGTACGGCGACCAGGTCGAGCATGGAAACGGCGATTTCGTGCAGGGCTTTGGCCATGCCGGGATTTTGCGTCATGCGGGCATGGCCGTGGGCCTCCCGGGACAAGGGCGCGCGTGGCGCGGTCGCCCCGGTCCGTCGGGTCGGCGCGACGGGCGCGCAGCCAAGCCGCGGGCGCAAGGCGGTATATTTGACCCGTCCCCTGGTCGACCGTGGCCGCCGTGGTGGCGCGCTGGCGATCAGGCGCACGGCTTGCCCTGCAGCAATCGAGACCATGTCGACTGTTCCACTGCTGTCCGATGACGCCGCCGACCCACGGGTGCGCGCGGTCTTCGACGACATTCGCGCGAGCCGGGGGACGGATTACGTCAACCGGTTCTGGCGTGCCCTGGCCACCGATCCTGCACTGCTCGAGACGACCTGGGCCGAGGTCAAGCGCGTCATGGGCCAGTCGTCGGCGCTCGACGGCCTGACCAAGGAGCTGATCTACATCGCGGTCTCGGTGGCCAACGGCTGCGGCTACTGCGTGCATTCGCACACGGCGTCGGCGCGCGCCCGCGGCATGAGCGACGCGCAATATGCGGACCTGCTCGCGGTGGTGGCGCTGGCGGCCCGGACCAACCACCTGGCGACCGCGCTGCAGGTTCCCGTGGATCCGGCGTTCGACGCCACGCGCGCCTGACACGGACCGGCGCAAGCACCGCCATGAGTCTCGCGGCCAACACCGGTCCCCTGGTCGAGCGCAGCAAGCGCGAGGCGCTGCTGCAGGCCAGCGGCATGATCGAGCGCAGCCTGCAGGCGGCCAGCAGCGAGCTGCAGGAGGCGCAGCGCACGTCGCGTTCGGTGGCGCGGCGCATGCAACTGGAGGATGCGCTGGCGGCGCTCGATCGCCATGCCGCCACGGTGCGCAGCGAATTCCCGCGCCGGCTGCTGGCCGGCATCGACGCGATCCTGCATGCGACGCCTCCGGACGAGGCGCCGCGCAAGGCCCCCGGCGGGAGTTCGATGCTGGCCCTGCTTGACGAGGGCGAGGTGTCGCGCTTCGTCGAGGCCTCGCGCCTGCAGCAGAACGCCATGCCGTTGGTGGAACGCACGCTGAGCCAGCTCGATTCGCTCATGAGCTCCGCGCTGGGCCTGCCCGAGGTGCGCGCCGATCGCAATCCGTTTCGTCCGGAAATCCTGTGTGGCGCCTTGATGGAGGTGCTGCAGGACCTGCCCGAGAGCGACGACGTCCGCAGTCTCTGGGTGCGCTATCTGTCGACGCCGTTCGCGGGCGAGATGCGTGCCTTGTATGAAGCGCTGGTCGAGATGCTGGAGGCGCAGGGCGTGGAAGAGGCGCGCTATCGCGTCCGGCTGACCGCCGGCGGCGCCGCGCCGCATGGTGCCGCCAGCCGGACGACCGGCGCGGGAGGCGAGGCGGGCCCGGGCCCGACAGGCGGCGGCTTCGGTGGCGTCGCGCCGGGTGGCAGGGGCAGTCCTGGCGGTGCCGGCCCGGCGGGCGCGTCCCAGGCCGATGCTGGCCGGGCCGCGCGGGGCGAGACCGCTGCCGGTCGGGGCTTCGTGCCGCGCGTGCACGAGTTGTCGCGCAGCTCGCCCGCCGTGGAAGCTGCCGTGGTGCACGACTTCCTCTACCAGCCGCAGTGGTTCGAAACCTATGACGAACCCTTGCCTGAAGGCTACTACGAGGCCGTCGAGGCCGAGCAGGCGCGGCTGGCCCAGCAGGCGGAGCCGGCCTACGACGACTCGATGCGAGCGTTCGAGCTGGAGCGCCTGCGCGCGCAGGACGTGGTCGAGCGCAGCCCGCGCGCCGTGCGCGTGGACGCCGCGCTGGCGCCGGCGCAGTGGGGCGAGCTGGCCTCGGCCCAGGCGCGCACGCGCGCCCGGATGCAGCTCAAGGCGCGCGCGCAGCGCATCAGCCAGGTGCTGGGCCTGGATGCGGTGCGCCTGCTGCTCGAGCAGGTGGCGGGCGATGGCCGCGTGCTGGCGCCGGTGCGCGAGGCTTTCGTGGCGCTGGAGCCGGCGCTGCTGCGCCTGGCGCTCGACCAGCCGCGCTTCTTTGCCGAGGACGCACATCCCGCGCGCGTGCTGATGGAGGCGGTGGCCCAGCGCAGCTTCAAGTACAACGACGAATTCGCGCCCGAGTTCGAGCAGTTCATGGCGCCGCTGCGCGGCGCCGTGCGCAAGCTCGCTCAGGCGGCCGAAGTCAGCGCGGAAGACTTCCGGACCCAGCACGAGGCGCTGGAGACCGGCTGGAAGGCGGCCGACGAGGGCGGCGAGGCGGCCCGTGCGCAGGTCCTGAATTCGATGCAGTTCGCCCAGGAGCGCCAGGCCCTGGCCGACCGCGTCGCGCTCGACTTCAGCCTGCGCCCGGACCTGGTGGGCGTGCCGGCGGTGGTGGCGGATTTCCTGTATCAGGACTGGTCCCTGGTGATCGCGCACGCCCAGCTGACCCATCCGGGCACGGGCTCGCGGCTTGATCCCGGCGGCTACCTCGCGGTGGTCAGCGACCTGCTGTGGTCGGTCAATCGCGAGCAGGCCATCAAGCAGCCGGCGCGCCTGTTCGAGGTGGTGCCTGGCCTGCTCGGGACGTTGCGCCGCGGGCTCGAGATGCTGGGCAAGGAACCGGCGGAGACGCAGTCCTTCTTCGACGTGCTGATGCACTACCACGACCCGGTGCTGCGCCTGCGCCGCGTGCGCAGCGCACAGGATGTCGAGGCTTCGGGCCATGAGCGTGCGCGCAGCCTGCTCGATGCCCTGCCCTCGGTGCGAAGCGACGTGCTGACCGAACGACCCGTGCCGCGCAAGGCCGAGCAGCCGTGGCTGGCGCGGATCGAGCGCGAGGCGGCGGGCTTCGCCGACGTCGAGCCGGTGGAGGAAACCGGGGCATCCGGACTTGGCGAGGAAACCGGGGACGGCGCGCCGTCCTCGGTCTCGGGCCTGTCGCCTGTCGCCGCTGCGCCGGATCTGACCGAGTCGGCGACCCCGGGCGCGTCCGGCGGGGCGGCCGCGGCCGGCGCCGCGGCCGGAGGCGCGGAGGACGACCTCGCGGCGCGCGTCCGCGCCGAGGTGGCGCGCATGCGCGTGGGCGACTGGGTCGACCTGTATGTCCACAAGAGCTGGCGCCGCGCCCAGCTCAGCTGGACCAGCGACAACGGCTCGCTGTTCATGTTCGTCAGCCAGGGTGGGCGTGCGCACGGCATGACGCGTCGCACTTGCGAGAAGCTGCTGCGCCAGCGCCATCTGCGCCCGGTGGACATGGACCCGGTGGTCGATCGCGCGCTGCGCGAACTCGCGCGCGCCGGCGCAGCGCGGCGGGCCGGCAATCCCGCGCCGCACGTCGCTGGCTGAAGCGAGCCACCCCCGTGGCTCCACGCGCTGCGCGATGTTGCGTCCTCTCCCGTTGAGCATCGCTCGGCTGCCCCGAAGCTGCGAGGATACTCTCGGGCGGGGGCAGCGCAGCGTGGGGGCGTTGTGCCGGCGGTGCACCCAGGGACCCGGGGGATCCCGGCCACGGTTGCCCCGACTGGCCGGCTCCGTGGCCATCGGAGCAGGGGCGTTCCATGCATCGCCGGTGGCGCGCAGCGCGGCGGGGCAACGGGTGCGAACCTGCCTCCGAATGACAAGCGGCGGATGACTGCGCGGCGGAGCGCAGACGGGCCCTGTCAGCGATCTTCGCGCACCAGCCGGAAACCGAGCAGGACGTAGCGCGTGCTGGGCGTGTTCCAGTTGCGGAATGCCACCCGCGCGTAGAACGGCCAAGTGTGCCACGAGCCGCCGCGGCGCACGCGCACCTGGCCGCTCGGCGGGCCGGTGGGGTCGTCCACCGGCGAATGCGCGTAGTAGTCCGCTCCGTACCAGTCGGCGCACCACTCCCACACGTTGCCGATCATGTCGTGGACGCCGAACGCGTTGGGGGCATATTGGCCCACGGGGGCGGTAAAGACGAAGCCGTCGTCGCCGGGCGTCGCCTGCGCGGCCCACTGGGGCCAGAGGCGCGCCGTCTCGCGGTCGAAGGTGTTGGCACTGGCCAGCAGCGCCGCGGACGCGTCGCCGGCCGGATAGCGGCTGTGCGTCCCGGCGCGCGCCGCGTATTCCCACTCGGCTTCGGTCGGCAGGCGATAGCTGACGCCTTCGCGCACCGACAGCCAGCGTGCCATGGCGGACGCGTCGTTCCAGCTGACGTTGACGACCGGGTGCGCGTCGCTCTGGGCAAATCCCGGCTCCTGCCACGAATAGCGCGGGCTGCGGCCCTCGAAGGCATCGTGGCGCGCGGTTTGGGCCGGGTCGTAGTCGGCGCGATAGCCGTAGCCGCCGGTGCCGTCGGCGATCGATTCGGGCAAGTAGCCCGAGTCCTCCAGGAAGCGCCGGAATTGCCCGACCGTGACTTCGTGCACGCCGAGCCAGAAGGCCTGCGTGATGCGCACCCGATGCGCGGGCGTCTCGTCCGCGAGCTGTTCGATGCGCTGCGCTTCGATCTGCGGGAAAGCCTGCGCAAGGCGCGCCACGGATTCGCTGCGGCCCATCAGGAATTCCCCGGCTGGAATCCGCACGAATCGCATGCCGAGCGAGTTGGTGAGAGTGGGTGCCGCATCGGCGGCTGCCGTGGGGGTGTGCGCGGGCGGCGTCAGCGGGCTGCAGGCAGCCATCGCCAGCAGGCACGCCGCCACGCCGCACGCCCGCGATCGCGCGACCAGGTGATGGCGGCTCGCCGGTGCCATGGTTTCCGCGCGATCGTGGCAGGCGCCACACCCACTGTCAACAGGGGCCTGCTGCGCCGGTTGACGCGGATTTGCGTTCAGGAATGACGCAATGACTTTGCGGCGCTTCGACCTGAATCCGGCAGTTGGATGCGTCCTCACCCAGCAGGTGAACGTCATCGGGGCAGTCCAAGCCAATATTCATGCGGGTTTGAAGACGATGATCGGCGGTCAACCGCCGGATTCAGGTTCAATGACTGCGGAAATCATTGCGGCATGCCGACGCAAGCCGGCGTCATCGTTCATCTGTTCGCAAGCAAGGCGGTATCAGTCGGGCAGGAACAGCGCGGGGTTGACGGAGGCGCGGTTCAGCACCACGGTCCAGTGCAGGTGCGGTCCGGTGACGCGTCCGGTGGCGCCCACCGCGCCCACCCGGGCGCCGGCCGGCAGGCGCTGGCCGGGTGCGACGTCGATGCGGCTCAAGTGGCACAACATCGACAGCAGGCCGCCGCCGTGGTCCAGCCAGACCGTGTTGCCGTTGAAGAAGTAGTCGCCGGTGTCGAGCACGGTGGCGGCCAGCGGCGCCGCCACCGGCGTGCCGGTGGCCGCCGCGATGTCCATGCCGCTGTGCGGGTTGCGTGGCTGGCCGTTGAAGAAGCGGCGCTTGCCGAAGGAGTCCGAGCGCCGGCCCGGGCAGGGCGCGCGCATCGCGAGCTCGCCTGCCGGCACGGCGCTGAAGGTGGCAATCACCTGCTGCTGGTGCGCGCGCTCGCGCTCATGGCGTGCCAGGTCGGCCGGCGCGAGGTCGACCGTGCGCGGCGCCACCTTCAGGTGCTGCTCGGCGTAGTGCTTGTCGTGCACGGTGTAGGCGAGTTGGCGTGTCCGGCCATCCGGTCCGTCGACGCGGATCTGGCGCGTGCCCGGGCGGGTCGCCAGGGCGATGCCGACCAGGGCGGTCCACTGGATCGGGTCGCCGACCACCAGCAGCGGGATGTCGTCCGTGCTGGCGCGTGGCCGTTCGGGGGCGGGGCCCAGGTCGATGCGCGCCACCCCGCCCGGCACGGCCTCGGCCAGGGGTCGGACAACCGTGCCCGACGCGTGCGCCAGGGCTGGCCAGGCGCCGGCGCCGAGCGCAAGTCGCAGCAGGGCGCGGCGACGGGGCGTGCGAAATGCGGTGGTGTCGTGGGTGTGCATGAAATGCCTGGACAGCGTCGGGGCGTGGCGGAGTGTCGGTTCGAGACACGCACGACGGTCGTGCCGGTGCCGGTCGGACTCCAGGCTCGCCGTTGCCGCTATTCCCGGCGCACTTCGCCGCGCTCGATGCGAAACACGCAGTCGAGCATCTCGGCGGAATGCTGCAGGTCGGACTCGGACACGATGATCGACAGGCCCTCGCGCTTGAGGCCGGCGATGACCTCGGCGATGCGCCTGGACAGCGCCGGCGCGACCCCCTCGAAGGGCTCGTCCAGCAGCAGCAGCCGCGAGCCGCACATCAGCGCGCGCCCGATCGCTACCAGCTTCTGCTGGCCGCCGGAGAGCTGCAGCGCCTTGCGTTCGGCCAGCGGCTGGATCTCGGGGATCATGGCGCAGACGCGTTGCCAGCGCTCGGTGCTGGCCGGCAGCTGGGTCGCCCAGGCCGGCACCAGGATGTTCTCCTGCACCGACAGCTCGGGCACCAGGCGCCGGTCCTCGGGCATGTAGCCGATCCCGAGCGGGGCACGCAGGTGCGCCGGAGTGCGCGTGAGTTCGTGGTCATGGAAGCGGATGCGTCCGTGGCGCGCTGGCAGCAGTCCCATGATGCTGCGCATCAGCGTGGTCTTGCCGGCACCGTTGCGGCCGATCAGGCCGGCCATGGCACCGCCCGGCAGCTCCAGCGAGACCCGGCGCAGGATGTCGACCGTGCCGATCGAGACGTCGAGCTCGCTGACCGTCAGCATGCTGGCCCTGCCCCGGTCGCGGCCGCCGCACCGGCCGGCCGGCCGATCACGTAGCGCTGCACGTCCTCGCTGGCCAGCACCTCGGCCACCGGTCCGTCGGCCAGGATGCTGCCTTCGTCGAAGGCCAGCACGCGCTCGGCGTAGCGACTCACGATGTCCATGTCGTGCTCGACGAACAGCACCGTGACGCCATCGGCGCGCACCGCCTGCATGATGCGGTCCATGATGTCGAATTTCTCGTCGGTGCTGACGCCGCTGGTCGGCTCGTCCAGCAGCAGCACGGTGGGCCGCGCCACCAGCGCCATCGCGATGTCCAGCAGCTTGCGCAACCCTTCGGGCAGCACGCCCGCGAGCCGGCCGGTTTCGCTGGCCATGCCGAAGCGCCGGAGGATGGCATCGGCCGCCGCCCCCAGGTCGCGCCCCGGGTCGTGCCGCGCGTCGTGGCCGCGGCGCATGATGCCCAGGCCGACCACCAGGTTCTCGCGCACCGTCAGGCTGTTGTAGAGCTGCGGGATCTGGAACGAGCGGCAGATGCCGCGCCAGGTGATCTCGCGCGGCTTCAGGCCGGTGATGTCGCGCCCCTCGTGCCAGATGCTCCCGCTGTCGGGACGCAGGTAGCCGGTGATCATGTTGACGAAGGTGGTCTTGCCGGCGCCGTTGGTGCCGATCAGCCCGAGCACCGAATCGCGCGCCACCTGTACCGAGATGTCGCGCGCGCCCACCACGGCGCCGAAACGCTTGCCGAGCTGGCGGGCCTCGAGGATCACGTCCGCCATGTCATGCCTCGCGGCGGCGCTTGCGAAACAGCGACCACAGGCCGCCCGGCAGCAGGGCGATGATCAGCAGCATCGCGGTGCCGAGCGCGAGCTGCCAGGTGTTGGGCGCGTACTGCGTCGCCACGCTGCGCGTGACCTCGAAGATCAGCGATCCGAAGAAGGGCGCGATGATGCTGCCCGAGCCGGCCAGGATGGCGACGAACACGAACTCGCCCGAGGTGGTCCAGTAGGCGGTTTCGGGGTCGATGTGTCCCACGGTCATGGCGGCAAGCGCGCCGCCGGCGCCGGTCAAGGCGGCGGCGATCGCGTACTTGACGTGGATCGCGCTGCGCACCGAGGCACCCATGTACTCGACGCGGATTTCGTTGTCGCGGATGGCT
Organism: Ottowia sp.; assembly: GCF_035325765.1. Classification (GTDB taxonomy): domain Bacteria; phylum Pseudomonadota; class Gammaproteobacteria; order Burkholderiales; family Burkholderiaceae_C; genus Ottowia. The sequence goes on from NZ_DAOKZG010000009.1 coordinate 36,097, forward strand.
GGCGACAGCCGCCCCAGCGCGGTGTCGAAATAGTGGTTCAGGGCCCAGGCGGCGAGCGCGGCCAGCACGCAGGTGAAGGCGTACAGCGGGTACTGGCCGCCCGCGCCCGACAGCGCCTGCCCGAACAGGGTGGGCGGTGCCAGGTTGAAACCGTCGGTACTGCCGAGCGCCTCGCTCTTCACCAGCAGCCCGTACAGCACCATCGAGAACGCCAGGCTCAGCATGGCGAAGAAGATGTCGCGGTAGTTGGCCATCAGGAAGCCGAGGACCAGGGCCACCAGGGTGGCCACCAGCATGCCCGCCAGCACCAGGAGCAGGGCATCGGTGATGCCGAAGAACAGTCCCAGGCTGCCGGCGGCGTAGGCACCCAGGCAGTAGAACAGCGCCTGGCCGAACGAGACCAGGCCGGTGCGCATCAGCAGCAGCAGGCCGAGCACCGCGAAGCCCTTGGCCAGCGCCACCGTGGCCAGGAACTGCCAGGTCGGCAGCAGCGGTCCCAGCACCAGCAGGGCCAGCAGCAGGGCGGCCAGCAGCAGGTCGGTGCGTCGCGTGGCGCTCATATCTTGCGCACCTCGGCGCCGGCAAACAGGCCCTTGGGGCGGAAGATCAGCACCAGCGCCATGGTCAGGTAGACGCTGGTGAGCTCCACCTGCGGCAGGTAATGCACGGCGGCCGAGCGCGCCAGCCCGACGATGAGGGCGCCGAGCGCGGCGCCGGGCAGGCTCCCCAGGCCGCCGATCACCACCACCGCAAAGGCCAGCACGATGACCTCGATGCCGATGCCCGGCACCACCGAGATCATCGGCGCCGTGAGCGCGCCGCCCAGCGCCGCCAGCATGGCGCCTGCCGTGAAGGTGATCAGGTAGAAGCGGTTGACGTTGATGCCCATGGCGGTGCTCAGCTCGCGATCGTGGATGACCACGCGCAGCAGCTTGCCCAGTCGCGTGCGCTGAAGCGTCCAGGCCAGCGCCACGCCGATCGCGACGGCCACCGCGACCAGCACCAGGTCGTACACCGGGTAGACGAGGGGGCCGAACTCGAGCGTGCCGAGCAGGCCGTAGGGTTCGCTGGCGAAGTACGGATCGACGCCCCAGACCAGCTTGATGACGTCCTCCAGGATCAGCAGCACGGCGTAGGTCACCAGCAGCAGCGTGATCTCGTCGTGGCCGTACATGTGCCGCAGCAGGCCGCGCTCGATCAGCGGGCCGGCGATCAGTCCGGCCGCGATGGCCGCGACCAGCAGCGCCAGGTAGCTGGCCAGCGGTGCCCAGCCGTGCGCGAACCAGGCGCCGACCAGCGACGCGGCCATGTACGCGCCCAGCGTGTACAGGCTGCCGTGCGCCATGTTGAGGATCTTCATGACGCCGTAGATCAGCGTCAGCCCCACGGCAATCAGGAACAGCCAGGACGCATACACCAGGCCGTCGATCAGGACCGCCGGCAACTGGCTCACGGGGTGGTCCTCCGCGCGTCGCCCGCTGCGTCACCGCGTCGCAGGCCAGGGTTCCGACGGACGCCGAGGGCCGCCGCGGGGCGCGGGTGTCGGGACGTGCGCACTCAGCGCTTGAAGCCGGAGTTGATCCAGTCCTGGCTCTTCACGCCTTCCGGCGGCGTCACCTGGTCGGCCTTGTAGTAGACGACGTCCGCCAGCGTGGTCTTGCCGTCCACCTGCTTGACGGTGCCGTAGGCCGCCTGATGGCCCTTGCCCAGGCTCAGCTTGACTTCGCCGCCGGGGCCTTCCCAGCTCATGTGCTCGAAGGCCGCGATGATCTGGTCCTGGCTCGGCGCCTGGCCCCCGTTGGCGGCCTGCGCCTTCTCGTAGGCGGCCTTCACGCCCAGGATGGCGTGCGCCATCTTGTAGGTCGGGTAGGTCGGCTGCGTCTTGAAACGGTCGGTGTAGGCCTTGCGGAACCAGTGGTTCAGCGGGGTGTCCGGGGCGAAATCGCCGAACTGGCCGCGCGCGCCGATGATCGTGCCGTCCGGGATCTGCTTGCCCAGTTTCACCAACTGGGGCTCACCCACGGTCAGCAGCACGCGCTTCTTCTGGAACAGCCCGCGCGCGGCACCCTGCAGGATCAGGGCATCGGTGTCGCCACCCCAGAAGCTCGAATGCACGACCTCGGCGTCGCTGCCCAGCAGGGCCGAGATCTCGGCGCCGTACTGCCCCGCGAGGAACTTCGGGAACTGCTCGGTCGAGATGGTCGCGTCCGGGAACAGCTGCTTCATCGAGGCCGTGAAGTCGTTCCAGGAGTCATGGCCCCAGGCGTAGTTCTGGTTGATGCCGGCGTACTTCTTGACCTGGATGCCGCGATCCTTCAGATACATGGCGGCCGCCACGCTGTCCATGGTGCCGGTCGCGCCGGTGCGGAACACGTACTTGTAGGAGCCTTCCTCGAAGATCTGCGGCGTGCCGCAGTCGAACATCACGGTCAGCTTCTTGAGCTCCTCGGCCACTGGCGCGATCGCCAGGCAGTCGCCGCTGGAGACGTAGCCGATCACCACGTCGACTCCCTGCTGCTGCACCAGGTTGCGGTACTCGGTGACCTGCTTGGTGGTGCCGCCCGACTCGTCGATGAAGCTCAGCTCGATCGGCGCACCGCCAAAGCCCTTGGTCGCGTAGGGCGCGGGAACCTTGCCGCCGTTGAGTTCCTCGGCCACGGCCTGCGCGGCGTCGCGCACCGGGATGCCGAAGGTGCCGGCCGGCGCACCCGAGAGGAAGGTCACGACGCCGATCTTGATCGGCTGGTCGGCCGCGTGGGCGGCAGGTGCCGCCAGCGCCAGGGTGGTCATGGCCACGGCCGGCAGCAAGGTGCCGAGCCATGTTCTTGCTTTCGCGTTGGGTTTCATGCAGGTCTCCTGGTCTCGGGTTGGTCTGCGCCGCCGATGCGCTGCATGCGGGCGGTGCGCCAGTGCGTTGCGGGGTTTGCCAGGCCAGGGCCTTGGGCCAGGGCGTCGGCTCCCTTCCTTGTTTTGCGCCCGGGCATCATACGCGAGCGGCCGGGCAGTTCAAGCCGCGGCCCGCAACCCGCTTTCGAAATGTGCCCGCATGCAGGCGTCGGCGCGCTCGGGGTCGCGCGCGCACAGCGCCGCCAGCAGCGCACGGTGCTCGCGCAGGGCGGCGCGCGGGCGGCCGTGCTTGTGCAGCGAGTGCTGGCGGTGCAGCTTCATGGCCTTGCGCAGGTCCTGCACCAGCTGCAGGCGCCAGCGGTTGTCGGCCAGCTCCAGCAGGCGCAGGTGGAAGGCCTCGTTGAGGGCGAAGAAGCGTGCCGTGTCGTCGACCGCGGCCTCCAGCTCGTGGTGCAGCGCCTGCAGTTCGGCCAGGTCGGCGTCGCTGGCCTGGCGCGCCACGGTGCGTGCGGCATCGGTTTCGAGCAGCGACAGCAGGTGGTAGACGTCGGCGAGGTCCTTGGGCGAGGCTTCGGCGACGTAGGCGCCGCGGCGCAGCTTCATCGTGACCAGCCCCTCGGTGGCGAGCACCTTGAGCGCCTCGCGCAGCGGCGTGCGGCTGATGCCCAGTTCGTCGGCGATCTTCAGCTCGTCGATCCACTCGCCAGGCGCCAGCTCGCGTGCGAAGATGCGCTGGCGCAGGCGCTCGGCGACCTCTTCGTACAGGGCGCGGCGGACGAGGGTGGCGGTCACGGCACGGATGTCGGGGAAAATATTTTCCGGATTCTAGGGCCAATACTGAATTTTAAATTAATAATTACAGCTTTGCTTCCCCGTCTTTTCTGCAACCCACCCAGCGGCCGGCGTCAAGCACCGGCCGCCCGAAGCCCGATGAGCGCTGACGCCCCCTCCTTCAAGACCTCCACCCTGGCCGAGTGGCAGAAGGCCGCCGCCCGGTCCGCCCCGGGCGGCGACGTGTCGGCCCTTGACTGGGTCACGCTCGACGGCATCCGGGTCAAGCCGCTCTACACGGCCGAGGACACCGCCGGCCTGCCGTACGCCAACACGCTGCCGGGTTTCGAGCCCTTCGTGCGCGGGCCGCAGGCGACCATGTATGCCGGCCGGCCCTGGACCATCCGCCAGTACGCCGGCTTCTCGACGGCCGAGGAGAGCAACGCCTTCTATCGCAAGTCGCTGGCGGCCGGTGGCCAGGGCGTCAGCGTGGCGTTCGACCTGGCGACGCACCGCGGCTACGACAGCGACCACCCGCGCGTGACCGGCGACGTCGGCAAGGCCGGCGTGGCGATCGACAGCGTCGAGGACATGAAGGTGCTGTTCGACGGCATCCCGCTCGACAAGGTGAGCGTGTCCATGACCATGAACGGCGCCGTGCTGCCGGTGCTGGCCGGCTACATCGTGGCGGCCGAGGAGCAGGGCGTGAGCCAGGAGCAGCTGGCCGGGACCATCCAGAACGACATCCTCAAGGAGTTCATGGTCCGCAACACCTACATCTACCCGCCCGAGGCCTCGATGCGCATCGTTGGCGACATCATCGAGTACACGGCCCGGCACATGCCGCGCTTCAACTCGATCTCGATCAGCGGCTACCACATGCAGGAGGCGGGCGCCACGCAGGCACTGGAGCTGGCCTTCACGCTGGCCGACGGCAAGGAGTACGTGAAGACCGCGCTCGCCAAGGGCATGGATGTGGACGACTTCGCCGGCCGCCTGTCCTTCTTCTGGGCGATCGGCATGAATTTCTACCTCGAGATCGCCAAGATGCGCGCCGCGCGCCTGCTCTGGTGCCGCATCATGAAGGGCTTTGGCGCGCAGAAGCCCAAGAGCCTGATGCTGCGCACGCACTGCCAGACCTCGGGCTGGTCGCTGACCGAGCAGGACCCCTACAACAACATCGTGCGCACCGCGATCGAGGCCATGGCGGCGGTGTTCGGCGGCACGCAGTCGCTGCACACGAACTCCTTCGACGAGGCCATCGCGCTGCCGACCGAGTTTTCCGCCCGCATCGCGCGCAACACCCAGCTCATCATCCAGGAGGAGACGCACATCACCAGCGTGGTCGACCCCTGGGCCGGCAGCTACATGATGGAGAAGCTGACGCAGGACATGGCCGACGCCGCCTGGGCCATCATCGAGGAGGTCGACGCCATGGGCGGCATGACCCAGGCCGTGGACTCGGGCTGGGCCAAGCTGAAGATCGAGGCCGCGGCGGCCGAGAAGCAGGCCCGCATCGACGCCGGCAAGGACGTCATCGTCGGCGTGAACAAGTACCGGCTCGACAAGGAGGATCCGGTCGACATCCTGGAGGTGGACAACGTCCGCGTGCGCGAACAGCAGATCGCGCGCCTGAGGGAAATCCGGCAGAAGCGCGATGCCGCGCGCGTGCAGCAGGCGCTGGCTGCCATCACGAAAGTGGCGGAAGGCGGCCAGGGCAACCTGCTGGCCGCCACCGTCGAAGCCATTCGTGCCCGCGCCACCGTGGGCGAAGTGAGTGATGCCATGGAACAGGTCTTCGGGCGCCATCGCGCCGACACGCAGAAGGTCACCGGCGTCTACGCCGCCGCCTACGCGGGCGCCGAGGGCTGGGACAGGTTGAAGAAGGAAATCGACGCCTTTGCCGAACAGGAAGGGCGCCGGCCACGCGTCATGATCGCGAAGCTGGGCCAGGACGGCCACGACCGCGGCGCCAAGGTGGTGGCCACGGCCTTTGCCGACCTGGGCTTCGACATCGACATCGGCAGCCTGTTCCAGACGCCCGAGGAATGCGCGCGCCAGGCGATCGAGAACGACGTGCACGCCGTGGGCGTCAGCACGCTCGCGGCCGGCCACAAGACCCTCGTGCCGGCGATCATCAAGGAGTTGCACAAGCAGGGCGCCGACGACATCGTCGTCTTCGTCGGCGGCGTGGTGCCGCGCCAGGACTACGAGTTCCTGTACGAGGCCGGCGTCAAGGGCATCTACGGGCCCGGCACGCCGATTCCCGCCAGCGCCAAGGACGTGCTGGAGCAGATCAAGAAGGCGCATGCGTAATATGGCGGGAACGTGATACAGTAATACAGTATTTCTTGGAGATAACCATGGCTGTATCCGTTCGCATGAATCCTTTGCTCGAAAAGGAGCTCGAGCTGGCCGCGCAGCGCAAGGGCGTGACCAAGTCGCAATTCATCATTGACGCGGTCGAGCGCGCGCTCGGACGCAAGAACCCATATGAGCTGATGCTGCAGGCCAAGGCCGAGATGGCGGAGGATCCTCGCAGCGGCGAACTGGCCCGAGCCTTTGCGGCCGAGCACGACAAGCCCTACGACACCGAGCGCTCGCGCGCCGACCTGATCGCCCGGCTCAAGGCCAAGCATGGCTTGCGCGCTGATTGACGCCAGCGCCATGGTCGCGGCCTTTGGCGCCGATGAGCCCGAGGGCCAGCGCTACCAGGAACTGCTGGCGCGAGCAGCGCAGGAGCACTGGAGCCTGTGGACCACCTGGCCCTGTGTGGTGGAGGCGTCGTACCTGATCGCGCCGCCCCACCGCTTTGCCTTGCTGAACTGGCTGGGCCGCGGCGCGGTGTCGATCGCCGTGTTCGAGCAGGCGGCGTTGAGCGACTGGGTGCCTGTGATGCAGCGCTACACCGAGCGCCCGCGCACCGAAATGGACCTGGCCGACGCCTCGCTCTATCAGTTGGCGCTCGACACTGGCGTGACGCGGATCATGACGCTCGACGAACGAGACTTCTCGCGCTACCGCTTGCCCGATGGCCGGGCGTTCGAGATTCTGTGAGCTTCGATGCCCAGCAGGTGGTTCTTGATCGACGCACCGAAACACGCCCTGAGGAGGAATGATGTCAACAGGCAGCCGGTCGAGGAAAGGTCCAAATTTTGTGCAATGGTTTGGGCCGCTGCTGGAGGCACTCCGTGAACTTGGAGGCTCGGCCACGCCGAAGGAAGCCGTGGAACGCGTCGCACGGATCGCCAACGTGACTCAGGCACAGCGAGAAGAGACAGTCAAGTCGGGGATGGAGCGTTTCGCCAATCAGGTCTATTGGGCACGTCAGTATCTGGTGTGGGCAGGCTTGATCGACAGTAGCAAGCGTGGCGTTTGGACATTGACATCCGAGGGCTTGAAAACAACGCTCGACCAGAAATCTGCCCTGGCACTCTTTGATCAGGTGCGCCAGCGCTATGCGGCACCAGAAAAGAGCGGTCCGTCTGGCGGGTCGGGTTCGAAGTCCGACGAGGGCATATCGGAGGACTCAGAACAGGCTGACGAGGATGATGAATACGAGCGATTCATCGTTGTTTTGCAGTCGCTCTCGCCAAGCGGATTTGAGCGCCTGAGCCTTCGCTTGCTTAGGGAGGCAGGTTTCGACAGGTTGGAGGTGACCGGACGTTCCAACGATGGAGGCATTGACGGCATCGGAGTGCTGCAGGTCAATGATTTGGTCAGTTTCAACGTCGTATTTCAGTGCAAGAAGTGGGCGAGTGCGGTGCCGCCGAAAGAAATCCGTGACCTTCGTGGTGCGATGGCGGGCCGCGCAGACAAAGCTATCTTTCTGACGACGAGCCGGTTCACCGGCAGTGCGAGAGAAGAGGCCCTACGACCCGGAACCGATCCGGTTGAGCTGGTGGATGGCGAGAAACTCTACGAGATGTTCAAGAAGTATGAACTTGGCCTGAAGCCGCGGACGGTGTACGACATCGATGACGCTTTTTTTGAACCGTTTCGGACATGAACATCGAAGAGGTCCGAGTTGCGCTAGGTGGGCCTCCCGGCCCGGCCCAGCGCCGCGCCATCGCCAAGGCCATCACCCTGCTCGAGTCCACGCGCGCCGACCACCGCGCGCAGGCCGACGCGCTGCTGACGGCGCTGCTGCCGCACACGGGCAACTCGCTGCGGCTGGCCATCAGCGGCGTGCCGGGGGTGGGCAAGAGCACCTTCATCGAGGCGCTGGGCGTCTACCTGATCGAGCGTGGGCACCGCGTCGCGGTGCTGGCAATCGACCCCTCGTCCACCGTCTCGGGCGGCTCGATCCTGGGCGACAAGACGCGCATGGAACGCCTGTCGGCGCTGGAGCATGCCTACATCCGCCCGAGCCCCAGCAGCGGCACGTTGGGCGGAGTGGCCGAAAAGACGCGCGAGTCCATGCTGGTGTGCGAGGCCGCGGGCTACGATATCGTGCTGGTCGAGACGGTGGGCGTGGGCCAGAGCGAGACTGCGGCGCACGGCATGACCGACATGTTCGTGGTGCTGCAGCTGCCCAACGCGGGCGACGACCTGCAGGCGATCAAGAAGGGCGTGATGGAACTGGCCGACCTGGTGGTGATCAACAAGGCCGACCTGGATCCGGCGGCGGCGACGCGCGCGCGCGCCCAGATCCAGTCGGCGTTGCGCGTGTTCGGCCAGCAGGGCAATCCGCAGCATGCGCGGCACGACACCGGCCTCTGGCATCCCGAGGTGATCCAGCTCAGCGGCCTGAAGGGCGAGGGGCTGGACCAATTCTGGGACTGCGTGACGCGCTTTCGTGAACTGCAAGTGGCCAGCGGGCGCCTGGCGGCGCGGCGCCAGCAGCAGGCCCAGGCCTGGATGTGGTCGCTCATCGAGTCCGGACTCAAGCTGGTGTTTCGCCAGCACCCCGGCGTGGCCGGGCAGCTGGCTGACGTGACCGAGCAGGTGGTCCAGGGCCGGCTGGCACCGTCCACGGCGGCGCGGCAGTTGCTCGCGGCCGCGGGCTGGCCGTCGGCCACGGCGCCGCACGAGACGGGCCGGGGCAGCTGATGGACTGGCGCCTGCAGCCCGCCGAGAAGGAACGCATCGCGGCGTCCGCGGGCTGGCGCGCGCAGCGCGTGGAGGTGTTCGACACTTCGCTCGGCCGTGTCATCGCGAAGGGCCAGCGGCCGCTGCGCAGTCCCACGCGCCACCGCGTGCTGAACGCGATCGCGCGGCTGGTGGGCGCGCCATTCCTCGGCGCCGTGCCTGTGCATGGCGGCGCGCAGGCGCAGGCGGTGGAAATCCGGCGCCTGCAGGCGCTGCACGATGCCGGCCTGCCCGTGCCCCGGGTGCTGCACGTGGCGCACGACCATTTCATCATGACCTGGCTGGGTTCCAGCCATCTCGCGCAGTTGCTGGCCGGGCGCCATCCGCTGGCCTTCGAGCTGTGGCGCGAGGGGGGCCAGGCGCTGGTGCGCGTGCACGCCGCCGGACAGTACCTGAGCCAGTGCTTCGGTCGCAACCTGATCATCGACGACCGCGCCGAGCCGCCGCGCTTTGCCGGCATGATCGACTTCGAGGACGATCCGCTCGAGGTCATGAGCCTGCCCGAGGCGCAGGTGCGCGACTGGATGATCTACCTGCAAAGCACGCTGTGGGACCTGCAGGTGCCGCGCGAACAGGTCGACGCCGCACTCGACGCCCTGATGGCGGCCGAACGTCCCGAGGTGCGCGCGCTGTTTGGTGCCGCCTGCCGGCGCCTGGCCTGGCTGCGCTGCCTGCCGCAAAGCCGCCGCTGGGGTCGCGACACCATGGCGGTACAGGCGGTGGCCGCAGCCGCCCACCGCTGGCAGCGCCGCCACCGCGGCGTGCTGGCCCGTTCTTCATCTTCTGCACCAACCGAGCAACGCAATGAACCCCATTCTTGAGCAACTGGACAACAAGCGCGCGGCCGCCCGCCTGGGCGGCGGGCAAAAGCGCATCGACGCGCAGCACGCCAAGGGCAAGCTGACCGCGCGCGAGCGCATCGAGGTGCTGCTGGACGCCGGCAGCTTCGAGGAGTGGGACATGTTCGTCGAGCACCGCTGCGCCGACTTCGGCATGGACGCCACGCACATCCCGGGCGACGGCGTGGTGACCGGCTACGGCACCATCAACGGCCGCCTGGTGTTCGTCTTCAGCCAGGACTTCACGGTGTTCGGCGGCGCGCTGTCGGAGGCACACGCCGAGAAGATCTGCAAGGTGATGGACCAGGCCATGAAGGTGGGCGCGCCGGTGATCGGCCTGAACGACTCCGGCGGCGCGCGCATCCAGGAGGGCGTGGCCAGCCTGGGCGGATACGCCGAGGTGTTCCAGCGCAACGTCATGGCCAGCGGCGTGATCCCGCAGATCAGCATGATCATGGGCCCGTGCGCGGGCGGCGCCGTGTATTCGCCCGCCATGACCGACTTCATCTTCATGGTCAAGGACACCAGCTACATGTTCGTCACCGGCCCCGAGGTGGTGAAGACCGTGACGCACGAGAGCGTGAGCTCGGAAGAGCTCGGCGGCGCGGTGACGCACACCACCCGCAGCGGCGTGGCGGATCTCGCGTTCGAGAACGACGTCGAGGCGCTGCTGATGCTGCGACGCTTCTTCAACTACATCCCGGCCAGCAACCGCGAGAAGGCGCCGTTTCGGCCCTCCAAGGACCCGGTGGACCGCGCCGACCGCAGCCTGGACAGCCTGGTGCCGCAGAACCCCAACCTTCCCTACGATATCAAGGAAGCCATCGTCAAGACGGTGGACGACGCCGAGTTCTTCGAGCTGCAGCCCGACTACGCCGCCAACATCGTAATCGGCTTCGGCCGCATGGACGGCCACGTGGTCGGCGTGGTCGCCAACCAGCCGCTGGTGCTGGCCGGCTGCCTGGACATCCGGAGCAGCATCAAGGCGGCGCGCTTCGTGCGCTTCTGCGACGCCTTCAACATCCCCATCCTGACCTTCGTCGACGTGCCCGGCTTCATGCCCGGCACGGCGCAGGAATACGGCGGCATCATCAAGCACGGCGCCAAGCTGCTCTACGCCTACGCGGAATGCACGGTGCCCAAGATCACCGTGATCACGCGCAAGGCCTATGGCGGCGCCTACGACGTGATGAGCTCCAAGCACCTGCGCGGCGACGTCAACCTGGCCTGGCCCAACGCCGAGATTGCCGTGATGGGCGCCAAGGGCGCGGTGGAGATCATCTTCCGCCAGGACAAGGACGACCCCGGGAAGCTCGCCGCGCGCGAGGCCGAATACAAGGCGCGCTTTGCCAACCCCTTCGTGGCCGGTGCGCGCGGCTACATCGACGACGTGATCCAGCCACACGAGACGCGCCAGCGCATCTGTCGCAGCCTGGCGATGCTGAAGGACAAGACGCTGGAGAACCCGTGGCGCAAGCACGGGAACATTCCGCTGTGACTCGGGAGCCATGACGTGCAAGTCATTCGCAGCCAGTCGTTCAGCGCGGACCGCGCCTGGGCCAGCCTGTCCATCGCCAGCATGAACGGGGTCTCGGTCAAGCTGCACTGGACGGACCAACCCTATCGCTGGCATGTCAACGACGGCGAGGAAGTGTTTGCCGTGATGGACGGCGTGGTCGACATGCACTGCCGTGTCGATGGCCAGGCGCGCATCGAGACCTTGCGCGCCGGCGACATCTTCCACGCGGACGTCGGAACGGAGCACGTGGCCCATCCCCAGGGGCAGGTCCGGGTGCTCGTCGTCGAGAAAGAAGGAAGCATTTGAATGTTCAAGAAGATCATGACCGCCAACCGCGGCGACCAGTGGCGAAGCGGCGCGGGAACGCAGCCCGGTTGCATGGCACGCGCTGCGCGCACAGACGATTTCGACGCGGAGATCAACCATGTTTAAGAAAATCCTGATCGCCAACCGCGGCGAAATCGCCTGCCGCGTCATCACGACGGCCCGCCAGATGGGCATCGCCACCGTGGCCGTGTATTCCGACGCCGACGCCAATGCGCGCCATGTCGCACTGGCCGACGAGGCCGTGCGCCTGGGTCCGCCGCCCTCGCGCGAGTCCTACCTGCTGGCCGACAAGATCATCGAGGCCTGCAAGGCCACGGGCGCCGAAGCGGTGCATCCGGGCTACGGCTTCCTGTCGGAGAACGCCGAGTTCGCGCGCCGCGTGGAGGAGGAGGGCATCGTCTTCATCGGTCCGAAGCACCACGCCATCGCCGCCATGGGCGACAAGATCGCGTCCAAGAAGCTGGCTGGGGACGCGAAGGTCAGCACCATCCCGGGCTACAACAGCGCCATCGACAGCGCCGAGCACGCGGTCGAGATCGCCAGGGACATCGGCTACCCGGTGATGATCAAGGCCAGTGCCGGGGGCGGCGGCAAGGGGCTGCGTGTGGCCTTCAACGACCAGGAGGCGCTGGACGGCTTCACCTCGTGCAAGCACGAGGCGCTGAACAGCTTTGGCGACGACCGCGTGTTCATCGAGAAGTTCGTGCAGGAGCCGCGCCACATCGAGATCCAGGTGCTGGCGGACGCGCACGGCAACGCCGTGTATCTCAACGAGCGCGAATGCTCGATCCAGCGGCGCCACCAGAAGGTGCTGGAGGAGGCGCCGTCGCCCTTCATCAGCGAGGCCACGCGGCGCGCCATGGGCGAGCAGGCGGTGCAACTCGCCAAGGCCGTGGGCTACCAGAGCGCGGGCACGGTGGAGTTCGTGGTCGGCAAGGACCAGGACTTCTACTTCCTCGAGATGAACACGCGGCTGCAGGTCGAGCATCCGGTGACTGAGCTGATCACCGGCCTGGACCTGGTGGAGCAGATGATCCGCGTCGCAGCGGGCGAGAAGCTCGCCTTCACGCAATCGGAAGTCAGGCGCGAGGGCTGGGCCATCGAATGCCGCATCAACGCCGAGGACCCGTTCCGCGGCTTCCTGCCGTCCACCGGCCGCCTGGTGCGTTTCGAGCCGCCCGAGCAGCAGCTGCAACAGGGGCAGGCCACGACGGCACTGGGCGTGCGCGTGGACACCGGCGTCATCGACGGCGGCGAAATCCCGATGTACTACGACTCGATGATCGCCAAGCTCATCGTGCACGGCAGCGACCGGGGCGATGCCATCGCGCGCATGCAGGAGGCGCTGAACGGCTTCGTGATCCAGGGCGTGCAGAGCAACATCCCGTTCCAGGCCGCGCTGCTGGCACACCCGGAGTTCGTGGCCGGGCGCTTCAACACCGGCTTCATTGCCGAGCACTACCCGCACGGCTTTCGCGCCGAGGATGTGTCGCACCCCGATCCGGACTTCCTGATCGCGCTCGCGGCACGCCTGCACATGTTCTACCGCAACCGTGCCCAGGGCCTGCAGGGCCAGTTCTGGGAAGGCCACAAGCGCCTGCCGAGACGCGAGTTCACCGTCTGCGTGCTCGGTCGCGAGGGTCGCAACCGCTACGTCGACGTCAGCCTGGGCGAGGTGGCGCTGGGCGCGCCGACGCGCGTGACGGTGCAGGCCGAGGACGGCGAGCGCGTCTACGAGTTGAGCCTGGATCGGTTCCTGGGCGACGTGCGCGTCACCGGGAGCGCCAATGGCCGGCCCTTCACGGCGCAGATGGCGCGCGGGAAGACCAACAATCCGCTGGTCACGCGCGTCATCCACGACGGCGCGCGGCTGGACGCCATCGTCATGCATCCACGCACGGCTGAGCTGCACAAGCTGATGCCGTACAAGGCACCGCCGGACATGAGCAAGTTCGTGCTCTCGCCCATGCCGGGCCTGCTGGTGCAGGTCGCGGTGCAGCCGGGGCAGGAGGTCAAGGCGGGCGAGCGCGTGGCCGTGATCGAGGCCATGAAGATGGAGAACGTGCTGTTCGCCAGCGCGGATGGCGTGGTCAAGGAGGTCAAGGCGCAGCCGGGCGACAGCCTGGCGGTGGACCAGGCGATCGTCGAGTTCGAGTAGGGCGGCGACGCGGCGGTGGCGGGGTTCGAACTCAGGCTGCCCGTGCATGCGACACCGGGTGCCCGGCGCACCGGACCGGCGGGCGCGCGTGGCGACGCACTGCGCGTGCGGCTGGCGGCGCCGCCGGTGGATGGCAAGGCCAATGCCGAGCTGATTGCCTGGGCGGCACGCGCGTTCGGGCTGCCCAGGGCGCGTGTCGAGTTGCTGCACGGCGGGGGCAGCCGGCAGAAGCTGCTGGTGCTGCGCCTGGATTCCGCCGATGCGCTCGCGCGCGCGCAGGCCCAGGTCTCGGCCTGGATGGATCCGTCCGGCGACCACGGTTGAAGTCGCGATGGCGCGGACGCCCCTGAAGCCGCTGGCTGCCCCGGCCATCCACCCCGATGCGCCGCGTCGGCGGGCGGTCGTGGCTGCGCTGCTGGGCGGTGTCGCCGCCGGCCTGCCGCTGGCAGGTCAGGCCCGGCGCGTGGATCCGGCTCCAATGCGCGCGCTCGCCTGGCCGCCAGCGCCGCCTGCGCTCGGTGCGCGCCAGCAGCAGGCCCTTGCCGGGCGGCTTGGCACGGGTTTCGATGACGTGCAGAGCGTGGCCGTGCTGCATCGGGGCCACCTGGCATTCGAGTTCCAGCGCCCGGGCGTGGCGCCCGGGGCCCTGCAGGAGGTGCAGTCGGTCACCAAGAGCGTGCTGTCGCTGCTGTTCGGCCAGGCCATGGCCGACGGCCTGGTGCGCGGGCCCGACGAGCTGGTGGCGCTGCGCCTGCCGGCCATGCTGCGCCTGGGCGCGGATGCGCGCCTGCGCCAGCTGCGCTTCGTCCACCTCCTGACCATGACCGCCGGCTGGGCGGGCGAACAGACGGCGCGGCGCGATCGCGACGACAACCTGCGCTGGATCGTGCAGCGACCGTTCCAGGCCGATCCCGGCGCGCGCTTCGCCTACGACAACGGCGCGGCCAACCTGCTGGCCCTGGCGCTGGCCAACGCTGTCGGGCGCCCGCTGGAGCAGTACGCGCGCGAGCGCCTGTTCCAGCCGCTCGGCATCGGGCGATCCAGCTGGCGCCGCGGGGCCCAGGGTCAAGCCATCGGCGCGCACGGGCTGTCGCTGTCCACGCGCGCCATGGTGCGGCTGGGCGAGCTCGTGCTGCACGAGGGGCAGTGGCAGGGCCGTGCCCTCGTGCCGCGCGATCACGTGCGTGCGGCCACCCGCCGCCAGCACGCGGGCGGCGCGCCGCTGGGCAGCGCCTATGGCTACCTGTGGTGGATCGGCGGGCAGGAGCGCGGGCGCCCCGATGCACGCCCGGCCATCATGGCGAGCGGCTATGGCGGGCAGTGGATCCATGTCGATCCGGCGCTCGGCCTCGTGGTGGCGGTGACGGCGCGCCGCACGCCCGAGAGCGCCACGCGCGGACAGGGGCTGGCGCTGATCCAGCGCCACATCTTGCCCGCGGTGCGGAGCATTGCACAATAGCCGCATGATGGATTCCACCGCGCTGCTCGTGGTCGACGCGCAATACGGCTTCATGCCGGGTGGCGGCCTGCCGGTGGCCGATGGCGACGCCATCGTGCCCGTCGTCAACCGCGTCGTGCCGTACTTTGCCAACATCATCCTGACCCAGGACTGGCATCCGGCCGACCACGTCTCGTTTGCCGCCAACCACCCGGGCCGCCAGCCGTTCGAGACCATTCGCCTGCCGTATGGCGAGCAGGTGCTGTGGCCCACGCACTGCGTGCAGGGCACCCACGACGCCGCGCTGCACGCGGGACTGCAACTGGATCGTGCGCAGCTCATCATCCGCAAGGGCTTCCGGCGCGACATCGACAGCTACTCGGCCTTTGTCGAAGCCGACCGCACCACCACCACCGGCCTGGCCGCCTACCTGCAGGCGCGCGGCATCACGCGGCTCTTCCTGTGCGGACTGGCGACCGACTACTGCGTCGCCTGGAGCGCGCTGGACGCCCGCGCCGCCGGCTTCGAGGCGACGGTGATCGAGGACGCCTGCCGCGCCATCGACCTCGACGGCTCGCTGGCCAGGGCCTGGGCCGACATGGCTGCGGCGGGCGTCGTGCGGATGAATTCGCAGCAGCTTGGACGGTGACGGTGGAGACTTAGGGGCAGAACGCGAAGGACGCGAAGGGCGCGAAGAGGGCACGAAGGGCGCGAAAAGATCTCGACTGGATCGGGTTGGGGTCAGCGCTGGAGTGAACAGGCCGTGCTCGTGATGCGCCGCCAAGCATGCCACCGCGCGGAGACGAATTCGGATCGCTGAAACCAGGTTCAAGGGTATTCTTTGGCGTCCTTCGCGTGACTTTCGCGCCCTTCGCGTCCAGCAGTCCGATCCCCAACCCATGTCCACGGAGCACCCCATGACCCGTCCGTTCAAGGTTCTCGGCATCCAGCAGATCGCTATCGGCGGCCCCGACAAGCTGCGCCTGCGCCGGCTCTGGGTCGACATGCTGGGGCTGGAATTGACCGGCAACTTCCGCAGCGAGCGCGAGAACGTCGACGAGGACATCGCCGCCATTGGCAGTGGCCCGTTCAAGGTCGAGGTCGACTTGATGCAGCCGCTCGACCCCGAGCGCAAGCCCGCGGTGCATGCCACGCCACTGAACCACGTCGGCCTGTGGATCGACGACCTGCCAAAGGCCGTGGAGTGGCTCACGGCGCAGGGCGTGCGCTTCGCGCCGGGTGGCATCCGCAAGGGAGCGGCAGGCTACGACATCACCTTCCTGCATCCCAGGGCGAGCGACGAGTTCCCGATCGCGGGCGAAGGCGTGCTGGTCGAGCTGGTGCAGGCGCCGCCCGAGGTCATCCAGGCGTTCGCCGCCCTGGCCGGCCGCTGAGCGCCCGGCCGTGGGCGGCGGCAAACTGATCCGCGTCAAACTTTGCTTGGATTGGGTCGAATGGGGGCTGCAAGCGCCTTAGACTAATTCCATCAATCCGCTTGTTTCAGCCGGACGGCAGCGCGCGTCCAGGGAGTTCGCTCGTGCAACCGACCAACACCCGCGATCCAGCCTATTACCACAAGGTGGTCGACTGCCAGTGGGCCTGCCCCGCCCACACTCCCGTGCCGGAGTATCTGCGGCTGATCGCCCAGGGCCGCTACACCGACTCGTACATGGTCAACTGGGTGGCCAACGTGTTTCCGGGCATCCTGGGCCGCACCTGCGACCGGCCGTGCGAGCCGGCCTGTCGCCGCAGCCGCGTCGAGGAGGCGATCACCGGCAAGCCCGAGCCGGTGGCGATCTGCCGGCTCAAGCGCGTCGCCGCCGACCTGAAGGACGACGTCAGCGCGCGCATGCCGGAGGTGGCGCCGCCCAATGGGCTGCGCGTCGCCTGCGTCGGCGCCGGCCCGGCCTCGCTCACGGTGGCGCGCGACCTGGCGCCGCTGGGCTATGCCGTGACGGTGTTCGATGCGGAGGCCAAGGCGGGCGGTTTCATGCACCAGCAGATTCCACGCTTTCGCCTGCCCGAAAGCGTGATCGACGAGGAGACCGGCTACATCTTCAACCTGGGCGTCGAGTTCCGGCCCGGCCGGCGCATCGAGTCGCTGCGCGCGCTGCTGGACGAAGGCTGGGACGCCGTCTTCGTCGGCAGCGGCGCGCCGCGCGGGCGCGACCTCGACATCCCGGGGCGCAAGGAGGCGGCCGCGCACATCCACATCGGCATCGACTGGCTCGCCTCGGTATCGTTCGGCCACGTCAAGAGCATCGGCAAGCGCGTGATCGTGCTCGGCGGCGGCAACACCGCGATGGACTGCTGCCGCTCGGCGCGGCGCCTGGGCGGCGAGGACGTCAAGGTCATCGTGCGCTCGGGCTTCGACGAGATGAAGGCCTCGCCCTGGGAGAAGGAGGACACCGAGCGCGAGGGCATCCCGATCATCAACCTGCACGTGCCCAAGGCCTTCGTGCACGAAGGCGGGCGCCTGATCGGCATGACCTTCGAGGTCGTGCGCGCCGAGTACGACACCGCCGGCCGGCGCAGCCTGGTGCCGACGGGCGAGCCGGATCCCTTCTTCGCCTGCGACGAGGTGCTGGTGGCGGTCGGCCAGGAAAACGCCTTCCCCTGGATCGAGCGCGACCTGGGCATCGAGTTCGGCCGCTGGGACCTGCCGGTGCTGGGCCCTGACAGCTTCCAGTCCACGCTGCCGCGGGTGTTCTTCGGCGGCGACGCCGCGCTCGGCCCGAAGAACATCATCACCGCCGTGGCGCAGGGCCATGAGGCCGCGGTGTCGATCGACCTGTTCCTGCAGGGTGAGGACGTGTCGCGCAGGCCGCCGCCCTTCACCAACCTGATGTCGCAGAAGATGGGCATCCACGAGTGGAGCTACGACAACGACCCGAGCAACGACCTGCGCTATCCGGTGCCGTGGATCAAGTCGACCGAGGGACTGGCGCGCATCGACGTCGAGGTGGAGCTGGGCTTCGACGCGCGCACCGCGTTCAAGGAAGCCTCGCGCTGCCTCAACTGCGACGTGCAGACCGTGTTCGCGCACGAGCTGTGCATCGAGTGCGACGCCTGCGTCGACATCTGCCCGATGGACTGCATCACCTTCACCGAAAACGGCGACGAGGTCGACCTGCGCCAGCGCCTGAACGCGCCGGCCGAGAACCTGGAACAGGCGTTGCTGGTGTCGCCGCAGGTCAAGACCGGCCGCGTCATGGTCAAGGACGAGGACTTGTGCCTGCATTGCGGCCTGTGCGCCGAGCGCTGTCCCACCGGTGCCTGGGACATGCAGAAGTACCTGCTCTACACAGCCAAGGCCGGGGGCGCGGGTGCCTCGATCGGCTGCACGCGGACGAAGGAGCCGGCATGAAGCGCATTGCCGCCGTCAACGACTTCGTCGTCAAGTTCGCCAATGTCAATGGCTCGGGTTCGGCCAGCGCCAACGAGCTGTTTGCCAAGGCCATCCTGCGCATGGGCGTGCCGGTCAGCCCGCGCAACATCTTTCCGAGCAACATCCAGGGCCTGCCCACCTGGTACGAGGTGCGCATCAGCCAGAAGGGCTATCTGGGCCGCCGCGGCGGCGTCGACATGATGGTGGCGATGAACCCGCAGACCTGGGCCGCGGACGTGGAAGAGCTCGAGCCCGGCGGCTACCTCGTCTACGACAGCACGCGCCCGCGCCTGCCCTCCGAGCTGCGCGACGACGTCACCGTGATCGGCATGCCGCTCACCGAGATCTGCAACGCCACCTACAGCGACCCGCGCCAGCGCCAGCTGTTCAAGAACATCATGTACGTGGGCGCGCTGTCGGTGCTGCTGGACCTCGACGCGGCGGTGCTCGAGCAGCTGCTGGGCGAGCAGTTCGCCGGCAAGGAGCGGCTGCTGGCCGCCAACGTGCAGGCGCTGGGCCTGGGGCGCGAGTTCGCGCGCGAACACCTCGAGCACCCGCTGCCGATCCGCGTCGAGCGCGCGTACCGCGTTGGCCAGCGCATCTTCGTCGACGGCAACACCGCCGCCGGCCTGGGCGCGGTGTATGGCGGCGCCACGGTGTGCGCGTGGTACCCGATCACGCCCTCGACCTCGGTGGCCGAGGCGTTCGAGGCCTACTGCCGGCGCTACCGCGTCGACGCCGAAGGGCGCCACAACTACGCCTTCGTGCAGGCGGAGGACGAACTGGCGTCGATCGGCATCGCCGTGGGCGCGGGCTGGAACGGTTCGCGCGCCTTCACGGCCACCTCGGGCCCCGGCATCTCGCTGATGACCGAGTTCATCGGCCTGGCGTACTTTGCCGAGATTCCGGTCACGCTGGTCAACGTGCAGCGCGGCGGTCCATCCACCGGCATGCCCACGCGCACCCAGCAGGCCGACCTGCTGGCCTGCGCCTACGCCTCGCATGGCGATACCAAGCACGTGCTGCTGCTGCCGGAGGATCCGCGCGAGTGCTTCGAGCACACCGCCGCCGCGCTCGACCTCGCCGATCGCCTGCAGACGCCGGTGTTCGTGATGACGGATCTCGATATCGGCATGAACCAGCGCCTGTGCGAGCCCTTTGCCTGGGACGACGCGCGCGACTACGACCGCGGCAAGGTGATGAGCGCGGCCGACCTGGAGCAGAAGGACTTCGGCCGCTACAAGGACGTCGACGGCGACGGCATCCCGTGGCGCACGCTGCCGGGCACGCACCCGACGCGCGGCAGCTACTTCACGCGCGGCACCACGCGCGACGCCTATGCGCGCTATTCCGAGCGCGGGCCCGACTATGTCTACAACGTGCAACGCCTGCTGCGCAAGTTCGCCACCGCCGCCACCCTGGTGCCGCAGCCGGTGCCGCGCCCGGCGGCGCGGCGCACGCGCCTGGGCGCGATCTTCTTCGGCTCCACCAGCCCGGCCATGCACGAGGCGCTCGACGAGCTGGCGAGCCAGGGCATCCACGTCAACGCGTTGCGCCTGCGCGCCTTTCCGTTCCCGGCCAGCGTGAAGGAGTTCATCGACGCGCACGATACCGTGTACGTGGTCGAGCAGAACCGCGACGCGCAGATGCGCAGCCTGCTGATCAACGAGCTCGAGATCAATCCCGCGCGGCTGCAGCGCGTGCTGCACTACGACGGCACGCCGATCACCGCGCGCTTCATCACGCGCGCCATCACCGACCACGTGCACGAGACCGTGATCGCCCCGTCGGAGGCCCCGTCGCCATGACCTACATCACCAAGCCGCGCCTGCACCACCCG
Source organism: Ottowia sp. (assembly GCF_035325765.1). Classification (GTDB taxonomy): domain Bacteria; phylum Pseudomonadota; class Gammaproteobacteria; order Burkholderiales; family Burkholderiaceae_C; genus Ottowia. The sequence continues at coordinate 56,315 of NZ_DAOKZG010000009.1, forward strand.
TCGCTGACGAAGAACAAGGTCGGCTACACGCGGCGCGACTACGAGGGCAAGGTCTCGACCCTGTGCGCAGGCTGCGGCCACGACTCGGTCTCGGCCGCCATCATCCAGGCCTGCTGGGAGCTCGACATCGAGCCGCACCGCGTCGCCAAGCTGTCGGGCATCGGCTGCTCGTCCAAGACGCCGGACTACTTCCTCGGCGCCAGCCACGGCTTCAATACCGTGCATGGGCGCATGCCCAGCGTGCTGACCGGCGCCAATCTGGCCAACCGCGATCTGCTGTACCTGGGCGTGTCGGGCGACGGCGACTCGGCCTCGATCGGCCTGGGCCAGTTCGCGCACGCCATGCGGCGCAACGTCAACATGGTCTACATCGTCGAGAACAACGGCGTCTACGGCCTGACCAAGGGCCAGTTCTCGGCCACCGCCGACAAGGGCAGCAAGAGCAAGAAGGGCGTGGTCAACCAGGACAGTCCGGTCGACCTGGTGGGCCTGGCGATGCAGCTTGGCGCGAGCTTCGTCGCACGCAGCTTTTCCGGCGACAAGGAGCAGCTCGTGCCGCTCATCAAGGCGGCGATCGGGCACGGCGGCGCCGCCTTCCTGGACGTCATCAGCCCTTGCGTGACCTTCAACAACCACGCGGGCTCGACGCGCAGCTACGACTGGGTGCGCCAGCACAACGAGGCCGTCAGCCGCATCGACTTCATCTGCGGCCGCGCCGAGATCACCGCCAGCTACGCGCCGGGCGAGGTGGTCGACGTCGAGCAGCACGATGGCAGCGTGCTGCGCCTGCGCAAGCTGCACGCGGATTACGACCCGACCGACCGGGTCGCTGCCATGGCGTCCATGCAGGCCCACGCCGCGCGCGGCGAGCTGATCACCGGACTGCTCTACCTGGAGGCCGAGGCGGGCGACCTGCATGCGGCGCAGCACACCAGCCGGCGGCCACTCAACAGCCTGGGTCGCGCCGAACTGTGCCCGGGAGCCGCGGTGCTGGAGCGCATCAACGCCGGTTTTCGCTGAGTCGGAATCCGGCAAGCCGGGCTGCGTTCGCCCGTGCCGCCCCTGGCGCGCCAGGCAGGGGTGAGCGCCACGGTGCCTGGGTGCATGTGGATGGTGCGCGCGGGCCAGGTTCTGCCCCGGTCACGCGCTGCATGGGCGGCGAGGTCGCGCCAGGGCCCATTCCCGCGCCATCGCTTGCCCAAGCAAAGTTTGCCTGGGCAAATATAAAATGTCGACTTCAACACGCCGCGCTGCGCGGCGTGTTCTGGTTGGTCCATGAAGTCCCCGTCCGTCCCCGCCCCGCGCACCCCGGCCGAAGATGCCGGTCGCGCCTACTACCAGGCCCGGGGCTATCGCGCCGAGGCGGGCGTGCTGTCCCTGCTGCGTCGGGCGCAGCTGGCGATCGGCCAATTGGTCAGCGAGGAGACGGCGCTGGGTGGCTCCACACTGCCCCAATGGGTGCCCCTGTACAAGGTGTATCTGGGCCACGCCGACACCGTGGCCGGGCTGGCACGTGCCTGCCGCGTCGATGCCGGCGCCATGACGCGCCAGCTCGATCGCCTCGAGCGCAAGGGCCTGTGCCGGCGCGTGCGCAGTGACAGCGATCGGCGCGTGGTGCGCATCGAACTGACGACCGAGGGCGTGGCCGAAGCCCGGCGCATGCCGCAGGTGCTCAGCCGGGTCTACAACCGCGTGCTGGCCGATTTCGACCCGGCGGAGTGGCAGCAGTTGCAGACGCTGCTGGCGCGGCTGGCCGAGCACGCCGAAGCCCTGGCCGGTCCCGGAAAGGCGGGCGAGCCTTGAAGCGCCGTTCCCTGTGCGCTGTCGCGGCCCTGGGCGCTGCCCTGCTGGTCGGCTGCGCCGACACCCAGGGCATCCGGTCCGAAGCGCGTCTGCGTGATGCCACGGCATTGGGGCTGGCCGCGGCGATCGAGCCGTCGCTGGCGCCGGCGCCCGACTGGTGGACGGCGCTGGGCGATCCCGCGCTCGATGCCCTGGTGGCGCGCGCGCTGGAGGGCAACCCCAGCCTGCGCGTGGCCGCTGCGCGCATGGCCCGTGCGGACGCCGGCGTGGCCCTGGCGCGTGCCGCCGACGCACCCCAGGTGGGCGCGGGCCTGGAGCTGAACCGCCAGCAGTTTTCCGAGAACTACATCTATCCCCCGCCGCTGGGTGGCTCGGTGCAAAGCCTGGGTGGCCTGAAGCTGTCCGGCAGCTGGGCGCTGGACTTCTTCGGGCGCAACGCGGGCGTGCTGCAGGCGGCCATCGGCCAGGCGCGCGCGGCGGAGGCCGAACACGACGCGGCACGCGTCCTGCTGGTCGCCAACGTGGCACGTGCCTGGATCCAGTGGGCGCGCCTGGCGGGCCAGCGCGAACTGGCCGAGCGCAGTCTCGCGCAGCGCCAGGAAATGCTGGCGCTGGTGGGCGCACGCGCGCGGGCCGGGCTGGACAACCGCATCGAACTGCACCTGAACGAGTCGAACCAGGCCGATGCCCACACCCAGGTACTGGCGCTGGCGCAGCAGATCGAGGCCACCCGCCACGCCCTGGCGGCCCTGCTGGGCGAGCCGCGCCTGCCGGCGGGCGTTGCCGCGCCGAGCCTGGGCCGGCTGCGCCGGCTGGCCGTTCCGGCCGAGCTCCAGGCCGACTGGCTGGGCCGACGCGCCGATATCGCGGCGGCACGCTGGCGCGTCGAGGCGGCGCGCGGCCAGGTGCAGGCGGCACGCGCCGAGTTCTACCCCAACGTCAACCTCGCCGGCGTGCTCGGTTTCGAGAGCCTGGGCTTTGGCCAGTTGCTGCGTGGCGGCAGCTTCGGCTGGAACGTGGGGCCGGCGCTGCGCCTGCCGATCTTCGAGGGCGGTCGCCTGCGCGCCAACCTCAAGGGCTCGGTGGCCGACGAGGATGCGGCCATCGAGAGCTACAACGCCGCCGTGATCGACGCCATGCGCGAGGTGGCCGACCAGTCGCTGGCGCTGCGCGCGGTGGCCGCGCAGCAGGCCCAGCAGGCGCAGGCCCTGGCCGGAGCCGAACGTGCGTGGGAGCTGGCGCGTCAGCGCCAGCGGGCCGGCATCGCCACCGACTTGCAGGTGCTGGCCGCCGAGACGGCGGTGCTGGCGCAGCGCCGGCAGGCGCTCGAGCTGGCGGCGCAGGGCTTCCTGGCACAGGTCGGGCTGGCACAGGCGTTGGGTGGCGGCTGGCAGCCACGCCCCGAGGCCCCACTGGCCCGTGTCAGCGCGCGCTGAGGTCCCAAGAACAAGGATTTGCATGTCCGATGCCCCGACCACCCCGCCTGCGGCCAGCCCGGAGGCGCCGCAGCATCCCTCGTCCAGCACCGTGACGGCAACGCCACGCGGCATGCATCCGTTGCGCAAGCGCGCGCTGCTCACCGTCACCGCCGTGGTGCTGCTGGCGGCGATTGCCTGGGCGCTCTACGACTGGCTGGTGCTGCGCCACGAGGAGTACACCGACAACGCCTACGTCCAGGGCGACGTGGTGCAGATCACGCCGCAGCAGGGCGGCACCGTGACGGCGATCCATGCCGACGAGACGGATCGCGTGCAGGCCGGCCAGGCCTTGGTCGAGCTCGACGGCGCCGATGCACGCGTCGCGCTCGCGCAGGCCGAGGCGGCGCTCGGCCAGGCCGTGCGGCAGGTGCGCACGCTGTACGTGAACAACGCCTCGCTGCAGGCCCAGGTCGGGCTGCGCGAGGCCGACTTGGCCAAGGCGCGCACGCAACTCGCGAGCGCGCGCCAGGACCTGCAGCGGCGCCAGGGCCTGGTGCCGGGAGGCGCGGTGTCGGCCGAGGAGCTGGCGCACGCGCGCACCCAGGTGGCCGGCGCGCAAAGCACGCTCGACGCCGCCCAGGCCGCCGTGCGCGCGGCGCGCGAGCAACTCGCCAGCAACCGCGCCCTGACCGACGGCACGCCGGTGGCGGAGCACCCGAGCGTGCTGGCGGCGGCGGCGCGCGTGCGCGAGGCCTGGCTGGCGGTGCGCCGCACCGTGCTGCCGGCGCCCGTGGCGGGCTATGTCAGCAAGCGCGTGGTGCAGCTCGGCCAGCGGGTCGCGCCGGGCGCGCCGCTGATGTCGGTGGTGCCGCTGGACGCGCTCTGGGTGGACGCCAATTTCAAGGAAAACCAGCTCGGCGTGATCCGCATCGGCCAGCCCGTCAGGCTCACGGCCGACCTGTACGGGGGCAAGGTGGTGTTCGACGGCCGCGTGGTCGGCCTGGGCATCGCCACCGGCGCCGCCAGCGCGCTGCTGCCGGCGCAGAACGCCACCGGCAACTGGATCAAGGTGGTGCAGCGCGTGCCGGTGCGCATCGCGCTCGATCCCCAGCAACTGCGCGCCCATCCGCTGCGCCTGGGCCTGTCGATGGAGGCCACCGTGGACGTGACCGATCAGGACGGCGCCATGCTGGCCGAGGCGGCCAAGCCCGAGCCGCTCGCCCGCACGCCGGTGTTTGCCGACGCCGAGCAGGGTGCCGAGGCGCGCGTGCGCGAAATCATCGCCCACAACCTGGGAACGGCTGCCGCGGCGGGCTCCTGACGCGCGTGATGACGCACCGTCATACGCGGAGGACGCAAAGCTTGCGCAGAGGACACGGAAGATGCCAAGCATGAAGCATGGACCCTGGCCGGCCGGCCGCTGGTCCGGCCGGAGGCGCGACAGCGGGGCCGAGTTCGGGTGGCGTGTCCTGTCCATCCATCCGCTTGGGCCGTCGGCAGGTCCGCGCGCTCGATGGTCCCGCAGCGCCCCAGGGTCGGTCGCGAAGAAGGGTTCGCTGCGTTGCCACGCCCGATGGGAGGCGTGGGCGTGAGCGTCGCCGTCGCGGCCCCGCCGCCGCTCACCGGCAGTGCCCGCGTGCTGGGCACGCTGGCGCTGTCGGCGGCGACCTTCATGAACGTGCTTGACACCTCGATTGCCAATGTCTCGCTGCCGGCGATCGCGGGTGACCTGGGGGTCAGTCCGGTGCAGGGTACCTGGGTCATCACCAGCTTCGCCGTCGCCAATGCCATCGCCGTGCCGCTCACCGGCTGGCTGACGCAGCGGCTCGGCCAGGTACGGCTGTTCGTCGCCAGCGTGCTGCTGTTCGTGCTGTGCTCCTGGCTGTGCGGCCTGGCGCCCAACATGACCTTGCTGGTGTTCTTCCGCGTGCTGCAGGGCTTCGTCGCCGGGCCGATGATTCCGCTGTCGCAGACGCTGCTGCTGTCGAGCTACCCGCCGGCGATGGCCGGACTGGCGATGGCGATGTGGTCGATCACCACCCTGGTGGCGCCCATCACCGGGCCGTTGCTGGGCGGATGGATCACCGACAACATCAGCTGGCCCTGGATCTTCTTCATCAACGTGCCGGTCGGCCTGGTCGCCGCCGCCGGCACCTGGGCCATCTACCGCAAGCGCGAGACGCCGACGCGCCGCATCCCGGTCGATGCCATCGGCCTGGCCCTGCTGGTGCTGTGGGTCGGGGCGCTGCAGGTGATGCTCGACAAGGGCAAGGAGCTCGACTGGTTCGCCTCGCCGCAGATCGTCGCGCTGGCCGTCACCGCGGTGGTCGGCTTCGTGTTCTTCCTGGCCTGGGAGCTGACCGAGGAGCACCCGATCGTCGACCTGTCGCTGTTCCGGGTGCGCAACTTCTGGTCCGGCACCTTGGCCACGGCGGTGGGCTACGGCCTGTTCTTCGCCCTGGTGGTGATCCTGCCGCTGTGGCTGCAGCAATACATGGGCTACACGGCGACGCTGGCGGGCATGATCCTGGCTCCCACGGGCGTGCTGGCGATCGTGCTGGCGCCCGTGGTCGGCCTGACCATCAACCGCGTCGACCCGCGCATCTACGTCAGCGTGTCCTTCGTCGTGTTCGCGCTGGTGATGTGGATGCGCTCGTTGTTCACCACGCAGACCGACTTCGTCACCATCATGGTCCCGACGGTGATCCAGGGCGTCGCGGTGGCGGGCTTCTTCATTCCGCTGGTGACCATCACGCTGTCGGGCCTGCACCCGTCCCGCATCCCGGCCGCGGCCGGCCTGTCGAACTTCGCCCGCCTGACCGCCGGCGCCGTCGGCACCTCGATCAGCGCGACGATGTGGGAAGATCGCACGGCGCTGCATCATGCGCAGCTGAGCGAGCATATCAATCCGGCCAGCGACACTGCCATGCAGGTGCTTAACCAGCTGCAGGCCATGGGCTACAGCCACGAGCAGGCGTTGGGGCTGGTCGACCGGCTGCTCACGCAGCAGGCCAACATGATCTCGACGCAGGAACTGTTCTGGGGCTCGGCCCTGCTGTTCATCGTCCTGATCCCGATCGTCTGGCTGGCGCGGCGACCCAGCGCGCCGCCGGGCGCGGGTGCGGCCGGCGCCCATTGAGCACGATCGCGATCGGGGCTGGATCGGGGTCAGGATGTCGGCTGGCGCGCCCGTGCGCGGGCCAAGGCTGCCGCGATGACCGCGCGCTTTCGTTCGGCCTCGTCGGCGACGGGGACGGACGCCGGGCCAGCCGGCGCAGGCGCTGGCCGCCGCGCTTGCGCCGGCTCGACCTCGGCGCGCGCGCGCCGTGCCTGGGTGGCGGCGTGGCTGGCGCGCGCCTGCTCGGCCTGCGCGGGGCTCCAGGCAGCCCAACCCGTCCGTGAACCGGTCACCGGCTCCATCTGGATGCAGTCGACCGGGCAGGCGGCCACGCACAGCTCGCAGCCGGTGCAGTCGGACTCGATCACGGTGTGCATGCACTTGTGGCTGCCGACGATGCAGTCTACCGGGCACGCGGCGATGCACAGGGTGCAGCCGATGCACCAGTTTTCGTCGATCCAGGCCACGGCGCGCGGGCCTTCGACGCCGTTTTGCGGGTTGAGCGCCAGTGCCGGCTGACCGGTGAGGGCGGCCAGTCGGCGCACCCCTTCGGCGCCCCCGGGCGGACACTGATTGATGGCGGCATCGCCCGCCGCGATGGCCCGCGCGTAGCTCAGGCAATCGGGATAGCCGCAGCGCGTGCACTGCGTTTGCGGCAAGGCGCCCAGCAGGCGCTGGGCCAGCGCCTCCTGCGAATCCTCGCGGCTCTTGGTCACGGCTCCAGTGTAGTGTTTCTCGCTGCCTGGCTTCCCGCAGGGCGAGCCGCCACGTCGCGTCAAGCGCCTGACAGGGTGAAACACGGCACCCTTGGGTGCCGTGCAGCGCGCTGGCCGTGCGCGCCGCGCGCCGCCGCTCAGGCGGCCTGCTTCAGTTGCGGTTTCGCGCGGCCGGGCCTGGCTGCTGGCGCCGCGGCCTGCGGTCCTGCGGGCAGCGGATATTCGGCGATGAAGGCCTTCACGCGTGGATAGACCTGTTCGCGCCAGCGGCGTCCGCTGAAGATGCCGTAGTGGCCCGCGCCCGGAACCTCGAAGTGATCGCCGGGCCGGCGTGCGATGCCGGCACACAGGTCGTGCGCCGCCGCGGTCTGGCCCGAACCCGAGATGTCGTCGAGTTCGCCCTCGATCGTCAGCAGGGCCGTGGTCTTGATGTCCTGCGGGCGCACGCGCTCGGGCTTGCCCTTGGGCGAGCGCACGTCCCAGGTGCCGTTGACCAGGTCAAAGTCCTGGAACACCACGCGAATGGTTTCCAGATAGTAGTCTGCGTCCATGTCGAGCACGGCGTTGTACTCATCGTAGAACTTGCGATGCGTCTCGGCGCTCGACAGGTCGCCACGGATCAGGTTCTGGAAGTAATCCCAGTGACTGGTGGCATGGCGGTCCGGGTTCATCGCGACGAAGCCGGAATGCTGCAGGAAGCCGGGATAGACGCGCCGCCCAGCGCCCGGGAAATTGTGCGGCACGCGGTAGATCACGTTGTTCTCGAACCACTGGTGGCTGCGCTTGGTCGCCAGGTCGTTCACTTGCGTGGGCGAGCGGCGTGCATCGATCGGGCCGCCCATCATGGTCATGGTCAGCGGCGTCAGTTCGCCGCGGCTGGCCATCAGCGAGATCGCCGCCAATACCGGCACGGTGGGCTGGCACACGCTGACGACGTGGCAGTTGCCGTACTTGGACTGCAGGTGGCGGATGAACTCCTGCACGTAGTTGACGTAGTCGTCCAGATGAAACTCGCCTTCCGACAGCGGCACCATGCGCGCGTTCTTCCAGTCCGTGATGTAGACCTTGTGGTCCTGCAGCATGGTGCGCACGGTCTCGCGCAGCAGGGTGGCGTGATGTCCCGACAGCGGCGCCACGATCAGCACCGGCGGCTGCAGCTTGAGCTTTTCCAGCGTCGGGGGATCGTCCGAGAAGCGCTTGAAGCGGCGCAATTCGCAGAACGGCTTGTCGATTTCGACCCGTTCGTCGATCGCCACCGCCACCTCGTCCACCGGTACCGTGCGGATGCCGAACTCGGGCTTTTCGTAGTCCTTGCCGAGGCGGTGGAACAGCGAGAACGATGCCGATACCCGCTGCGCCATCGGCATTTGCCCCAGCAGCATGTGCTGGTTGCCGTACAGCTTGGAAGCAGCCTCGGCCATTTCGGAGAATGGCTCGATGAGGGCACGCTGGGCTTCGTAGATGTGGTAGAGCATGGGTTGGCAATAAGGTAATAGCTCGTTGCAATATAGCGCAGTGCGCGCGGGTCTGCACTGGGGCTTGATGTCTAATGGGTACTTTCTGTTGCTTTTCAACCCCGGATTCGTCATGAAGGCGACAGTGCCGGCGCCGTGTGCTCCTGCGCCGCCTCGTGGTGCGCGGCGTGGGGCCCCGTGCGCACCCGTGCACGCCCTGCTCGACGCAGCCCCTTGCCGGGCGGGCGGCACCTTATCATCACCTCCATGACGCTGGAAATCGCGCTGTTCCGCTGGCTGCTCGGACTGGGGCAGGGCGTACTCGGCGGCCTGCTGCGTTGGTGGCAGGTGGTGTTCATCGGCGCGCAACTGGCCGTGCTGGCGCTGGCACCCTCCAGCTATCGGCAGGAGTCCCGCGCGGTGGTGTTGCGCCACATCTACTTCGCCGCCGGTCCCGGCCTGCCGGGCTTCACCATGCTGATGGCGCTGTTCAACGTGGTGGTGATCCGCATCCTGGTGGTGACGGCCTTTGCCTACGGCCTGTCGTCATATGCGCTGGACGCGGTGGTGCGGGTGCTGGTGCTGGAGCTGATCCCGCTGGTGGCGGCACTGTATGTGGCCGTGGAATACACCATTCCGGGCGGATCCGATCTGTTCAAGCTGCGCCGCGCCGGGGGGCTGGAGCGCCTGCGTGCGCGCGGGCTCGACCCGCTGGCGCGCGAGGTGCTGCCGCGCGTGCTGGCGGGGGTGTTCGCGGTGCTGCTGCTGGCCGCCGTGAGTTGCACCATCTCGCTGCTGCTGGCCTACGTCGCGGTGCATGGTTTCACCACGGCCGGGGTGGCGTCGTACAACCGCGCCGTCGGCCACATCTTCAACCCGGTGGTGACCCTGATCTTCAGCGCCAAGACCGTGGCCTTCGCCGTGGCCGTGGCGCTGTTGCCGGTGGCCAATGCCCTGCGCGACCTGCCGCGGCCGGCGTCGCGCACCAGTGTCGAACTGCAGGGGTTGATGCAGATGTTCCTGCTGATGCTGGTGGTCGAGATCGCGTCGCTGATCGGCAACTATTATTGAGCGCTGGAACATCATGCCGCCATCCGAGCCCGCACCGCCCGCTGCCGCGCCTGCGCCGCTCGTGGCCGAGTCCGCGCAGCGCGGCCTGGAACTGCGCGCGGCCCTGCTGCTGGTGCTGATGGCGATGCTGGTCGTGGGCGCGGCGCTGTACCTGATGTGGGCGCGCGGCGCCTTCGAGCAGACCCAGCCGCTCTACCTGGTCACCGACGATTCGGACGGCGTGGTGGTCGGCATGGACATGACGTTTTCGGGCTTTCCGATCGGCCGCGTGCACAGCATCGAGCTGGCACCGGGCGGCAGCGTGCGCATCCGCGTCGACGTCCCGGTGCGGGACGCGCACTGGCTGCGTCAGTCGAGCGTGTACACGCTGGAGCGTGGCCTGGTCGGCGCGGCGCGCCTGCGGGCCTTCACCGGGGTGCCCGACGACGATCCACTGCCGGCCGGTGCCGAGCGCCTGGTGCTGCGCGGCGACATCACCGCCGAGCTGCCGGGCATGGTGTCCGATGCACGCGACCTGCTGCAGAACCTGAACGCGCTGACCGGCCGCGACTCGGCGCTGGCGCTGGCGCTGCGCGAGCTGCAGACGCTGGCGAGCCGGCTGGCCAGTGCCGAGGGCGGCCTGCTGGGCGCGCTCACCGGCGACCCGGCCGATGCGCGCCGCGTGAGCGGGCTGCTCGAGCGCAGCGGCCACCTGCTGGCCGGCCTGGAGTCCAGCCTGGGCAAGGCCGATCGCCAGTTGCTGGGGCCGCAGGGCCTGGTGGGGGACACGCAGGCCGCGGTGCGCCAGTTGGGCGCCCTGCTGCAGGACCTGCGCCAGAGCGTGACCCAGGTCGACGCCGTGCTGCGGGACGTGCAGGCGATCACCGGCAACGCGCGCAGCGCCAGCGAGGACCTGGGCGCGTTGCGCGCCGACGTCGAGAGCAGCCTGCGCAAGGTCGATGGGCTGATCACCGAGCTGAACCGCAAGTGGCCGTTCGCTCCCAGCCAGCAGGAGCTGACCCTGCCATGACGCGCGGCCGCGCGTTGCGCGCCGTCAGCGCGGCGCTGGTGGCCCTCCTGTCGGCCTGCGCCGGTGGACCACGCGTGCCCGACTGGAGCGTCCAGGCCGTGGGTCACGTGGAGCGCGCGAGCACGGCCTGGCTGGCCGGCGACACGCGCGTGGGCGAGCGCGAGTTCGCGCTCGCTCGCGCCGCGGTGGCGCGCACCGGGCGGCCCGACCTGGTGGCGCGCGTCGAGTTGACGCGCTGCGCGCTGCGCGTGGCCAGCCTGGACTTCGCCCCATGCACGAGCTTCGAGGCGTTGCGTCAGGACGCCGATGCGGCCGAGCGTGCCTATGCCGACTACCTCTACGGCAGCGTCGACGCGGCTGCGCTGGTCCTGCTGCCACCCCAGCACCGCGCCATCGCGGCGGGCGGCGACGCTGTCGCCGTCATCGCCGACGCGCGCGCGCGCCTGGTGGCCGCGGGCGTGCTGCTGCGCCAGCAGCGCGCGTCGCCTGCGGTGGCGGCCGAAGCCGCCGACACGGCATCGGCCGAGGGTTGGCGCCGGCCGCTGCTGGCCTGGCTCGGGGTGCAGGCGCGGCTGGCCGAGCTGCGCGGCGATGGGGTCGAGGCGGCACGCCTGCGCCGCCGCATGGACCTGGTGCAGCCCTGATGGGGTTCGGCACTGAACATCGAGCGTGAACGTGGGAACCCGCGTCGGCTGCAATCGACGCGCGATGCTCATGGCACGAACGGCTGCAGTTCCAGCCACAAATCACTATAGATCTTGTAGCGATTGCCGGATACGGTGGCCGGATCGCCGGCTGCCGTGCGGGTGGCGGCGATGACGCCACAGCCCGGTTCGTGCCGGTGCGTGCAGTTGTAGAAGCGGCAGGCCGCGACGTGCGGCCGCAGGTCGGGCATGTAGGCAGCGAGCTGGGCCGGGTCGATGTGCTGCAGGCCGAATTCCTGGAAACCGGGCGAGTCGATCAGCGCGCCGCGACGCGTGCCGTCCAGCCAGTACCAGGTGCTGCTGGTGGTGGTGTGGCGCCCGCCGCCCAGCGCTTGGGACAGCGCGCCGGTGGCGGCTGCGGCGTCCGGGATCAGGCGGTTGACCAGGGTGCTCTTGCCGACCCCGCTCGGGCCCAGCACCAGGGTCACGCGACCGGCCAGCTCGGCGGACAGGGCGTGCAGGCGCGCCGCGTCGAGCGCGGCGTCGCCGGTCGGCCGGGTGGCCAGCGGCAGCACGCGATAGCCCATGCGCCGATACGGCGCCAGCAGTTGCCAGGCCCGCTCGAACGGCGCGGCCAGGTCGGCCTTGTTGAGCACGATCAGCGGCGCGATGCCGGCAGCTTCGCAGGCGATGAGGGCGCGTGCCAGGCGCGGCTCGGAAAGCTCGGGCTCGGCGGCGACCAGGATCAGCACCTGGTCGAGGTTGGCGGCGAAGGTCTTGGTGCGCGCATGGTCCTGGCGGCTCAGCAGGTTGCGCCGCGGCAGCACCTGCTCGATCACGCCCTCGTCGTGGACGCGTGCCCAGCGGACGCGATCGCCGATCACCACGGCCAGCCGCTTGCCGCGCGGATGGCAGCGCACGCGCTCGCCGCCCGGCGTCTCGACCACGCAGTGGCGCCCGTGCGCGGATACCACCAGGCCCTCGTGCCGGAGCGCCGCGGTCATGCCAGTCCGGCGTGGTCGCGCGTCATGGGTGCCCCGCGCTGGATCGGCCGCGCTGCATCACCCACGATGCGCGAAACGGCACGATTCCGGCGGCTGCGGAGCAGGCCGTGCCCAGGCATCCGTGGCCGGCGTTTCCCTGGACACTGGGTGCGTCCCCCCTGGGGGGATGGGGCGAAGCGACACAGGGGGATCACATCAAGCCGGCTGCACCTGCGCGCCCATGCGCGCGATGCGCTCGCTGGCCGGCGGGTGCGAGTAGTAATAGCGGACGTAGAGCGGGTCCGGCGTGAGCGTGCTGGCGTTGTCGCGCGTCAGCTTGACCAGGGCATTGCTCAGGTCCTGCGCGCTGGCCTGGCGTGCCGCGTAGGCATCGGCCTCGAATTCGTGCCGGCGCGACAGCCCCGCCATCAACGGCGACAGGAAGAACAGGAACACCGGCACCACCAGCATGAACAGCAGCAGCGCCAGCGCGTGGTTGGGCACGGCCCCGCCCATGGAGGCCGGCAGGTTGGGCGCCACGCCCAGGCCGGCGTAGAACCATTGCTGGCCGGCGAGCCAGCCCAGCAGCGCCAGGCCGGCGAGGCTGGAAATCGCCAGGCCGACGATGCGCTTGACGATGTGGTGGTGCTTGTAATGGCCGAGCTCGTGCGCCAGCACCGCCTCGACCTCGGGCGCGCTGAGTTGCTGCAGCAGGGTGTCGAAGAAGACCACGCGCTTGGCCGCGCCAAAGCCGGTGAAGTAGGCGTTGGCGTGGGCGCTGCGGCGGCTGCCGTCCATCACGAACAGGCCCTGGGCGGAAAAGCCGCAGCGTGCCATGAGGGCGCCGACACGCTGCTTCAGGTCGGCGTCCTCGAGAGGCTGGAAGCGGTTGAACAGCGGCGCGATCAGGGTCGGGTAGAGCACCAGCATGAGCAGGCTGAAGCCCATCCAGGCTGCCCAGGTCCAGAGCCACCACCAGGCGCCCGTGGCCTGCATCAGCCACAGCACCAGGGCAGCCAGCGGCACGCCGATCGCCAGGCTGACGAGCACGGTCTTGGCCAGGTCGGCCAGCCACAGCCGACCGCTCATGCGGTTGAAGCCGAAGCGCTGCTCGATGCCGAAGGTCTGGTAGAGCGTGGCGGGCAACTCGATGGCACCGTTGATGAAGGCAAAGGCCACCAGCAGCGCCAGCGGCTGGAGCAGCGGCCGTGGCCCGATCGCGTCCAGCAGCAGGCCGTTCAGGAAGTCCAGCCCGCCCAGCAATGTCCAGCCCAGCAGCACCGCCGCGCCCAGGCTGATTTCGAGCAGGCCCAGGCGCAGGCGCGCCACCGAATAGTCGGCCGCGCGCCGGTGCGTGACCAGGGTGATCGAGCGCGCGAACGCTGCCGGCACTTCGTTGCGGTGGCGCGCGATCGCGCGAATCTGGCGCGAGGCGAGCCACAGCTTGAGCGCCAGGTTGGCCAGCAGGGCGATGGCAAACAGCCAGGCAGTGAAATAGGCAGCGGGCAAGGGGTCTCGGCGCAGTGGAAAACCCGCAGTTTAGGGCGAAGCGCCGGGCCGCAAGGGCGCGAACGTGGACAATGGACCGTCATGAGCGAAATCCACTTCGAAATCACCCCCGCCGCCGAGACGGTCGAGCTGGCCAAGTCCGACCTGAACCTGGTCTGGCTGGATTGCGAGATGACTGGCCTGGATCCCGAGAAGGAGCGCATCATCGAGATCGCGGTGATCGTCACCGGCCCCGATCTCACGCCCCGCGTCGAGGGTCCGGTGCTGGTGGTGCACCAGGACGATGCCGTGCTGGCCGCGATGGATGCCTGGAACCAGAGCACCCATGCGCGCACCGGCCTGATCGGCAAGGTGCGCGCGTCGACCCTGACCGAGGCCGAGGCCGAGGCGCAGGTGCTGGCCTTCCTGTCGCGCTACGTGGGCAAGGGGGCGTCGCCCCTGTGCGGCAACACCATCGGCCAGGACCGGCGTTTCCTGGTCCGGTACATGCCGCGGCTGGAGGCCTTCTTTCACTACCGCAGCATCGACGTCAGCACGCTCAAGGAGCTGGCGCGGCGCTGGCGCCCGGGCCTGATGGAGGCGTTCAAGAAGCAGCAGGCGCACTCGGCACTGGCGGACGTGCACGAGTCGATCGATGAGCTGGCGTACTACCGCGCCAATTTCATCCGGCTCGGTGATTGACGGACCCGGGGCGGCGCGGCCGGGCGCGTGGCGGCAGCTCGGGCGGCTCGCTGATGGGGCCGGGCTCCAGCGGCATCGGCAGCGAATCGGGCTGGCCCCAGGTGGAGAGGCGCTGCGGGTCGATTTCGTCGCCGGACGGCTCGAGATCGGCCTGGCGCGAGCGCCGGAAGCTGCGGTTGCGGTCCAGCACCTCTTCCAGTTGCTGGCGCGCGGTCTGCAGCTCGGCCCAGTCGGACGTCGGTCCCAGCGGCAGCTCGGCCGCCGTGATGCCGAGGAATTCCGCGCGGATGGTCCAGGGGTCGGGCAGGGTGTCCGGCGTGAGCGCCCAGTAGCTGATGTGGCATTGCGACATCAGCAACTGCTTGAGCTGTCGGTTGCCGCGCGGCAGGCGGCGCTCGCCCATGACGTCGACGCAGCCGATCACGCGCCCCAGCTCGTCGCATAGGGTGAAGGTACAGTACAGTGTGCCGAGGCGCGGGAACCAGGTCTTCGCGTCCTCGGGCTTGCGCGGCATGGTGAAGCGCGTCAGCGGCATCTTTACCATCACATGGTGCTTGGGAAAGGCCTCGCGCAGCCACAGCCAGACTTGCCGCTCGGACCGGCTGAGCACGGGTCGCGATCGGATCGGCAAGTGTTGGGGCAGGCGCTTGTCGCGCCGCTTGCGGCGCTCCGCCGTGGCCAGCCACCAGGCGCCGAGCGCGATGGCGGCCAGCAGTACGAGCGCCAGTACCCACTGCAACGATGTACTCATCGTGAAATCCCTGAGCGAAATGTCGTTGTGTGCCTTGATGTTCCAGCCGGACCCTGCAGGTGCGACCGCGATTCGCACTTTAGGTCGGAAGCCCGCCCCCGCGCGAGGAAGGATTTCCGATTTTGATAAATATGGTTACATATCGCGCAATTAAGTCACATTTTTGGCCGTTGCACCGAGGCAACGTGACGGGCCTGAACCGGATCGTCGCGAGGGCATGCTGATGCGACTCGACGACCTGCTGTTTTCCCAGGGCTTCGGCACGCGGCGTGTCTGCGCGGGCCTGATCGAGCAGGGCCGGGTCGCGCTCGGCGACCAGCCTTGCCGCGACCCGTCGACCTGGCTGGACGTGAGCGATCCCGGCTTGCGCTTTCGCGTCGAGGGCGTGGACTGGCCGTATCACGCCCGCGCCTACCTGATGCTGCACAAGCCAGCAGGCACCGAGTGCTCGCACCGGCCGGGGGCCTGGCCCAGCGTCTACGCGCTGCTGCCGCCGCCGCTGCGCCAGCGTCCGGCCACCGGCCGCACGCCCGGCGTGCAGGCGGTGGGGCGGCTGGACCAGGACACCACGGGCCTGCTGCTGTTGAGCGACGACGGCGCCTTCATCCACCGCATGAATGCACCGCGGCGCCAGGTGCCCAAGGTTTACGAGGTCGGCCTGCGCCACCCGCTGGACGAGGCACAGGTCGGGCGCCTGCTGGCAGGCGTGGTGCTGGCCGATGACCCGCGGCCGGTGCATGCGGCCGCCTGCGAGCCGCTGGGCGAGCGCGCACTGCGCCTGACGCTCACCCAGGGCAAGTACCACCAGGTCAAGCGCATGCTGGCTGCAGTCGGAAACCGCGTCGAGACGCTGCACCGCTCGCGCATCGGGGGGCTGGCGTTGCCGCCGGATCTGGTGCCGGGGCAGTGGCGCTGGCTGGAACCCTCCGACCTGGCGCTGCTCGCAGGCTGAATCCCCCCGGCGCGTGCCGGTTCGCCTTCGGAAGCATCGCTCACGGCGCTGGGCGGGACACGGTCTGCGGGAGGGTTCGGGCCCGCGGCTCCAGGATGGCCTGCGCGGCTCCGGACGGGCCGAACAGCCGGCTCCGGCAGCGAGCGCGTGGAGCACCAGCCACGCAGGGAGAGTTACACGTCAGGGCAGCCCGGCCAGGAAGCGCACGATGGCGGTCGTCACCGCCTCGGCCTGGTCGCGGTGCGGCGAGTGGCCGCAGGCCGCCAGTTCGAGTCGCTTGGCATGCGGCACGGCAGCGCTCACGGCGTCGATCTGGGCCAGCGTCGCGTATTCGTCGTCCACGCCCTGGATCGCCAGCAGCGGCGCCGTGATGGCCGCGCATTCGGCGCGGATGTCGAAGCCCTGGAACGCCGGGTCGAGCCAGATGTCGGCCCACTGCCAGAACGCGCTGTCGACGTCGTCATGCCAGCGCGCCAGGCGCTGGCGCAGTTCGCCTTCCTGATATGCCAGGCATGCCTGACGGATCGAGCGGGTGGTGACGTTCTCGACCATGAGGTGCGGCGCCATGACGACGCCCGCCGTGACCGGGTGGTGCGCCGCGTACAGCAGCGCGATGGTGGCGCCGTCCGAATGGCCGACCAGCACCGGCTGCTCGACGCCCAGCCGGGCCAGCACCTGCGGCAGCACCTCCAGGGCCTGGCGGTGCAGGTGGTCGGGCGCGTGGCGCCCTTCGTCGCGCACATCGGCGATCGGGCTCGAGCGGCCGTAGCCGCGACGCGAATAGGCCCAGCCCGCGCGCCCGGTGGCGGCGCACAGCCGCGCCGGCCAGTCGCGCCACAACGCAATCGAGCCCAGGCCCTCGTGCAGGAACACGAGTGGCGCGCGTGCCGCTCCCACCGTCGGGGGTGGCGCAGTGAAGCGGGTCCATTCGAGCCGCGCGCCGTCGACTTCCAGCCATTGCATGGGGGCCATGGTAAGCGCCCGCGGCGATCCGCGCGCGCCGGTGCCGACGCGCTCGGCGTATGCTTGCCGCGCCATGCCGCTGTTGCTCGACTCCTTCTGGCGCGCCGTCGCCTACTGCCTGTACCCGCGCATCATCGTGCTGTCGCTGCTGCCGTTGGCACTGCTGCTGGGGGTCGGCCTGGGGCTGGGCTGGCTCTACTGGGGCGCGGCGCTGGCGGCGCTGGCGGCCTGGCTCGATGCCTCGGTGGTGTTTTCGATGCTGTGGGGCTGGCTGGCCCACCTGGGCGCCGGCGGTGTGCGCGAGGTCGTCGCGCCGGTGCTGCTGGTGCTGCTGGTGACGCCGCTCCTGGTGGTGCTGGCGCTGCTGCTGGTGGCCCTGCTGATGACGCCGGCAGTGCTGCGGCTGGTGGCGGCGCGGCGCTTCGCCGGGCTCGAGCGGCGCGGCAGCGGATCGATGGCCGGGTCGCTGCTGTGGTCGCTCGGCCATACCCTGGTGGCCTTGCTGGCGCTGCTGATCTCGCTGCCGCTGTGGCTGGTGCCGCCGCTGATCCTGGTGCTGCCGCCGCTCATCTGGGGCTGGCTGACCTACCGCGTGATGAGCTACGACGCGCTCGACCAGCACGCCAGCGCCGACGAGCGCCGCACCCTGCTGCGCCGACACCGCCTGCCCCTGCTGGTGATCGGCATCGTGTGCGGCTACCTGGGCGCGGCGCCGGCCCTGGTCTGGGCTTCGCTGACGTTGTTCGCGGTGGCCTTCCCGCTGCTGATTCCGCTCGGCGTCTGGATCTACACCCTGGTGTTCGCCTTCTCCTCGCTGTGGTTCACCCACTATTGCCTGGCTGCGCTGCAGGCGCAGCGCGACCGGGAGCGTGCGCCCGGCGCCGCGCCGGGGCGCTTCGAGGCGGCTGCGAGAATCACCCCCACGACCCCGGCCTTGCCCCATGAACCCTGATTCGCAAGCCCCTGTCTTTGGCCTCATCGTCATCGGCGACGAGATCCTCTCTGGCCGCCGTGCCGACAAGCACCTGGGCAAGGTGGTGGAACTGCTGGGCGCGCGTGGCCAGCAACTGGCCTGGGCCGAAACCATCGGTGACGATCCGGCGCGCATCACCGCCACGCTGCGCCGCGCCTTCGCATCGGGCGACGCCGTGTTCAGCACCGGCGGCATCGGTGCCACGCCCGACGACCATACGCGCCAGTGCGCGGCTGCTGCGCTCGGCGTGCCGCTGGCGCTGCATCCCGAGGCCAGGCGCCTGATCCTGCAGCGGCTGGAATCGGTGGCGCGCACCGAAGGCCTGCCCTGGGAGCCCGAGCGCGCCGACAACGTGCACCGCCTCAACATGGGCGTATTCCCGGTGGGTGCCGAGATCATCCCGAACCCGTACAACCAGATTCCCGGCTTCTCCTGCACCGGGCCGACCGGCGGCCGCATCCATTTCGTGCCCGGCTTTCCGGTCATGGCCTGGCCGATGATCGAGTGGGTGCTGGACCAGGTCTACCGACTTCGTCCGCAACTCGCCCACTGGGTCGAGCGCTCGATCATCGTGTTCGGCGCCGGCGAGGCGGTGCTCACGCCGGTGATGGTGCGCGTCGAGGCGGCTCATCCACGCGTCAAGGTATTCAGCCTGCCGAGCGTCGACCACCCGACCTGGGGGCGCCACATCGACCTTGGTGTAAAAGGGCCGCCCGAGGCCGTCGGCCCCGCCTACGCCGACCTGCTGGCCTGGCTGGCGCCGTTCGGGCTGCGCTATGGGCCGGAGCTGACGCGGCCTTGAAATGAAATACCCCCCATGTCGCTGCGCTCCACGTGCTCGCTGCCAGAGGCGGCGGCTCTTCGGCCCGTCCAGACCTGCGCAGGCAGGTCTGGAGCCGCGGGCCTCAGCCCCCTGAAAGGGGGACGCACCCAGTGGCCAGGGGGATCCCGGCCACGGGTGCCGGCGTCTGGCCTGCTCCGCGGCCATTGGAGCCAGACCGCTTCACGCGCTGCGGTTGGCGCGTTGCGCGGCGGGCAACCGGGATGCGGCACTGCCGGCGGCGCCGCGGATGCAGGCAAAATCCCGGGTTTGCGAGATTTTCGACCGTAGCTGGAGAACCGAATGACGAAGTCCGTGGCCGACGTGATGAACCTGCTGAAGGAAGACGAGTGCCGCTTCGTCGACCTGCGCTTCACCGACACCCGGGGCAGGGAGCACCACGTCACGTTGCCCGCGGCCGGCTTCGACGAGGACCAGTTCAGCGACGGCCATCCGTTCGACGGTTCGTCCATGCCCGGCTGGAAGGGCATCGAGGCTTCCGACATGCTGCTCATGCCGGACCCGGCCACCGCCTACATCGATCCGTTCTACGAGGACGCCACGCTGGTGCTCGCCTGCGACGTGCTCGAACCCGGCGACGGCAAGGCCTACGAGCGCGACCCGCGTTCCCTGGCGCGGCGCGCCGAGGCCTACCTGAAGGCCAGCGGCATTGGTGATACGGCCTATTTCGGCCCCGAACCCGAGTTCTTCGTGTTCGACCAGGTGCGCTGGGGCATCGAGCCGGGCCACAGCTTCTACCGCATCGACGAGTACGAGGCGCCATGGAACCGCGGCGCCGAGCTGGAGGGCGGCAACCGCGGTCACCGCCCCGGCCCCAAGGGCGGCTACATGCCGGTGCCGCCGATGGACAGTGGCCACGACATGCGCGCCGAGATGGCCCAGGTGCTCGAATCGGTCGGCGTGCCGGTCGAGGTGTTCCACCACGAGGTCGGCGCGGCCGGCCAGATGGAGATCGGCACGCGCTTCTCCACCCTGGTCGAGCGCGCCGACTGGACCCAGCGCATGAAGTACGTGATCTGGAACGTCGCCGACCAGCACGGCAAGACCGCCACCTTCATGCCCAAGCCCTACCACGGCGACAACGGCAGCGGCATGCACGTGCATCAGTCGATCTGGAAGGGCGGCAAGAACCTGTTCGCCGGCAGCGGCTACGCCGGCCTGTCCGAGACGGCGCTGTTCTACATTGGCGGCCTGATCCGCCACGCCCGCGCGCTCAACGCCATCACCAATCCGACCACCAACAGCTACAAGCGCCTGGTGCCGCACTTCGAGGCCCCGGTCAAGCTGGCCTATTCCAGCCGCAACCGCTCGGCCTCGATCCGCATCCCGCACGTCATGAGCGACAAGGCGCGGCGCGTCGAGGCACGCTTCCCGGATCCGATGATGAACCCCTACCTGGGCTTTGCCGCGCTGCTGATGGCTGGTCTGGACGGCATCGAGAACAAGATCCACCCGGGCGAGGCGGCGACCAAGGATCTCTACCACCTGCCGCCCGAGGAAGACCGGCTGGTGCCCACCGTCTGCCACAGCCTGGACCAGGCACTGGACGAACTCGACCGCGACCGCGCCTTCCTGACCCAGGGCGGCGTGTTCAGCGACGCCATGCTGGATGCCTACATCGAACTCAAGCGCGCCGAGGTCGCGCGCGTGCGCATGCAGGTCAATCCGGTCGAGTACGAGATGTACTATTCGCTGTGACGCACGCGCAACCTGGCGCGGGGGCAAAAAGGCGGCTTCGGTCGCCTTTTTTGCGTGCCGGGGGAACACGGAGGCGCCAAGCGGGTCTTTCTGGTCGATACTGTGCCTTTGGCCACGACGCACGGCGTTGCGCGTGGACCGATTTCGAGATGCGCGACATGAACTCTTCTCTCCTGCTGACCGGGCGCCTGGCGCTGGCCCTGGCGGTGCTGGTGCTGGCCGTCCCCGCATGGGCGCAGGACCGCGTCTACCGCTGCGGCAACGAATACACCAACCAGCCCAAGGGCCGCACCGACTGCAAGCCGGTCGAAGGCGGCAACATCACCATCGTGCGTGGCACCTCGCCTGCCGCCGCGGCGTCGGGCGGCACGGCGGCGCGCGGCAGCGGCGCGGCACCCGTGGCCGCGCCGCGCGTTGCCGACGCCGAGCAGCGCAAGCGCGATGCCGACGCGCGTGCCATCCTGGAGCAGGAGCTGCGCCGCGCCGAGGCGCGGCAGGCCGAGCTGGAACAGGAGTACAAGGGCGGCCAGCCCGACAAGATCGGCGGCGAGGCGCGCAACTACCAGAAGTACCTGGATCGGGTGGCCGAGCTCAAGGCCTCGATCGAGCGCAACCAGGCCGACATCGAGGGCATCAAGCGCGAGCTGAGCCGCCTGCCGACGCCCTGAAGTGCAACAGCCGTCGGGTCACTGCACCCCACGTGCTCACCCACAGCGGCGGCCCTTCGGCCCGTCCAGGCTTGTGCAGGCAGGCACGGGGTCGCGAGCCTCGGCGCCCAAGGGGAGCGTGCCCAATGGTGGGTTGGGCCCCGGCCACGCGCGCCTTACCCGAGCTCCAGTGTCACCGGCGCGTGATCGCTCGGCTTGGGCCATTTGCGCGGGGCGCGGTCGATGTGGCAGGCGACGGCCTGCGCCGCGATGGGCGCGCTGACCAGGATGTGGTCGATGCGCAGGCCGCGGTTCTTCTGGTAGCCCAGCATGCGGTAGTCCCACCAGGTGAAGCTTTTTTCGGGTTGCTCGAACAGGCGGAACGAATCCGCCAGGCCGAGCGCCAGCAGGGCCTGGAAGTGGTGGCGTTCCTCGTCCGTGTGCAGGATGGTGCCGGCCAGGCCGACCGGGTCGTAGCTGTCGCGATCTTCCGGCACGATGTTGAAGTCGCCCGCCAGCGCCAGGCGCGGGTGCGCGGCCAGCTCCTCGCGCAACCAGTCGCGCAGCGCGCGCAACCAGCTCATCTTGTATTCGAACTTGTCGGTACCGGGCGCCTGGCCGTTGACGAAATAGGCGTTCACCAGACGCAACGGCCCACCGGGGGCGTCGAGCGTGCCGGCGATCACGCGCGCTTCGGCGTCGGCAAAGCCCGGGATGTTGCGCGTCACGTCCCGGGCCACCAGCGGCGCGCGCGTCAGCAGGGCGACGCCGTTGTAGGTCTTCTGCCCGAAGGCGACGGATTCGTAGCCGGCCGCGCGCAGAGCCTCGTGCGGAAACTTGTCATCGGTGAGCTTGAGCTCCTGCAGCGCCAGCACGTCGACCGGGTTGGTGGCCAGCCAGTCCAGCACGTGCTGCAGGCGGGCGTTGAGGGAGTTGACGTTCCAGGTGGCGATGCGCATGGGAAGGCGTGAGACGGGTTGGGGAGCGCGCCGTGCGTCCAGGGTGACACCGGCATGTGCCGACTTTAGAGCAAGCCCGCGCGTCCGGCTGACGGGCGCGGCGCCCCATGTGCTCAGCCTGCGGTTTCGAATTCGAGGCTGAGCACGACGAATTCGGCTGGCCGCACCGGGGCGAAGCCCAGCGTCAGTCGCGCCTTGCCGCGCGCGATGTCGTCCTGCGTCATGGTCTGGCCGAGCCCGCACTGCGCGAAGCCGGCCTGTTCCACCCGGTCGCCCAGCAGCGCACCGTCGCGCCACAGCGCGGCCAGGAAATCGCTCGCGACCGCGCGCAGCGAGGTCCAGAGCGCCTCGTCGTTGGGTTCGAAGGCAACCCAGTCCAGGCCTTCGAGCAGGCTGCGCTGCAGCAGCAGCGCCAGGCGCCGCACCGAGATGTACTTCCAGCCGGGATCGGTCGGGCGCAGCGTGCGCGCGCCCCAGACGCAGGGACCGTACCCCGGTTGATCGCGCAGGCAGTTGATTCCGCGGGCGTTGAGCGTTTCCAGGTCCTGGCTGCCGAGCGCGCAGGCCAGCTGCGTGACGCCCTGCAACCATGCCTGCGTTCCAGCTGGCGCCTTCCAGACGCCCCGTGTGCGATCGGTGCGCGCGTAGATTCCGGCCAGCGTGCCACTTGGCGGCGCCAGCCGCGGCGTGGCCGCGCCGTGCGGATCGGCCAGCACCACCCAAGGGTAGTAGACCGCCGCGTTGCTGCTGGCAGGCATGAGGCCACGTTGCAGCGCGGCGTGCATTTCGGTCGGCGTCAATGCCGTCGCCGGCGCGTCGACGAGAAAGAAGGCGTG
The DNA here is from genome assembly GCF_035325765.1 of Ottowia sp. Classification (GTDB taxonomy): domain Bacteria; phylum Pseudomonadota; class Gammaproteobacteria; order Burkholderiales; family Burkholderiaceae_C; genus Ottowia. Next base: position 79,341 of record NZ_DAOKZG010000009.1, read on the forward strand.
GCGCTCCTCGCAGTAGGTCGCCGCCGTGCGCAGCACGGTGGGGTCGGATACGCCGGGCAGGCACAGCAGGTTGAATCCATCCGCGGCGTCCAGCGCGAACAGGCCGCGACGCCCCGTGCGGTCGCCAGCCAGCGCCTGGGCCGTGGTGTCCGCCACGCGGACCACCCAGGCGTCGGCGCCCCCGTTCAGGAAGAACTGCCAGAGCGTCCAGGGCAACTCCAGGTCGGTCGCCAGCGGGCCGAAGGTCGACTCGAACTGGGCAAAACCCTGGACGCGTACCGGCGTGTCCAGGGGGCCCTGCGCCGCCTGACCGACAAAGGCCGCGAGGCTGGTGTCCGCGCGCCCCAGGGGCGCGCGGCGCTGCATGCTTTCTTCCACATGGACGGCAGGCGATGAATGGGTTGGCATGAATGCGATTGTCAGGCCCGGCGTGCACCCCAGGCAAGGGCGAAGGCGGTCTCGCCGCGCCTTCCATCCAGACCGGCGCCGGCCGCGACGCGCTCACGCGGCCGGTGCATGTGGCGGTGGCTCGGCCGGATAGGTGACGCTGCCGCCGCCCTGGACCTGGGCGAACGGCGTCAGGCGCGCATCCTCGACATGGCCGTCCATGATGTGGCGCACCGTCTCGCCGCTGGCCAGCAACTGGTCGGCAATGATGCGGCGGTGGCAGCGCCACCACACGCTTTCGGCGCACATGATGGCGACGCGCTTTTCCTGTCCGAGCGCGCGCAGGCGCTCCAGGCCGGCGTGGAACGCGGGCTGCAGCGTGTAGTCGGCATAGTGGTGGAAGCTCTCGTTGTCCCAGGCGCCGTTGACCTCGGGCGCGACGCCGGGCTGGCGCCCGCGCCGGCCACCGAGCTCGGCGAGGTGCAGGTAGCCGATGCCGTGTTCGGCCAGCGCCGCGGGCAGGGTGTCCTCGTTGAACTGCGGATTGGTGCGCGAGCGCGGGAAGGCGCGCACGTCCACCAGCAGCTCGACGCCCGCGTCCTGCAGCCGGGCAATGAAGTCGGGCAGGGCCAGCCGGGCGTGGCCGATGGTGTGGTAGGGCAGGCGCGCGCCCTGCGTGTCAGTCATCGATCTTCGTCAGCGCGCGGCCCTTGTGCACGGCGATGTGACTGGTCTTGTCGCTGCGGATCTCGTATTGCGGGTCGTCCGGCTTGGCGTGGTGGGTGTAGCCCTTCCAGTCGAAGTCGGCGTGGTGCACCTTGATGATGCGGCCGCTGACGTGGCCGGCTTCGGAGTTCCAGCGCACGTGGTCGCCCACCTTGAAGCCCTGGGTCATGGTTCCGTCTCCTGGCAAGCCTTGTTGCCGCCATTTTCGGCCGAACCGGTGCCGCAGGTGGCGCCAGGGTCAGGCCTGCGGCGATCGGCGCCAGGTGACGAAGGCCAGCCGCGTGCCGTTGGCAGCCACGAGGGGTTCGCGCGCCACTTCCTGCCAGTCGGCCCCGATGGCGGGGGCAAAGGCGTCGCCTTCGACTTCGGCATCGATCTCGGTCACCATCAGCTCGTCGGCCAGGGGCAGGGCCTGGGCGTAGACCTCGGCGCCGCCGATGACCCAGATGCGCTCGGCGTCGGGGCAGGATTGCAACGCCTGCTCCAGGCTCGAGGCGCGTCGTGCCCCCGCGGCCTGCCAGTCCGCCTGGCGCGTGACGACGATGTTGGTGCGGCCGGGCAGGGGGCGGAAGCGCGGCGGCAGCGACTCCCAGGTCTTGCGCCCCATGACGACGGGGTGGCTGAGCGTGGTGCGCTTGAAGTGCGCCAGGTCCTCGGGCAGGTGCCAGGGCATGACGCCGTCCCGGCCGATCACGCCGCCGCGCGCCTGGGCCCAGATCAGGCCGACGCGCGGCCGGCCGCTGCTCATCGCTGCAGCAGCCGCTGCGCGGCGGCAACGATCTTGTCGGCGCCGATGCGCGCCTCGTCCTCCAGCACCTGGGCGTAGCCGACCGGGATGCGCGGCGCGCCCAGGCGCGCCACCCTGGCGCCGGTGCGCTCGGCCACGGTGGCGGCGATCTCGGCGCCGAAGCCCGCCGCCTGGATGGCCTCGTGCACCACCAGCAGGCGGCCGGTTTTCGCGGCGCTGGTGAGCACCGCTTCCTGGTCCCAGGGCCAGATGGTGCGCAGGTCGATGAGCTCGGCCTGGACGCCCTGCGCAGCGAGCTCTTCAGCCGCCTGCGCGCAGGCCTGGACCTGGCGCGACCAGGAGACGAGGGTGAGGTCGCTGCCGGCGCGCAGGGTGTGCGCCTGGCCCAGCGGCACCACGGCACCGGGCGTCACCGCGCCGGGCTGGCCCCACAGCTCCTTGTGCTCCATGTAGATCACCGGATCGCCCGAGGCCAGCGCCGCCAGCAGCAGGCCGTGGTTGTCGGCCGGCGTGCCGGGCGTGACCACGACCAGGCCCGGGATGTGGGCGAACCAGGCTTCCAGCGACTGGCTGTGCTGCGCCGCCGAAGCCGACCAGATGCCGATCGGCATGCGCATCACCAGCGGCACGCGGCCCTGGCCGCCGAACATGTAGCGGTTCTTGGCCGCCTGGTTGACGATCTCGTCGACGGCGCAGAGGGCGAAGTCGACCACGCGCAGCTCGACCACCGGGCGGCAGCCGGCCAGCGCCATGCCGACCGCGGCGCCGACGATGGCGGCCTCGGAGATCGGGGTGTCGACGATGCGCTCGGGGCCGAAACGCTGCACCAGCGGCTCGCCGGCGGCGTCGCGGTACTGGCCGAACACGCCGCCACGGCCCAGGTCCTCGCCCAGGGCGAGCACGGTGGGGTCGCGCTCCATGGCCTGCTCCAGCGCCAGTGCGGCGGCCTGGGCGTAGGTCAGTTGCACGCTGTTCATGTCGTTTCGGTTCGGCGCCACGGCGCTCTCCTGCGGTTCGCGCGCGTTCATGCCCACACCCCCGCGCCGATGTTTTGAATGTCGGTGTAGGCGGCGTCGCGCGCGGGTGGCGGCGCGGCGCTGGCGGTGGCGACGGCGGCGTCGATCTCGGCCCTGGCCTCGCGTTCGATGCGCTCCACCTCCGTGGCCAACCCCTGCTCGACGAGCTGCGCGCGCGTGCGTGCCAGCCCGTCGCGCGCCAGCGCGGCGGCGACCTGCGCCGGGTCGCGGTAGGTGGCTGGGTCGACCGAGACGTGGCCCTTGTGGCGGTCGGTCAGTGCGTGCAGCAGGCGCGGGCCGTGGCCGGCACGGATCTCGGCGACCAGGATCGCGGCGGCCTCGCTCACGGCCTGCACGTCGGTGCCGTCGACCTGCACCGCCTCGATGCCGAGGGCGGTGGCGCGCGCGCTGGCGCCGGGGCCGGCGGTCATGGGGCCGCTGGCGGTGGTGGCGGAGATGCGGTTGTCCTCGCACACGAACAGCACCGGAAGCTGGTAGACCTGCGCCCAGTTGAGCGCCTCCAGGAACGGCCCGCGGTTGATGGCGCCGTCGCCGAAGAAGCAGGCCACGAAGGCGTCCTGGCCGCGCAGCTTGAGGCCCTGCGCCGCGCCAACCGCAATCGGCAGGCCGGCGGCGACGACGCCGTTGGCGCCCAGCATGCCGACGTCAAAGTCGGCGATGTGCATGGAGCCGCCCTTGCCGCCGTTGTAGCCGCTGGCCTTGCCGAACAGCTCGCACATCATGCGCGCGGGGTCGGCGCCCTTGGCCAGCGTGTGGCCGTGGCCGCGGTGGGTGGAAGTGAGCAGGTCGGCGCGCCTGAGGTGGGCGCACACGCCGGCCGCCACCGCCTCCTGCCCGGTGGACAGGTGCAGCGGCCCGCGCACGCGCGCCGGCGCGGCCGTGGCCTGCTGGCCGAAGGCGGTGACGCCGCCCTGGCTGGCGACCTCGGCCGCGTCCTCGAAGGCGCGGATGCGCACCATGGTGCGGTAGAGGGAAAGCAGATCGGTCATGGATGACTATTGAAAAGATAGCTGCTCGCGCTTGATGGGAAAGCGCTGGAGCTGTTCTTTTATCACGAACGCTAGACCGCCACCGGCGCCTTGATGGCCGGGTGCGGGTCGTAGCCGACGACCTCGAAGTCCTCGTATTCGTAGTCGAAGATCGAGGCCGGCCGGCGCCTGATGACGAGTTGCGGATAGGGCCGCGGCGTGCGCGAGAGCTGCAGCTCGACCTGTTCGAGGTGGTTGCTGTAGATGTGGCAGTCGCCGCCGGTCCAGATGAAGTCGCTCACCTGCAGGTCGCACTGCTGCGCCAGCATGTGCGTGAGCAGGGCGTAGGACGCG